>DASZTW010000005.1:0-600000 GCA_035547835.1 Acidimicrobiales bacterium
CGCTCAACGAAGGCGGGGGCGCTCGCCCCCGCGACACGGCTATCGGCTCTCTGCGTGGCGGAACGCGGCCAGCGGCATGGCCCCGTGGGCACCGCGACCACAGAGAGTGGCTACGAGCCTTCAGATTTCAAGGATCACCGGAGGTTCGCAATCAGAGGATCCAGGGCTCGCCCAGCTCGCGGTACAAGGGTCTTTTCCGGCCGATGTGCCTTCGTGACTCAGCTAGACGACCGGGAAAGCGGTACACGAGCACGCTGTCGAGCGCTGGATCAATGACATCATGAATCTCCCCCATCAGCCGCTCGTACCGGTCGGGGCTGAGCCGGCATTCGAAGACCGACAGCTGCACCCTGGTCCCGTACGAGCAGCACACCTCAGCGATGCGCCGGAGCCGCGCACCACCTGGACCGGCAGTGTCAGCGATGTCGTACGCGATCAATACGTCCACGTCACGCCGGGATCACGAACGGCGGGTACGTCGGAAGATCGCCTCGCAGATGACGAGCCAGGAGGGTCGCCTGCACACTTGGCAGCGCCCAACGCTCGACAGCGCGTCCTACAACGGGATGAGCTAGCTCAACTTGCTTGGCCTGCTCCCAACGCCGGAGGAACTTGGCGCGCCCCTCGTCGGCAAGATAACAAGCGCCGCCCGGGGTCCACACAAAATCGCCCGCGCCGATCTCCCGCCGTCTCAACATGCCGACCACGAATCTGTCGGTCAGCGGCCGCATCTCCTCGGCGAGGTCGAGTGCGAGCGACGGCCGACCAGAGCGCACGCGGTGGAGGAAGCCCACCTGGTGATCAAGCCCGATCGCTTCGAGGGCACCGACCAGTTCGGTCACCACCAGCGCGTACGCGAAACCGAGAAGAGCATTGACAGGGTCCCGGGGCGGCCGACGGCTCCGGCTCGCGAAACGCCATGGCGTGTCGGACAAGACTGTGCCGAGCGCCGTGAAGTAGACGCGAGCAGCGTCGCCTTCGATCCCTCGGACATGATCGGCCGTCGGCGCGGTCGACAGCCTCCCAAGCCGCTCGGCGATCAGATCAGCGCGATCGCCGATGCGACGCCTCGCCGAGCTCGATGGAGCATCGCGGGCCCACCGCATCATCACGCGGCGGCTGTTCTGCAACTTGCCGGCAATGAACAGCTTCGTCAGCCGCAACGCCGCGGCATCGTCGGTCGCGGCGCAGACCTGCGCAACCCGGAGGTGGACGTTGCCCGACGCGGGCGGGCCGACCGTGAAGCGCAGTCGCCCATTGCGCCGAAGTACCGCCACCCGGACATGGTGGTCGACGCACGCCGCAAGCGCGTCCATCGTCGCGTGCACCGCGCCGAGCATCACCACTGAATCGATGCCCTCAAGTGGCACGCGCTCCTTGTCAGCACCCCGGCGAACGATCAGCGAGCGCCCCGATCGCGCGATCGATGTCTCGTGCCCCGCCACGTAGACCGAGCTCAAGTACCGCACGCCAAGACCTCCATGTCGACGTACGCAGCGACGTCGACCGCACAGGCGACAGTGTGGGGTAGGCAGATCGGTTCGAGTTGGCAAGCGCCGCAGCGTTCATCATCGGGGGGTGGCGGCAACCGACCATCCACCACGTCGCGGCGAATCGCCTCGATGACCGCGATCGTCGTCCGACGAAGCGTCGTGTCGAAGGTCACCGGCACGCGGCGGCGAGGCCCTCCGTACCAGACCGCGCCAAGGTTGACCACAACTCCGGTCATCTCCTCGAGACACAGTGCCTGTGCGCAGAGCTGCAGGTCCGCCGCGCGGCGATGCCGGATGCCGCTCTTGTACTCCACCGGGAACACCCGGTCCCCCGGGCCCACTTCAACGGCATCCGCTCGACCGCTGAGCCCCAGCACTTCGGACCAGAGCGGGATCGACCGAAGCGTGAGGTGCCCACGCTCCTGCCGATGTGGGGCATGATCGACACGGCGGTGGAACCGCGTACCCGCGGCTGTCGCACGATTCTCCGCCCAGACGCCGTCAACGTGGATCAGTGCGCACTGCCGGGGGCAGTACTCGTAGTGCTCGATCGCCGAGATCGGCACGACCACCTCGGCCTCGACGGTCACCGGATCCGCCGCGACGCGAATGCCCGAGTCGGGTCGGCGCCCTCGACCCGGAGGCTGACGCTTTCCCACGCTGCGCTGATCCCGAGCCGCGAGGCATGCCGATCGTCGCGGGCGACGTCCAGGATGGCGTCGATGGCATCGCGATCCAACGCTGCCGTCCAGGCGATCCACGAGAATGGCCCATTCGACGGATTCGCGCGAGTGACGGCGGTGGGGTGTCGCAGCCGTTCGTGACCGCACACTGGATAGAACCACATGCCAAGGAAGGCCAGAACCTCCACACATGGCGTGACACACTTCTCGGCCTCATCAGCTGATGACGCCACGCGGCGGAAGTCGAAACCGAGCCCATTCGACCTTCGCCGCGGTGCCACGCCTCGAAGTGTCATGTCGACCTCTCGCGCCGCATCCTCGATCTTGCCCGCAACGAGCTCGACACGATGGCAGAGGAAACGACCAGGGCCCGGCGCAGCGACAAATAGGCGGCTGGGGGTCAGCTTTTCCAGGTCCGCCGCATCAGTCCCGATCGAAGTCACGGTCCAGGCATCCCCCCCAGACCGACTGGCTCTCGCGGCGCTGCGCCACTGCTCAACCCCGTCTTGTCGAGTGAGGTTCGCGATCGGCAACCCCTCTATCCACTCCGGCGTCGGCCATGCATCGGCCAGTGCCTCCGCAGGATCGACATCGCCGTCGAGCGCGAGCACCGCAACCGGCTCGGCATCGTCGGTCCAGCGCAACGTCATGCCAGGTACGGCCACCGTTGCCCCGAGGGCCGCGAGCCAACCGTTGAGCCACTCGGCCGGCAAGCCGGGGCAGATCCGCTCAGCCACTACAGGACCTCCTGGTCGGGCGCCCAGCCGCCCGCCGAGACGGACTGGTCGGCTTGGCGGACGATCGCCTCAAGGAGCGCCACGCCCCAAGTTCCGTACCGGTCGGTGAGGGCACGAAAGCGGCGCGGTTGTTGCCAATCGGTGGCTGACAGATCGGCGTCGGCCGATACCTCTGTTCCGTCGAGCTCGAACGTCACCTTTCCGCCCGCTTGGTCGTCTGCGGGCGGCAGCAGAGGGCGACCCCATCCGTGATGCGTCACGACCAGATGGATCAGGAGATCTCGGTCCACGCCGGCCCACCCATCAGTGGCCTGCTCCAGCCACTCCTCAACGAGCCGGCCAGACAGCGCCTCGTGCCGCCCACCTTGTGGCCAGCCGGCGGCAACCCGGTCGCGGCCCCACCATGCGCGCGGTCGATGGGACTTGGCTACAGGGGCCGTGTCCGTCGCACCCGGGGCAAGCCAACGCTGGAACCGCTCGTCGGCCTTGCCGACATCGTGGAAGCGGGCCGACTGAGCCACGACATCGGCGAGCTGCGCCGGAACGCCGATCGCGGCTGCGACCGCACCCGCTCGACCGCCAACGCCGCGCCCGTGCTCGTGCAGCAGCACGGCGGTGTCGCTCAGGGACAGCTCGTCGAGCTCATCTGCGAGCGGCTCGAGCGCCGATTCCCGGATCGGGATGCGGGGGATCTCGTCGACAGGGAGGACGGCATCAGGTTCCAGGCGG
Organism: Acidimicrobiales bacterium; assembly: GCA_035547835.1. NCBI lineage: Bacteria > Bacillati > Actinomycetota > Acidimicrobiia > Acidimicrobiales > Acidimicrobiales bacterium. The sequence goes on from DASZTW010000005.1 coordinate 3,643, forward strand.
TCGAGCAGTTCTGCCCACTCGGTCTCCGACATGCCGTCGGCTTGGGCCGCCCTGAGGCGCTCGACCAACTCGGCGACGCGCTCGTCCGGCGAGACTTCATCCTCGTCGGGAGGCTCGACGACCGCCCGCACCAGCCCGCCGAGGTCCTCGCCGACCAGCCTCTTCAGCGCTGCGGCGTCGAGTGGCAGACCCTCGGAGGAGAGCGTCACGTCACAGACAGGTGAGGTGGCGTCGGGAGCCCAGCCGAAGTCGTCGAGCATGCCGCCGTCGATGGGCAAGATGACCGTGTCGCCAGGCCGTAGCGCGTCCGGGGCCACGTGCTCGACACGAACGCGGTCTGACGTCAGGCGGGCGACAGCGCCATCGCCGAGGGCCGTCCTCGCCTCACCGATCGGCAGGTCGATCGTCTCGGCGTCCCGCACCCGGGGCCAGAGCCGGTCACCGTCGCCGGGCACATACGCCCGCCAGCACACCGACACGCGGTAGTGCGGACCAGTGAGGCCGGAGAAGTACGGCTCGACTGGCGCCTCGCCGGGCGGCGGGAACGACGTCTTCGACCACTGCCACAGCAAGGCGGGCATGATCTCCGGCGCGTCACCGGGCTCGTCGCCAGGCTCACCGAGGATCGCAGCGACACGACCTGGTTGCAGGTCGACCACCCCCGACGGGTCACTGGCTTCCTCGAGCTGACGCAGCACGGTCTCTGGCTCCGTGCCGTACACGGGCCAGCCCGTCTCCTCTCCGCGGATCGGCCGCGGCGGCGCATGCACGTAGGTGGCCTGGGCTCGGTCCCACTTGCCCAAGCGGTTGAGCCTCCCGAGCCGCTGAGTCAGCGCCCGCACGCCGCACGCCTCGGTCACCAGCAATTCGAAGTCGACGTCGGCTCCAACCTCCAGCGTCTGTGTTGCGATGACGACGAGGTGTCGCTCCCGTGGCGCGTCTGCGCGTCCCGCGGCCGCACCGGAACCGGGATCAAGCACTCGCTTGCGGATGGCGACCGCCTCTCGTTCGCGCATCTGGCCAGTGAGAAGCAGAATCTCGGCGTCGATCGACTCCTTGCGCAACGCCGCGCCCAGGCGTGCGCGCACCTGCCTCGCCACTTTGGGGGTGTTGGCAAAGACCACCATCGACGAGGGCGCGTCACAGTCGAGTAGCAGCCGCGCCCCGGCGTCACCGAGATGGCCGGCGAGCTCCTTGTCACTGGCTGGGCCATGGACCTCGCATCGCACGTTCTTCTTCGCGGTCAGTCGCCGGTGCACCTCCGGGTTCGCGCGATCAGTCTCGTCGAGGTCAAATCGATCGCTGACCGCTCCGCCCGTCGCGGTGAGTGACACGACCGTCGGACGGGCACGCAGCGCAGGAAGCACCGCTTCCGCGGGCGCCTCGCACTCCGCTAACGGGCCGAAGAGCCTCATGAGGTGTTGCGCGAGATGGGCTTCGTCGACCAGCACCAACGAATCGGTGCCGGCGAGCGCGGCGTCGATCGGCCGCATCGAACGCGACGAGCCGTACCCGCGAAAGAGCAGGCGCGACCCGTACATGGGAAGCGTCGAGAGGATCACGGCCGGCTGGCTGGGATCAGTCGGGCGCCCCGTCGCAGCGCCGCCGCGAAGGCGGACCACCTCGAGTGGCGGCGCGGCGGGATCGGCGGAGAGCGACCGAAGTGCGGCCGCGACGCCGCCCAGCGCCTTGATCGCCTGGGTCTCCCGGGGTGCCTCGCCTTCCGGCACCGCCGAAGGGTCCCGCAACAGGTCGCTGATCCGCGTCGCATGGTCGTAGGTGGTGTCGACCAGCAGGCGACGATTCACCAACCACCAGATCCGCGTCGGAGCAGTCCGTTCGGCGGGCGGCAGCGGCGCCTGCGATGCGAGCCACCAGACGGCGATGTCGAGACACGCCGTCTTCCCGAGCCCCGTCGGCACCCCGACCTCTTCGGGCCAGCTGCCACCATCGGCCAGCCTCGCGGCCAGGCGGCTCTGCCATGGGAATGCAGCGCGGCCGTTGACGGCCGCATAGAAGTCGTCGAACGTCGGAAGGTCAGCCACCGGACAGCCCCTCACCGCGTATCGGCGCGCACAGGCCCAAGCCACGTTGGCGCGCTCCACCCACGACGACAGGTCCTCGAACCGGCTCCGCGAACGTGAGCTCGAGGTGCGCATACGGCTTGCCCGGCCGCCCAACCCGATTGACCTCCACCGGGGCCAGGTCCACCCCGCCGGCCAGGATGGGAACTCGGCTCACACGAACCTCGCGGACGGCTGTCTCGATGCCAGCGTGGCGGCACCAGCCACTGACCTCTGCGTTGTCGAGGTCAGTCGATCGTCGCTCGTACACGGCCGGGAAGGCCGTCGCCCAGACCTGGGCGGTCTGCACCCAGCGGCCGGGATTGGTCGCCCAAGGGCGGCGTTCGCCCGCCCACAGGCTGCACGGAACCCGCTGGAAGCCGCGACCGACGAGATGGTCCATGCGGTCGAGCACACCACGGCATGCGTCCACCAGCTTGGGATCTGTGCCCGGTGGAAGGCAGAGCGCGAGGCCGTGGATGCGCCCGGTCGCGTGGGGGGCGCCCACGTTCGGCAGGGCGAGGTAGTAAGCGAGGTGGTACCCAGAGCCCTCCATGCCATGGCCGGTCAGCACCGGCGGCGGCTCGTCGACGTGATCTTGGAACAGCCGCAACACGGCCGCCTTGAAGGCCTCGGTGACCGCTGCGACGCGGCGACCGGAGATCGACGCGCCGACAGCGGCTTCCGGATCCGCGAACCGCACGCACAACAGCGTGGGCTGTGGCGTAGGCGTTGCGCTCTCGCGTTCGCCGGCCGCCTCATAGCGGATGACGTGGCGCAGTGCCGGGAATTGTGCGCGCTGCACGGACGCGCCGCCGTCCTTACCGACCCACGCCCGATAGTGCGCGTCCATGGCGGCGACGGAGCCCTCGCGCGGGACGCTCACCAACAGCGCGCCGTCATCGGCCGGGCAAAGCGCCGGCTCCCCATCGGGGGCCGTCGTTGCGACGGTCACTCGAGCAGGTGAGTCGGCGCAGCCGAGATAGCCGACGCGGGCCGCCCGATAGCGCAACGCCGCAAGGACCGACGGTGGCACGTCGATATCCCATGCATAGGTGACCTCGGGAACGCAGGGTGTCACCTTGAAGCCCGGTCGCACCTCCATCCCCACCCGGCCGACGTACTCAAGGTGCTGGTTCTTCGACGCCGTGCCGGCATGTTTGACGACATACCTGCTCTGCAGGCGCTGGTGATGAACTTCGCCAGCACCGTGGCTTGCGTAGATCGCGGGCGCGCCGGCTGTCTCCAAGAAGGCCAGCTCTGCCCCGTCGGTCCCCAACCGCCGGGGAGGTAGGCCCTCCACCTCGACATCGGTGCCCGCAGCCGCCGTCAGCGCGGCGAGCAAACGCATGGGCGACGGCGGCCATTCGCCCTCGAGTGCCCGCCCCGTTGGCGCCAGCCCCGAAGGGTCCGCACGATACGTGCCGTGCAGCAACTCGACCGTTATCGCAAGCATCAGTTGAGCGGCCAGGTCGAACGAATGGCAGCGGCGAGGTTCGGTTTGGGCGTCAGCAGCAGCGGCTCCCGCCCCCAGCCGTCGAGCGGCACACCGGCTTTGCGTGCCTGCTCGACGCACGCCGCCAGCAGGCCCGCCGCAGCATCGGAGTCTGGGAGCTCAACCGCATCGTCGACCGCAGCACCGAGCCACATCGCTGCAGGAAGCGACGGGCGAAGGTCGGCGACAGAGCGCAACTCGAACGCGCGACCAAAGGCGCGCACGTGGGCGAACAGGCCCAAGGCCACGAGCAACGCCCGCGCCGCGGCATCGGCTGCGGGATCGGCGTCGCCGCCGAGGCTGACCCGACGAAGCTGCGCGAACGACACTGTGGCCGTTTGCGTGATGCGAGCGAACGAGACCGCCGCACGTGCCGCATCGCTACCACCGACCAGCACCTGTCCATGGCCTATCTCAGAGAGCTTCTTCGTCTCGCCGCCGGCGAGCTTGGTCTTGCCGATCTCCCAGTCGACTTGATCGTTCGGATTGAACGTCATTGGGTCGTCGGAGTTGAGGTTCAGCGGGTCACCCTTGAGACCCTGGGTCCTCGTCTCGCTCGCGGCTGGCGACCAACCGATGATCTCTGAGACCCACGCCCGCGCGTGCTTCGCGTTCGAGCGCTTCTTGCCAAGGTGCGACTGCCAGAAGCCGAACAGGAGTCCCTGGGGAGTCCATGCCATCAACGATCCTGCATTCCACGCGGTGGCGTCGAAGATCGCCCGGCCGATATCGGTCTTCAGGAAGTCGACACCGTCGAGCTCGGCATCGCGCAGATACGCATCCGCATTGCGATGCGGGAACTGCCAGCTCGAGATGCGGCGAGGGAGGTGGGGCGGCAACTCGCCGACACTCGACAGATCGAGCACGATCTCGGGAACTCCAACCGCGGGAGCAGCTCGCCGGACAGCGTCCTCCAGCCGGTTCGCCTGCGAGGGCACGTTGTCAAGCACGATGACATCGGTGGGCGCGTCGGCATCGGTCGACTCCCACCGCTTGTCGTGCTGGTACTCCATGCCAGCGTAGATGGGCGGCTTCACTGGGGCACCGGGCCCCGCCACCGGCTCCAGCTCGGTCACGATCCTGATCCCCGCGTCGAACCCGTCGTCGCTGCATGCGTCGGCGAGCCGACCTGCATCTATCGTGCCCATGATTGCTCCTCTCCGAAGGCCGTCCTCTGCACATATGAGTGGGTCGTGACGGCCCCGGCCGCTGGAGCAACCCGCCGCTTCTCCGCCCGCGCGCGATGTAACCACACCGCTGAGATCGTCGCCCGGTGGCGCCACACAAGGGGAGAACGTTCCCGGTCGAATCGGCGCTTGGCCGAGTGACAACAGCCGATCGGCGTCGGCCATGCCGGCCGTCCGCAGGCACCCGAATTCGAGCAGGCGGTCCGCCCTCGTGCAGCGAGGACAGATCGCGGCGCGTCGCGGCGCGCCGGCCCGGTCAGCCGGCGCCGTAGACGGGGGCGGGCGGGGGCGCGTCGGCGAGCAGCTCGCGCACGATGGCGCCCACCTCGGCGGGGTCCCAGCGGGCGCCCTTGTCGACGGTGGGACCGTGCTGGAAGCCGTCGGCCACGCCGATCTTGCCGGCCTCGACCTCGAAGACGCGGCCGGTGACGCCGGCACTGTCGGGCGACGCCAGCCAGGCCACGAAGGGCGACACGTTGGCGGGGTCCATGGCGTCGAACTCGCCTTCGCCCGGCTTGGCCATGGTGGCGGCGAAGACGTCCTCGGTCATGCGGGTGCGCGCGGCCGGGGCCAGCGCGTTGGCGGTCACGCCATAGCGTCCGAGCTCGGCTGCCTGCACGAGTGTGAGCGCCAAGATGCCGCCTTTGGCGGCGGAGTACACGGCTTGGCCGATGCTGCCGAGCAGGCCCGCGCCCGACGACGTGTTGATGATGCGGGCATCGACCGTCTCGCCGGCCTTCGCCTGGTCGCGCCAGTGGCCGGCCGCGTGGCGAGCCACGCAGAAGTGGCCTTTGAGGTGGACCCGCACGACCGCGTCGAACTCGTCCTCGGTGGCGTTGGCGAACATGCGGTCGCGCACGATGCCGGCGTTGTTGACCACCACGTCGAGGCGGCCGAACGTGTCGACGGCTTGGCGCACCAGCCGCTCGGCGCCCGCCCAGTCGGCGACGTCGTCGGCGTTCACGACGGCCTGCGACCCGAGCGTTTCGATCTCGGCGACCACTTCCGCGGCGGGTCCGGTCGAGCCGCCGGACCCGTCGAGCTCTGCGCCGACGTCGTTGACCACCACGTTCGCGCCTTGGCGGGCGAGCTCGAGCGCGTGCGCCCGGCCGAGCCCTCGCGCCGCGCCGGTGACGATCGCGACCCGTCCGTCGCAGATGCCCATGGGTGCTCCTCGTGGTCGTGATGGTGAGCCGCCCAACGTACCTGACGCCCCGTCAGGTCCCGAAGCCGACCGAGGCCCGGGATCCGAGCGCGAGCCGCGAAGCTGGAGCCATGCCCCGCGAGCCGCGCCGGATCACGTCGCCCGACGACCCGCTCGTGGCCGACTACATCGGTCTGTCCGACGCGCAGCTCCGACGTCGCTTCGAGGACCCCGAGGGCGGGCCGCCCAGCCCGCACGGCCGTTTCATCGCCGAGGGGCAGCTGGTGCTCGAACAGCTCCTCGTGTCGGTACACCCGATCCGATCGGTGCTGGTGTCGGAGCGCCAGCTCACCCGCGTGCTCCACGCGCTGGCACAGGCCGGGCGGACCGAGGTGCCGACGTTGGTGGCATCACAAGCGGTGCTCGACGCGGTGGTCGGCTTCCGAATCCACCGCGGCGTGGTGGCGTCGGCCGACCGGCTCCCCCTGCCCGACCCGTTCGCGACGATCAGCGAGGTGGCCAGCCGGGCGAGGGTGGGCGAGCCCACGACCGACCCTGCCGGCGGCGACGGCACGACTCGCCCGCCCGCCGGCGCGTCGCTCGACCACACGCGCCGCCGGCGAGTGCTCGTGCTCGAAGGGCTCAACGACCACGAGAACCTCGGGGTGCTGTTCCGCAACGCCGCGGCGTTCGGGGTCGACGCCGTGCTGGTCGACCCTCGCTGCGCGGACCCGCTCTACCGCCGCTGCGTGCGCGTGTCGCTCGGCCATGCCCTGCGCGTGCCGCACGCCCGCTTCGCCGCAGGCGACTGGCCCGACCGGGCGCTGGCGGCCCTCACGACCGCCGGCTTCGACGTGTTGGCGCTGACCCCCGACCCGGATGCGCCCGACTTGACCACCCTCGACCGGGCGTCACCGCGGGTGGCGTTGGTGCTCGGCGCCGAAGGCCCAGGGCTGACGCCCACCACGCTGCAGGCCGCTGCGACCTTGCCGGCGGCGCGACCGGTCCGCATCGCCATGGCCGACGGCGTCGACTCCCTCAACGTCGCCACCGCCGCGGCGGTGGCGCTCCACTGGCTTCAGGACTCGTCGGAGAACAGGTAGCGGCCCTGGGCCCGCTCGAGGTACTCCTCCGACGACGCCAGGCTCTGCGCCAGCACGAGGTCGTCCCTGGTGAGCAGCGACTGGCTCCACCCGGCAAGCCCGCCCGCATCGGGCTGGCGGCCGAGCAGCTTGACGTACAGCGCGCGGACCCGGCGTTGGCGGTTCTCGGGCGACTGGTAGATCTGCAGCGCGACCCACTGGCGGCCCTTGGTCACGGCCTGCGACGCCCAGAACTGCTGATCGCTGCTCGACGCGCCGCGCCCGAGGATCGCCTGGTACAGCAAGCTGACCCATGTGGTGAGGATCCTGCCGGCCTTCGTCTGGAAGTACTCCGGCGACGCGTAGAAGCTGGCGCCCGCTGCGGTGATGGTGACCCCGCTGTGGCGCACCAGGTTCTCCCATTTGTCGAGCTCGCTGCGCGACGGCGAGCGGCCGAGCGTGTTCTGGTAGAAGCCGGTGAAGATCCCGTCGAGCCACTCGGTCGACGTGGTCAACGTGCGGAGGTACTGGCTGGCCGTGACCCCTTGGGCGAACAGGTTGAGCCAGTTCGGCAGCTCCGTCGTGCCCACCTGCCGGCCCAGGAAGTCGGGGTACGTGGCCCGCACCAGCGCCTCGTAGTCGCTCTGGTGCGTCCAGCCGAGGTCGAGCAGCATGCCGGCGGTGATCGGCCCGTCGAGGCCCACCGACCGTTCGATCTCACCGCTGCTGAGCGTCGGCGTCATCAAGGCGTCCTTGCTCGACGCCGGGTACGTGCTCTCGTCGAGGTGCGACCCGCTGCTGCCGCCCTGCCACGGGTACGGGAAGTAGAGCTTGGGGTGCTGGAAGCCACCCATCACCGTGCCCCACGTGCCCGCCCAGTAGATGTTGCCCGACACCTCCTGGTTGAGCAGTGCCGTGCTGTTGTTCGGATACGACAGCAGCGGCGTGCTCGCGCTGGAGCCCACCCCGACGAACTCGTCGAACACGGTCGGCGTGTCGGCATGGCAACCCGTGCCGGGTACTTTGCAGCCCTGGGGATCGCCCGTCGCTGTGTCGAAGCTCGACAAGAACCCCAGACCGTGCCCGAGCTCGTGGGTCACCACCGACTGGAGGTCGATGTTGTTCCCGACTCCCGCCGGGTCCGACCCGTAGTACCAACCTCTGCCGGCGGAACCGAACGCCGAGTTGAACGTGGCATCGATCTCCGGCAGCGAGGGATCGAAGTCGCGGCCGGCCAGGGCGTCAGCCAGCGCGCTGGGGTAGGCGGGGGCCCCCGGGATGTCGGGCACGTAGAAGTTGGTCGGGCCCGCCGCGCCGAGGATGCTGCTGTCGCCGGTCTGGCTGGTCAGATCCTCCCAGTGCACCTGCACGCCGATCTGCACCGGGCTGTACACCTGGTTCGCCCACGCAGTGGCGGCGCGGATGAATGCATCCTGCGCATCAGTCGGGAAGTTCACGGTGTCGCTCACGGGCATGAAGATGAGCACGAACGTCGAGTGGCGCCCGCCGACCACCGTCTGAATCGGCGCCGACGTGGCGTTCGCTCGAAGTGCGGCCTGTTGCTCAGCCCGGAACCGTGCGGTCGGGATCTTGCGCGGGAAGGTCGTCGTGGGCTGCGTGCCCGACCCGCTCTCGCGCACCGGCACTTGCAGGCCGTAGCCGAGCGACGTGGGGTTGGCGCCGAAGTCCGCGGCATCCGGCGGCGACGGCAGCGAGGGCGTCGCGGCGGTGGGCGCGGCGGACGGCGCCGCGGTGACGGCGGGTCGCGACGAGGTGGCCGGTCGGGCTGCAGTGGCGGGACGGGCCGACGCGGCCGAGGGCGCAGCCACGTACGCGAGCGCGAGCAGCCCCGCAGCGAGCACGCTTGCGCACCGCCGGGCGACGAATCGGGACACCTTCCACCTCACCTGCTGTGGGCCACCCAGCCGGGCGCCCCCGATCGACGAACGCCGCAAGGTTATCGGTGCCCGCCGCGTCGCCCGGACCGGAGTCGGGCCCGGCGGTCATCACCACCGACCCAGCGCCGTGCAGGGATGGGTCAGCCGAGGCGCTCGATGATCGTGACGTTGGCCTGTCCGCCGCCCTCGCACATGGTCTGCAGGCCGTAGCGGCCGCCGGTGCGCTCGAGCTCGTTGAGCAGTGTGGTCATCAGCTTCACACCCGTCGCGCCGAGCGGGTGGCCGAGGGCGATGGCGCCGCCGTTGACGTTGACCTTGTCGAGGTCGGCGCCGGTCTCCTTCTGCCATGCCAGCACGACCGACGCGAACGCCTCGTTGATCTCGACCAGGTCGATGTCGTCGAGCTTCATGCCGGCTTTCTCGAGCGCATGGGCGGTGGCGGGGATCGGCGCGGTGAGCATCCACACCGGGTCATCCGCGCGGACCGACAAGTGGTGGATGCGCGCCCGGGGGGTGAGACCGTGCGTCTTCAGCCCCTGCTCGCTGACCACGAGCATGGCGGCCGACGCGTCGGAGATCTGGCTCGACACGGCGGCGGTCAGGCGGCCGCCCTCGACCAGCGCCGGCAACGAGCGGATCTTGTCGACGTTGGGCTCACGCGGCCCCTCGTCGACCGACAGCCCGTTGAGCGGCGCGATCTCGTTCTCGAAACGGCCTTCCTCGATGGCCCGCAGCGCCCGCGTGTGCGACTCGATCGCGAAGTCCTCCATGTCCTCGCGCGAGATGTCCCACTTCTCGGCGATCATCTCGGCGCCGCGAAACTGGCTGATCTCCTGGTCGCCGAAGCGCTTGGCCCAACCCTCCGAACCGGTGAACGGGTCGGCAAACCCGAACTGCTCACCGACGACCATGGCCGAGCTGATCGGGATGGCCGACATGTTCTGCACCCCGCCGGCCACCACGACGTCGCTGGTGCCGCTCATCACGGCCTGCGCGGCGAAATGCACCGCCTGCTGGCTCGAACCGCACTGCCGGTCGATCGTGACGCCCGGAACGTGCTGGGGCAGGTCGGCCGCCAGCCAGCACGAACGGGCGATGTCACCAGCTTGCGGGCCGATCGTGTCGAGGCAACCGAACACGACGTCCTCGACCGCACCCGGGTCGATGCCCGTGCGGGCCATGAGCGCCTTCAGGGTGTGGGCGCCGAGATCGGCCGGGTGGACCTGGCTCAGCGACCCGCCGCGGCGGCCCACCGGGGTGCGGACGGTATCGACGATGTAGGCCTCGGCCATGGCGGTGCTCCCTCGCGAGTGACGACGACGCCGCAGGTTACGTCCGCCATGTCGCCACCAGCGAGCCCGCCACGGGGCACCCCGCCCCGCCCACCATCCCGTTCCGCGCGTTGCATTCCCACCGCTGCGGTCACTTTCCACGCGCAGAACGGGTGGTGGTGGGGTCAGGGGGTGAGGGTGGCGGCGAGGGCGAAGCCGCGGCGGGCGAGGCGACGCAGGCCGGTGTCGACGTCGGCCGTCGCCAACTCGGCGGCGGTCACCCACCGGGCGCCGCGTGACTCGTGGTTGATCCGCACCTCGGCGTCGGGCGGCGCCACCACCAGGAACCGCACGTCGAAGTGCAAGTGAGCCGGCTCGCCTGGGGGCGCGACCTCGTGGATGTCGAGGTCGATCGCCGGGACCGCCACGCGCAGGCCCTCGATCCCGGACTCCTCGGTGGCTTCGCGGAGCGCCACCGCCGCCGAGTCAGCCTCGCCATCCGCGTGCCCGCCGGGCTGGAGCCAGCGGCCCAGCTTGGCGTGGAAGAGCAACAGCGCCCGCTCGCCCGACGCGTCGACGACGAACGCCGAGCCGGTGAGGTGACCCGGCAGGCACGAGCGCACCAGCGCGTCGTCGTGCTCGGCGAGCAGCTCGAGGAACGGGCGCCGCTGGTCGGCCGTCGGCCCGACCGCGTCGAGCACCCGCGCCCGAGCGACGGCGAGCTCGCTGCCGGGGATCAGCGCCGGATCGCCCGAGGCCAGCAACCTCGCGGCCGGCGGGGTCATCGGCAGCGGCCCCCCTGCCTGCGCTCCGTGACGGGCGCGGCGAGCGACCTGGGGCCGCGCGACACGTTCGGGTCGCCCTCGACGAACCACCGCCAGGGATGCTCGCGGCCGGCGCTCAGGCCCACCCGCACGCTGTTGCCGATCCTGGCCGCGCGCTCGGACCCGGCCGCCCCGGCAACGCCGAGCCCGCGGCTCCCGGCACCACCCCCGACTCCGCCGAGCCCGCCACCCGCGGCGGTTGCGGCCCGGACGCTCGATCCCGACCCCGCGACCGTCTCATCGTGGAACACCATCAGCGGTGAGGTGGCGGCGGTCAGGTCGGTGCCGTCGAAGCGGCGGTCGACGCCGAGCGCCTGGCACAACTTCGCGGGCCCGCTGCACAAGTCGCGGTCGCGACGAGCGGCGGGCCCGCGCCGGGCGTGCATGCGGTCCACGCCGTCGACTGGCGCCAGCGCCCGCAACAGCACCGCCCCGGCGGTCCCGTCCGGACGGCACACCGCGTTCGCGCACCAGTGCATGCCATAGGAGAAGTAGACGTACAAGCCGCCCGGCGGGCCGAACATCGTCCGCGTGCGCGGCGTCTCACCCCGATACGCGTGGCTGCCGGGGTCGTCGGCGCCGCAGTACGCCTCGACTTCCACGATCCGCCCCACCGTGCGTGCGCCGTCGTCCTCGACCCGCACCAACAACTTGCCCAGGAGGTCGGGCGCCACCTCGCGAGGGTCGCGGTCGTAGAACACCGCGGGCAACGGCCGCGCTCCCGACCCGCGCGGGCTCACTGCGACTCGAGGTCGTCGACCCGCTCGCGGTCGATCTCGAGCTGCGTGGCGAACCGCACGAACTGCTGCGTGACGGGACCAGGGCCGGCGCCACCCGGGCTCGAGCGCCGCGTGACGGCCACGCCTGGGTCGAGCAGCTGCACCGCTTCGGCGCCGAACGCGGGGTGCGCGGCCACCAGCTCGGCCAGCGGCACTTTGCGCTCGAGCGAGTCGCGCACCAGGCCGCCGACCACGGCGTGCGCGTCGCGAAACGGCGTGCCGTTCTCGACGAGGTACTCGGCCAGGTCGGTGGCCACCAGGTACGCGGAGTCGGCGGCGGCCTGCATGGCGTCGGTGTCGAACGTGACGGTGGCCAGCAACCCGCGCAGCGCACCCAGCGCGAGCAGGATCTGGTCGACCGAGTCGAACAGCGGCTCTTTGTCCTCTTGCAAGTCGCGGTTGTACGCCAGCGGAAGGCCCTTCAGCGTGGCCAGGAACCCGGTGAGGTTGCCGAGCAGCCGACCCGACTTGCCGCGCGCCAGCTCGGCGATGTCGGGGTTCTTCTTCTGCGGCATCATCGACGAGCCGGTCGAGTACGCGTCGGGCAAGTGGACGAACCCGAACTCTTCGCTCGACCACAAGATCAGCTCTTCGCCGAGGCGCGACAGGTGGATGCCCACCAGCGCGAGGTCGAACAGCGACTCCGCCACGAAGTCGCGGTCGCTCACCGCGTCGAGCGAGTTGGCGAACGGCGCGTCGAAACCGAGCTCGTCGGCAACGCCCGCCGGGTCGAGCGGGAGCGACGAGCCGGCCAGCGCGCCCGCGCCAAGCGGCGACACGTTGAGCCGCCGAGCAGAGGCCACGATCCGGTCGAGGTCGCGCGACAACGCCCATGCGTGCGCGAGCAAGTGGTGCGCCAGCAACACCGGTTGCGCGCGCTGGAGGTGCGTGTAGCCGGGGAGGTACGCCTCGCCTGCTTCCCGGGCGCGGTCGTGCAAGGTGTGCTCGAGCGCGAGGACACGGTCGGCCACCTCGGCGAGGGCCCGGCGGGTGTACAGCCGGAGGTCGGTGGCCACCTGGTCGTTGCGGCTGCGCCCGGTGTGGATCTTGGCGCCGGCGGGACCGGCCAGCTCGGTGACGCGCCGCTCGACGGCGGTGTGGATGTCCTCATCCGCGGGACCGAACGCGAACGACCCGTCGAGCAGCTCGGCTTGCACGGTGTCGAGCGCGGCCAGCACCGCGGCGCTCTCCTCGACCGACAAGATGCCCGCGCGGTGCAACCCGCGGACGTGGGCCCGCGAGCCGGTGAGGTCGTCGAGCGCCAACCGCTGGTCGTACGGCAAGCTCACCGTGAACGCCAGCAGCTCCTCGGCCGGTCCGCCCTCGAAGCGGCCGTGCCACAACGTGTTGCCGCCCGCGGGTGCGCCGCCCGGCGCGTCGGCGCCCTCGGCCTCGGTGCCGGTCACGGTTCCTTGCTCCCCTGCCGGGCGGCCCACGTCTTGATGCCGAGTCCCCAGAGGCGCACGAAACCGGCGGAGTCCTCGTGGCGGAAGCTGTCCTCGGCGTCGTACGTGGCGAGCCCGTAGTCGTAGAGGCTGTGCGGGCTGCGGCGGCCGGTCACCTGGCAGTTGCCGGGCGACAAGTGCAGGCGCACGTCACCGGTGACGAACCGCTGGCTCGACGCGATGAACGAGTCGTAGGCCTCCCGCAGCGGCGAGAACCACAGGCCGTCGTAGATCAGCTCCGCGTAGCGCGGCTCGAGGCGCGCTTTCTCACGGCTGAGGTCACGCTCGAGGCAGATCGACTCGAGGTCTTGGTGCGCCATGATCAGCGCCAAGCTGGCCGGGCACTCGTACGTCTCGCGGCTCTTGATGCCGACGCGGCGGTTCTCGACCATGTCGATGCGGCCCCAACCGTAGGAACCGACCACGTCGTTGAGGCGGGCGATCACTTCGAGCATGCCGAGGCGCTCACCGTCGATCGCGACCGGGCGGCCACCTTCGAAGCCGATCACGAGGTCGCGGGGCTCGGTGGCGCTCGGCTTGGTCATCGACCACACCCCTTGGGGCGGCTCGGCCCAGGGGTCCTCCATCTCGCCGCACTCGATTGCGCGGCCCCAGAGGTTGTCGTCGATCGAGTACACCTTCTCCTTCGTCGCGTTGATCGGGATCTCGTGGTCGTACGCGTACAAGATCGACTCCTCGCGGGTCATCCCCCAGCCCCGCACGGGCGCCAGCACCTCGAGGTCCGGCGCGAGCGCGCGGGTCGACACCTCGAAGCGCACCTGGTCGTTGCCCTTGCCGGTGCAACCGTGCGCCACGCCGTCGGCGCCGAACTTGCGGGCGGCCTCCACAAGGTGCTTGACGATCACCGGGCGCGACAGCGCGGACACCAGCGGATAGCGGTTCTCGTACATGGCGTTGGCCGCCAAGGCCGGCGCGACAAAGTCCTCTGCGAACTCCTCGCGGGCGTCGACCACCACCGCGTCGACCGCGCCGGCGGCCTTGGCGCGGCCTTTGAGGACCTCCCAGTCCTCCGACACCTGGCCGACGTCGACCGCGAGCGCGATCACCTCGCAGCCGTACTGCTCGATCATCCAACGGACAGCGACCGACGTGTCCAGTCCACCGCTGTACGCCAGCACGACCCTTTTCGCCACGGACCTACTCCTTCTCGCGGTCGGGCGCGCCCGACCCACTCACAAGTTCGCCAGCCCCGAGAGCTGGCGCGCCACTGCGGCGCCGCCGGGGTGCTCACGCACCACGACCAACAGGGTGTCATCTCCCGCCACGGTGCCGAGCACGTCGGGCAGATCGGCGCGGTCGAGGGCCGAGGCCACCACGTGCGCCGAACCCGGCGGGGTGCGCAACACCACCAAGTTGCCCGACGCCGACACCTCGTGGACCCACTCGGTGAACATGCGTCGCAAGTGGTCGTCGGGCGCCTTGCGCTCCCACGGCAGCTCCGGGATGGCGTACACGCTGTCGCCGCCCGGACCGCGCACTTTGATGGCGCCCAGGTCGTCGAGGTCGCGCGACACCGTCGCCTGCGTGGCCGCCACACCTTCGCCTTCCAGCAGCTCGACCAGCTCGGCCTGGCTCGCGACGGCGTGCTGCTCGAGCAGCTTCTCGACCCGGTGCTGGCGCTGGGTCTTGGTGAGCCGGGCCGGCTCCGCGTCGCGCTTGGCCGTCATCAGCCCGCCTCCGCCGCCGGACCGGCCGCCGCGCCGACCGTGGTCGACGACGCCGATCTGCTCGACGCCTGCAACAACCAGGCGAGCGCGCCCCTTGCGGCGTGCATACGGTTGGCGGCCTGGGTGAAGACCCGGCTGCGGGGACCATCGATCAGCGCGGCAGTGACTTCCTCGCCACGGTGCGCCGGCAGGCAGTGCAGGAACACGGCACCCGGGTCGGCCCGGTCGAGCAGGGCGTCGTCGACGGTGAAGCCTTCGAACTCGCGGCGGCGCTGCTCGGCTTCGCTCTCCTGGCCCATCGACGTCCACGTGTCGGTGTAGATCGCGTCGGCGCCCTCGACCGCTTCCTCGGGCCGAAGGCCCACTGTGAAGTCGCCGCCGGCGAGGCGGACCCGGTCGACCATCGCCTCGGGCACCGGATGGCTGGCCGGGGACGCCACCCGCACCGCGATGCCCGTGTACCCGCACACCAGCGCCAGCGACTGCAACACGTTGTTCGGGTCGCCCACATAGGCGATCGTGCGGGCCGCCACGTCGCCGAACTCGCCCCGCAACGTCAACAAGTCGGCCAGCGCCTGCAGCGGGTGGGCCAAGTCGGACAGCAAGTTCACGACCGGCACCGACGAGGCGGCTGCCAACCGCTCCACTTTGTGGTGCTCGAAGACGCGGGCGCCGATCGCGGCGTGGTACGCGGACAGGGTCCGGGCGATGTCCTCGGCCGACTCGCGGGTGTCGATCCCCACTTCGGCCCCCTGCACGGTCACCGGGTGACCGCCGAGCTGCACCACCGCCATCTCGGTCGAGTGCCGGGTGCGGGTCGACGGCTTCTCGAACACCAGGCCCACACCTTGGCCGGCCAGCAACTGCGGACGCTCGGGCGACTCGGCCAGCGCGACGATCTCGCCGACTTCGGCCGCCGTCAGGTCGTCGATCTCGAGCAAGTGACGCATCACCGTTCCTCCCCGTCTCCCGATCCTGCAGCGGCGAGCACCACGGCGAGGATGCCGACCGCCTGGTCGATCTCGTCGTCGCTCACCAACAACGACGGCGCGAGGCGCAGCGCGGTGCCGGTCACGCCGTTGACGACCAAGCCTGCGGCGAGGCACGCGGCGGCGACTTCACGGGCGTCGAGGCCGCGGAGCTCCGCACCGAGCAACAAGCCCGAACCGCGCACCGCCACCACTTGCGGCAGGGCTTCGAGCCGGGCTGTCAGCGCCGCGCCGGCACGCAAGGCGCGCCCGGGCACGTCTTCGGCCTGCATCACTTCGAGCACCGCGCGGGCGGCCGCCGCGGCGAGCGGCTGGCCCCCGAACGTGGAGCCGTGATCGCCGGGCCGGAAGCTGTCGGCCACGTCGGCCCGCGCCCAGCAGGCACCGATCGGTACGCCGTTGCCGAGCGCTTTGGCCATGGTGACCACGTCGGGCTCGACATCGTGGTGCTGGAACCCGAACCAGCGGCCCGTGCGCCCGAGACCGGTCTGCACTTCGTCGACCATGAACAGTGCACCGCGCTCCTCGGTGAGCCGACGTGCCCCTCGGAAGTAGTCGCGGCTCGCCGGGTTCACCCCCGCTTCGCCTTGGATCGGCTCGAGCAGCAACGCCGCCACGGAATCGTCGATCGCCGCGTCGAGCGCGTCGAGATCGTTCCACGCCACGTGCAAGAACCCGTCGGGCAGCGGCAGGAACGGCTCTTGCTTGGCGGGCTGGCCGGTGGCTGCCAGCGCCGCCATCGTGCGGCCGTGGAAGCCGTCGTGCGCGGCCACGATCTTGTAGCGGCCCGCCCAACCACCGTCGCCGGTCGGGACGATGCCGCCCGCGTGGCGGCGCGCCAACTTGATGGCGGCCTCGTTCGCCTCGGCGCCGGAGTTGGCGAAGAACAGCCGACCGCCGGCCGGCGAGCCGTCGCCGATCAAGGTGTCGAGCGTCGCAGCCACGTCGAGCACCGGTTGGGTGCCGAACAAGTTCGACACGTGCACCAGCGTGCGGGCCTGCAAGCTGACCGCTTCTGCCACTGCCGGGTGGGCGTGGCCGAGCGACGTGACCGCGAGGCCGCCGAGGAAGTCGAGGTACTCCTTGCCGTCCGCGTCCCACAATCGCGAGCCGCTGCCCTTCACGAACTCGACGGGGGGCACGCCGTAGTTCGACATGAGCAACTCGGACCACGGACTCGACGGCTTCGACGGCTTCGACGCGGTGAGCACGCGACGGCGGCCCGGACGTTCAGCCATTGGTGGCTCCTGGGTGCGGCGCCGTCTCGTCGGCGCAGATCATGGTGCCGACGCCCGCGTCGGTGAACAGCTCGAGCAGCACGACGTGCGGGCGGCGGCCGTCGAGGATGTGGGCCGAGCCCACACCCGCCTCCACCGCGTCGACGCACGCCCGCACTTTGGGGAT
This sequence comes from Acidimicrobiales bacterium, assembly GCA_035547835.1. NCBI lineage: Bacteria > Bacillati > Actinomycetota > Acidimicrobiia > Acidimicrobiales > Acidimicrobiales bacterium. Next base: position 20,912 of record DASZTW010000005.1, read on the forward strand.
CATCCCGCCGGCCAACGTGCCGTCGGCCAGCAGCTCGGCGAGTCGGCCGGTCGTGACCGTGGTGATGAGCGACGACGGGTCGTCGCGGTCGGCGAGCAGGCCGGCGATGTCGGTGAGGTAGATCACTTTCTCGGCTCCGAGCGCGCCGGCGACCGCGCCCGCGACCGTGTCGGCGTTGATGTTGTACGCCTGGCCTTCGAGGTCGGCACCGATCGTCGACACCACCGGGATGAGGTCCTCGGCCAGCAGCCGCTCGATGATGGCCGGCTGGACGTCGACCACGTCGCCCACGAAGCCGAGTCGCGGATCGCGGGCTTCGGCCGTGATGAGCCCGGCGTCCTCACCCGACACGCCGACGGCCACCGGGCCGTGCCGGTTGATGGCCGACACGATGTCGCGGTTGACCTTGCCCACGAGCACCATGCGCGCGACATCGAGCGTCTCGGCATCGGTGACCCGCAAGCCGTCGCGGAACTCCGTCTCTTTGCCGAGCCGCGCCAGCAGGTCGCCGATCTGGGGCCCGCCGCCGTGCACCACCACGGGTCGGATGCCCACCGCGCGCATCAGCACGATGTCCTCGGCGAACCGTTCGGCCAGCGCGGCGTCGGTCATGGCATTGCCGCCGTACTTGACCACGACGGTGGTGCCACGGAAGCGGTGGATGTACGGCAGCGCCTCGATCAGCACCGCGGCGCGCTCGTCTGCGCTGGGGGCGGGCGGGGGTGCGGTGGGTCCGGCGGAGCCGGACGAAGCGGGATCGGGAGCGGCGGTCACGACGTGCCCATGTTCTCGTCGATGTACGCGTGGGTGAGGTCGTTGGTGATCACTTCGCCGGTGCCCGACCCGATGCCGAGGTCGACCTCGATCACCAGCTCGCGCTCGGCCATGTGCCGGGCGACGGAGGCTTCGTCGTGGTCGACCGTGACGCCACCGCTCGCCACCGTGATCCCGCCGTAGCGGACGGCCACCCGATCAGGATCGAACGTCACCCCGGCCGAGCCCGCTTCGCTCGCCAGCCGACCCCAGTACGGGTCCTGGCCGTACCACGAGCACTTCACGAGCTGGCTCTCGGCGATGCTCCTCGCGCACACGGCCGCTTCCACGTCGGACGCTGCGCCGGTGACCGTGAGGTGCACGACTTTCGTGGCGCCCTCCGCGTCGCCGGCCATGGCGAGCGCAAGGTCACGGCACACAGCGGTGGTGGCGGCGGCGAGGTCGTCGTCGGCCACGGGACCCGCCGCGCCCGACGCCAGCAGGATCACGGTGTCGTTGGTCGACTGGCAGCCGTCGACGCTGAGGCGGTTGAAGCTGCCGTCGACCGCGGCTTGCAGCACGCGCTGCAACGTGGAGGGTTCGGCGCCGGCGTCGGTGGTGAGCACCGCCAGCATCGTGGCCATGTTCGGCGCCAGCATGGCCGCGCCTTTGGCCATGCCGCCCACCACGGCCGCGCCGGCGCGGGCCACGGATTCCTTGCGGACGGTGTCGGTGGTGCGGATGGCCTCGGCGGCATCGGCGCCGGCCTCAGGCGACGCGGCGCGGGCAGCGACCAACGCCGGGATCGCCGCCACGATGGGGTCGATCGGCAGCGGGATCCCGATCAAGCCCGTCGAGCACACGAGAACCTCATCAGGTGCACAGCCCAACTCGTGGGCCACCTGCTCGCACATCGCCTGCGCGTCGCGCAGCCCTGGCCCCCCGGTGGCGGCGTTGGCGTTGCCGCTGTTGAGCACCACTGCGGCCGCACGGCCCGACGTGGCCGCCAAGTGGGCACGGGAGGTGACCACCGGCGCGGCGGTCATGGCGTTCGACGTGAACACGGCAGCTGCGGCCACGGCGTTGCCGTCGGCCGTGGCCACCAGCGCGAGGTCACGGTCACCCGACTCCTTCACGCCGCCCGCCACGCCGGCGGCGGTGAACCCCTTCGCGGCGGTGACGCTCACGGCATCATCCCGACGGTCGGCAGGCCCATGGTCTCGTCGAGGCCCAACAACAAGTTGGCGCACTGCACCGCCCCGCCGGACGCCCCTTTGGTGAGGTTGTCGATCGCGGCCATGGCGATCACGTGACCGGTGCGGTCGTCGAACACGGCGTTCACTTGTGCAGTGTTGGCGCCGAGGGTGGCCTTGGTGTGCGGCGGCTCGGCGACCGGCACGACGAACGGCTCGTCAGCCCATGCGTCGGCCACGGCTTGTCGCAACGACTCGGTCGACACCGCAGCACCGTGGGCCGGCCGGGCGTAGCAAGTGGCGAGGATGCCCCGGTTCATCGGCGCGAGGTGAGGCGTGAACAGCACGGTGGCGCCGAGCTGCTGCTCCATCTCGGGCGTGTGGCGATGGCCGCCCACGCCGTACGCCACGAAGTCCTCGTCGACCGCGCAGAACGCGTTGGTGGGCTTGGGCGCCCGACCCGCTCCCGACACGCCGCTGGCCGCGTCGACGATGATGCCGGTGGTGTCGACCAGGCCGGCGTGCACCAGCGGCCACAACGCCAAGATCGCGGCGGTCGGGTAGCAGCCCGGAACTGCCACGTGACCTCTGGCCACGATCTCGTCGCGGTGCAGCTCGGGAAGTCCGTACGCGAAGCGGCTCAGCAGCTCGGGGGCCGTGTGCGCCTCGCCGTACCAGGTCGGGTAGTCGCCTGCCGAGGCCAACCGGAAGTCGGCCGCGAGGTCGACCACGTGGGCCACCCGGTCGAGCAGGTCGGGCATCATCGCCTGCGAGGCGCCGTGCGGCAGACCGCAGAACAGGAGGTCGAGTCCTTCGACCATCTCGGGCGCGTACGGCAGGTACGTGAGGTCGCCGTAAGCCCCGCGCAAGCTCGGGTAGAGGTCGGCCACTTGTGCGCCGGCTTGCGTGTCGCCCGTGACGGCGACGACCTCGATGCCAGGGTGCGCGGCCAGCAGGCGCAACAGCTCCGCGCCCGTGAACCCCGACCCACCGATGATGCCGACCTTCGCCATCCCCCAACAATACGAGGTCCTGCATAATCATGCAAAGCGATTCCGGTGCCGCGGCGACGCCAACCAACGACCGCTCCTGGGCGCGGCCCGGGGCAGCCCCGCCAGCCGCTGGTACCGTGCCGCGGACATGGCCCTACCACCATCGGACGACGCGCTGGCAGCCGTCAGCGAGGCCTTGCTCGGCATGGCCGGCGACTTGTCCCTCGACGGCGTGCTGCACCAACTCGTGGCTGCCGCTCGCCGGCTCGGCGGTGCCGACTACGCCGCCCTCGGCACACCCGACGGCGACGGTGGGTTCGCGTGCTGGATCACCGACGGCATGTCCGACGAGACCATCGACGACATCGGGCCGCTCCCCCGCACCCACGGTGTGCTCGGTGCCATGTTGGAGGAAGCGGCCGCCCACCGCACCGACGACGTGCGTTCCGACCCCCGCTTCGGCGGCTGGTGGCCCGAAGCGCATCCGGAGATGCAGCCGTTCCTCGCGGTGCCGATCGTGTTTCGCGGCACGGTGGTCGGCGCCTTCTACCTCGCCAACGACGAAGGCGGCGCCCGCTTCTCCACTCAGGACCAAGCCAGCGTCGTGGGGCTGGCCCAGCACGCCGCGGTGCTAATCGAGCACGCCCGGCTCTACGAGCAGAGCCGCGAGCTCACCGTCACCGCGGAACGCAACCGGCTCGCCCGCGAACTGCACGACGCCATGACGCAGACCATGTTCAGCCTGCGCCTCACGCTCGAGACCGCGTCGTCGGCCCTCGGCACCGACCCCGAGGCCGCCGCCGCACCCCTCGACGAGGCCCGGCGCCTGGTCGACCTGGCGTTCGACGAGTTGCGGTCGCTCGTGTTCCAACTCCGGCCCGCCGCGCTCGACGACGACGGGCTGGTGGCCAGCCTCGAACGCTACCTCCACGTGTACCGGCGGGCCCACGGCCTGCACGCCGCCTTGGTGGCCAACGAGGCGATCGTGCTCTCGCCCGAGACCGAGCGGCAGGTCTTCCGCATCGTGCAAGAAGCGCTCACCAACGTCGTGCGCCACTCGAGCGCCAGCAACGTCGAGGTCCAGCTGGCGCCCGACGGCCCAGAGCTGCGGGTGCGTGTGGTCGACGACGGGGCCGGGTTCGACCCTGATCAACCCGGCGTCGCGGCGCGCCACCTCGGCCTGACCTCGATGCGCGAGCGGGCCGAGGCCGTCGGCGGCACGTTGTCGATCCGCTCCGCGCCCGGCCACGGCACCGGCGTGGAAGCGCGGGTGCCTCGTGGGTGACGAGGTGAGCGCGGTGATCCGGGTGCTGGTGGTCGACGACCATCCCATCGTGCGCCAAGGCCTGCGGACGTACCTCGCCACGCGGCCCGGCATCGACGTCGTCGGCGAAGCAGGTGACGCCGACGCCGCGGTCGCGCAAGCCGCCGAGCTGCGCCCTGACGTCGCGCTGGTCGACCTCGTGCTGCCCGGGGCCGACGGCGTCAGCACGATCGAACGCCTGCACGCGCTGGCGGCGCCGCCACGGGTGCTGGTGCTCACGAGCTTCGCGGGCCAAGACCGTGTGGTGCCGGCCATGCGCGCCGGGGCGTCGGGTTACCTGCTCAAGGACGCGGCCCCCGCGGAGCTCGAGGCCGCGATCCGCACGGTCCACCGCGGCGGCGCCGTGCTGGGACCTGGCGTCGCCGAGCCGGTGCTGGCCGAAGTGTCGCGCCCGCACACCGTCGCCGGGCTCGACGAGCTGACCCCGCGCGAGCGAGAAGTGCTCGGGTTGCTGGGTCGCGGCTTGTCGAACCGCGAGCTCGCGGCCGCGCTGGTGGTGTCAGAGAAGACCGTGAAGACGCATGTGAGCTCGGTGCTGTCGAAACTCCACTTGGCCGACCGCACGCAAGCTGCGCTGTGGGCGGTCCGCAACGGCCTGACCGGCGACGGCTGACCGCCAAGTGCTGACGGGGCGACGGTTGAGACCCACCGGCAGCGATGCCGGGGCGGCTCTGCGGCGAGCGCGCCGCCCGGCGCCCGGCGGGTGAGGTCCTAGGACCTCCGACCGAGGAAAGTCCCCACCAGCGGCCGATGGCGGGGCGGATGGCGATCCGTACCGTTCGACGCATGACCACCAACCCGGAACCCACCGCCACCACCCCGGCTTCGCACCCCGCCACAGCACTGGTCACCGGCGCATCGCGCGGCCTCGGCCTCGCCTTGGCCCGCCGCCTCGCCGCCGATGGCTGGCACCTGGTGATCGACGGGCGCGACCCCGCCACCTTGCACGCCGCGGCCACCGAGCTCGCGTCGCACCGCGTCGTGCGCGCCATACCCGGCGACATCACGTCGCCCCGGCATCGCGAGCACCTGGCCGCGGCGGCAGGCGAGCTGGGCGGCCTCGACCTCGTCGTCCACAACGCCGGTGCGCTGGGTCCGTCGCCGCTGCCGCCCGTCGACGAAGTCGCGCTCGACGCGGTCCGCGACGTGCTCGAGGCCAATGTCGTGGCGCCGCTGGCGCTGACCCAGGTGCTGCTCCCCCACCTGCGGTCCGGCGCGGTCGTGGTGGCGATCACGTCCGACGCAGCCGCCGAGGCGTACGCCGGGTGGGGCACGTACGGCGCGTCAAAAGCCGCCTTCGAGCAACTGTTCGCCGTGCTCGCCGAGGAGCACCCCGAGCTGCGCGTGTTGCGGATCGACCCCGGCGACCTGCGCACCGACATGCACCAGGCCGCGTTCCCCGGCGAGGACATCTCCGACCGCCCCCTGCCCGCGGTGCGGGTTCCCGCCATCGTCGACCTCGTCGCCGGTGCGTTCCCGAGCGGGCGCTACCAGGCGGCCCACCACCGACAGGAGGTGCCGGCATGACGGCCCCCACACCCACGCCGACCGCCACCGCCGCGTCGACCGCCCTCCCCGCGACGAGCGCCGAGCCGGGGACGGAGTCCTCCCGCGCGGCCGCCGCGGCCGGTCGACCCCAGGGCTGGTCGGACGTCGACTTCACGCTCGACCCGGCCCGCATCGCGCCCGCACCCGTGGAAGCCCGTGGCGGCCGGCGGGACGCCACGCCCATGATGGTCAGCCACCGCGACACCGGCACGATCGTGCATGCGACGGTGTCCGACCTGCCCGACCTGCTCGACGAAGGCGACGCGCTCGTGGTCAACCGGTCGGCGACGCTCCCCGCGGCCGTGCGGACCACCGACGGTCGCATCGTGCACTTGTCGACCGAGCTGCCCGGCGGTCTGTGGACCGTCGAAGTCCGCCGCGCGTGCGGCGCCGGCTCCCGGCCCTGGTTCGATGGGCGAGGTGGGGAGACGATCGACCTCGTCGGCGGCGGCAAGGTCGAGCTGCTCAGCACGTACCCCGTCGACACCCCCGCGCCGCACCGGCTGTGGGTGGCGCACCTCGACCTCGGCGCGCCGCTGACCGAGTACCTCGGTCGCAACGGCCGGCCGATCCGCTACGGCTGCATCGACGACGCCTGGCCGATCCGCGCGTACCAGACCGTGTTCGGCGAGGTGCCCGGCTCCGCCGAGATGCCGTCAGCCAGCCGACCGTTCACCGCCGAGCTGGTCGCGCGGTTGCGCGCCCGAGGCGTGCGGTTCGCACCGATCACCTTGCACACCGGCGTGTCGTCGCTCGAGGCCCACGAGCCTCCGTACGCCGAGCGCTACGAAGTGCCGGCGGCCACCGCCGAAGTGGTGAACGACGCACACTGGGAAGGTCGCCGCGTGGTCGCCGTCGGCACCACCGCCACCCGAGCCCTCGAGACCACGGCTGACGACCGCGGGGTCGTCCACCCCGGCGGCGGTTGGACCGAGCTGGTGATCACCCCCGAACGGGGCGTGCGGGCCATCGATGGAATCATCTCCGGCTGGCACGAACCCGAGGCCTCGCACCTGGCGTTGATGGAGGCGGTGACCGGGCGCGACCTGCTGCAACGCAGCTACGACGCGGCGCTGGCCGGCCCGTACCTGTGGCACGAGTTCGGCGACCTGCACCTGGTCCTGCCCTGACCTCCAGCGGCGGCCAGGCCACCGCGGTGGCTGCGACCGCCGCGGCGCGTCGCAGCGGGACCGGCGAGATCCGAATCGGCGCTTCGGCGAGTCGGGCCGTAGCCTGGATCCATGCCTGAGCTGCGGTCCCGCACCACCACCCACGGACGCAACATGGCCGGGGCCCGCGCGTTGTGGCGGGCGACGGGCATGACCGACGCTGACTTCGACAAGCCCATCGTCGCCATCGCCAACAGCTACACGCAGTTCGTGCCCGGCCATGTGCACCTCAAGAACTTGGGCGACATCGTGGCCGAGTCGGTGCGGGCCAACGGCGGGGTCACCAAGGAGTTCCACACCATCGCCGTCGACGACGGCATCGCCATGGGCCACGGCGGCATGCTGTACAGCCTCCCGAGCCGCGAGATCATCGCCGACTCGGTCGAGTACATGGTCAACGCCCACTGCGCCGACGCGCTGGTGTGCATCTCCAACTGCGACAAGATCACGCCCGGCATGCTCAACGCCGCGCTACGGCTCAACATCCCCACCGTGTTCGTGTCCGGCGGGCCGATGGAGGCGGGCAGAGCCGTGGTGGTCAACGGCGTCGCCCGAGCCGCCACCGACCTCATCACCGCCATCTCCGCCAGCGCGTCGCACGAAGTCGACGACGAAGGCCTCGGCGAAGTCGAGCGGTCGGCGTGCCCGACGTGCGGCTCGTGCTCGGGCATGTTCACTGCCAACTCGATGAACTGCCTCACCGAGGCGCTCGGGTTGTCGCTGCCCGGCAACGGGTCCACGCTCGCCACGCACGAGGCCCGGCGCCAGCTGTTCGTGGAAGCCGGCCGGGTCGTCATGGACCTCACCCGCCGCTGGTACGAGCACGACGACGCGTCGGCGCTGCCGCGCAACATCGCCAGCAGGCAGGCGTTCGAGAACGCCATGGCGCTCGACGTCGCCATGGGCGGTTCCACCAACACCGTGCTGCACATCTTGGCGGCGGCCCGCGAAGCCGGGCACGACTTCGACCTGGCGGCGATCGACGCCGTGTCGCAGCGGGTGCCGTGCCTGTCGAAAGTCGCGCCCAGCTCCGACTACCACATGGAAGACGTGCACCGGGCCGGCGGCATCCCCGCGCTGCTCGGCGAGCTCGACCGGGGCGGCAAGCTCCACCGCGACGTCCACGCAGTGCACGCACCCGACCTCGACACCTGGCTCGGCCGGTGGGACATCCGCGCCGCCAACCCGACGCCCGAGGCCGTCGAGCTGTTCTACGCGGCGCCCGGCGGCGTGCGCACCACTGAACCGTTCAGCACCGACAACCGCTGGAAGAGCCTCGACACCGACGCGACCACCGGCTGCATCCGCGACATCGACCACGCCTACCTCCCAGAAGGCGGCCTGGTGATCCTGCGGGGCAACTTGGCGCCCGACGGTGCGGTCATCAAGGCGGCGGGGATCGACGAGGAGCTCTTCCGCTTCAGCGGCCCGGCGCGGGTGGTCGACAGCCAAGAAGCCGCCGTCGACTTGATCCTCGGTGAGCACGTGCGACCCGGCGACGTGATCGTGGTCCGCTACGAAGGCCCCTCTGGTGGGCCCGGCATGCAGGAGATGCTGTATCCGACCGCGTTCTTGAAGGGCGCCGGCCTCGGCAAGGAGTGCGCGCTGATCACCGACGGTCGCTTCTCCGGTGGCACGTCGGGCCTGTCGATCGGGCACGTCTCGCCCGAAGCGGCGGCCGGCGGCCTGATCGGCCTCGTGGAGGAAGGCGACACGATCGAGATCGACGTGCATGCCCGCACCATGAACTTGGCGGTGAGCGACGACGAGCTCGCCGACCGCCGCCGCAAGATGGAGGCGTCCGAGCACCCCTGGCAGCCGACCGGCCGCGACCGCGTGGTGAGCCAGGCGCTGCGCGCCTACGCCGCCCTGGCGCTCAGCGCCGACAAGGGCGCCGTGCGCGACCTCTCACGCTTGTCGGACCCCGCTCGCTGACCACCCCCTGATCGCCCCTTCGACCCCAACTGGGCGGAGAACCGCCGGCCCGGGCAACCACATCCCCACCCACTCCGGGTGTTGTCGGGTTGGGGGTGGGGGGTCAGGCGCGGAGGGTGGCGCCGTGGGTCTGCTCGACGGCGGCTACGAGCTGGTCGCGGGCGGTGGCCAAGTCGCGGTCGTCGAGCGTGCGGTCCGGGGCTTGCAGCCGGACGCGGTAGGCCAAGCTGCGCCGGCCCTCGCCGACTTGCGCGCCGCGGAACACGTCGAACAGCTCGACTGACTGCACCAGCTCGCCGGTCGATCGGATGGTGGCAGCCACGGCCAACGCCGACACCTCGTCGGCGACCTCGAACGCCAAGTCGAGGTCGGACGACGGGAACTTCGACACCAACCGGTACGTGCGGTCGCCGTGCGGGAGATCCTGCAAGCGGCCCAAATCGACTTCGAGCCACGCCACTCGCTCGGGGATCTCGAAGGCGTCGAGCACCTCGGGCGCGACTTCGCCCACTGCGCCGATCACCTCTCCCCCGACGGACACCGCGGCGGAGCGGCCTGCGTGCAGCCCCGGCAGGGGGGTGTTGGCCAAGTCGACCTCGCCGACGGCCAGGGCCTCGGCCAGCACGTGCCACACCTCGACCGCCGCGGGCGCCTCCTGCCCGGACAGCGCGACGGCCAAGTGCTCGCGCTCGTCGGGCAGCAGCTGACCGGCTGGAGGCGTACCGATGACGTGGCCGATCTCCCACAGGCCCACGCCGGTGTTGCGATGGCTGGTGTTGTGCGCCACCGCCTTCAGCAGGCCGGGCCGCAAGCTCGTACGCAGGATCGACTCGTCGGCGACCAGTGGGTTGAGGAGCGCGATGCCGTCGTCGGGGAGGCCGGCGCGGACCAGGTCGCCGGGCGCGAGGAACGACAACGGCATGGCTTCGCTGAGGCCGAGCCCGGCGAGCACCCGGCGGACTTGGCGCCGCTCGAGCTGCCGCGTGGTCAGCTCGCCGAAGCGGGCCGCGGTCGGCACCGTGGCCGGGATGCGGCTGTAGCCGTAGAGCCGCGCGACTTCTTCGACCACGTCGATCTCGGTTTCGGAGTCGTAACGCCACGGCGGGATCTCCACCGTGAGGCCGTCGGCCCCCACCGTGGTGGTGAACCCGATGGGGTCGAGCAGCTCCTTCATCTGATCGGGTGACAGCTCAGTGCCCAACAGCGCGTTGACGCGATCGGGACGGACCGCGACCGGCGGGCGGTGCGGGAGCGAACCGCGGGCGTCCACCATGCCCTCGACCACTTCGGCGCCGCAGATCTCCTGTGCGAGCTGGCAGAAGCGGGCGGCCGCCACGTCGATGACCTCGGGATCGGTGCCCTTCTCGAACCGAGCCGACGCTTCGGTCCGCAGCCCGAGCCGGCGACCGGTCTTGGCGACGGCGATCGGCAAGAACCAGGCGTTCTCCACCAGCACCCGGGTGGTGCCGTCGTGGATCTCACACGACGCGCCACCCATGACCCCGGCGATGCCAACGGCTCGGTCGTCACCGTCGCAGATCAACAAGTCGGCGGGGTCGAGCTCGCGCTCCACGTCGTCGAGCGTGGTGAGGCGCTCGCCGCCGGCCGCCCGCCGCACCCGCAACGTGCCGTTGGCCACCAAGTCGAGGTCGTAAGGGTGGTTGGGCTGGCCGAGCTCCAACATCACGTAGTTCGAGATGTCGACCAGCGCGTTGATCGGCCGCATCCCGAGCAGGGTCAGGCGGCTGGCCATCCACGCCGGTGACTGGCCCACGGTGACGTTTCGCAGGATCTTGGCGGTGAAGCGACCGCACCCTTCGGGGTCGACGATCTCGACGTGGACGCCCGCGCCGGCATCGCCCGCGGCGGTCTCGCGGACCTCGGGCGTGGGCAAGTTGAACGGCACGCCCAAGCGGGCTGCGAGGTCGCGTGCCACACCTGCCACCGACATGGCGTCGGGCCGGTTCGGGTTGACCTCGAGGTCGTACAACACGTCGGATCCGATACCCAGCGCGCCGGCGACCGGCTCGCCGGGCTCGACGCCCGCCTGCAGGATGAGGATCCCGGCGCCCTCGTGGCTGAGGTCGAGCTCCGCGGCCGAGCACAACATCCCGTTCGACCACTCGCCGCGCAGCTTGCGTCGCTCGATCTTCATGCCGCCCGGCATGGTGGTGCCGAGGGTGGCGAGGGGGACGAGGTCGCCGACGGCCATGTTGAACGCACCGCAGCAGATCTGCAGCGTGGCTTCGCCCTCGGGACGCAGCGCGCGCCCCGGGTCGACGTCGACCAGCTGGATCTTGTCGGCGTTGGGGTGCGGCCGGAGGCCTTCGACGCGGGCCACGACGATGCCGTCGAGCCCTTCGCCGACCACCCGCTGCTCTTCGACGGCAAGGCCGAGGTCGCTCAACACCTCGGCGATCTCGTCCGGCGACCCTTCGATCGGCGCGAACTCGCGCAGCCAGGACAGGAGCACCTTCATGAGATCTGCTCCCGCATCAGAACTGCTCCAGGAAGCGGATGTCGTTGGTGAACAGGTCGCGGAGGTCGTCGACGCCGTGACGGGTGATGGCCATGCGATCGATGCCGAAGCCGAACGCGAAGCCGGAGTACTCATCGGGGTCGATGCCGCAGTTGCGCAACACGTTGGGGTGCACCATGCCGCACCCGCCGAGCTCGAGGAAGCTGCCGTCGGGCCGGATGATGTCGAACTCGGCAGACGGTTCGGTGAAGGGGAAGTACGACGGCCGCAGCCGCGAGCTGAAGTCGCCGCCGAAGTACGCCTTGGTGAACGCGTCGATCGTTCCGGCGAGATCGGCGAACGTGATGCCCCGGTCCACGACCAGCCCTTCGATCTGGTGGAAGACGGGCATGTGGGTGGCGTCGGCCGTGTCGGAGCGGAACACCCGGCCGGGCATCACCGAGTAGATCGGCGGCGCGCTGCCCTCCATCAGCCGGATCTGCACCGGCGACGTGTGGGTGCGCAGCACGACATCGCCCGGCTCGCCGAGGTCGACGTACAGCGTGTCGTACATGTCGCGGGCCGGGTGCCCCGGTGGGAAGTTGAGGGCCCCGAAGTTGTGCCACTCGTCTTCGACCTCGGGGCCTTCGGCAACCGTGAACCCGAGCCCGACGAACACGTTCTCGAGGTCCTCCATGGCCTGGGTCACCAAGTGGAGGTGACCGGCCCGGCGGCGGGTGCGGACCTCGGTGAGGTCGAGACGCTCGGCGTCGATGCGGGCCTGCCGGTCGGCCGCGTCGAGCGATGCACGCCGGTCGGCCAGCGCGGCTTCGATCGCGCCGACGGCCGCGTTGCGGGCCTGGCCGACCGCCTTGCGCTGCTCCGGCTCGAGGCCGCCCATCTCGCGCTTCACGCGGGTGAGCTCGGAGCCTTTGCCGAGGTACTCGGCGTCGAGCTCGCGCAGCTCGTCGAGCGTCGTGGCCGCCGCGATGCGTGAGCCGGCCGCGGCTCCGAGCGCGCGGATCTCGTCGATCACCGCTTCGCCCCGCCACGGCTCAGGTCATTGAGGCGCATACCGTGCTCGCTTGGTCGGTCCCATGGTGCCGGCAACCCTGTCGGAGCGTTCCCGGTGGCGTCCAATCGATTTGGGCGGCGCCCGGCGTAGGTCAGGACGAAGCCGGCGGCCGGATGGGCAGCTCGAAGCGGAACGTGCTGCCCCGCCCGACCGTGGATTCGGCGGTGAGCCGCCCCCCGTGCGCTTCGACCAACCCCCTGCTGATCCACAGCCCGAGTCCGGTTCCGCTCGGCTTGTTGTGGCCCGCCCGGAAGAACCGCTCGAAGATCCGAGGCAGGTCCTCTGCGGGGATCCCCTCGCCGTGGTCGCCGACCGACACCGTCACGTGCCCGTCGGCCACCTTCCCGCGTACGGCGAGACCCACGGGACTGGCGTACTTCACGGCGTTCTCCACCAGGTTGGTGAGGACCTGTTCGATCTTGTCGGGATCGCACAACACCGGCGGGAAGTCGTCGGGGAACTCGAACGTGCACGTGAGGTCGGGGTACTCGAGGCGAACTTTGGCCACCACCGACCGGGCCAGCTCGACCAGGTCGACCCGCTGGCGGTGCAAGGTGAGCCGGCCGGTCTCCAGCCGGCTGATGTCGAGCAGCTCGGTCACCAGGCGGGTGACGCGGTCGGCGTCGTGGTGGACTTGCTCGAGCATGAACCGCTTCTGGTCGTCGCCGAGGCGACCCCAGCGGTTGAGCAGCAGCGAGGTGTAGCCCTTCACGGCAGTGAGCGGCGACCGGAGCTCGTGGCTCACGGTGGCGACCACTTCCATGGCATCGGCAGCCTGGCGCTCGCGGCGCAACGACACGATCACGCCATCGGCGTTGCCGTTGTTGGTGGACCGGGCGATCGCGGCGGCTTGCACCGGGAACGCCTCGTGGCCGGGCGGATGCAGGAGGAACGTGCGCAAGTGCAGCTGGGCGGCGTCGACCGGGCCCCGGGTCCACGCCGAGCGGCCCGTCGTGGACTGCAACGGCACGACCACGGCGGCCTCGGACCCGATGAGCAGCTCGCGACCCCGGCCCAACAGGTCGACGGCGAGGTCGTTCACGTCGACGACCACACCGAGACCGTCGACCACCACCACCGCGTCGGGCAACAAGACGTGCTGCAGCTCGCCGCTCACGTCAACCGACCAACCCGTCCGGCTCGCCGCGACCCGCGCGCGCCGCTCGGCGCTGGCGCGCGGCTTCGAAGCACAGAATCGACCCGGCAACCGCCACGTTCAGCGACTCCACATGGCCCTCCATCGGAAGCGACACGCTACCGGTGGCGTGGGCTCGAAGCTGGTCTGGTACCCCATGGGCCTCGTTGCCGAGCACGAACGCAGTGGGGCCCGTGAAGTCGACCTGGTCGTAGACGGTCGCGCCGCTCGCCTCGGTGAGCCACACCTGGTGGCCGGCCGCCCGGAGCTGGTCGAGCAAGCGAGCCGTCGGTCCTTGCGCCACCGGAACCCGGAACACGGAGCCCGCCGACGCCCGCACGCACTTCGGCCCGTACGGGTCGACCGCGTCTCCGCCAAATGCGACCACGCCCACCCCCGAGGCTTCTGCGAGCCGGACGAGCGTTCCTGCGTTGCCGGGATCGGCGATCGCGTCGAGGACCAGCACCAGATCGGCCTCGTGCAGCGGTGCGGACCCCTCGGGGATGCGTGCCACCGCCACGATCGGGCGCGGCGTGACCACGTCGACCGCCGTGGCGAGCACGCCGGCATCGACGTCCCACCGCGGGACCCCGGCCGCCCGGACCGCCTCGACGGCACGCACCGAGGCGGCGTCGCCGGCGAGGACATCGGAGGCGACGAACACCTCCTCCAGGGTGATCCCCGATTCGAGCGCTTCGAGCACGAGGGTCGGGCCCTCGATGACGAACGCGCCGTCCTCGACACGCCGGCGCCGCCGACGCGAGAGGTGGCGCAGGCGTGCGAGCCGGGGATTGCGCGAGCCGAGGCGGCGCGCCACCGGATCGGTCAGCGGGACCTCACGACGCGGCGGGTTGCGCCTCGCTCGCCACCTTCACCAGCGCGGCGAACGCGTTCGGGTCGGTGACGGCGAGGTCGGCGAGGATCTTGCGGTCGACCTCGACCCCCGCCACGTGCAGCCCGTTGATGAACCGGCTGTAGCTGATCCCGTTGGCCCGGCAGGCCGCGTTGATGCGCTGGATCCACAGCTTGCGGAACTCGCCCTTGCGGGCGCGACGGTCGCGGAACGCGTACTGCAACGAGTGCATGACCTGCTCGTTCGCGGCACGGTACGACCGGCTCTTGTTCCCGTAGTAGCCCTTGGCGCGTCCGAGGACGGCCTTGCGGTGCTTCTTGGCGTTGACGGCGCGCTTGACCCTGGCCATCGTTGTTGCTCCTTTGCGTGCGTGAGGGGAGGTGCCGGCCTGCGCCGACAGGGCCAGCCGGGGCGATCGGTGCGCCCGGCGGCCTTCGGATCAGAGGCCGAGCAGCTTCTTCATGCGGTCGCGGTCACCGTGGGCGAGCTCGGTGGTCTCTCCCAGGTGGCGCTTGCGCTTCGGGGCCTTCTTCTCGAGGATGTGGTTCAAGTTGGCCTTGCGGCGCATCAACTTGCCGGATCCGGTCACCTTGATGCGCTTCTTCGCGCCTCGGTGGGTCTTCATCTTTGGCATGGACATCTCCGTCGTCGCTGGCCGTCACCGGCCGTTCGTGCCGGCCAGGGCCGGAAATCAGTTGGGGTCGGTGGGGGTCGGCTCTGCGGGACCGGTCGCCTCGTCGGCCGGGACCGCTGGCTGGTCACCTTCCGGCGCCCGACCGTTGGCCGCCGCCTCGCGTCGCTGGGCGGCGGCGTGGGCAGCCTGTGCCTTGCGGTCGGGGGCCAGCACCATGGTCATGTTGCGCCCGTCGAGGCGGGGATAGATCTCGACTCGGCCCACGTGCTCGACCGCCTCGGCGATCCGGTCGAGGATCCGCTGCCCCAGCTCGGGGTGTGCCACCTCGCGGCCACGGAACATGATGGTGACCTTGACCTTGTGGCCTTCGCCCAGGAACTTCTCGACCTTGCGGGTCTTGGTGTCGAAGTCGCCGCCACCGATCTTGGGGCGGTACTTCATCTCCTTGACCACCACGTTGGTGGCCTTCTTCCGAGATTCCTTGGCTCGCTGCGCCGCTTCGTACTTGTACTTGCCGTAGTCCATGATCCGACACACCGGCGGGTTGGCCTGGTCGGCCACCTCGACGAGGTCGAGCTCGAGGCTGCGGGCGATCGTCAGGGCGTCGGGCAGGGGCTTGATGCCGATCTGCGATCCGTCGGGCCCTACGAGCCGGACCTCACGGGCACGGATGCGCTCGTTGATCCGGGGTTCACCATTGCTGGGTGGCGGAGCTATGGCCGGTCACTCTTCATGCGAAACGTCTTCTCCTCGACGTGATGGACAGGGCTGATGGCGCCCGAAAACGAAAACACGCGGACGCCGGAAAGCCGACATCCGCGAAACCGCGGCCAAGCCGCGGATCCGGTGCATCGACCCGGCGCACTCCTCGATCCGCAGGACCGGGGTGGCCAGGTGGGGGAGCATGGCGCAACCCCACTTCCCTCATGTTGTGCGCGCCTAGGGTAGCAACTCGCCGTCGATTCCCCACAAGTCTCCGGCGTCGGCGGCGCCACGTTGATCAGCCCGACCCCGAGCGGAAGCGACCCTCATGAGCTTGTGGACCCCAGGCGGCGAACACCCGGTCGGCGACGACGGCCCCGACGGCGGCGGCGCCGGAGCCGACGCGCCGCCCACCCTCGACCCCGAATCGCGTGAGCAGGCGGAGGCCATCGCCAAGGAGATGGCCGAGGTCCGCCGCCAGCTCGCCAGCGTGCCGGCGGCCGTCGTGGTGGCCAACCACGCGATGGGGCTGTACGAGCTGGCGGCCATCCACCTCGGCTCCGAGCCGCCGAACCTGCCCGAGTCGCGCGTGGCGATCGACGCGTTCGCGGCGCTGCTCGACGCGGTCGGCGACCAACTCGGCGAGGACGGCGCGGTGCTGCGCGACGCGCTGGCGCAGATCCGTCTCGCCTTCGTGCAGATCTCCGGCGCGGCCGACGCCGGTACCGCTGCGAGCGCGCCGTCCGCCGAGGCCCCGGCTGACGGCGAGTCCGAGGCGGGCCAGGAACCCGAGCCCGGCGAAGCCTGAGCGGCCGCAGCGTCCACCGCGCCCGCTCCCTTGGGCCGCCTGACCCGGCCCGATCACCGGCGCCCGGGCTATCCACGAACACTGATGTTCGCTAATATGGCGGCGTCCTGAACGCCTGGGGGGTCTCCGTCCAATGCACCACATGCGTCGCTTCATCGCTGCGGTCACGGCGCTCGTCGCGCTCGGGGCCGCGATCGCCGGCACCACCGCCCTCGCGCCACCGGCGCCCGCCAGCGCGTCGGCCGAGCGCGCCGCGGCCGGCACCGCCAGCCGCGACGTGCGCTTCACGGCCTCCGACGGCGTGACACTGCAGACCACCCTCACCGGCGCCGCGCCGCTCGTCCCCCGCCCGACCGTCGTGGAGTTCAGCCCCTATGGCCGCAACTCCGGCACCCTCGCGGTCGGCTCCGCCTACAACTCGCTGCTGGTCCAGATCCGCGGCACCGGCGACTCCGACGGGCAGTTCGACGCCCTCGGCCCCCGCACCCAGGCCGACGTCGCCGAAGTCCTGCGCTGGGCGTGCAACCAACCCTGGAGCGACCACAGCCTCGCCCTGAACGGCTTTTCGGCCAGCGCCATCACGATCTACAACTCGCTGCACCTCCAGCTCCCCTGCGTGAAGGCCGCCGTGCTGCGGTCCGGCACGCTCGAGCTGTACCGCGACCTGCTGGTGCCCGGCGGCATCAGCAACATCGTGCCGGGCGCAGGCGTCATGGCGCTGATCGGGGCGCCCGCGCTCGCCCAAGCCTCCGATCGTCTCCAGCGCAACCCGGCCTCGGGCCTCGGCGTCGTCGGGGGCCTGCTCGACGCCGGCGTCTCGGGCGGCTTCTTGCACCCCACCCTCGATTCGTGGTGGCGCCAGCGCGGCTTTCGCGGCGATGTCAACCATCTCCCGATCCTGATGATCGACGGCTTCTTCGATGTCGAGTCGCGGGGCGCGTTCCAGGCGTACCAGGCGCTGCGGGGCGACGGCGCGCACCTGCTCGTGGTGGGCGGCCACGACGGCGCACCGGTCGGCACCGACGACGGCGTGCCCGAAGCCAACGCCTGGCTCGACCATTACGTGCGCGGTGTCCACAACGGGATCGACACCCAGCCGAACGTGCAGATGCTGCTGTCGCAAGGCGACCGCCAGACCTACCTCGACGGTCAGTACACCCGCCTCGACGCCTCGGACTGGCCCGTGCCCGGCACCCAGTGGGCGGCGCTCTCGCTCGACCCCACCCGCAGCGGCAGCGCCACCTCGCTCAACGACGGGACCCTCACCCTCGGGCGTACCGGCCCGGCCGCCACGCAGGCGTACATCTCGCTGCCATCGGTGAGCACCAGCACCGACCCGCCCAACGCCGCCATCGTCGGGGCGATGGGGCTCAACGCCCTCACCGCGCAGCTCCCGGTGCTCACCGACATGCAGATCTCCGACACGTTGGGCCTCACGTACTCCACGGCGCCGCTGCGCCGCGACGTCACGGCCGCCGGGCCGGCCGCGCTGGACATCCAGCTCGCCTCGACCTCACCCGAGACCGGCATCTGGGCGGTCATCTCCGACGTCGGCCCCGATGGCATCGCCCATCCGCTGATGGCGGGAAGGCTGAACTCGTCGTTCCCGGGCGTCGACGCGAGCAAGTCGCTGCACGACGGCCAAGGCGCCATCGTGGAGCCGTACGGCCGCTACGAGACCAAGCAGCCCGCCACGCCAGGCCAGTTCCGCCGCTACCAGGTGGAGTTCTGGCCGATCGGCAACGTGTTCCGGGCGGGCCACCGCATCCGGCTCGAGATCGTGGGCGAGTCGGCTGCGTCGCTCCCCACCCTCCCTGGCGTGAACCTCGTCAAGGTCGGCGCCGGCTCGGGTGCCGTGCTGCGCTTCCCGGTGCTGCCGGGCAGCGACCTGGGCGCCGCGCTCGGCGGCTGAGCGCCCGGGCAGGGCGACACACTCAGGACCTGCGCGGACAGGCGTGCGCAGCGTCTCGCCGGCCGATGACGCCCGCGTCGGCGTCCTCGTCCTCGGCTCACTGGTGGAGGCCGTCGTCCTGCGTCCTGGCCTCGGACGCCCCCGACTCGACGATCCGCCACGCGACCTACCCGCGCAGGTCCTCAGGCGGGTCGCGGCGAGGAGCCCCTCGCCGGGGCCGGCCGCACGTTGGCGGCCTCCCACTCGCCGAGGTTGCCGGCCACCACGTCGAACGCAACCAGCGCGCCGAGGTTGATCACCCGCGAACCATCGGCGATGCGGGTGCAGTGGAAGAACCAGTCGAGCCCATCGCGGTCGGTGACCGTGCCGCGCCCGGCGTGGCCGTCGAACGCGGTGACCTCGCCGCGGCGGGACTCGAAGGGGTACGTGGCCGCCATGCGGTGACCCCTTACGGGACGATCTTGGCGATCGGCAACTCGAGGATGCCCGACGCGCCCGCGTCGCTCAGCGCCGGGATCAGCGTGTTGATCTCGCGCTTGGCCACCACGGTCTCCACTGCGTAGCCCTCCTCGCCGTACAACTTCGACACCGTGGGCGACCGCATCGACGGCAACAGGTCGATCACTTCGGCGAGGTCGGCGTCGCCGACGTTGAGCTTCACCAGCACCCGGCCGCGGGCGTCGAGCGTCCCGAGCAGCAATGTACGGATCTGGTGCATCGCGTGGCGCTTGACCGGGTCCGCGTACGCGGCCGGGTTGGCGATCAGCTCGGTGTAGGACTGGAGGATCTGGCCGATCTCGCGCAGCCCGGCCGCCCGCAGCGCGCGGCCGGTCTCGGTGATCTCGACGATGCAGTCGACGATGTCGGGGATCTTCGCCTCGGTGGCGCCGTAGCTGAGGCGGATGTCGGCCTCGATCCCGTGCTCGGCGAAGAAGCGGCGGGTGACGTCGGGGTACTCGGTGGACACCCGCACGCCGTTGGGCAGGTCCTCGACCCGCTGCACGGGCGAGTCGCCGGCGACTGCCACCACCATGCGGATCGGGCGGGCGGTGGCCTTGGAGTAGTGCAGCTCGCTGAGCGACTCGACCTTGCTCGAGGTCTCCTCGATCCAGTCACGTCCGGTCACGCCGAGGTCGAACAGGCCGTCGGCCACGTAACTCGGGATCTCCTGCGGCCGCAGGATGCGCACTTCGTCGATGCGCGGATCGTCGACCGTGGCCTTGTAGTCGACCGACGACGACCGGTTGACCTGCAGGTCGGCAGCGGCGAACAGTTCGAGGGTCGCCTTCTCGAGCGATCCCTTCGGGAGGACGAGCTTCAGCACGGGTGTCGACGGTAGGCGCGTGGCTGCGCGCTGCCCAACCCGAAATCGGTCGAGGCCGTGCAGCTCACGCGTCGCGGATCGCGTGCAGCGTGGCGACCATCTCGACCGCGGTCTTGGCGCTCTCCTCGCCGACGTTGTGGCCGCCCGGGCCTTCGGAGCGTGCCAACGCCTGGTCGAGGTTCTCGGTGGTGAGCACGCCGAACACCGCGGGGATGCCGGTGGCGAGCCCCACTTGCTGGAGGCCCTCCGCGCACTGGCCGGCCACGAAGTCGTAGTGGCTGGTCTCGCCGCGGATCACCGCCCCGAGGCCGATCACCGCGTCGACCCGACCCGACACCGCCCACGTGCGAGCCGTCAGCGGAACCTCGAACGCGCCCGGTACCCACGTGACGCTCACGTCGGCCTCTGCGACTCCCACCGCCACCAGCGCCCGCTGCGCGCCGTCGAGCAATCGTGAGGTGACGTGGTCGTTGAAGCGCCCGCACACGATCGCGATGCGCATCCCGGTGCCGTCGAGCTCGGGTTGCTCCCGGTCAGCAGCAGCGACGTCGGTGGCCATCGCCATTGGCTAGCACGTCGGTCACAGGATCTCGTCGAGACCTTCGATCAGGTGACCCATGCGCTCGCGCTTGGTGCGCAAGTAGCGGATGTTCTCGGGGTTCGGCGCGGTGAGCGACGGGACCCGACCGGTGATCTGCAGCCCGTAGCCCTCGAGACCCCCGTACTTGGCGGGGTTGTTGGTGATGAGCTGCATGGTGGTGATGCCCAGGTCGTTCAAGATCTGGGCGCCGATGCCGTACTCGCGCGAGTCGACCGGCAGCCCCAGCTCGAGGTTGGCGTCGACCGTGTCGTGGCCGTGGTCTTGCAACTGGTACGCGCGCATCTTGTGGCCGATGCCGATGCCGCGCCCCTCGTGCCCGCGCAGGTAGATCACTGCGCCGAGCCCGCGCTCCGCGATGAGCTGCATGGCCGCCGCGAGTTGCACGCCGCAGTCGCACCGCAGCGAGCCGAACACGTCGCCGGTGAGGCACTCGGAGTGCACCCGGACCAGCACGTCGTGCTCACCTTGCACCGCACCGCGCACGAGTGCCAGGTGCTGCTCGCCGTCGAGCAACGACTCGTACACGTAACACGTGAAGTCACCCCACTGGGTGGGGATGCGGGCCTCGGCCACCCGCTTCACCAGCTTCTCGTTCTGGCGGCGGTAGCGGATCATCTCGGCGATCGTGATCATCAGCAGGTCGTGCTCTTGGGCGAACGTCTTGAGCTCGGGCACCCGCGCCATGCCCATCTTCTTGTCGTCGACGATCTCGCAGATGGCCGCCGCCGGGTACAGGCCGGCCAGGCGGGCGAGGTCGACCGCGGCTTCGGTGTGACCGGCCCGCTTGAGCACACCGCCGTCGCGTGCGATCAGCGGGTTGATGTGACCGGGCCGGCTCAAGTCGGCGGGGCGGGTGGCGGGGTCGACCATCGACTGGATGGTGGCGCAGCGGTCGAACGCGGAGATCCCGGTGCTGGTGCCGTGGCGGTAGTCGACCGTGACCGTGAACGCCGTGCGCTGCGCCTCGGTGTTGTTCGCCACCATGAGCTGCAGGTCGAGCTCGCGGGCTCGCTCCGCGGTGATCGGTGCGCAGATGTAGCCAGCGGTGTGCTGGAGGAAGAACGCGATCTTCTCGGGGGTGGCGTGCTCGGCGGCCATGATCAGGTCGCCCTCGTTCTCGCGGTCCTCGTCGTCGACGACCACCACGATCTCGCCGCGCGCGATGGCTGCCACCGCGTCGTCGATCGACGCGAAGTCGCTGCCCGTCCGGGCCGCGCCCGAGTCGCCGTCGGCGCCAGACGCGTGGTCGGGGCTGGCGTCGGGCACCTCGCCGGGGTTCGTGGGCGTGTCAACCGGATCGGTCATGGTTCCACCACTGGGCTCGTGGTCGTCGGGTCCGTGCACGGCAAGGTGCACCTCCCGATCGTACCAATTCTGTAACAGACTGTCACGTATTTATCTCGGCGTCGTATGCGGGTCCACCAGTCGCTCCACGTACTTGGCCACGACGTCGATCTCGAGGTTCACCGGATCGCCGGGGACCCTCCCCCCCAAAGTGGTCACCTCGGCCGTGTGCGGGATCACCGCCACCGTGAAGCTGCCGTCGCGGACCTCGACCACCGTGAGGCTGATGCCGTCGACGGTGATCGATCCCTTCGGCACGAGGTAGCGCAGGATGTCGGGCGGCGCCGCGACCTCGAGATCGGGCGCCGCGACCCGCACCTGGCCGACGCCGTCGACGTGGCCCTGTACGAGGTGGCCGCCGAGCCGGTCGGCCAAGCGCACCGGACGCTCGAGGTTCACGGGGTCGCCCGGCGCGAGCCCACCCAGCGCGGTCCGGGCAAGCGTCTCCTCGCTCAAGTCGGCTTCCCACCAGCCGTCACCCCAGGCCACGACGGTGAGGCAGCAACCGTTCACCGCCGTCGAGTCGCCCAGCGCGACCCCGTCGAGCACTTTGCGGGCGGCCACGCGGAGCCGGCCGCCGTCGAGCGAGACGACCGAGCCCAACTCCTCGACGATGCCGGTGAACACCGCGCTGACGGTACCGGCTCCCGGTGTCGATCACCCACTTGCGCAGCCCCGTGACGACGGCCACCGGCCACTCCGTGCAGCCCGAACCCGGCCGGCGACACCGCAACGCCGGACGGGCGACCGTCGCGCGACCGCCGACGCCCGCAGCAGAACGCCTCAGCCGCGCACCGCGTCGATCACCACGCGCACATCGGCGCCGAGCTGATCCAGCGACGCGACCGAGCCGCGCCAGACGGCGTCGATGGTGGGGGCGCCGGCGCCGATGAACGCCGGACGGGCATCGTCGCCACCGAACAGCGCCGGAGCGACGTACCAGACGTAGCGGTCGACCAACCCGGCGCGATGGAACCCGGCCGCCACCGTCGGGCCCCCCTCGACCAGCAGTTGGACCACCCCACGGCCACCCAGCTCGTCGAGCACCCCGTCGAGGGGCCCCGACAGCTCGACGCAAGGGTGCACCTTGGCGCGTTCAGGGGCGTGGCCGAGCACCACCCGCAACGGGTCACCGCCCGGCCAGTCGCCGTCGCGGACCGTCAGCGCGGGGTCGTCGACCCGCACGGTGCCCGCACCCACCAGGACCGCGTCGGACTCGGCGCGCAGGCGGTGCACGTCGGCGCGGGCTTCGGGCCCGGTGATCCACCGGCTGGTGCCATCGGGGGCAGCCGTGCGGCCGTCGAGCGTCGTGGCGACCTTCAGCACCACGAAGGGACGGCCGGTGCGGCGGTGCACCAGGTAGGGGGCCAGCTGCTCCTCGACGCGATCGGCGCCGACGCCCACCGTCACGTCGATCCCAGCTGCGCGGAGCGCGGCGATGCCGGCGCCCGATACCTGCCGATCGGGATCCTCCACCGCCACCACCACCCGCGCCACGTTGGCGGCGACCAGCGCGTCGACACACGGCGGCGTGCGCCCGTGGTGGCTGCACGGCTCGAGGGTGACGTACACGGTGGCGCCCGCGGGGTCGGCGCCCGCCTCGCGCGCGGCTTGCAGCGCCGCCACTTCGGCGTGCGAGCCACCGGGTGGCTGCGTGGCGCCGGCGAAGCGCGATCCGCCGCCTGTGACCACCACGGCGCCGACCCAGGGGTTCGGGCTGGTCGTGGCCCGTACCGTGGCGGCCGCGGCGAGCGCCTCGGCCATGCCGTTTTCGTCGGCCGTCGAGCCACGACTCGACGTGTCGTCGCGCCCCGCGCCGGTCACCAGCTCACCGTTCCTCAGTGCGGCCATTCGCCGGACAGGAGCGCCAGCGCGTGGGGGACGATGTCGAGCACCGCCTCGATGCACTCCACCGAACCAGCCGTCGATCCGGGCACGTTGCAGATCAACGCTTCGCCGCGGGTGCCGGCGACCGCTCGCGACAGGCGCCCGAGCGGGTTGACCAACCGCATGGCCTCGGCGATCCCAGGCGCGTCGCGCTCGAGCACCGCGCGGGTGGCCTCGGGCGTGCGGTCGCGAGGCCCGAACCCCGTGCCGCCGGTCGTGACCACCAACCCCGCGAACCCTTCGGTGGCCGCCAGCAGCGCGGCCGTGACCGGTTCGTCGCCGTCGGCCACCACCAAGTGGTCGACCACGTCGTAACCCGCTTCACCCAGACGAGCCACCAGCGCGGGACCCGACTTGTCCTCGCGCTCCCCCGCCACGGCGCTGTCGGACACCGTGATCACTTTGGCCGGCCAACGATCGGGCATGGCCGGAGCCTATTGACCGCGGCGCAGGCGCAAGATGAACATCCCGTCGGTGCCCACGGCCTGCGGCAGCAGCAGGGCGCCGCGGCCGTGCGGGCGCCACGGCGCGGCGGGTGGGTCCAAGGACACGAAGCCGTCGAGCTGTTCGGCGGCGAACTCGTCGATCCCTGTGGTCTCGGCGGCCGACAGCGTGCAGACGCTGTACACGAGCACCCCACCTGGCCGCACCAGGGGCGCGGCCGCGGCGAGCAGGCGCCGTTGCAGCGCGGCGAGGCGGTCGACCGCCTCGGGGTCGACCCGCCAGCGGGCGTCGGGCCTGCGGCGCAGGACACCGAGGCCCGCGCAGGGTGCGTCGAGCAGCACGCGGTCGAACGTCGCGGGCGGGAACGGCGGGTGCAAGGCGTCGGCGGTGGCCACCCCCACCTTGCCGGCCAGATCCAGCCGGGTGGCGTTGGCCGCGACCAGCCGTGCCCGGCTCGCGGTGCGGTCGGTGGCAGCCACCCATGCGCCCCCCGCGGTGAGGCCGGTGGCCTTGCCGCCGGGCGCGGCGCAGACGTCGACCACCCGGTCCCCGGGCCCCGCATCGATCAGGTCGACGACCCACTGGCTGGCGAGGTCCTGCACGTAGCCGTCGGCGCGGGTGGTCACTTCCGGCGCCTCGTTCATCTGTGCGAGGGCGGCGAGCGCGTCGGCATCGCCGAGGTCGGCGCGCAGCCGTTCGACCACGTGGTCGGGATAGCTCAGGCGCGTCGCGTCGTCGGGCCACGGCAGGGCGGCCGGCGGGTCCGTGGCGCGGCGGCGGGCTTCGTCGTCGGCCACGCGTCGCAGCACTGCGTTGACCAGCCCACGTGCGCGACCGTCGACCAGCCCGACCGTCGCGGAGACCGCCGCGTGCGGCGGGACCCCCATGTGGTGCAGTTGGTATGCGCCGAGTCGCAGCACGCGGCGCACTTCGGGATCGAGGTCGCGCAGCACGAACCGGTCGACCAGCCAGTCGCACGCCCGTCGCATGCGCGTGGTGCCGTACACCAGCTCGGTCACGAGCGCCCGGTCGCGGCGGTCGAGCTTCGAGCGGCCCAGCAGCGGCGGGAGCACGAGGTTCGCGTAGGCGTCCTCTTCCTCGATGCGGGCCAGCGCAGTGAGCGCCACGCGGCGCGCGTCGTCCCGGCGAGCCGGTTTCGGTGCGGGCCGGGGGATCGACGGTCGGCGAGGTCGGGGCGGACGGCCACCGCGGCGCTCAGCCACCCAGCACGACCTCGCCGGGATGGCCGCGTCGCCAATCGGCCGCGGCCATCGGGCGCTTCCCTTCGGGCTGCACCTCCACGAGCTCCAGAGAACCGTCGCCGCACGCGACGACCGTGCCGTCCACGGTTCCGGGTGGACGGGTCGGCCCGCCTCCCCCGCTGGTCGGTCGGGCAGCGAGGACTTTCAAGCGGCGCCCGCCGGCGGTCGTCCAGGCGTTGCCCACCCGCACCACACGATCGACCTCGTTGGCCGGTCGGCGCCAGTCGAGGTGGAAGTCGTCGGCAGTGAGCTTGTCGGCGTACGTGACCTCGCCCCGTTGCGGGGCCGGTGGGGCGAAGCCCTCGGTCAAGCCGTCGAGCAGCAGCGAGATGCCGGCGTCGACCAGCTCGACGCGGAGCTCTTCGAGCGTCGACCGCGGGCCAATGGGCACCTCGCGGCGGGCGAACACGTCGCCGGCGTCGAGCTCGTCGACCACGTCCATCAAGCAGACGCCGGTCACCTCGTCGCCGGCCAGGAGCGCCCGCTCGACCGGCGCCGCGCCGCGCCAGCGCGGCAGCAACGAGAAGTGCAGGTTGACCATCGGCAGCGCGGCGAGCACGTGCGGCTTGATCAGCCGACCGAACGCCACGACGACCCCGAGCTCGGCGCCCACGGTGAGCGCTTCATCGACGTCGGTGGTGCTGGCCAAGCCGAGCGCGGCGGCCGCGGCCTTGACCGGGCTCGGCTCCGCGGCACCGCGGCGCCCCCGGCGCTTGTCCGCGCGGGTGACCACGAGCGGCACCTCATAGCCCGCTTCGACAAGGGCGTGGAGCGGCGCCACGGCGAGCTCCGGCGTGCCCAGGTACACCAGACGGTGCGGCCGATCGGGCAGCGGAAGCGTCACCGGCGCGACCGGCGACCGGTCAACCGAGGCGCAGCCCGAGCGAGGGCGCGGCCGCAGGGGTTGCGTCGCGCGCCAGCACCAGCTCGCGCAGCGCGCGGCGCGCCTCCTTGCGCTGGTCGCCGTTGAGGCGGTCGACGAACAGCACACCGTCGAGGTGGTCGAGCTCGTGCTGGAAGCAGCGACCTTCGAGCTCTTCGGCCTCGATCGACACCGCGTTGCCGTCGAGGTCGTAGCCGACCAGGTGCACCCGGTTGGGCCGCACCAACTCGAACGACAGACCGGGGATCGACAAGCACCCTTCCTCGTAGGCCCACTCGCCGTCTGCCTCGATGATCTGCGGGTTCACGATCGTGTGCGCGCCGTCTCCGGTGTCGTAGACGAACATCCGCTTTTGCACTCCCACCTGCGGCGCGGCGAGGCCGAGGCCGGGCGCCTCGTACATCGTGACGATCATGTCGTCGGCCAGCTTGACGAGCGCGCCGTCGATGTCGGTCACCTCGGCGGCGACCTGCTTCAACACCGGGTCGCCGTACTGGCGAATCTGATGGGGTGCCATGACCTCCAAGGCTACCGTTTGGCCGGTGAGGCCCCGACCTGCCGACCCCTCCGGAGACCCAGGTGGCCCTCCGCCAGCTGCCGCGGGCAGCCACTACTTCACCGCGTCGCCCACCGCCAGGTCGCGCCGGTCGACGGTGCGGCTCGTGCTTCCCGACCTTCACGTCGAGCTGGTCACCGATCGTGGCGTGTTCGCAGCCGAACGGGTCGACGCAGGCACCAAGGCGTTGCTCCTCGACGGGCCACCGCTGCCGCAAGGAGCCGTCGACCTGGTCGACCTGGGTGCGGGTTACGGCCCGATCGCCGTCACGTTGGCGCGGCGGGCGCCCGGGGCCACGGTGTGGGCGGTCGAAGTGAACGAGCGCGCCCGCGAGCTGTGCGTCGAGAACGCCGCCGCGGCGGGGGTGAGCAAGCAAGTGCGGGTGGTGGCGCCCGACGAGGTGCCGGCCGACCTCCAGGTGGCGGCGCTGTGGTCGAACCCGCCGATCCGGATCGGCAAGCGAGCGCTCCACGAGCTGCTGACCCAGTGGCTCGGTCGGCTGGCGCGCGGCGGAACCGCGGCCCTGGTGGTGCAGCGCCACCTGGGCGCCGACTCGCTCGCACGCTGGCTGACGCAGCAGGGCTGGCAGGTCGCCCGGCGCGCCTCAAAGGGCGGCTACCGGCTGCTCGACGTGAAACCGCGGTCGACCGGGCCCGTGGGCGGGCGAGAATCGAGCACATGAAGCAACTCGGTTCGACCGACCAGAAGCGATTGAACCGCACATGGCGGCGCCGCACTGACCAGCGGGTCGCGCTGGTGCTGGACCGCCTCCAGCAACCGTTCAACGTGGGCTCCATCATCCGCACCGCCGCCGTCTTGCGAGTGGAGGACATCTGGGCCGTGTCCGACACGCCCGGGCCCGAGGTGGCGAAAGTCGCCAAGATCGCGCTGGGCACCGAGCGCTACCTCGACTGGCACCGCGTCCCCACCGCCGGGGCGGCCGCCGAGGCCGCCCGGTCCGCGGGTTACCTGGTGGTCGGCCTCGAGCTGGCCGGCGGCGCGACACCAGCCCACGAAACGGACCTGTCGGGCCCGGTGTGCCTCGCCATCGGCCACGAGGACCGCGGCTTGTCGCCCGCCGCGCTCGATGCCTGCGACCAGGTCGTGTACGTGCCGCAAGTGGGTCGCGTCGGGTCGCTCAACGTGGCGCAGGCGGCCGCGATCGGCATGTACGAAGTGCGGCGGCAGGGTTGGGCGGCCGGCGCCCAGGTCGGCGCCGCCGAGCCGGTGGAGGAAGCGTGATGGGTGTGGTGCTGCGGGTGGTCGACGCCTTCACCGACACCCCCTTCAGGGGAAACCCCGCGGCGGTCTGCGTGCTCGACGAGGAACCGCCCCTCGAGTGGATGCGTGCCGTGGCGGCCGAGATGAACCTCGCCGAGACGGCGTTCGCGGTTCGCCGCGCCGACGGCGACTACGACCTCCGTTGGTTCACCCCTACCGTCGAAGTGCCGCTCTGCGGTCACGCCACGCTCGCCACGGCGCACGTGCTGGCGGTGCCGGCCCGCTTCCACACCCGGTCCGGAGTGCTCGAGGCCACCCCTTCGGCCGACGGCTGGATCGCCCTCGACTTCCCCGCCACGCGGCCCAGTACCGTGCGGGCCCCTGCGGGACTCGAAGTGGCCCTCGGGGTGGGTGAGCCCACCGAGGGCATCAGCCGCGGCGAGATCCTCGAGGTGGCCGAGTTCGGCCACGGTGCCAGCCTGCTGGTCGAGTTGGGCTCAGCCGAGCAAGTGCGCGATCTGGCCCCCGACCTGCGCGAGATCGAGCGCATCGGCGCCCACATGTTGGTGGTCACCGCGGCCGGTGACATCGATGGCATCGACTGCGTCTCGCGGGTGTTCGCACCTGGTGCCGGCATTCCGGAGGACCCGGTCACCGGGTCGGCCCACTGCGCGCTGGCGCCGTGGTGGTCCGCGCGGGTGGGGCGGGTCGACCTCGTCGGTGAGCAGGCATCGTTGCGTGGTGGACTGGTCGGCATGCACCTCGACGGCGAGCGCGTGATCCTGGCCGGCCAAGCGGTGACCGTGTCGGAGATCGACTTCCTGGTCGATCCGCGATGACCACCGCACGCCGAGCTGACGACGTACCGGGCCCGGTTGCAGTCGCGCAGCCCGACGCGCTGACCCTGCCCGTCGACGGCGGTGACCTGCGCGGGGGGATCTGGCGAGCTGCCGACCCGGGCGCGCCGACCGTGGTCGCCGTCCACGGCATCACGAGCAACCACTTGTCGTGGGCCAAAGTCGCCCGCCTGCTCGCGGGTGACACCGATCGCCCGTGCTCCGTGGCGGCGCCCGACCTGCGCGGCCGGGTCCTGTCCGCCGGGCTTCCCGGGCCGTGGGGGCTGCGCCGTCACGCCGCCGACGTGCTCGCCGTGCTCGACCACCTCGGCGTCCAGCGGTGCGTGCTGGTCGGGCACTCGATGGGCGCGTGGGTCGTGGCGCTCGCCGCCGAAACCGCGCCCGAACGGGTCGCCGGTCTCGTGCTGGTCGACGGCGGCGTGTCGCTCCCGCTGGCGTTCGACCACGGGGCGGACCCCGATCAGGTCATGACCGCGGTGCTCGGCCCGGCGCTCGCCCGCTTGGCCAAGACGTACCCCGACCGCGACACCTACCTCGCCGAATGGGCGGCCCACCCTGCCTTCCGCGGCGGGCTCGACCGCGATCAGCGCGCCTGCCTCATGGCCGACCTGGTGGGGTCCGGCTTCGCGTGGCGCTCCAGCGTGGTGGCCGACGCCATCCGGGCCGACGGCACCGAGCTGGTGGTCGACGACCACGTGCGCGACGCACTGGGGCGAACCACGGGCCCGGCCGTGCTGGTGCGCGCCGCGCGTGGGCTGCTCGACGACGACGCAGTCCTGCTCCCGCCTGCCGCGGTCGACCCCCTTCTCGCGGCGCGGGCGGACACGTCGCTGGTCGACGCCCCGCACACCAACCACTACACGGTGGTCATGGGTGAGCCTGGCGCGGTGACCACGGCCGGCGTGATCCGCGACCTCGTCCACGCGACCCGGGCGACGTAGTGGCCGAGGGCCTCCGGCAGGTCACCGCGGCCCGGGGTGCGAACCTGACGCTCATGTCGTTCACGCGTCGACCGCACCAAACCGCGCTGCGCCGCATCGCGGCCATGTTCGTGACCGCCGCGCTCGCGCTCGCGGCGATGCTCGGCGCCTTGTCCGGCCTTTCGCCGGTCGGACACCCGCGGGCGGCTGCCGCGGCGACGCGGGCGACGGGCACGACCGCGAAACCCAAGCTCGTGACGATCACGATCCCGGCCCGCCACGGCCACGTCGACTCGAAGTGGCTGCACTACGCGGGCCCGCCGCGCGCCCAGGTCATGCTGCCTGCCGGTTACGACCCGTCCCGCCGGTACCCGCTGCTCGTCGCCCTGCACGGGCTGAACTGCGACTACTACTGGTTCACCGCCACTGGGCTCGTCAAGCAGTTCGAGCATCTGAACGCCATCGTCGTGATGCCCGAAGGCGGCAGCGGCTGGTACACCGACTGGTGGAACGGCGGCCAGCGCGGCAACCCGTCGTGGGAGACGTACTTCCTCGACGACGTGCTCCCGACGATCACCTCCCGCTACCCGATCCTCCCCCAGCGCCGCTACCACGCGCTGATGGGCATCTCGATGGGCGGCTTGGGCGCGGTGTACCTGGCCGGGCGGCTGCCCGGCTTCTTCGGCTCCGTCTCCACCCTCTCGGGCTTCGTCGACCTCCGCTACTTCTCGCCGATCGCCGAGCCGGCCATGGGGCTGCTCGCGTTCGCACCGCTCAAAGGCGACGATGACCCGCTACCCGTCGACGGGCCGCCCGGCAGCCCGTACTTCGAGGGCCACAGCCCGGCGCAGCTCGTGGAGAACCTCGCCCACACCCGCATCTTCCAGAGCACCGGCTACGGCGCCACCAGCTTGCCGGGCCTGCGCGACATGCTGAACGGCGGCTCGCGCGAGGGCGGGGCAGGCGCGTACGCGGAGTCGCTGGTGATCTACCCGATGAACCAGAGCTACCACCGCGCGCTCGAGCAGGCGGGGCTGCACTCGACGTACCGCGAGCAACTCGGCGGCCACGACATCCCGACGTTCGCCGAGGAGATCCGGGCCATGCTCGCCTGGGGGCCGTTCGCGCCGGTGACCTCCCAGCCCACCAGCTGGCACAACGACACGATCGCCACCCACGGGCAGCTGTGGGATCTCACGTACCGGTTCGATCGGCCGCCGGCGCGCGTCGCGCGCTTCGAGCGATCCGGTTCCACGCTGACGATCAGCGACGCGGGCTCCGCGGTCACCATCCGCACCGCCCGTGGCTGCACCGTGCACGCGCGGACCCCGGTCACCATCACCGCGCTCGACACCCGCTGCGCCGCGTCGTGAACGACGCCGGAAGGAAGGTCAGGTTCGGCGACGGCGAACCCGGAGGTGCTCGGGGCAGGAGATGAAGGTCGGCGGCAGCCACCGCCCAACAGCCCGATCCGTCGGGCTCGGCATGCCAGTGGACCGGATCGTGCTCGCGCAACCGGGCGTACTGCTCGACGGGGTGGCCACCCGCGAACGACGCCCGTCACGCGAGATCGATGCTGGCGATCACGATCGGACGGCCGGTTGCCCGCGCCTGCAGCCGACGGTACGCGGCGAGCCCGCCCTGTCAGTGGGTCGCGCTCCGGCGCCACCACCACCCCGCCCGGTCACTGGGCGGCGCGCCACTGCGCCAACGCCCACTCCGGCAGCGACGGGCCTTTGGGCGAATCGGGTTCTGGGCCACTGGCTCCACCTCCGGCACGGCGCTGCAGGGCGCGGTGGCCGAGCCCGATGATCGCCAGCTTGAACGCGGCCAACACCACGTAGAACGTGACCTGCTCGACCGGTCGCCCGGACTGCGCCGCGTACCTCTCGGTGAGCTCACCGGCGGTCAGGAACCCCGGCAGATCGGCGCAGGCCTGGCTGGGGTGGATCAGCGGACGATCGCGGCTGCCCCAGTACAGCAACGTGTAACCGACATCGGCGAGCGGGTCGCCGAGCGTGGCCATCTCCCAGTCGAACACCCCGATGATGCGCGCCCGGTCGGCGACGTCGACCATCAAGTTGCCCAACCGGTAGTCGCCGTGCACGATCGTCGACGGCGGTGAAGCCGGCAGCGACTTCTCCAGCACGGCGGCCAGCTCTTCGATCGCCGGCTCGCGGTCGCCGTCGACCGACCGGCGGTACTGGTCGACCCAACGCCGGACCTGGCGCTCCAGGTAGCCGGTGCGCTTGGCCACGCCGCCGAGGCCGACGGCGTCCGGGTCAACGGCGTGCAGGTCGGCCAGCACGTCGGCGATGCTCGTGCTCAAGCGCCGCCCGTCCACCTCCGACAGACCGGCGAGCGCGGAGGGATCGTGCGGCACCACGCCGTGCAACCGCTCCATGACGTAGAACGGCGCGCCGAGCACCTCCGGGTCGTCGCAGATGCCGAACGGGCGTGGGGTCGGTACCCGAGTGGACGCCAGCGCGGCCAGGAACGTGTGCTCGCGCTGCATGTCGTTGGCAGAAGGCAAGAACGCGCCGACCGGCGGCCGGCGCAGGACCAAGTCGCGATCCCCCATCCGCACGCCGACGGTGAGGTTCGAGTGCCCCCCGCTGATGAGTTCGAGCTCGGCGGGCGCGTCGGGGATGTCGTCGACGTTGGCGCGCAGCCAGGCTGCGAGCGCGCCAGCATCGGCCACCGCGACGGTCGCGTCGTTGACCGTCACCGCGGCGGTCTCGGGGAGACGACGTTGCGCATGAGGCGCGACTGTACGGCGCTGTCGCCCGGTCGCTCAGATGCGGGGCGGGTTGACCTCGATGCGCAGCCGGCCGGGCGGGCGGGCCACCGCGGCCAAGGTGTCGCACAACGCTCGATGGTCCGGGGCGCGCAGCAACCAGGCGCCGTCGTCGGGACCGAGCAGCTCCACGGCCGCCGAATCGACGCTGCCGGCCAGCGCGGCAGCGGCCCGCTCGGCGAACGCCGGAGCGGCCGGGCCCGACACCAGTGCCAGCGCCGCCGCGGGCGGAAAGCGCAACGCGGCCCGCAGCCCTGCTTCGGTCTCCGCCAACCGGTCAGGGTCGGCGTGCAGCGCGGCGCGGATCGCGACGTGGTCGGGGATGCGCGTCTGCACCAGCAGGCGGCCGGGTCGTCCGGCCGGGTCACGGCCAGCGCCGCCTCGCCCACCCACGAGCCGAGCCCCGCGCACGAGCAACGCCAGCGCCTGCTCTGCGGCGCGGTAGCGCGGCGCGGTCAGTTCCTGGTCGAAGTCGACGTAGGCCACCACTTCGGCGAACTCCACCCGGTGCAGCACGGCCTCCGTGCCCACCACGACCCGAGCCGTGACGGGATCACCCGTGTCCGAGTCGGCGCCGGTGAGCTCCACGACCGGCTCCCCCGCCAGCGCCTCGAGCTCCTCACGCAACCGGGTGACACCGGGTCGCAGGACCTTGAAGCGGGTGGCGCCGCAGCTCGCGCACACTTCGGGACGGGCGGTACCGCACCGGGTGCACCGGAAGCGGCCATCGTCGTCGGCGACCACTGCCGCGCCGCAGTGCTCGCACCGCGCGAGGTCGCCGCACACGGCGCAGGCTGACAAGCGCGAGCGGCCGGTGCGGTTCAACATGCACACGACCCGCGCCCCGCTGGCGACGGCTTCGGCGAGACGAGGCGAGATCAGCGAACGGGCGATGGTGGGATCGTCGCTGCGCCGGTCGACGACGTCGACCACCGGCCAACCTGCTCGCTCCGTGGCGCGGCCTGGTGCCAGGACCGTGCCGGCTCGTCGGGCTTCGAGCGACGGACAGGGCGACACCAACAAGCACGGCGCGCCGGCGCGCCGCGCCCGTTCGACCACGACGTCGCGCGCGTGCCAGGTGGGCGCACGCTCCTCCTGCAACGTCTCGTCGTGCTCGTCGAGCACGACCGCGAGCGCCAGGTCCGGGGCCGGGGCCCAGGCCGCGGCGCGGGCGCCGACCACCACGCAACCGCCCGCGGCCGCCCGGGCCCACTCACCGCCTGCGGCCGCGCCGGGCCGGTCGTGGGCGACGATCGCCACGGGGAGGCCACCTCGCCGGAGACGCAGCCCGAGATGACGCGCTGCGGCGACATCGGGGCCGACGATCAGCGCCGTGGGCCGACGGCCCGCACCGCCCGGCTCTCGGCCGCCGATCGACAGCGCACGGCTCGCCGCTTCGACCACCAGCGGATACGGGTCGCTTGCCGGCGGCCAGCGCACCACCGCCGGGCGCGGCCCCCCGGCTCCACCGGCGACGGACAGCGCGTCGGCCACCAACCCGTCGGCCGGGCCACCTGGCGCGACCAGTGGCGCCACCGGTCCCGGCGGTGGGGGCAACGACCGGACCGCGACAGGTGGCGACGCGGTGCGCAAGAACGTCGCCCGCCGCCCGGCCCAGCGCCAGGCAGCCCAGCCAGCGAGCTCGACGAGCTCCGCGGGCGGACCCCACCCGCGGACCTTGGTGATCGGCCGCAAGCGGAGGCCAGCAGGTGGGTCCACACCGACGGCCGTGATCCACCCGCCGACGGGACGCCCGTTGAGGACCAGCCGGACCTGGGTCCCGACGCGCACCTGGCCCCGGAGGTCACCCGGGACCAGGTAGTCGAACTCCTTGTTGATGGCCGGCACGTCGGGCAGGACCCGGACGGCCAGCGGCTGCTCCTCGTCCGGCGGCGAGGACTCGGCCTGTTCGCTCAGAGCCCGAGCGCGGATCGCACGTCGTCGACCCGCGTGGTCTGCTCCCAGCTGAACTCCTTGTCGGGACGACCGAAGTGGCCGTACGCCGCGGTCTTCTTGTAGATCGGCCGTCGCAGCTCGAGGTCGCGCAAGATCGCCGCCGGCCGCAGGTCGAACACGTCCCGCACGGCTGCGGTGATCTTGGCGGGGTCGACCGTCTCGGTGCCGAACGTGTCGACCATGACCGACACGGGGTGGGCGACTCCGATGGCGTACGCGACCTGCACCTCGGCGCGCTTGGCGGCGCCGGCAGCCACGAGGTTCTTGGCAACCCAGCGGGTGGCGTACGCCGCCGATCGGTCGACCTTCGACGGGTCCTTGCCCGAGAACGCCCCGCCACCGTGGCGGGCCGCGCCGCCGTACGTGTCGACGATGATCTTGCGGCCGGTGAGCCCGCAGTCGGCGTGGGGGCCGCCGAGCTCGAACACGCCGGTGGGGTTCACGTAGACGTCGAAGTCGTCGTCGGCGAACTGCGGCGGCAGCAACGGACGGATCACGTGCTCGGTCAAGTCGGGCTTGATCATGGTCTCGGCGTCGATGCCCGGGTCGTGTTGGGTCGAGATGAGCACCGTCTTGAGGGCGGTCGGCACGCCGTCGACGTAGTCGAGGGTGACCTGGGTCTTCCCGTCCGGCCGCAGGTACGGGAGGATGCCGGCCTTGCGGACTTCGGCGAGACGCTCGGCGAGGCGGTGCGCCAGCCAGATCGGCAGCGGCATGAGGTCGTCGGTCTCGTCGCAGGCGTAACCGAACATCATCCCCTGGTCGCCGGCGCCCTGGCTGTTGAGCAGGTCCTCGCCGGATTGGCCCGAGCGGGTCTCGAAGGCCGTGTCGACACCTTGGGCGATGTCGGGCGACTGCGGGTCGATCGAGGTCAGCACGCCACACGTGTTGCCGTCGAAGCCGACCGACTCACGGTCATAGCCGATGGTCTTGATGGCCTCGCGCACGATCGACGGGATCTCCACATATGCAGTGGTGGTGATCTCGCCCGCGACCATGGCCAGGCCGGTGGTCACCAGCGTCTCGCACGCGACCCTGGCCTGCGGGTCCTGTTCGAGGATCGCGTCGAGGATCGAATCCGAGATCTGGTCGGCCATCTTGTCGGGATGGCCCTCGGTGACCGATTCCGAGGTGAAGGTCCAGCTGGTCACTACTGACTCCTGAGGTTGTCGGTGGATCCGGCCGCGGGAGCACGTGCTTCCACCACCAGATCCAAGATCGTGCGGGCCACAGACCGCTTGTCCGCCAGCGGCACATCATGGCGCGCGCCGCTCGCAGTGAGCACGACGACTGCGTTGGTGTCGTGCTCGAAGCCCACCTGTGGTGCGCTCACATCATTCGCCACGATGAAGTCCGCACCCTTGCGCGCCAGCTTGTCGGCGGCGTTGGCGACCAGATCGGTGGTCTCGGCAGCGAAGCCGACGAGGGTCTGCCCGGGCTGCTTCGCCTGCCCGAGCGCCGCCAGGATGTCGGGCGTCGGTTCGAGACGGATCTCTGGGACGCCGTCGGCCTTCTTGAGCTTGTCGGGGTGCACGGCGACGGGCCGGAAGTCGGCCACTGCGGCCGCCATCACGATCACATCGGCCGCTGCGGACCGGGCCACGACCGCGTCGTGCATCTCCTGGGCGGTCTCGACCCGCACGACCTCGACTTCGGGGGGCTGCCCGGCGAACGGTGCCGTCGTGACGAGGACGACCTTGGCGCCTCGATGCGCTGCTTCGGCCGCCACCGCGTGCCCCTGCTTGCCCGACGACCGGTTCCCGAGGAAGCGGACCGGGTCGACGGGCTCTCGGGTGCCGCCCGCCGTGACCAGCACGGAGGCGCCGTCGAGGTCGCGGGGGCCCACCACGGCTTCGGCGGCGGCCATGATCGACTCCGGCGACGCGAGCCGCCCCAGGCCGACGTCGCCGCCCGCCAGACGACCGGCTTCGGGGTCGACCACGTGGACACCACGGCTGCGCAGCACCGAGAGGTTGTGCTGGACGGCAGGGTGCTCCCACATCTCGGTGTGCATCGCCGGGCAGACCAGTACCGGCGCCCGGGTGGCGAGCAGCGTGGCGGTGAGCAGATCAGAGGAGATGCCGGCCGTGTACGCACCGAGCAGCCGTGCGGTGGCGGGCGCCACGATCACCAGGTCGGCCGCCTGGCCGAGCCGGGTGTGCGGAATCGGATCGGCTTCGTCGAACAAGCTCGTCTGCGCCGCCTCCGAGGCCAGCGCAGAGAACGTGGTGGCGCCCACGAACCGCAGCGCGCCTCTCGTGAGCACCGGTGACACGTGGGCCCCGGCGTCGACGAGGCGACGGCACACCTCGATGGCTTTGTACGCGGCGATGCCGCCGGTGACGCCGAGCACCACGCGCTTGCCCGACAGCGGGCTCGGCGGAGATGCGGGCATGGGGCCAGTCGGGGGACGGCGCGGCGCCGGACCGGGAGGGTCGGGCCTACTCCGCCTCGTCGCCCGACGGGTCGGTGGCGACCACCTCGAGGGCGGGTGCGCCAGCTTCGCCGTCGGCTGCCTCGTCGACCTCGTCAGCGAGCGGCTCGGGCTCGCCCGGCACGATCTTGTCGGCAGCGATCTCCTCGAACGCTATCGACAGCGGCTTGCGCGCCGAGCTCGTGACCTGCGGCGGGACGACCGACCCGAGGCCCTCACCGAGCTGCCCGAAGTACGAGTTGATCTGACGGGCGCGCTTGGACGCCAGCGTGACCAAGTGGAACTTGGACCCGGCGCGCTCGAGGAGATCCTCGACGCGGGGGTTCATCATCGTGTCGTGCTCCCAGGCCATCTCACCGCTCGTTCACTCGGGGGAACTTGCACCCGTACCAGCGCGCCGACGGCGTCCGGACGGGACAGGCAAGGTTACCAACCCGACCCCCGCGAGGACGACTTCCGCGCAGCGAGATGACGTCCCACCCGCCCGGATCGTCTGGCGCGGGCAGCCAGGACCGTGCGATTCGGAGGATCTTGGCGAGCATTCAGCCACTTCTGCACGAATCGCACCGAAATGGCGGCGCTCGGGCCGTGACGCGCCGGGCGTCCGCCGCCGCGCCACTCCTTCCCGGATCAGCTCGCGCCGCTGGCCTCGACGACTTCGGAGAGCTCGGGCTCGGCCACCGGACGCGGTGCCTCGTCGACGTGGAGCCGCCGCACGGTCCACCAACCCCACACGCCGGCCGAGATCGTGGCCACACCGCCCAGGACGAGCGGCGCTCGGGCGTTGATCAAGTCGGCAACCCACCCGAGGATCGGCCCGCCGATCGGCGTCGTGCCGATCAGCAGCACGCTCTGCAGCGCAAGCACCCGTCCGTGCATGGCGGGATCGGCCCGCACCTGCACGATGGCGGTGGTGGCCGTCATGTAGATCAGGCTGGCGACCCCGAGCACGAACACGACCGGGAACGCCGTGGCGATGTTGGGCACCGCGGACAGCACCAACATCGTCGAGCCGAGCGCGAGCGAGCCGACCACGATCACCCGGACGCTGACCCGGTTGCGGTGCGCCGCGACCAGGGCGCTCACGAGCGCCCCCAGCCCGTACACCGAGTACACCAACGTGAACGTGCCGTCGCCGCCGCCCAGCGAGTGCTCCACGAGCAAGGGCAGCACGACGCTGAAGTTGTAGCCCAGCAGCCCGATCACGCCGAGCATGGCGAACGGGATCCACAAGTCGGGCACTTGGGAGACGTAGCGGATGCCGGCCCGGACCTGCCCCTTCCCCCTCGGGGTCACCGGCACGGTCCGCAGCTCCGCGGGTCGCATCATGAACAGGGCCACGAGGACGGCCACGTACGACGTCGCGTCGAGGGTGAAGCTCCAGCCGTAACCCACCGTCACGACCAGCAGGCCGGCCAGCGCCGGGCCGAAGATGCGCGACGCATTGACCAGCGCGCTGTACAGCAGCACCGCGTTCGGGATCTCGTCCGACGCCACCATCTCGGTCACGAACGACCGTCGCACCGGGTTGTCGAACGCCAGCAACACCCCGCCCGCAGCGGCGGTGACGAACAGCCAGGTCAGCGGTGGGTTTCGCTGGAACGCCAGCGCGCCGAGCGCGAACGACTGGCACATCTCGAGCGCCTGGGTGGTCTTCAGCAGCCGCAGCTTGTTCGAGCGGTCGGCGATGGCGCCGGCCCACGCGGACAGCAACAGGATCGGGCCGTACTGGCAGGCGGCCACGGCGCCGACCGCCACGCCGCTGCCGGTGAGGTGGAGCACCAGCAGCGTGAGCGCGACGATCGTCAGCCAGTTGCCGGTGTTCGAGATGAGCTGACCGATGAAGAACAACCGGAAGTTCCGCGTGTGGAGCGACGAGAACGTGCGCCCCATGGCCGTCTTGACCCGGTTCGTCTGGTTCGCCTCGTCCGTGTCCGCTCCAATCCTTCACCAGGTAAACTATCTGCCGGGACCGCGAACCGCACCGTCCATTTCCCGATTCCCGTCCTGCTGTGAGCACCTCGCCACCGGTGAGGTGGTCAAGTGCTCACACCTCGGGATTGGGGGCGGAGGGGGCGGCGGCGACGATGGCGGCGACGAGGTCGGCAGCGGGGCGGGTGGACGAGTCGAGGACGAGGTCGTAGATGTCGAGCACGGCCAAGTCGATGCCGTAGTACGTCGCATACCGCTGGCGTTCGGACGCTTCGCGCGCCCGGTTGACCGCCAGCGCGTCGGCCGGGTCCTGCGAGTCGCGGGCCCCCACCCGCTCCGCGCGGACCTGCTCGTCACAGTTGATCCACACCTTCACCGCGGCCAAGTCGTCCTGACGGGCGATCCAGCCGGCCAGGCGCGACTCGAGCACGACATCGCCGGCCCGCGCCCGTTCGGCCAACCGCTCGTCGAGGGTCACGTCGATGGACGAATCGCGCTGCGCGAGCTCGCCGAAGGCGTGCAACCCGAGACCGTGCTCTTTGGCCATGGCCCGAAACACGGTGCCGCCGTCGAGGTGCTCGAGGCCCAGCTCGGCCGCCACCGCCTTCGCCACGGTGCTCGTGCCGGACCCGGGAAGGCCCGAGATGGTGATCAACACGCGCGCGTCCGCCCTGGGGCGATCAGGAGGTCAGCCGGCCGGGGCAGTCAGTGATCAGGCGGGAACTCGTCGAGCAGGTTGCTGACCTGCTGGTTGCCGAGGCCCCGCACACGGCGGTTCTCGGCGATCCCGAGCTTCTCCATCGTGCGGCGCGCCTTGACCTTGCCGACGCCGGGCAACGATTCGAGCACGGCCAGCACTTTCATCTTGCCGACGTGGTCGTCGCTGTCGGCCTTGCCGAAGAGCTCACGCAAGCTGAGCGACCCCATCTTGAGCCGTTCCTTCAGCTCGGCACGGGCCCGGCGGGCTGCAGCGGCCTTCTCCAGAGCGGCGGCACGCTGTTCGGGGGTGAGGGAGGGCGGCTGAGGCATGGTGGCACCCTACCCCGCCCTCCTTCGCACGTCCGGGGCACTCACGATCCGGCTCGGCCAGCGCGACGCACCTCGGCGCCAACCCCCGGCCGCTTCCGACCGAGCCGGGGTGTCAGGCCCGGGTCAGCGCCGCGGTCACTTCGGCGTGCACCGCGGTGGCCGCGGCTACGGGGTCGGCCGCGCGGGTGACGGCCCGGCCCAAGATGATCACGCTGGCGCCGGCCCCGATCGCTTCGGTGGGCGTGCCGGGGCGACCTTGGTCGTGGTCGTCGACCCCCGCCGGGCGGATCCCCGGCACCATCGTCACGAAGGCCGGTGCGAGCTGGCGCACGGCCGCCACGTCGTGTGCGCCGCACACCACGCCGTCGCAGCCCGCTTCGATCGCTGCGCCGACGCGCGTGGCCATCGCGTCGGCCGGCGCCTCGGGCTCGCTGGTCAAGATGGTGACCGCCAAGGCGACCGGTTCGGGCATGCCCGCGTCGGTGGCGCCCTGCTTGAACCCCTCGACCCCCGCCCGCAACATGTCGACCCCGCCTTGCGCGTGGAAGTTGAGGTACTTGGCGCCGAGGGCGCCGGTCACGCGGGCCGCCCGGCCGACGGTGGTCGGGATGTCGTGGTACTTGAGATCGGCGAACACGTCGTATCCGAGATCGGCCATGGCGGTCACGGCGTCCGGCCCGACCGCACTGAACAGCTCGAGGCCCACTTTCGCCACCGAGAACCACGGGCGCAGGTCGCGGGCCATGCGGATGGCGACGACGAGGTCGTCGACGTCGAGCGCGATGGCCAACCGGGCGCGCGCCGGATCGTCGGACAGCGCCGCGGGATCGGGGGCGTCGGAAGCGGCGGTGGGCCAAGAGGTCGGCTCAGACATGGGCAGCTCCGATCAGCTCGGTGATCGACGATACGCCGTCGCGGCGACACCATCGCTCCAGTGAGGTCAACACGTCGTGGGGTGCGGTCGGTCGGGCGAAGGTGGCGGTGCCGACCTGCACGGCCGACGCGCCGGCCAACAACAACTCGACCGCGTCGTCGGCCGTGGCGATCCCTCCGACGCCGACGATCGGCAGGTCGCCAAGCGCGGCATGCACGTCGTGCACCGCCCGCACTGCGACCGGGTGGATGGCGGGTCCCGACAATCCGCCGCCACCGTTGCCGAGCCGGGCGGTCCGGGTGTGCGGGTCGATCGACAAGCCGAGCAGCGTGTTCACCAACGTCACCGCAGCCGCGCCGGCGCCCGCCACCGCGCCGGCGACGTCGACCAGGCGATCGGTGTTGGGGCTGAGCTTGGCCCACGTGGGGCGGCCGTGGGCGGCCGAGGCGGCCACCACTTCCGCGGCGGCGGCCGGGTCGTGCGCGAACAAGTGGCGTCCGGCCTCGGTGTTCGGGCACGACAGGTTGACTTCGACCGCCACCACCTCGCCCGGCGCGCTCGACAGGAGCCGGGCGGCGGCTTCGTACTCCTCGACGCTGCGCCCCCAGATCGACGCGACGATCCGGGTGCACCCCGCTGCCAGCAGATCGGGCAACTCGTGGGCGAGCCACGACTCGACGCCCGGCCCTTGCAGGCCCACGCTGTTGAGCATGCCGCCGGGGGTCTCGTGCACCCGCGGGGCGGCATTGCCCTCCCAGGGAAACGCCGCCAACGACTTCACGACCACCCCGCCGAGAGCCGACAAGTCGAAGAAGTGCCGCAGCTCCGCGCCGTGCCCTGCGGTACCCGACGCCGTCATCACCGGGTTCGGGAACCGCACCCCGCCGACGGTCGTCGACAGGTCGACGGCGGCCGGCGCGTGCCGTGAAGGTCGCCTCAACCGACGCCAGTTCCCTGGGGTGTGTGGCGCTGCCATCCGCTCGCCTCACACCGGGCCAGAGGACCGGCGACGGCGGGCGGAGGTCGAAGACGGCGGGGTCGCTGCGGCCTCCGGTTCCGGTGGGGTGCGGCGCAGATCCGCTCCGCCCATCCGGTGGTATTCCTGCAACGAGCGGACTTGGAGCGGATGCTCCGCCCAGTCGGCCATCCCGGTGGCCGCGGCGAGGCCGGCCGCGGCAGTGGTGAGGCAGGGGATCCCGGCCACCCCGGCGGCGGATCGGATGTGGTCGCCGTCGGCCCGCGGCCCGCGGCCGCGCGGCGAGTTCACGACCAACTGCACCTCACCCGACGAGATGAGCTGCACCGCGTCGGATCCCTCCGGCTCGCCGATCTTGGCGACCCGGGTCGACACCGGAACGCCGTGCGCTTCGAGGTGGTCGGCCGTGCCCGACGTGGCGGCGATCTTGAAGCCGAGGTCGGCGAACCGGCGTGCCGCCGCCACCCCTTGGGCCTTGTCGCGATCGGCAAGCGACAAGAACACGGTGCCCGACTCGGGCAGCCGGTCGCCGGCGCCGATCTGGCTCTTGGCGAACGCCAGGCCGAACGTGGCGTCGATCCCCATGACCTCACCGGTGGAGCGCATCTCGGGACCGAGCACCCGGTCGACGTCGGGGAAGCGGTTGAACGGCAGCACGGCTTCTTTCACGGCGACGTGCCCGGTGACCGGCGCACGCACCATGCCCTCGCCCCGCAGCTCGCCGAGCGTGGCGCCGACCATCACCCGGGTGGCGATCTTCACCAACGGCACACCGGTGGCCTTGGCCACGAACGGCACGGTGCGGCTGGCCCGCGGGTTCGCCTCGATGACGAACACCTCGGCTGCGGTCTGACCCGGCTCGCCGCCCTCGACGGGCATCTCCTTCACCGCGTACTGGACGTTGATGAGCCCGACCACCTCGAGCGCGTGGGCGATGCGCCGGGTGTAGTCCTCGATGACCGCCACCGTGTCGGGACTGAGCGAGTACGGCGGCAACGCGCACGCCGAGTCGCCCGAGTGGACACCGGCTTCCTCGACGTGTTCCATGACGC
Organism: Acidimicrobiales bacterium; assembly: GCA_035547835.1. Taxonomy (NCBI): domain Bacteria; kingdom Bacillati; phylum Actinomycetota; class Acidimicrobiia; order Acidimicrobiales; species Acidimicrobiales bacterium. The sequence continues at coordinate 63,752 of DASZTW010000005.1, forward strand.
CGCCGATGATGATCTCGCCGGTGTGGTCACGGATGGCGTCGACGTCGACCTCGGTGGCGTCCTCCAAGAAACGGTCGATCAGCACCGGTCGCTGCGACGACAGGCCCTCGCGGCCCAGCCCGCCGAAGCTGGCGAGCTCCTCCATCGCCCGGGCCAGCTGCGCGTCGTCGTAGACGATCTCCATGGCCCGACCGCCGAGCACGTAGCTGGGCCGCACGAGCGCCGGGTAGCCGATGCCCGCGACGATGGCGAGCGCCGCGTCGACGGTGGTGGCCGTGCCACCCGCCGGCTGGGGGATGCCGAGCTCGGTGCACAGCGCGTTCCAGCGGTCGCGGTCCTCGGCGAGGTCGATCGACGCGGGCGGCGTCCCGAGCACCAATTCGGAGGGCAGCACGCCCGACAGCTTCAACGGCGTCTGGCCGCCGAGCGCGACCACCACGCCAACCAGCGACCCGGCGCCGCCCGCGACCGACGCGTCCTGTTCGGCTTCGATGACGTTGAGCACGTCTTCGTGGGTGAGCGGCTCGAAGTACAACCGGTTCGACGTGTCGTAGTCGGTCGACACCGTCTCGGGGTTGCAGTTCAACATGATGGTCTCGTAGCCCGCTGCTTGCAGCGCGAACGACGCGTGCACGCAGCAGTAGTCGAACTCGATGCCTTGGCCGATCCGGTTCGGGCCCGAGCCGAGGATCAGGACCTTCGGCGCGCTCGACGCTCGGACCTCGTCGGTGTCCTCGTACGTGGAGTAGTGGTACGGCGTCTCCGCCTCGAACTCGGCCCCACAGGTGTCGACGGTCTTGAACGTGGCCCGCACCCCGGCTTCGAGACGCCGGCGGCGCACCTCGAGCGGGTCGACGTCCCACAAGTAGCCGAGCTGCGCGTCGGAGAAGCCAAGCCGTTTCACACGCCGCCAGCCCGCCCGGTCCATCGACTCGATGCCGGCCGCGGCCAGCTCGGCACGCTCTTCGGTGATCAGGCTGATCTGGTCGAGGAACCAGGGATCGACGCGGGTGGCTTCGTAGACCCGGTCGATGCCGAGGCCGCGGCGCAGCGCGGCTTCGAGTTGGAAGGGCCGATCGGGTGTGGCGATCGCTGCCCGGCTGACCAGCTCGTCGTCGGACCAGTCGTCGTACTGCGCCTCTCCGGGGTCGCAGTTGAGCCCGTGACGGCCCTGTTCGAGCGACCGCAGCGCCTTTTGCAGCGACTCGGGGAACGTGCGGCCGATGGCCATCGCCTCGCCGACCGACTGCATCTGTGTGCCGAGCACACCGGTGGTGCCGGGGAACTTCTCGAAGGCCCACCGCGGCACTTTGGTGACCACGTAGTCGATGGTGGGCTCGAAGCTCGCCGGGGTGGCCTTGGTGATGTCGTTGGGGATCTCGTCGAGCGTGTAGCCGACCGCCAGCTTGGCGGCGATCTTGGCGATCGGGAAGCCCGTGGCCTTCGACGCAAGGGCGGACGAGCGACTCACGCGCGGGTTCATCTCGATCACGACCATGTCGCCGTTGGCCGGGTCGAGCGCGAACTGCACGTTGGACCCGCCGGTCTCGACGCCGACGCGCCGGATGCACGCGAACGCCGCGTCGCGCATGCGCTGGTACTCGACGTCGCTCAAGGTCTGGGCCGGCGCGACCGTGATCGAGTCGCCCGTGTGCACGCCCATCGGGTCGAGGTTCTCGATCGAGCAGATGATCACGCAGTTGTCGGCCCGGTCGCGCATGACCTCGAGCTCGTACTCCTTCCAACCTGCGATCGACTGCTCGATCAGGATCTCGGAGATCGGGCTCGCTTCGAGGCCGGTGGCGGCGATCTTGTCGAACTGCTCGGGGGTCGACGCGATGCCGGTGCCCTTGCCGCCGAGGATGTACGCCGGACGGATGATCACCGGCAGGCCGATCCGCTCGACCACCTCGCGGGCTTCGTCCATCGTGTGGGCGATCCCCGACGACGGGACGTCGAGCCCGATGCCGGTCATGGCTTCTTTGAACTGCTGGCGGTCCTCGGCAGTGGCGATCGCCTCCGCGTCGGCGCCGATCATCTCGACGCCGTGGCGGTCGAGCACACCGGCCTCGGCCAGCTCCATCGCCAAGTTCAGGGCCGTCTGACCGCCGAGCGTCGGCAACAAGGCGTCGGGCCGCTCCTTGGCGATGATCTTGGTGAGGATGTCGACGTCGAGCGGCTCGACGTACGTGGCATCCGCGAACTCGGGGTCGGTCATGATCGTGGCCGGGTTCGAGTTGGCCAAGATCACGCGGTAGCCCTCGGCTCGCAGCTCGCGGCACGCCTGCGTACCGGAGTAGTCGAACTCGCAGGCCTGCCCGATCACGATCGGTCCCGACCCGATGATCAGGATCGACGACAGGTCGGTGCGCTTCGGCATCAGCCCTCCCTCCCGTCGCCAGACGGACCGACGGGCGGGCCGGTGGGGTCGGGGGGCTCTGGCGCCGGGACAACCGCGGGCGATCCGACCTGCTCGGTCGCCGCCGCCGTGTCCGCCGCAGGCGGACGCCGCCGGGTTCGTCTGGAAAGGCTGTCCTTGCGGACGAGACTCGCGAAGTCGGCGAACAGGTAGGAGGCGTCGTGCGGGCCCGGGCCGGCTTCGGGGTGGTGCTGCACGCTGAAGGCGGGCACGTCGGTGCACCGGAGGCCCTCGACCACGCCGTCGTTGAGGTTGACGTGGGTGACCTCGGCGTGCGGCACCGAGCCTTCCACCACCGCGAAGTTGTGGTTCTGGCTGGTGATCTCGACGTGGCCGGTGGCCAAGTTGCGCACCGGGTGGTTGCCCCCGTGGTGGCCGAACGGCAGCTTGGCGATCTCGCCGCCGAGCGCCGAAGCGAGCAGCTGGTGGCCGAGACAGATGCCGAACACCGGCACTTCGCCGAGCAGCTCGCCGACCGCCGTGGTGGCATACGGGACCGTGATCGGGTCGCCCGGGCCGTTCGACAAGAACACGCCGTCGGGCTCGCGGGCGAGCACTTCGGCGGCCGTGGTCGACGCCGGCACCACCTCGACGGTCCCGAGACCGGCGAGGTGCCGCAAGATCGTCGTCTTGATGCCGAAGTCGTAGGCCACGATCCGCAAGTCACCCCCGCGGGCCTCGACGACGTACGGCTCCGGCGTGGTCACTTGCGCCACCAAGTCGATCCCCTCGGTGCCCGGCTCGGCGGCCGCGGCCGCCTTCAGCGTGGCCTCGTCGATCGCGCCGTCGACGCGGTCGTCGACGATCGCGAACGCGCCGGGCATGGCCCCGGCGTCGCGGATGTGGCGAGTGAGGCGTCGCGTGTCGATGCCGCCGATGCCCGGCACGTCGTGGCGGCGCAGGAACGCATCGAGGTGCTCCTCGGAACGCCAGCTGCTCTCGCGCCGGGCCAGCTCTCGCACGATCACGCCGCGGGCGAAGGGGCGACGCGCTTCGTCGTCGCTGCGGTTGGCGCCGTAGTTGCCGATGTGCGGGTACGTGAAGCAGATGATCTGGCCCGCGTAGGACGGGTCGGAGATCACTTCCTGGTAGCCCGACAGCACGGTGTTGAACACGACCTCACCCGGCGCGATGCGCCCCGGCGTGAGGGCGCCGAACGCCTCGCCCTCGAAGACGGTTCCGTCGGCCAACACCAGCAGTGCCGGTTGGAGACGCCGGGTCATCGTTGCGCCTCCCCGTCGATCACGATCGGTTCACCGCGCCAGAGCGTGTGGCGCACCTTCCCCCGCAGCTCGAGGCCGGCCCACGGGTTGTTGCGGCTGCGGCTCGCCGACGCCGCCGCGTCGACCGTCCACGTGGCGGTGGGGTCGATCACCGCGAGGTGCGCCGCGCGACCCGCGACGATCGGCCCGCCGTGGTGGTCGAGCCCGGCGATCGATGCCGGACGCCACGACAGTGCGCCGAGCACGTCTCCCAGCGAAGCCCGCCCACGCGTGGCGATGCCGTTGCGCCCGTTGCCCGCGCCGAGCTCGCCGGTCGGGTCGACCGGCACCACCCCCTCTGCCGCGAACCCATCGGGCGGGTCCGCGTCGCCGGCCATGGTGGTGAGCGCCACGGCGAGCACCGTCTCCAACCCGAGCATCCCGGGCGGAGCCTGGTCGAACGGCTGCTCTTTGGCTTCTTGCTCGTGGGGGGCGTGGTCGGTGGCGATGGCGTCGATGGCGCCGTCGGCGAGGCCGTCGCGCACCGCGAGCACGTCGGTGGTGGTGCGCAGAGGCGGGTTGACCTTGAACACCGGGTCGTAGCTGGCGCACAACGCGTCGGTCAGCGCCAGGTGGTGCGCCGTTGCTTCTGCCGACACCGGCAGCCCGGCAGCTTTGGCCGCACGGACCATCACCACCGACCCTGCAGTGGACAAGTGCTGGAAGTGGACCCGCTGGCCGGTGAGGCGGGCCAGCGCGATGTCGCGCATGACCATCAGCTCCTCGGCCTCGGCAGGCTGGCCCGGGATGCCGAGCCGGGCGGACCACTCGCCTTCGTGCATGTGGCCGCCGGCGTTGAGCGCGCCGTCCTCACAGTGCTGGGCGAGCACGACCGGTTGGGGAAGTCCGCTGGCGTACTCCAGGGCCCGACGCATCAGCCGGTTGTCTTCGACGCCCGAGCCGTCGTCGGTGAACAGCCGGACCCCGAGCGCGGCCATCTCGGCCATCGGGGCGAGGGTGTCGCCTCGACGTCCGAGGGTGATGGCGCCGGCGACGGCCACTTCGCACATCGCCGTGCGGGCGAGGTCCTGCACTTCGCGCACGACCGCGGCCGAGTCGATGGCGGGGGTGGTGTTGGGCATGGCCACGACCGCCGTGAACCCGCCGAGCGCAGCGCAGCGGCTGCCGGTCTCGATGGTCTCGGCCTCCTCCTTGCCCGGCTGGCGCAAGTGGGCGTGGAGATCGACCAGACCGGGGCTCACCACACACCCGCCTGCGTCGAGCGTGCGCGGTGCGTCGAGGCCGGTGCCGACGGCCAACACGGTGCCGTCGTCACCGACCACCACGTCGGCGTTGCGCTCACCCGTCGCGTCGATCAGACGTCCGCCCTTGATGACCAGGGTGGGCTCAGGCACGGGCGGTCTCCTCCCCCGCCTCGGCGGGTTGGTCGGGCTGATCGGCGGGCAGCCCGCCGACGTCGTCGGACGCATCGGCGGCGGTGTCGGTGGCGGTGTCGGTGGCGTCGTCGGTGGTCGGTGGGACGAGGTCGGTGCCGGCGCCGAGCAGCAGGTACAGCACGGCCATCCGCACGGCGACGCCGTTGCGGACCTGGTCGACGATCACCGCGCTCGGCAGATCGGCGACCTCGGGCGCGATCTCCACCCCGCGGTTCATCGGCCCGGGGTGCATCACGATGGCGTCGTCGCGCAGCAACCCTGCCCGGCGGGCAGTGAGCCCCCACCCTGCCGTGTACTCGCGCAAGGTGGGCACCAGCGCTTCGTCGATCCGCTCGCGCTGCAGCCGCAGCAGCGCGGCCACGTCGGCGGTCGGCAGCACCGCGTCGAGGTCGTAGCTCACGTTCACCGGCCAGCCTTCGAGGCTCGGCGGCAACAAGGTGGGCGGACCGACCAGGGTGACCTCGGCGCCCATCGCGGTGAACGCCAGCACGTCGCTGCGCGCCACCCGCGAGTGGTTGATGTCGCCGATGATCGCCACGTGGCGCCCCTCGAGGCTGCCGAGGCGTTGGCGGATCGTGTACGCGTCGAGCAGGCCCTGCGTGGGGTGCTCGTGCCAGCCGTCGCCGGCGTTGACGACCTTGGCGCCGACCCAGGTGGCGATGCGGTGCGGCGCGCCGGCCGACTTGTGCCGCACCACGATCGCGTCGACGCCCATCGCCTCGATGGTGAGCGCGGTGTCGCGCAGCGACTCGCCTTTGCTGACCGACGATGACGAGACGGAGAAGTTGAGCGTGTCGGCCGACAGCCGCTTGGCCGCGGTCTCGAACGACAGGCGGGTGCGGGTGGAGTCCTCGTAGAACAACCACGCCACGGTCTTGCCGCGCAGCGCGGGGACCTTCGGGATCTGGCGGGCGCTGACCTCGACGAACGAGTCGGTGAGCCGCAGCACTTCGGCAATCCCGTCGGCGCCGCCGAGATCGTCGATCGACAGCAGATGCCTCACTTGACCTTCACCATCTCGCCGAGGTCCACGCCGTGCTCGTGCACATCGACCACCTCGTCGCGCCGGGTGGGCAGGTTCTTGCCGACGTAGTCGGGCCGGATCGGCAGCTCCCGGTGCCCCCGATCGACCATCACGGCGAGCTGCACGGCGCGGGCACGGCCGTAGTCGACCAGCGCGTCGAGCGCGGCCCGGATCGTGCGGCCGGTGAACAGCACGTCGTCGGTGAGCACGACCACCTTGCCGTCGAGCTCGACCGGGATGTCGGTCACGGCCTCGGGCAGCACGGGCCGCAGCCCGATGTCGTCGCGGTAGAACGCGACGTCGAGGCTGCCGACCGGCACCTCGCTGCCCTCGATCTCGGCCAGCGCCACCGCCAGGCGGTGCGCCAGGTCGATGCCACCGGTCTGCAGCCCGACCAGGACGACCTCGTCGAGACCATGGTTCGCCTCGACGATCTCGTGCGCCATGCGCCAGGTGGCCCGTTGCAGGTCACCGGCGTCCATCACGCGGGTCCGGGCAACGAAAACGCCCCCGTACGGGGGCGTCAGGCGTCGTTCTCGTTCGGCCATCGGCCAGCTCCTGTCCGTATGGGCCTCGCCGGACCCACTTCACGGTCAGGCAGCCAGGATAGCAGCCGCCGCCCCTCGCGAGGTCGTAGGGTTTCCGCCACCGCGGGCCCATCCCGGCACCCCTCGTTGGTGCTCGACCAGGAGACACGCCTCATGGAGTTCGACGATCAGGCCCCGCTCGACGTGTCGCAGATCGACGACGAGCGCGGCGCGGGAGGCGGCGGCCTCGGCGGACTGGGCGGCCTCGGGGGCCTCGGTCGCATGGGCGTGGGCGGCGGCGGCCTCGGCGTGGTGGGGCTGGTGATCTACTTGCTGGTCACGGTGCTCAGCAACGGCGGCGGGTCGTCGAGTCTGTCGGGGCAGGTCACCCCGAACCAGCAGGTCGGCGCCGGCAACCTCGCCAGCGACTGCCGCACCGGCGCCGACGCCAACCAGCGCGACGACTGCCGCATCGTCGGCGTGGTCAACAGCGTGCAGGACTTCTGGGGCACCGAGATCCAGAACTATCAAGGCGCGCAGACCCGGTTCTTCACCGGGCAGATCACCACCGGTTGCGGCCCGGCGAACGCGGACGTGGGGCCCTTCTACTGCTCGGCCGACAAGCTGGTGTACATCGACCTCGGCTTCTTCGACGAGCTCCGCAGCCGCTTCGGCGCCAAGGGCGGACCGTTCGCACAGGCGTACGTGATCGCCCACGAGTACGGCCACCACGTGCAGGACCTCACCGGCACGCTCGCCGACGCGCAACACGGCGCGCAGCAAGGCGAGAACAGCGACTCGGTGCGTCTCGAGCTCCAAGCCGACTGCTACGCGGGAGTGTGGGCGCACCACGCCAGCACCACCCCCGACGCCAGCACCGGGCGCCCGCTGATCACCTCCATCACCGACGCCGACATCACCGACGGCCTCGACGCCGCGGCCGCGGTGGGCGACGACCGGATCCAACAGGAGTTCCAGGGCAAGGTCACGCCCGAGACGTGGACGCACGGCTCGGCGGCCCAACGACAGAAGTGGTTCCGCACCGGTTACGAGACCGGCGACCCCCGGAAGTGCGACACCTTCAGCGGCGGCCTCTGACACGTCGCTGACCGGGCCACTGACCGGCCACGGACCCGCACCTGTGCCCGGGCCGCCACGGCGATCCACCCAGCCGGCGGGTTGGTGCCGCGGGTGGCTCGACGCGGACGGTCGGCTCAGCGCTCGTCGGGCGCGTCGAGCTCGCCGGGACGCACCTCGTGCGCGACCCGCGACAGCAACCCGTTCACGAAGCGGCCGGATTCCTCGGTCGAGTAGCGCTTGGCGAGATCGACCGCCTCGTTGAGCACCACGCGGGCCGGCACATCGGGTTGCGACGCCAGCTCGCCCACCGCGAGGCGCAGCACCGCCCGGTCGACCGCCGGCATGCGGTGCACGTCCCAACGGTGGGAGAACTGCCCGAGCAGCTCGTCGGTGGCGGCTTGGCGCGCTTGTGCTGCCCCGGCCAGCGCGACGGCGTACGGATCCGGCGCGAGCGGAAGGGCGTCGACGATGTCGGCCACCGTGCAGCCTTTGACCTCCGCTTCGTACAGGAGCTCGAGCGCCCGCTCGCGAGCGGCCCGCCGTGGGCCTGCGGCGCCGCCGATCGGTGTGGCGTCGTACGCCTCGACGGTGTCCGGCTCGTCGACCGGCTCGCCGTCGGGCTCGCCGTCGGGCTCGCCGGCCGGCTCGGATGCGGACGTCGGGTGCTCCACGGATGGTCCTTGCTCGGGCGGCGCGAGGGTCGCGAGGCCGGATGCGCACCGTAGCCGCGTGTCGGTCGGCGACCGTCCCGGCCCACCAACCCGACGACCGCTTGGCGACGCAACGGTCGACCCGTGCGGCAGTCGGTGGGGCCGCTGAACACGTGTCCAGTTGATCGCCGCAGCCACCGCGCCCACCGCTCACCCACGCCGACGCCAGTGTTACGGTCAGAGCATGCCAGTCGCCGCCGGATGGCTCTTCGCGGCGGCCATCCTCCTGGGCGGGGCGGGGGTCGCGAAGCTGGTCCGACCTGCCGTCGTCACCCAAGCGCTGCAATCGGCCCGCATCCCGGGTCTGCGGCATCTGCGGCGCGTGCCGATCGGGCGCATCAGCGGCTTCGTCGAAGTGGTGATCGCGGCCGGCGCGCTCGCGTTCGGCAACCGCCTCACCTCCGCGCTGGTCGCGTGCGCGTACCTCGTGTTCGCGGCAGTCGCAGCCCGGATGCTCGCGGTGCGGTCCAACCGTGAGCCCTGCGGCTGCTTCGGCGAGGTCGACGCACCCGTGAGCCCGGTCCACGTCGTGGTCGACCTGGCGGCCGCGGCAGCGGCGCTGGCGGCCACCTGGTCACCGCCGGGCAGTGTGCTCGACCTCGCGCACGGCCAGCCCTTGTCCGGCCTGCCGTTCGCCGTCGCCACCCTCGCGCTGGCCTGGCTCGGCTACCTCGCCTTCACCGCGGTGCCCGCGTTGCTCGATGCGCAGCGCTCGGTTGCCCCGCCGGAGCCGCAACGATGACCGCGCTCGTGTCGGTGCTGACCGCGGCGGTCGTGCTGCTGGCCCTGCTGGTGGCCGGCCTGTTGCGCAGCCACGCCACCATCTTGCGGCGCCTGCACGAGCTCGACGACGGCGGCGCGCCCGTGCGCACCGCGGTCGAGCCGCCGATCCGGACCGTGGCCGGCGTCCCCGAGCCGGTGCCCGGCGGGGTTGCAGGCGCCGCGGCGCCGGACATCTCCGGTCGTGACCCCACCGGCAACGCGGTGGTGGTCCGCGTGGCCGGCGTCGACCACCACACCGTCTTGGTGTTCCTCACCTCCGGCTGCCAGACGTGCCAAGCGTTCTGGTCGGCGCTCGCCGATCGCTCCCAGATCCACCTGCCGAAGAACACCCGCCTGGTGGTGCTCACGAAGGACCTCGTCGACGAGAGCCCCTCGGCGCTCGACGCCTTGCGGCCCCGGGGCCTCGACGTGGTGGCGTCGTCGCAGGCGTGGACCGACTACGCGGTGCCGGGCTCGCCGTACGTGGTGTCGGTCGACGGCCCAGCCGGCCGCATCAACGGTGAAGGCACCGGCTTGAGCTGGGAACAGGTGGCCCGGCTGCTCTCACAAGCCACCGGCGACGTCGCGTTCTTGTCGAGCACGGAGCTGCGCGACGCCAAACCGCTCGGCGACGCGGCGCGCGAAGCACAAGTCGACCGCGAGCTGATGCAGGCGGGCATCATGCCGGGCGACCCGAGCTTGTACCCGACCGGCGAGCCCGCGGCACACCCTGAAGGTCCACGCTGATGGGCACGGTCTTGTCCGACCACGGCATCACGGTCGACCTCCCTGCGGGGTGGGAAGGGCGGATCATGGTCCGCCAACCCGGCGCCGCACCGCCCGCCAACGCGTTGCCAGGGCCGGCGCAGCGGGCCCGAGGCGCCACAGCCGGCGACCGCCCCAACCCCGTTGTGCACCTCGCCAACTTCGCGCTGCCGGCCGAGCGGGGCGACTTCGGGTCCGGCGCGGTCGACCTCATGGGGTTCAGCAACCTGCTGGTCGTGCTGTTCGAGTACGGCGCCGAGAGCGTCGGCACCGCGCTGTTCGCGGGCACCCGACCCCGACGTCTGAGCCCCGCGCAGTTCCGCGCCGACGCGCTCCAGCACGCCTTGCCAGGCCAAGCCGGCTACCAGCACTTCTTCACCGAGTCGGGCCGAGCGTTCTGCCTCTACGTGGTGCTCGGCGCACGGCGCAACGCGACCCAGTTGACACATCTCGCCAACCAGACCCTCGCCGCGACCACCATCGCGCCCCGCTGAGGAGGCCACGTTGACCGCACCTGCCTCGACGCCCAGCCCCTCGTTCTCCGAGCGGGTCGTCAGCCGCCTTTCGACGGGACTGTTCGGCAACCGCTCGTCGCGCCGGGGGTTCCTCGCCAGCACGGCCGTGGTCGGCTCTGCGCTCACCACCAAGCCCTGGAAGTATCTCGTGGAGCCGGTGAGCGCCTACGACGCCGTGTGTGGCTCCGGCAACGAGTGCGGCGACGGCTGGACCGTGTTCTGCTGCACCTTGAGCAAGCAGAACATGTGCCCCAACGACACCTTCGTCGGCGGCTGGTGGAAGGCCGACAACTCGGGGTTCTGCTGCGGCGGAGCCCGCTACTACATCGACTGCAACGCCAAGTGCGGGTCGATCTGGAACGGGTCCTGCCACTGCAACAACACCGGCACCTGCGATCGGCGCCGGGTCGCGTGCAACCAGTTCCGCTACGGCCAGTGCCACCAGGAGATCAGCTGCTACGGGCCGGTCGTGTGCCGTGTGGCCACGTGCACGCCGCCGTGGCAGTACGACCAGACCTGCACGACCGCCAGCGCCACCGACAACAACACCGCCACGCACTCGGCGCCCTGCCTCGACCGGGGCTGCTCGGCGATCACCGACCTCTGGCACCACTACGGCGGGCCCACCGGCGTGCTCGGCCAGATGACGATCCCGCCGGGACCCGACCCCTCCGGCCGCGGCCTCTGGGCGGTCTTCCAGCACGGCGCGATCTTCGAGTCGGCCACCACCGGCACGCACGCCGTGCGCGGCTCGATCTGGGGCGAGTACTACGGCCAGCGCAACACGCTGAGCCCGCTCGGATTCCCCATCACCGAGGAGAGCACGCTCACCACACCGTGGGGCAAGGTCTTCGTGTCGTGGTTCGAACAGGGCGTGATCGTCGCCTCGTGGACCGCGGGGGTGCACTCGGTCTGGCAGCCCATCTACCAGTGCTACTGGGGCATTGGGTCCGTGAAGTCCGCGCTCGGCCACCCGACCGACTCGGTCCAGCCCACCAGCGACGGCGGGCAGTGGCAACCGTTCCAAGACGGCCTGATCTACTGGAGCAGCGGCACCGGCGCGCACGAGATCCGCGGCTCGCTGTCGCTGAAGTACCGCGTGCTGGGCCGGGAGAAGAGCTCGCTCGGCTATCCCATCTCGAACACCGGCACGGTTCGGGGTGTCGCCGTGTGCTGGTTCCAAGACGGCATGATCTCCGACTCGCACGACGTCGGGCTGCACGCCATCTGGGGACCGATCTACCGCAAGTACTACGGGATGGGTTCGTACACGTCGCCGCTCGGTTTCCCGATCTCGGACGTGTACACGCAGTCCGACGGCACCCAGCGCGCCGACTTCCAGCACGGCAGCCTCACGTACAACCCGCTCACCGGAATCGTCTCGTGACAGGAGCCCCCATGGCCATCACGATCGTCTGCGCATTCGCCCTTGCCGTCGTGGCCGCCATCCGCGGTACGTGGTCGCCATGCGGCTTGTCGATGCTGTCGACCATCACGCCGGTCACCGAGCGGGCGCGCGGCCACCGCTACCCGGCGGCTGCGGCGTGGTTCATCGCCGGCGCCGCCGTCGGCGGCGCGTGCCTCGGCGCCGTGGCGGCTGCCATCGCCGCCGCGTTCCACGCCGTTGGCCCGTCGCGCTCCCTCTCGCTCGCGCTGGTCGGCGCCGCCGCGCTGGTGGGGGTCGCATCCGACTTGGCGGTGTTCGGGATCTCCCTCCCGTTGCATCCCCGCCAAGTCGACGAGACGTGGCTGCGCAAGTTCCGCACCTGGGTGTACGCCGGCGGCTTCGGCTGGCAGATCGGCACCGGGTTCGCCACGTACATCATGACGGCAGCCACGTACGCGCTGGTGGTGGTCGCCGCCCTCACTGCGTCGCCGGTGGTCGCCTTCGCCGCGTGCGTCACGTTCGGCACCCTGCGGGGCGCGGCAGTGCTCCTGAGCGCCCGCGCACGCACGCCCGAACGGCTGGCTGCGCTGCACCGCCGCCTCGATCGGGCCGAGCCGGCCAGCCGCGCGCTCGCGGTGGCGGGCCAGGCCGCCGTGGCGGCCGGCGCGGTGGCAGCGCTGGCAGGACCCGGCTGGTCGACGGCGGTCATCGCGGCCTGCCTGGCAGCCACCCTGCGCAAAGTCCGTTCTGGGCTGTTTTTGACGCGTCCCAACGCGTAATTTTCAGCCCAGAACGGGTCGGTGCGCCTTGGGGTGGGGGCGTCAGGCCTTGGAGATGTACTCGCCGGAGCGGGTGTCGACCTTGAGGCGGTCGCCGACGTTGACGAACAACGGCACTTGGACCTGGATCCCGGTCTCGACCGTGGCGGGCTTGCGGGCACCCGACACCCGGTCGCCTTGGACACCGGGCTCGGTCTCGATCACGGCCAGCTCGACGGCCGCCGGCAGCTCCACCCCGACGACCTCGTCGCCGTAGAACTGCACGTTGGGGGTGGCACCTTCGGTGATGAACCCCGCTGCGTCGCCGAGGGCCGAAGCGGCCACCGTCGACTGCTCGTACGTCTGCGTGTCCATGAAGACGAACCCGTCGCCGTCGCGGTACAGGTACTGCATCTCCCGCTTGTCGATCATGGCCTGCTCGACCTTCTCGCCGGCACGGAACGTGCGGTCGAGCGAGTAACCGGTCCGGACGTTGCGGAGCGTGGTGCGAACGAACGCCCCACCCTTGCCCGGCTTCACGTGCTGGAACTCCACCACCTGAAAGAGCCCCTCGGGCAAGTTGAGGGTCATGCCGTTCTTCAGGTCGTTGGTCGTGAGAGCCATGGTGTTCCTCGGGAAGTGACGGATTGGACGGTCAACTCACCGCGGTGACCTTGGGAGCCAAGGTGAGCGGGCGCGATCCGGTCGGTGTCACCAGCAGGGTGTCCTCGATGCGCACGCCGCCGTGGTCCCGCAGGTACACGCCGGGCTCGACGGTCACGATCGCGCCGGGCGTGAGCGTAGCAGCCGAGGTGCGCGAGACCCCCGGTGCCTCGTGGATCTCGAGTCCCACCCCGTGGCCGGTGCCGTGGCTGAACGCGTCGCCCCAGCCCGCCTGGTCGATCACCTCACGGCAGGCGGCGTCGACGTCGACCGCCGGCACGCCGGCGACCACGGCGGCGACCCCGGCCTGCTGGCTGGTGGCCACGACTTCGAGCATGCGGGCCTGGGTCGACGTGGCCTCGCCGAGCATGACCGTGCGGGTCATGTCGGAGCAGTAGCCATCGACGACGGCGCCGAAGTCGAGCACCACGAGGTCGCCCTCGCGCAAGCGGGTGTCGTCCGGCCGGTGGTGCGCCATCGCGCCGTTCGTGCCGGCCGCGCAGATGGTGTCGAAGCTGGGACCGCTCGCGCCGAGTCGGCGCATCTCGCTGTCGAGCTCGAGTGCGAACTCCCGCTCGCGCGGCTCCTCGACGAGTCGATGGCGCAGCCGTGCCAGGGCGGCGTCCGCGATGGCCGCCGCCGCCTCGATGCGGGCGATCTCCCCGGCGTCCTTCACCACTCTCGAGTCCTCGACCAGGCGGCCGGTCGGCACCAGCTCGGCGCCCTCGAACCACGACGACGCGTACCGGCGCTGCGCCGCCCACGTGACCGAGTCGGACTCCAAGCCGATCCGCGAGAAGCCTGACGACCGCGCTTGGATCGCGTCGCGCTGCGCCTCACCGGCGCCGATGACGATCTCCGCGTCGACGCCCGCCCGTTCGAGCTCGTCGCGGGACTGGAAGTCGTAACGCCCGTCGGTGACCAGGTGGAGCCGATCGGGCGTGGCCAGGAGCAGTCCGGCCGAGCCGGTGAACCCGGTGAGCCAGCGCACGTTCACGAGGTTCGTGACCAACAGTGCATCGCACCCCGCGTCGTCGAGACGCTCCTGCACCCGAGCAGCCCGGCCGGCCACGTCGGACGGCGCCAGACCTTCGACCAACCGCAAGACCCGCGCCGCAGCCCGGACCGGGTCGGCCGCGTCGGCCAGCGCGTACACGTCGGTGTCGACGACCGGCGCTGTCACATCGACGCCGCCCGCTCCTCGAGCACCGCCACGGCGGCGTCGACCGCCAGGCGGTACCCCAGCCCACCGAAACCGATCACCGCGCCGCCGACCACCCCCGCCAACACCGACGTGTGACGGAACGGTTCGCGCGCCGCGGGATTCGACAAGTGCAGCTCGATCGACGGCCCGTCGAACGCCGCGAGCGCGTCGTGCAACGCCCATGAGTAGTGCGTGAAGGCCGCGGCGTTGATCACGATGGCGGCAGCCCGACCTCGCGCCGCGTGGATGGCGTCGATCAGGTCGCCTTCATGGTTCGATTGCGTGTGCTCGAGAGCAAAGCCGTGGGCGGCCGCCGCTTCGGTGGCGGTGGCGACGTGGTCGTCCAGCGAGGCGGTGCCGTACACCGCCGGCTCGCGTTGGCCGAGCAGATCGAGGTTCGGGCCAGACAGCAGCACGATCGTGCCGCGCGACGGCTCGCTTCCGGTCATGCCCGCAATGCTTCCATGGCGTCGAGCAGCAGTGCGCGATCGTCGACCGGTACGGGCTCGACGCCGCGTGGCCCGTCGAGCACCAAGGTGACACCTGCGACCGCTTTCTTGTCGCGGCTGAACAGGTCGACGAGCTGCCCCGGGTCGAGGCCGGACGGCAAGGCCAGCGGGAGGTCGTACGACGCGACGACGTCGCGGTGCTCGAGGACCCGTTCGTCGTCGATGCGCCCGAGCCGCCGCGCCACCTCGGCCGCGTACACCAGCCCGATCGCCACCGCTTCGCCGTGTCGCAGGTCGTACTGGCCGGCGGTCTCGACCGCGTGGGCGAGCGTGTGGCCGTAGTTCAGGATCGCCCGGCGACCGCTCTCGCGCTCGTCGGACGCCACGACGTCGGCCTTGCAGCGGACGCACGCAGCGACGGCTTCGTCGAGCGGCAGGTCGCGCAAGTCGTCGACACCCAAGAAGGCGTACTTGGCCATCTCCCCGAGCCCGCTGCGGTACTCGCGGGGCGGCAACGTCGCCAGCACCTCGGTGTCGCACAGCACGGCGGACGGTTGCCAGAACGCGCCCACCAGGTTCTTGCCTTCGGGCAAGTTCACGCCCGTCTTGCCGCCGATGGCCGCGTCGACTTGACCGAGCAGCGTGGTTGCCACGTGCACGACGGGCAGACCCCGGTGGTACACCGCAGCGGCGAAGCCGGCCGTGTCGGTCACCACCCCGCCGCCGACGGCGACCACGACGTCGCCGCGGGTCAGCCCCCACTGCGCGAAGTCGCGGCACAGGTCCTCGACCGTCCCGAGGTGCTTGGCGTCCTCGCCGTCGCCCATCGTGAAGGTCCGTTGCTCGATGCCGGCGTCGACCTCGACCCCGATGGTCGCCTGGGTCACGATGGCCGCGCGCCGGACGCCGTGCGGCACCACGGCCGCCAGGCGGTGGCGCGCGCCGGACCCGACCAACACCGGGTAGCTGCGGTCGCCCAGCGGGACGTCGAGCTCGATCATGGCCGCATCACCGCGCACCCGACGCGGCGCCCGCTTGGACCACGCCTGACTCGCGCAGGGCCTCTTCGACCAGCTGGCTCAGGCGCTTCTTGGGCTTGTCGTCGTGCTGGTGGACCGGCTCGACGTCGATCGTGATGTCCGCGACCTTCTCGTACCAGCCGTTCCGCTCGCCGGCGAGGCGTTCCAGGGTTCCGGCCACGTCGTCGTCGAGCAGCGGACGGCGCTTGCGGCCGTCCTGGCGCTGCTCGATCCGGCTGGCGAGGAACTCCGGGGTGGCCCGCAGCCACACGACCGCCACGTCGGGCTGTGCCAGTCGAGTGCGGTTGGCCTTGGTGGTGACGACGCCGCCGCCGGTGGCCACGACCGTGGGCTCGCGAGCCGACAGCAGGTCGGCGAGCACCCAGGTCTCCGCCTCGCGGAACGCTTCCTCGCCCTCCTCGGCGAACCAGTGGCGGACGCTGCGGCCGGTGCGCTCGGCCAACGCCGCGTCGGCGTCGACGAACCGGTAGCCGAGCCGGCGCGCCAACCGCTGGCCCACGGTGGTCTTGCCGGACCCCATCAGCCCGACCAGCGCGATGTGCGTCGGGTGCTTCGAGCGACGATCAGCCAAGGGGACCCTCCCGCCGGTCCCGCTCTGCCGCCTCTGCGTTGCGCACCATCTCGCGCACGGAGTCGCCGCCGAACTTGCGGGCCGCCTCGTTGGCGAGGGTGAGCGCCACCATCGTCTCGGCGACCACACCCATCGCCGGTACGGCCGTGACGTCGGTGCGCTCCTTGAACGACACGCCCGGTTCCTTCGACAGCACGTCGACCGTCTCCAGCGTGGGCCGGTTCAGGGTGGCGAGGGGTTTCATCGCGGCGCGCACCACCACCGGCTCGCCCGTGGAGATGCCGCCTTCGAGGCCGCCGGCGAGCATCGAGGTGCGGCGGAAGCCCTCCTCGGCGTCGTACGTGATCGGGTCGTGCGCCGCGCTCCCCCGCCGCGAGGCGACTTCGAAGCCGTCACCGATCTCGACGCCCTTCACCGCTTGGATGCTCATGACCGCCTGGGCCAGCAAGGCGTCGAGCTTGCGATCCCAGTGGACGTGGCTCCCGAGGCCCACCGGCACGCCGTACGCCAGCACTTCGACGATGCCCCCGAGCGAGTCACCTTCTTTGGCAGCAGCCTTGATCTCGGCGACCATCGCTTCCTCGGCGACCGGGTCGAAGCAGCGGACGGCCGACGCGTCGATGCGGGCGAGGTCAGACGGGCGCGGGCGGGTGTCGAGCCCGGCCCGGGCGCCACCGAGCGCGATGACGTGGCTGAGGACCTCGACGCCGAGCTCGGCGAGCAGCGCTTTGGCCAGCGACCCAGCCACCACCCGAGCCGCGGTCTCGCGGGCCGAAGCCCGTTCGAGCACGTCGCGGGCGTCGACGAATCCGTACTTCTGCATGCCGGCGAGATCGGCGTGGCCGGGTCGGACCTGCGTGAGCGGGGCCTTGGTCCCGCCCGGCTCGACGGCCATCTCCTCGTGCCACTTGTCGGAGCGCTTCCACTCGGAGTTGCCGATCTCGATGGCGACCGGAGAGCCGAGCGTCCGGCCGTGGCGGACCCCGCCGACGATCGTGAGCTCGTCTTGTTCGAACCGTTGGCGCGGACCTCGCCCGTAGCCGAGGCGGCGGCGGGCGAGCTCAGCCTGGATCTGCTCGACCGTCACGGTGAGCCCCGCGGGCAGCCCCTCCACCACCACGACCAGGCCGCGACCATGTGATTCGCCGGCGGTGAGGAAGCGGAGCATCACGCGAATCTACGCCCTGGGCGCCGGGCGTCCGAACGGGGTTCGGGGCGCGTGGCTGCTCAGGCGACCAGCGCGGGGCTGATCAAGATGGCCACCACCGCGCCGAGTGCGAGCATCGGCCCGAACGGGAACGGCGCGCTGTGGCCGCGCCGCACCGCGAGCACCACCAGCCCCACCACCACCCCGGCCAGACCGGCGACCAGCAGCGAGTGGACCACCAGGATCGGGCTCAGCCACCCGAGCCAGAGACCGAGCAGGCGTGCCAGCTTCACGTCGCCCCAGCCCATGCCTTTGGGGGACACGAACGCCATCAGCGCCAACAACGCGAAGAAGCCGAGCGACCCCGCCGCGGCGTACAGGATCCGTGCGGGCTCATGGCGCACCAGCGACAGCACCACCACCGCCACGACCGACCCGTACAGCATCGGGAACGTGAGACGGTCCGGCAGCCGGTACGTGCGCAAGTCGACCACGGCCAAGGTGAGCAGTCCCGAGAACAGCAGGAGGTAGGGCACGAGCGGTGCGCTGGCACCGAAGCGGATGCCGGCGAGGATCCAGAGCACGGCGTTGACGACTTGGACGGCGAGCTGGGCCACGCCCACGACGTGGCCGCACTCGCGGCAACGTCCTCGGTGGGCGAACGGTCCGGCCACCGGCACGAGCTCGAGCCCGTGCAGCGGGGCGTCGCAGGATCCGCACCGCGACCACGGCGCCCGCAGCGGGCGGTCGAGGTCGGCGTCGTCGCGATGGCGAACCGCCAGCGCCTCGACGAACACGCCCGACACGAGACCGCCTGCCCCGCACGCCGCGAGGAGCACCGGGTCGGCCATGGCGGGCACCCTACGGCGCGCTGGGGTACGACGGCATGCTCGTCCTGTCGGCCGGATCAGGCCGGGGTCAAGGCGTGGGGTCGTCGCGGGCAGCCAGGGCGCCGACCGCCGCGCCCGACATGACCCCGGTCGGGGCGTCCTGGCCGGTCCAGATCCGGAAGGCCTGCGCGGCTTGCGCGATCAGCAGACCCAGGCCGTTTGCGACACTGGCGCCGCGGCTTCGGGCCGCGATGATCCACGGCGTGCTCGCCGGTTCGTAGATCAGGTCGACTGCGAGCTGTCCTGGACCGAGCAACGCCGGGTCCGACGGCATCACCGGCGGCTCGTCGACGCCGGGGAAGGTGGCCACGTTGGCCATGCCGACCGGCGTCGCGTTGACCACCAGGTCGGCGTCAGCCACGGCTTCGGCCGGCACGACGTTCCCCACCGAGCCCGCCAGGCGGGCCGCAGCCGCGGCGCGCCCGGGCGTGCGGTTGACGATCCCGACTTCGGCTGCGCCGGCCGCGGCGAGCGCGTGGATCACCGCCCGGGCCGCGCCGCCGGCGCCCAGCACGACGGCGCGGCGGCCATCGGGGTCGAAACCCTCGTCGTTGCGCAAGAAGGCGACGAACCCCGAGCCGTCGGTGTTGTGGCCGACCGTCCGCCCGTCGCGCAACGACACGCAGTTGACCGCGCCGAGCGCGGCCGCGTCGGGGGTGAGCTCGTCGACCGCGGCCGCAACCTCCGCCTTCAGCGGCATGGTGACCGACAGGCCGCCGATGCCCAGCACCGCCATGGCGGCGACCGCGTCGGCACCACGGCCTGCAGCCACTTCGAAAGCGAGGAACACCCAGTCGAGGCCGAGCGCCTCGAACGCGGCGTTGTGCAGCACCGGCGACAGCGAGTGACGGACCGGATCGCCGATCACCGCGGCCAGACGGGTCGAGCCGCTCGGCCGGAGGGTACCCATCAGCACCCGAGCGAGCTGGCCATGCAGGCCTGCACCGCGCGGTTGTAATCGGCGCTCGTGTTGTCGGCGAAGAACTCGTGCTGGGGACGCCCGAGCGAATCGTCGGCGACCGCACGCACGTAGAACCGCCATGGGCCTGCGGCGGGGTTCATGGCCGCTTCGAGCGCGTCCTTCCCCGGCGCGCCGATCGGGGTGGGTGGCAGGCCGCGGTGCGTGCGGGTGTTGTACGGCGAGTCGACCTTGAAGTCGGCGTTGGTGAGCGGCGATTGGCACACCTGCTCGTTGAGCGAGGTGACGCACTTGAGGTACTTCGAAGTCGCGTCGATGCCGAGCGGCTCGTCGGCCGCCAGACGGTTGTAGATCACCCGCGCGATCTTCGGCGCTTCGTCGGGGTTGCCGGCCTCGGCCTGCACCATCGAGGCGACGGTGATGATCTGGTACGGCGTGAGGTTCAGGCGCTGGGCGGCGGCGCTGATGCCGAGCTGGGCCGTCTCGTCCTCCATGCCCGAGACCATGTTCTCGAGCACGAGGTCGGCGCTCGCGCCGCGGGGTACCGACCAGGTGGACGGCAGCAGCAGGCCTTCGAGCGCGCTGCCGTTCTCGGGCAGGCGGGACGCCGGGACACCACCAGGCGGCAGGAGCGTCGACGTGACGCTGCCGTCGGTCAGCGCGCGACGCATGGCGGTGACCGACAACGACGGCACCATGGAGTGGTACCGATTGATGATGTTGGCGAGGCGAAAGCCGGGAGGGATCGCCACGTCGACCGGAACCGGCACGGTGGTCGTGGTGGGGTGGCCGCCGAGGGCGTCGCGGACTTTGGTGCGCAGCGGTCCGAGCACCAACACGACCAACGTCGCGACCACCGCCGCCGCCAACAACACGTTGCGGCCCCGCCGACGGTTGGGCGGCAGCCCCGATCCACCGGGCCGACCCTCGCTGCGGGTATCGACCGCGAGGCGCGACGCGGGCAGCTCGATCGGCTCGAACGGCGATTGATCGGTCATGTGCGTTGGGTGCCCTCGTCGAGCGGTGGGACCACGGTGCCGGCGGCCACCCCGTCGAGCCACGCCTGCAGCAAGACGGCTGCGGCCACAGCGTCGACTTTGCCGCGGCGTGCACGGCTGTCGAGGCCTTGGTGCTGGAGCGACCGGTTGGCGGTCACCGACGTGAGCCGCTCATCGTAGAGGGCCACCGGCAAGCCGGTCGCGCGCCCGAGCTCGTCGGCCTCGGAGCGGGCGGCCTCGGCCGCCACCCCCACCTGTCCTCCCATGGTCACCGGCAGACCGACGACGAGCAGGTCGGCCTCCCACTCCTCGGCCAGCGCGGCGACCTCCCGCCGGTACGCCGCTGCGTCGCGGGTGCGGGCGACCACGGTGAGCGGTGTCGCGACGCCGGTCGTGGTGTCACCGAGCGCCACCCCGACCCGCTTGGTGCCGGGGTCGACACCCAGCGCCCTCACGCCGGCGGGATGCCGGCGGCAGCGCGGGCCTGGTTCAGCGCGTCGTCGAGCTGCGAAGGATCCTTGCCGCCGGCCTGGGCGAGGTCGGCGCCTTTGCCGCCGCCACCCCTGACCGTCTTGGCGGCGTCGGCGATGAGGTCACCGGCGTGCAGACCCTGACCCGGCCGGACCGCCGCGACGATCGTGACACCGCCGCCATCGGGTGCCCCGCCGAGCACGGCGCCGCGGATGCCGTCCTTGTCGCGCACGGCGAGAGCCAAGTCGCGGACGTCGTCGCGGGTGATGCCGTCGACCCTGGCCACCACCACCCCGTCGATCGCCTGGGCAGCGAGATCGCCGGCCTGCGAGGTGGCCATCCGGCGCCGCAGGCCCTTGAGCTCGTCGCGGAGGTCGTCGAGCTCGGCCACGCGCTTGTCGATGCCGCTCAGCAGATCGGACGACGGCACTCCAACGCGAGCAGCTGCTTGCGCCACCAGGTCTTCCTCGGCGCGGAGCCGATCGATCGGACCGGTGCCCGTGACCGCCTCGATGCGGCGGATGTTCGACCCGATCGAGCCCTCGCTGACGATCTTCAGCGGCCCGATGTCGCCGAGCCGCTGCACGTGGGTGCCGCCGCACAGCTCGATGGAGTGCTCGCCGGCCTCGAGCACCCGGACCCGGTCGCCGTACTTCTCGCCGAAGAACGCGATCGCGCCGAGCTCGGCCGCGTGTTCCTTGGTGGTCTCGAAGTGGTGCACGGGCGCGTTGCCCAAGATGTCGTGGTTCGCAAGGTCTTCGATGGTGCGGATCTGGTCGGTGGTGACCTGCTCGTAGTGGCTGAAGTCGAACCGCAACCGGTCGGGCGCCACCAGCGACCCCTGCTGCTTCACGTGCTCGCCCAGCACCGTGCGCAGCGCCCAGTGCAGGAGATGGGTGGCGGTGTGGTTGCGCCGGATCGCGGCGCGCCGCTCGTGGTCGATCTCGGCGCGGGCGAGCTGCCCGGCTGTGATCTCGCCTTCCACGATGCGGGCATGGTGGCGGTGCAGGCCCGGCAGCGGCGCGGTGGTGTCGACCACGTCGGCCCGGCCGGTGTCGGTGGTGATGGTGCCGGTGTCGCCGACCTGGCCGCCGGACTCGGCGTAGAACGGCGTGCGGTCGAGGAAGATCGACACGAGGGTGGGATCGTCGTCAGACGGAACGACCGCCACGACGGTGCCGTCGACGAGGTCGACGTCGCGCCCCACGAACGAGGTGGGCCCGTGTTCGTCGAGGACGGCAGCGAAGGCGGCCGCTTCGTCGCCCGCCGCCACGCCGCCTTTGCGGGCGTGCGCCTTGGCCCGGTTCCGTTGATCGGCCATGGCGCGGTCGAAGCCGGCCTGGTCGAACTGGTACCCGCGGTCGGCCACCAGCTCGGTGGTGACCTCGAGCGGGAAGCCGTGCGTGTCGTGCAACGTGAACCCGACCTCGCCCGGCAGCGTGCCGCCTTCGGGGAGCGCCGCCAGCTCCGCGTCGAGGATGCCGAGGCCGGTGCGCAGCGTGCGACGGAACTGGCCTTCCTCGCGCTCGAGCACGCCGAGCAGGCCGTCGCGGGCGTCGAGCAGGTAGGGGTAGGCACCGCCCATCACGGTGATGACCTCGTCGGCCATGGCGGGCATCACCAGGTCCTCGACGCCGAGCAGGTACGCGAACCGGATCGCCCGGCGGATGATCCGGCGCAGCACGTAGCCGCGGTCGTCGTTCGACGGGACCACGCCGTCGGCAACCAGGAAGGTCATCGTGCGGGCGTGGTCGGCCATGAGCCGCAAGCCGATGTCGTCTTGGGGGTCGCGGCCGAGCAGACGGCCGGTGAGCGACTGTGCTTTGTCGACCAGGCGCGAGAGCGTGTCGGCGGCGTACAGCCAGTGGTCGCCCACCAGCGCCGACGCGATGCGCTCGAGGCCGGCGCCGGTGTCGATGTTCTTCGACGGGAGGTCGGTCAACGTGCCGTCGGGCTGGCGGAAGTACTGCTGGAACACCAGGTTCCAGATCTCGACGAAGCGATCCTCGGCCGCAGGGTTGGCCGGACCGCCGTCGGGCCCGATCTCGGGGCCGTAGTCCCAAAACAGCTCCGAGCTCGGCCCGCACGGGCCGACGTCGCCCATCTCCCAGAAGTTGTCCTTGTCGAACCGCACGATCCGCTCGGCGGGGAACGCGACCTCGTCGACCCAGATCTCCGCTGCTTCGTCGTCGTCGACGTGGACCGACACCCAGATGCGATCACCGTCGAGTCCGAGCGTGCCGGTGACGAACTCCCACGCGAAGCGGATCGCGTCGGTCTTGAAGTAGTCGCCGAAGCTGAAGTTGCCGAGCATCTCGAAGAAGCTGAGATGGCGCGGCGATCGGCCGATCGCGTCGAGGTCGTTGTGCTTGCCGCCGGCGCGCACACACCGCTGGACCGACACGGCCCGGCGCGGGTCCCACGGCACGGGCTCCTCGCCGAGGAACTGTGGGACGAACGGCATCATCCCCGAGTTCGTGAACATCGGAGCCGACGGGTGGTGCGGGATCAGGCTGGCCGAGGGGACGACCGTGTGTTCGCGCGCCGCGAAGAAGTCGACGAAGGCGCGGCGAAGCTGGTCGACGTCCATGGCGCGCGAAGCCTACCGGGCGGCTTGGCGGGCCTGAATCGAGTTGGGTTCGGCACCCGGGCGGCCCGAGGCCCGCCCGGTGGTGTCGATCACGGTCGTGTGACCTGGGCGGTTGTCGCGAAGCTCCTGCTCTCGCTCACGCATCGCGGCGCGCCCCTCGCGCACCGCGTCGGCCACCCGCTCGGCCGCCGCGCGCGCCCGATCCCGAGCGGCTTGTTGCACGTGCTCCGGCGCAAGCCGGCCGACGGCCTCCCGCACCCGCCGACGGGCGTACACGGCACCGCCGAGTCCCGCCGCAGCTCCGGTGGCGAACCAGGTGACGCGCTTGAACACCGCCTCACTTCCTCTTCGGTCGACGGGTGGTGCGGGCCGTGCCCGTGCTGCGGGGGCCGCCACGGGCGTCACGCCGCGCCGCCGCGCTGTGGCGGGCAGCCGGCAGCGACGTGACGCCGGGCGGCGGTTCGGTGCCGCGCAACCGCTTGGCAGCCCGGCTCGTGCCCGATGCCAGGGCCATGGTCTTGATGACGGGGTTCGACACAGCCCGGTAGGCAAGCCGAGAGGCCGCGTCGACCGTGCCGGTGATCGACTCGGCCGACGACAGCACGGCGTCGAGCCGGTCGACTTGCGCATCGGCCCCCGCCACCGTGTCGCCAAGTGCGGCCACGAGCTCCTCGGCATGGCGGTCGAGCCGCTCCGCCGCGGCGCGCAACCGGCGAGCGGCCCGCAGCAACGACCCGATGGCCCACACCAGCACCGCAACCGCCACGGCCGTGCCCACGCACACCAGCACGGTGGCGAGGTCGGTGGCGCTCATCTGGGCGACGAGCGCCGTCATGCGCGCGGCCTTTCGGAATCGTCTCGCCACCGTTGCAGCTCGGCCATGCGCCGCCCGATCTCCTCTTCGTCGCCGTGGGGGGACGGCCGGTAGAACGTGCGTCCGGCCACTTCTGGCGGCCGGTAGCTCTGGTCGACCCATCCCCGCGGGTCGTCGTGAGGATACTCGTAGCCCTCACCGTGACCCAGGGACGCCGCGCCACGGTAGTGGGCGTCGCGCAGATGGGCCGGGACCCCGCTCGCCCGCTGCTCGCGCACCGCCGCCTGCGCCGCGCCGAGCGCGACCGTGGAACGGTTCGACTTCGGCGCGGTGGCCAGGTACACGGTGGCGTGGGCCAAGTTGAGCTGGGCTTCGGGGAGGCCGACGAACTCGACGGCGCGGGCCGCGGCGTCGGCCACCACCAGCCCCTGCGAGTCGGCCAGGCCGACATCTTCCGACGCGAGGATCACCAGGCGACGGGCGATGAAGCGGGCGTCCTCCCCCGCCTCGAGCATGGTTGCGAGCCACCACAGCGCTGCGTCGGGATCGGACCCGCGGATCGACTTGATGAAGGCGGACACCACGTCGTAGTGCTCGTCGCGCCCGTACCGGAGGGCTTTGGTCCCGAGGGCCGCCTCGGCCTCCACCAGACCGATCACGGCAGGCCGGCCATCGGGAGCTCGAGCCGGCGAAGCCGAGCCGGCGGCCTCCCGACCGGAAGGCGCGCGCTCGCCGGCCGCGTCGTCCGCGGCGCGCCGGGCGGCCGCGCTCCGGGCCAACGTCGCCGCCACCTCGAGCGCGGTGAGCACTTGACGACCGTCGCCGCCGACCCGAGCCACCAGGTGGTCACGCGCGGCCGCGTCGATGGCCACGCGTTCGGCCTGGACGCCCCGGTCAATCAGCCGACCGACCGCGTCGGCGTCGAGCTCGTGCAAGCGGAACAACGTCGAGCGGCTGAGCAGCGGAGGGTTGACCTCGAAGTACGGGTTCTCGGTCGTGGCACCGATCAGCACCAGCAGGCCCGACTCCACCACCGGCAACAGCGCGTCCTGCTGCGCCTTGTTGAACCGGTGGACCTCGTCGAGGAACAAAATCGTCCCCTGCTCGTGCTCGCCGAGCCGTTGGTGGGCCTGCGCGATGACCGCTCGCACGTCGCCCACCGTGGCGTTCACGGCCGAGAGCTGCTCGAACGCCTTGGCCGTGGTGCGCGCGATCAGGCGGGCGAGGCTCGTCTTGCCGGTGCCAGGCGGCCCCCACAGCACCACGGAGCTGAGTCGGTCGGCGTCGATCAGCGTGCGCAAGGGTGCACCTGGGGCGAGCAGGTGGTCCTGGCCGACGATGTCGTCGAGCGTCACGGGCCGGAGTCGTTCAGCCAGCGGTGCCCGCGTCGCCAATCGGTCCTCGGCGGCAGCTGCGAACAGGTCGCCGCCAGCACCGCCGCCAGCACCGCCGCCCGCGCCGCCGACAACGCCGCCCCGCGGGGCCCGTGGTGCCATCACCCGAGGCTACGCGCCCCACTCCCCCACCTGCTGTGAGCACCCAGCCACCCACCAGGTGGCCAAGTGCTCACAGCACGACGGAGGGGGGTCAGGCAGTGTGGTGGCGCGGGACGCGGAGGCGGCGCGACGAATCGCCCGAGGTGGAGCGAGCGCCGGTGCAGTACAGCTCTGCCGGGTCCGCGCCGAACGACGAGCGCCAGGCGGCGTCACGCCACAGCTGCACGCCATAGGTCTCCTCGGCACGGCGGACCACGAACGCGTAGGCGAGTACACCCGCGAGCACGGCGGGCATCACGACACCGAACGCCACGGTGGCCGTGGCGAGCAGCAAGGCGCTGACGCATACGATCACCCGCGCAGATCCCGGCGATTGGCGCTCGAACGCACCGGGCGGGAGCGGTCGGTGCCGGGCGGCCGCCTGGCTCAGTCGCTGCCAGCATCCGCCGCCGACCACGATGCCGACTGCCCCGACGATGACCACATCGCGCATCGGACGCCCGACCGACCCCCATCGTCCGAGCACGCTGAGCTCGATCACCCACAGCAACGACGCACCGAGGGCGACCTCCACGAACCATCTCGCCCGCTGGCGCTCGGGCACCACCCGCATCGGTCGATCGGTCCCAGCCATGTGCCTGACGCTACCCCGCCGGCCAGCTCCCGGTACCGGCACCCGCGTGCGGCCCCCGACCCCGCCCGGGGCCGCACGCCCCTCGCCCCCGGCGCCGGGACAGCGACGCACCCGCCGCGCCGCCATCGCCCAGCGGCTCCGCCCGCGCCCGCCCCCCGCCCGGGGCTGCGCGCCCCGCGCCCGAGCGGCCCGTGGCCCAGGCCGACCCGTCGGCGTGCTCGAATGGGTGCGTGACCGTTCGACATGTCGTGCTGCTTCGATTCCACCCCGACGCGACCGACCAGCAGCTCACCCACCTCCGGTCCGGGCTCGACGAGTTGCCGGGCATCGTCGGCACGACGCGTGCGTACCATCACGGCCCCGATCTGTCCCTCGCCGACGGCAACCACCAGTACGCGATCGTCGCCGACTTCGCCGATCTCGCGGGCTACGAGGCCTACCGCGATCACGCATGGCACCAGCAGCTCATCGCCGAGCGCCTCCGACCCATCCTCGCCAACCGCACCGCGGTCCAGTACGAGTTCGAGGACTGACCCGTGGACCTCGGGATCGCTGGCCGGCGAGCGGCCGTGGCCGCCGGCTCTGCCGGGCTCGGGCTCGCCTCGGCCCGGGCGCTCGCCGCGGAAGGGGTCACTGTTGCGATCTGCGGGCGGGACCGCCGACGGGTCGAGGACGCGGCCACGAGCATGCCGGGCGCCATCGCGCTCGTAGCCGACGTCGGCACCCCGGCCGGGGCCACCGCGTTCGTCACCGCCGCGACCGAGGCACTCGGCGGGCTCGACATCCTCGTCCCGAACGCGGGTGGGCCACCGGCCGGAACGTTCGAGTCGACCGACCTCGAGGCCTACGAGCCCGCGCTGGCGTTGAACCTGCTGTCGACCGTCGCGATGTGCAAGGCCGCGGTCCCGGCAATGGTCGGCCAGGGCTGGGGTCGGGTGGTGGCGATCACGTCGGTGACCGTGCGCCAACCGTCGCCGACGTTGATCTTGTCGAACACGGCTCGGGCGGGCGCCACCGCGTTCTTGAAGACGCTCGCCGGTGAGGTCGCCGGGGGCGGGGTGACGGTGAACTCGGTGCAGCCGGGCCTCCACGGCACCGACCGCATGGTGTCGTTGTACGGGTCGATCGAAGCGGCCGAGGAAGCTGCTGCCAGTCGATCGATCGGCAGCGGCACGATCGGGCGTCCCGAGGACTTCGGCCGAGTGGTGGCGTTCTTGTGCTCCGACACCGCCCGTTTCATCACTGGCGCGGCGATACCGGTCGACGGCGGCGAGTACCGCGGCCTCCAGTAGCGGCGGTCAGGCCTTCTTCGGCAACAACCGCAGACCGAGCTCGGTGAGCTGCGCGGCGTCGATCGGCCCCGGGGCCCCGGTGAGCGGGTCGGCGCCCGACTGGGTCTTCGGGTAGGCGATGACTTCGCGGATGTTCTCCTCGCCGACCAACAACGCCGTGAGCCGGTCGATGCCGAACGCGAAGCCGGCGTGCGGTGGTGGCCCGTAGCGGAACGCGTCGAGGAGGAACCCGAACTTCAGCTGCGCCTCGTCCTCGCCGATGCCCAACAGCTCGAAGATCCGCTGTTGGATGTCGGGCCGGTGGATCCGGACGCTGCCCGAACCGAGCTCCCAGCCGTTCAACACGAGGTCGTACGCCTGCGAGCGGATCGACAGGAGGTCGGACGGGTCACTCGACGCAAGCTGTGACAGGTCGTCGGCGTGGGGCATCGTGAACGGGTGGTGCGCCGGTAGGGGTCGGCCGTCGTCGCCGAGCCCTTCGAACAGCGGGAAGTCGACCACCCACAAGAAGTGGAACCCGGCTGCGTTGACCGGCGGCCGGCCGAGCTCGAGCCGCAACAGGCCGAGCACGTGACGAACCACGGTGCGCTCGTCGGCCACCAGCAACAACAAGTCGCCCACTTCCGCGTCGAGCGCCGACCGCAAGGCCTGCTGCTCGTCGTCGGAGAGGAACTTGGCCACCGGCGAGCTCAGCGCGCCGTCTTCGACGCGGAACCACGCCAGGCCCTTGGCGCCCCACTGCTTGGCGCGGTCGGTCAGGTCATCGAGCCGCTTGCGCCCGAGCTCGGCGCCGCCCGGCAGCCGGATGCCCTTCACACACGGGGTGCGGAACGCGTTGAACCCCGTGGCCGCGAACACTTCGGTGAGCTCGACCAGCTCGAGGCCGAACCGCACGTCGGGCTTGTCGGACCCGTAGCGCTCCATGGCCTCGTGCCACGTCATCGACGGGATGCTCGCCGGTCGCTCCCCCGTGACCGCTTCGGTCGCGTCGGCGACCGCCTCGCTGGTGAACGCCAACACTTCCTCTTGGCCGACGAAGCTGGCTTCGAGGTCGAGCTGCATGAACTCGAACTGCCGGTCGGCGCGGAGATCCTCGTCGCGCAGGCAACGGGCGATCTGGTAGTAGCGGTCGATCCCACCCACCATCGCGAGCTGCTTGAACAGCTGCGGACTCTGGGGAAGGGCGTAGAAGTCACCCGGGCTCTGGCGCGACGGCACCACGAAGTCGCGGGCGCCTTCGGGAGTCGACGCGATCAACATCGGCGTCTCGATCTCGACGAAGCCCTGACGTTCCATCGCCGAGCGCAGCGCGCTGTTGATCTTCGCCCGCGCGAGCAAGTTGTGCTGCATGCGGCCGCGCCGCAAGTCGAGGTAGCGGTGACGCAGCCGCAGGGTCTCGTCGATCTCGCGGCGGTCGTCGAGGGGGAACGGCGGCGGCTCGGCCACCGACAGGATCTCGACCTCGCAGTCGTGCAGCTCGACCTCGCCGGTGGCCAGGTTGGGGTTGACGGTGCCGTCGGGTCGCGCCTGGACCGTGCCGGTCACGCGCACCACGTACTCGGCGCGCACGTCGTGCGATCCGTCGACCACGCACTGGACCAGACCGGTGCGGTCGCGCAGGTCGACGAACGCCAAGTGCTCGCCGTGCTCGCGCCGCCGTGCCACCCAACCGCACAGGTGGACGGTGCGACCGATGTCGGCCGGGCGCACGTCGCCGCACCAGGCGTCGCGCCGACCCGCCGGCGCACCGGTGAAGCTGAGCTCGGGTCGCTGCTCGGGCGCTGGGCCGTCGGTCATCGTTCCTCCGTCGCGGGATCCGCCCCGGATGGGGACGTGGGCCGGGCCGCTGCCAGCAGCTCGTTGACACGCACCGCGACCTGGTCGCGGGCGATGGTGGTCTGGGCGTCGTCGGGACGGTGGTCGTGGCCGCGCAGGTCGCGCACCGTGACCTGCCCACCTGCTGCTTCCTTGGGACCGACGATGAGCGCGAGCGCGGCGCCCGACCGGTCGGCCGCCTTCATCTGGGCTCGCATCGAGCGGGCGTCGAACGCGCGGTCGGCGGCGATGCCCGTGCGGCGCAGCTCGACGGTGAGGTCACGGGCCGCGTCGCCGCCGGTCACGTCGACCACGAACACGTCGACCGAGGGCTCGGGCACGTCGAAGACGCCTTCCGCGTCGCATGCCAGCAGCACGCGCTCGATGCCCGAACCGAATCCGACACCGGGCGTGGGTGGCCCACCCAACGCCTCGACGAGGCCGTCGTAGCGCCCGCCGCCGAGCACGGCGGCCTGCGCGGTGTCGAGCACGTCGCTCGTGAACTCGAACAGCGAGTGGTTGTAGTAGTCGAGCCCCCGCACGAGCCGGGGTTCGAGGACCACGTCGATCTCGAGCGCGCGGAGGCCTTCGAGCACGCGCTCGAAGTGCCGGGCGGCGTCGGGCGACAAGTGGTCGGTGATGCGGGGCGCGTCGGCCGTCGCGTCACGAGTGGCGGCGCGCTTGGAGTCGAGCACCCGCATCGGGTTGGTCTCGACTCTCGCCCGGTCATCGGGATCGAGGTCGCCGAGTCGGTCGGTCAGCCAGCCGCGGAGCAGGTCGATGTACGCCACGCGATCGGCGGGCGTGCCCAACGAGTTGAACAGCAACGTGACGCGGCGCAGCCCGAGCGCGGCGAGGTACTCGTGGCCGAGCGCGATGACCTCCACGTCGAGGTCCGGGTCGGGCGACCCGAGCGCTTCGACGCCCACTTGGTGGTGCTGGCGGTAGCGCCCGGCTTGCGGACGCTCGTACCGGAAGGCGGGGGTCAGGTACCAGATCTTCCAGGGGTTCACTTGCGGCCGATGTTGGGCGTACGCACGGGTGACCGACGCGGTGCCTTCGGGCCGCAGCGCCACCCGGCGCCCGCCTTTGTCCTCGAAGTCGTACATCTCCTTGCGGACCACGTCGGTGCCCTCACCCAGCCGTTGGAAGACCCCGAGGTCTTCGAACAGCGGCGTGTGCAGCAACCCGTAGCCCGCCCGCTCGATGAGGCCGGCGAAGGTGGCGATCAGCCGCTCCCAGCGGGCCGCCTCGCCTGGCAGGACGTCGCGCGTCCCGACAGGTGCACTGAACGAAGGCCCGGCCGACACGGCCCGCCACGCTACCTGGCGCCACCCCACCACCGAACCATGCGATTCGCCGACACGATCCGCCAGAACGCGCGGCCGGGACCGGCCGAGCGTGGTCCACCCGGCCGCGCCAGGGCCCCACCATGCGCTCGGCTCGTGGACCCCTGCACTACCTTGCGATCGGTGAAGCGCTCCGCTGGGCGATCGGCGCTGCTCGTCGTCACGCTCGTCGTGGCCGTGATCGTGCTCAGCCGCATGCCGTCCAGCGGCAGTGGGGCCGACGCCGCGCTACCCGACGCGCCGGGCGCCTCCGCCGCACCCCGTGACCCGACCTCGACCCCGAGCACCGCATCCACGCCGCGCCGCGGCGCCAGTACCGCCAGGTCCGCCACCACCGAGGTCAGCGGCAAGGCTCGGATCCGCTTGCGGTTCGCCGGCGACATCAATTTCACCGGCCCGTTGTCCGCGGCGCTCGCCAGTGATCCGGCCACGGCGCTGGCCGCGATCTCACCCGCGCTGCACGACGCCGACCTCTCCGTTGCCAACTTGGAGACGGCCGTCACCAGCCGGGGAACAGCTGCCGCGAAGCAATATGCGTTCCGGGCACCCGCTTCGTCGTTCACCGCGCTCGAGGCAGCGGGCCTCGACGTGGTCACGATGGCCAACAACCACGGCCTCGACTTCGGGCTCGATGGGGTTGACGACGCGCTGGCCGCGTCGAAGTCGTCGGGCCTGCCGGTCATCGGGATCGGCCGCGACGAAGATCAGGCGTACCGGCCGTTCGAGACCACGATCCGGGGCCACCGCGTGGCCGTGATCGGCGCGACGCAGGTCATCGACGACAACCTCATCGAATCGTGGACGGCCACCGCGACGCACCCGGGGCTGGCCTCGGCGAAGCGGGTGGACCGCCTGCTGGCCGAAGTGCGCGCCACCCGCGCGCGCACCGACACGCTGGTCGTGTTCCTCCACTGGGGGATCGAGACGCACACCTGCCCGAGCGAGACCCAAGAGACGCTCGCCCGCCAGCTGGTCGATGCCGGAGCCGACATCGTGGTCGGGAGCCACGCCCACCGGGTGGAAGGCGGGGGGCGGCTGGGCCAGGCCATCGTCGACTACGGCCTCGGTAACTTCGCATTCGACGCGCCGAGCGCGGCCAGCTCGAACTCGGGCATCTTCCAAGTCGCCATCGGCGGCGGCAAGCCGACGAGCTACGAGTGGCTGCCCGCCCACATCGGCGGCGACAACGTGCCGCGGCTGCTCACCGGGGCCGCCAAGGCCGACGCCGACCGCACGTGGGACAGCCAGCGCGCTTGCACCGGCCTCGACAAGTGACGTCGCCCGCGGGCGCGACCGGGGCGCTTCGCAGTCGGGCGGCCCGCCGTGCCGTCAGCCGACGCCGAGCAGGTCGACCACGAACACCAACGTCTCGTTCGGGCCGATGACGCCGCCGGCGCCCTGCTTGCCGTACGCGAGGTGCGGCGGGATGGTGATCTGGCGGCGACCGCCGACCTTCATCCCCGCCACACCCTGGTCCCAACCGGCGATGACCTGACCTTGGCCGAGCCCGAACCGGAACGTCTCCCCGCGGTCCCACGAGGCATCGAACTGCTGGCGGGTGCGCCACGACACGCCTACGTAGTGGACCTCGACTTGCGAGCCCGGGGTGGCTTCCTGCCCGTTGCCGACTTCGAGGTCGTCGACTTCGAGCTCGGTCGGCGGCGTCTCGCCGGGAGGCACGAACACGTGGGGCTTCTCGTCAGCGGCCATGGCTGCACCCTACGGCATGGTCCACGGGCCCCGGTCGGCGTGGCGGGGGCGCGACAGTTGGCGCGGCCGGCCCAGCTCCCACCGCCCCGAGGCGCGCCCGTCCAGGTCATCGGTGGCCAGAAGGGGTGCTGGTAGCGTCGGCCCGTGGCCAGCACCGACGCGACACGGGCTCCGGCCCGTGGTCCGGGTCGCCCACGAAGGTCCGCAGCCGAACGCCGAGCGAACCGCACCCGCCTGCTCGACGCGGCCTTCGCGGCCATCCGCCAGCACGGCGCGGCGTGCTCCATCGAGCAGATGGCGGCGGCGGCGGGCGTCTCCAAGCCGGTGATCCACGGCGAGTTCGGCGGCAAGTCGGGCATCGCCGAGGCGATCGCCCTCGCGCTCGCCGAACAGATCGAGGATCGGGCCCTGGCCCAAGTGGCCGAGCAGGGCCCGCCGACCCTGGAGCTTGCGGCACGTTCGGTGCTCGACTCGCTGATCACCACCGTCACCGACGAGCCCGCGGTGTACGCCTACTTGGTGCGGTCCCTGCGCGCCGACGACCGTGGGCTGCTCGACAACGCCCTGGTCACCACTTTGAACGAACACACGCAGGTGGTGGTCCGCACCCTGTCGCCCGACCTCGACCCCGACGTGCTCACCGTCGTCACCCACGGCACGTTCGGGCTGGTGTTCGCGGCGATCGAGTCGTGGCAGACGACCCGAAAACCCGAGCGTGTGGTGCTGCTCGACGCGCTGACCGCCATCGTGGTGCAGGCGTTCGGCGCGGTGCGCGAGATCGTCAGCCCGATGCCCTGACCCCGCGGTCGGCGCCCGCCCCGTTCACGGTGCCCGCCCCGTTCACCGGGCCCGCCCCGGTCGTTCCGTTCGCCGGGGTGGTCGGGTCGGCCGGCGTGGCACCCGGCCGCGATGGCGAACCTCCCGGTGCCGTGGATCCGCCAGGCGCCCGGCCGGCGCGCGGAGGAGCCGCGGCTTTGGCGCCTCTGCCCTCGACCACGCGGTAGGCGTCGTACACGCTGTCGATCCGGCGGATCGAGCGGAGCAGCACGTCGAGGTGCGACGGGTCGCCGAGCTCGAAGTCGAAGCGCATCTTCGAGACCCGGTCGGTGCCGGTGCTCATGGTGCACGACAAGATGTTCACGTGGTGATCGGCGAGGGTCTGCGACACGTCGCGCAGCAGCCGGCTGCGGTCGAGCGCCTTCACCTCGATCGACGCCACGAACGTGCCGGCTGAGGTCTCGTCCCACTCGACGTCGATCAAGCGGGCGGGCTGCCCGGTCGACAGCGACACCGCGTTGGCGCAGTCGGCTCGGTGGACGGACACGCCCCGGCCTCGGGTGATGAAGCCGATGATGTCGTCGCCCGGCACTGGTGTGCAGCACCGCGAGAGGCGCACCATGACGTCGTCGAGGCCCTCGACGTGCACGCCGACGCTGGCACCGCGACGCCGTCGCGGCGCACGCGGCGTGACGGGCAGCTGCTCTTCCTGCTCGCCGTCGCGCAACATCTTGCCGATGCGGGCGGCGGCCGACTGGGCGTTGACGTGGCCTTCGCCGATGGCCGCGTACAGCGCGTCGAGGTCGTGGTAGTTGAAGCTCTTGACCGCCTCGCCCAGCACCTCGCCGGCGAGCTTCTGCACCGGCAGCCCGGCACGTCGCAACGCGCGAGCGAGGTCCTCACGGCCGTTGTCGATCGCGTCCTCACGCCGCTCGCGTGAGAACCACTGGCGGATCTTGGCGCGGGCCCGGGGTGTGGCCGCGATGTGCAGCCAGTCGCGCGACGGGCCGGTGCCCTCGACCTTCGACGTGAAGATCTCGCACGAGTCCCCCGACGACAGTGGATGGTCGAGCGGCACGAGACGACCGTTGACCCTGGCACCCACACATGCGTGGCCGACCTCGGTGTGGATGGCGTACGCGAAGTCGATCGGCGTGGCGCCCTTGGCCAAGGTGACGACCCGGCCCTTCGGGGTGAAGACGTACACCTCGTCCTGGTCGAGGTCGACCTTGAGGTTCGCCATGAACTCGTTGGGATCGGAGGTCTCCGACTGCCAGTCGACGATGCGGTTCAGCCACACCAGGTCGTCGGCCTTGCCGCTGCCGTCCTTGTACGCCCAGTGGGCAGCCACCCCACGCTCGGCCCGGTCGTGCATCTCGGCGGTGCGGATCTGGACCTCGACCGGCTTGCCGAGCGGCCCGATCACGGTGGTGTGCAACGACTGGTAGAGGTTGAACTTCGGCATGGCCACGTAGTCCTTGAACCGGCCTTGCACCGGCTTCCACGTGGCGTGGATCGACCCCAGCGCGGCATAGCAGTCCTTGACCGTCTGCACGGTGACCCGGATGCCGACGAGGTCGAAGATCTCCTCGAAGTCGCGGCCCTTGACGACCATCTTCTCGTAGATCGACCACAGGTGCTTCGGCCGCCCGGTGACCTCGGCGTCGATGCGCAGCTCCTTGAGCCGTTCCTGCACGTGCTCGATCACCTGGAACAAGTAGAGGTCGCGCTCGGGTGCCCTCGTGGACACCATGTGGTCGATCTCGGCGTACCGCTTCGGGTGCAGCGTGGCGAACGCCAGATCCTCGAGCTGCTGCTTGACCTCCTGCATGCCGAGGCGATGGGCGAGTGGGGCGTAGACGTCGAGCGTCTCGCGTGCAGTCCGTTCCTGCTTCCACGCGGGCATGGCGGCCAGGGTGCGCATGTTGTGGAGGCGGTCGGCCAGCTTGATGATCAGGACGCGGAGGTCCTTGGCCATCGCCACGAGCATCTTGCGCATGGTGGCGGCCTGCTGCTCCTCCTTGGACTCGAAGCGGACCCGGTCGAGCTTGGTGACGCCGTCGACCACGGCCGCCACGTCAGGACCGAAGTCGCGCTCGATGTCGGCAAGGGTCACGCCGGTGTCCTCGACCGCGTCGTGCAACAGCGCCGCCACGATGGAGCCGTCGTCGAGACCTTGCGACGCGACGATCGACGCCACGGCAAGCGGATGCTGCACATACGGCTCGCCGGACTTGCGGACCTGGCCCTGGTGGGCGGCAGCCGCCACCTCGTAGGCATGGACGATCCGGTCGGTCGGCGACTTGGGGTGGACGGCCCGGTACAAGTTGACGAGCGGCGCTACCTCGACGGCCGGGGGCGCGGCGCTCCGGCGCCACGGCAACACCCGATCGACGGTCGGCACGTGCCCTCCTCGTTGTCCTGGACCACCCGAGCCACGGGTGTCACCCCAGGATACGGGACCCACCCACCCCCCGGCAGCCCCCGTCCCCACCCTGCTGTGAGCAGCTGGCCACCTGGTGGGTGGGCAAGTGCTCACACCACGACCGATCACCACCCACCCCCACCCTGCTGTGAGCAGCCGGCCACGTGGTGGGTGGGTAAGTGCTCACACCACGACCGATCACCACCCACCCCCACCCTGCTGTGAGCAGCTGGCCACCTGGTGGGTGGGTAAGTGCTCACACCACGACCGGGGCAGAGCTCGGGTCCGAGACTGTCGCAGGTCGTCGGCATGCTGAATGACATGAAACATCACGACACGCAGACTGGCTTGCTCGCTGCCCAACAGTATGGGTTGGTCAGCCACGAGCAGGCCCGGGCCGTTGGGATGAGCCAGCGGCAGATCGACGGTTGGGTTCGGTCGGGACGGTGGCAGGCGGTGGCCCGGGGGGTGTACCGGGTCGCCGGTGTGCCGACGTCGTGGCGACAACAGACGTTGACTGCCTGCCTTGCGGCCCCGCCGGGTGCGAAGGCGTCGCATTTCAGCGCCGCCGCGCTGATCACCGCGGCTGCGCCACCTCCCGACCCTCACGTCACTGTCGCGTACGGCCGCTCGGCACGCGGCACCGTCGGCGTCGTGCACCGGAGCCGAGTCCACCCGCTCGACACCACGATCGTGACCGCCATCCCGTCGACGTCGCCCGCCCGCACACTGGTCGACTGCGCAGGGATCACGACCCCCGAGCGCCTGGCCACGCTCGTCGACGAGATCCTCCACGCCGGGCTGACCAGCCCGCGCGAGATCGAGCTCGCCATCGAACGGGCGGGACCACGTCGGCGCGTCGCTGTCCTGCGATCACTCCTCGATCCGTGGCGCGACGGGATCGAACCGGGCAGCCCCGCGGAAGTGCGTCTGGTGCGTCAGCTCATCGAGTGGGGCTTCCCACAACCCGAGACGCAGATCGTGATCTACGACGCCGACGGGATCCCCATCGCGCGGGCCGACGTCGGCTGGCGAGCGGTCAAGGTCGGCATCGAGTACGACTCCCGGCGATGGCACGGCCCGAGTGCCTGGCAGCACGACGAGGCCCGCCACCAGGCCGTCGTCGCCGCCGGGTGGACGTTGCTCCACGCAGACAAGGCCGACCTCCTCCCCGGTGACCGGTCGCTGCGCCACGCACTGCGCCGTGTCTGGCCCGCCGAGGAGCGCCACTCCGCCTGACCGCAGCCACCGCCCGGCGCCGCCACCGCCCGCCGTGCTGTGAGCACTTGACCACCCACCACGTGGCTAGGTGCTCACAGCAGGATCCGGTGGAGCGACCCAACCGCCGTGCTGTGAGCACTTGACCACCCACCACGTGGCTAGGTGCTCACAGCACGGATGTGGGAGGTGAGGGTCAGGTGGGATACGTGAGGAGGGACACGACGTCGTGGGTGGCGACCTTGGCGCGTCCGCCGAGGAACGCCAGCTCGAGGATGAAACCCATCCCGGCGACGGTTCCACCCAGTCCCTCGACCAAGGTGGCGGTCGCGGCGGCCGTACCGCCCGTGGCGAGCACGTCGTCGACGATCAGCACCCGTTGCCCGGGCTGCACCCCGTCGCGGTGGATCTCGAGCAGCCCCGACCCGTACTCGAGGTCGTACTCCTCCCGCTCGATCTCCCACGGGAGCTTCCCGGCCTTGCGCACCGGGACGAAACCGGCACCGAACCGGTAGGCCACCGGCGCGGCCACGATGAACCCGCGGGCCTCCACCCCGACCACGACGTCGATGCCCGCACCGGCGAAATGGTCGACCACCCCGTCGACGGCGAGCGTGAACGCAGCGGCGTCTGCCAGCAACGGCGTGATGTCCTTGAAGACGACGCCCGGCTCGGGGAAGTCGGCGATGTCGCGCACCAGCGCCCCCAACCGGGCCACGTCGCCGGCCGCGAGGCCGCTCACTTCTTCTTCCGGCGATCCGGGGTGTGCTTGCGAGGCCGTGGCGTGATGCTGGCCCCCGCCGACCGGGTGCCCGACGGTCGGGGTGGCACCGCACCACGCCGCCGGGTGTCGGCCCCCGCGCCGCCGACCAGATCGCCGTCGCTGCCGCCGGCTGGGGCACTGCCGCTCGCCCCGCCCGCGGCGGCGACCCGTCCACCGGCCCGGCGGCCTTCGCCCCGCGCGCCGCCGGCTCCGGCGCCTGCACCGACCACGACGGCTTCGCGCCGGGCAGCGGAGCCCGCGGCGAGCCCTTCGGCGCGCTCCTCGTCGGACAGCCGACTGAGCCGCTGGCGGATCTCGGCGTACTTCGGCTCACGTTCTTTGATCCACGCCGTCATCGGCGCGGCGATGAAGATCGACGAGTACGCCCCGGAGATCAGGCCGACCAGCAACGCCAAGCCGAACTCCTCGAGCGTCACGGCGCCCATCACCCAGGCGCCGATGATGAGGATGGACAGCACCGGGATGACCGCCGACAACGTGGTGTTGATCGACCGCATGAAGGTCTGGTTCGCCGACAAGTTGCACATGTCGGTGTACGTCATGGTGCCGTTGGCGGTGACCCGCCCCTGGTTCTCGCGGATCTTGTCGTAGACGACGATCGTGTCGTACAGCGAGTAACCGAGGATCGTGAGGAACGCGATCACGGTCGCAGGCGTGACTTCGAAACGAAGGATCGAATAGACGCCGACGGCCACGATGACGTCGTGGATCACCGCCGCGATCGCGGAGATCGCGAACTTCCACTCGAGGCGGATCCACACGTAGATGAAGATCGCGATCAGGAAGAAGATCAGCGCCTTGATGGCCTTCGACGAGACGTCGCTGCCCCATGTCGGGCCGACTTCGTTCAAGTTGGCCTCGACGACCGACAGCGGCTGGCCGGAGGCCTTCGCCAGAGCCGTGGAGATCTTGCCTTCGTAGGCGGCCTTCGCGGCGTCGCTCGATGCCGGCGGCACCTCGACCCGGAAATCCGACGTGCCCAGCCGCTGCACTTGCGGGTCCTTGGCGCCGGCGTCGGTGGCGGCCTTGCGGATCTGGCTGGTCGATGCGTCGCCACCCGGGAACTGCCAGGCGATGCCGCCGCGGAAGTCGATGCCCAAGTTGAGCTCGCGCACGAACAGCGAGCCGATACTGATGACGACCATCAGCGTCGACAGCACTGCCGCGACCTTCCAGCCCTTCTTGAAGTCGATGTTGGCGTCGAAGGAGTACAGGCGGTGGAAGAAGCCGTTGCGCGCCCGGGCCGGTCGCTGCCGCGGCGGGCGTGGCGCCCGGGCCGCACGCCGCTTCCGCCTGCTCTCCGCCGCGTCGGACGTGTCGTCGTCGCCACCGGCGTCGTCGGATTCGTCGCCCTCGCCCTCGTCGCCCTCGTCGCCCTCGTCGCCCTCGCCCTCGGCGTCGTCGCCCTCGGCGTCGTCGCCCTCGTCGCTGCCGCCCTCGTCGGACTCGTCGGACTCGCCGAACTCGCCCTCGTCACTGCCGGCCTCGCCGACCAAGCCGTCGGCATGGGCCGGCACGTCGGCCTCGTCGTCGGCGTCGAGCGACGTGCCGTCCGCGCCCTCGCCGTCGACCCCGGCATCGACGGTGTCGTCGATCGTCGCGCCGTCGTCGGACTCGGCCATCTCGTCGGCCACGGCCTCGGCCTCGTCGCCCTCGCGGGGCTCGTCGTCGGCGCTCATGCCTCGGCTCCTGCGACGGTGGTGTCGTCGACCCGGCCGTCATCGGCGAGGTCGGTGTGGTGGCGGTGCGACACGCCGAGCATGCGGGGCCGGTCCTGGAAGAACGCGCTGCGGGCCAGCAACAAGACGGCCGGGCGCATGAGGAACCACGACGCCACCAGGTCGAGGATCGTGGACAGACCCAGGTAGAACGCGAAGCCGCGCACCGAGCCGACCGTGAAGTAGTAGAGGATCACGGCGCCGATCAGCGACACGAGGTCGGCCGACAGGATCACGCGCCAGGCGTCGCTGAACGACCGGTCGACGGTGCCGCGCAACGTGCGGCCCTTGTCGGTGTCTTCTCGCAAGTGCTCGAAGTACACGACGTTGGAGTCGACGGCCACGCCGACCGACACGATGATGCCGGTGATGCCCGACAAGGTGAGCGCCAGGCCACCGTGCACGCCGAGGTAGGCGATCACCACCCACAACAGCGCCGAGGCAGCACCCAGGCTGGCGATGGCCACCAACCCGAGCACCCGGTAGAAGACCAACATGTAGATGGCCACGAGGGCGAGCCCGACCAGGCCGGACACCAGGCCGGCGTGCAGCGAGTCCGAGCCCAACTTGGCGGACACCTTCTGGAACGTGGCTTCCTTGAACGTGACCGGCAGCGCGCCGTAGCGGAGCTGCAGCGACAGATCGTTGGCGCTCGAGTGCGAGAAGTTGCCGGTGATCGTGAAGCCGCCGGCGTTCGACGCCAGATTCAGCGCGTCGACCGTGGGCGCCGAGATCACCTGGCCGTCGAGCACGATGGCCATCCGCCCGCGTTGGCCGGTGTCGCCTTGGCCGGTGATCGGGCAGATCGGACCCTTCGACGAGTCGGAGTTGCCGTCGTAGCAGGCGTTCATGAACCGGTTCGCCTTGCTCTCGAACTTGGTCTTGACGCTGACGCCCACCTGCCACTGGCCCGTGTTGTCGAGCTGCGGCTGCGACTTGCTGAGGGCCTCGCCCTGGAGGTTGACCGGCCCCATCAGGTAGCAGTCGAGGTACGTCTGCTTGTGGTCGATCTGGCCGGGCAGCACGACCTCACCGGTGGTGGGTGACAAGTCGGTGGGCGCGCTCGCCAGGCAGGCCTCCACCGCCTGGGGCACGTCGGGGTTGCCGTACTTGGCGGCCGACGCCACGAGTGGGTTGGTGGGCGTCGTGGTGGTGGTCGAGCCCGAGGTCGTGGCGGTGGTCGACGACGAGGCCGGCGGCTGCGTGGTGGGTGGCGTGGTCGTTGCCGGCACGTGGACGCTGCGACCTTGGGTACCGGCGGCGGCGCTGGTCGACGTGGCCGACCCCGCGGTGGTGCCGGGCGTGGTCGTGCTGCTCGAGTTGCCGGTCGTGCTGGCAGTGGTGGTGGTCGTGGTGGCGCCCTTGGCGGCCGAGGTCGACGAGCGCGGCGTGGTGGTGGAGGTGGACTGCTTCTTCAGCGCGGCGACGACTTGCGCGTTGAACGGGTTCGGCGCCTGCCATTGCCCCGTGGTCGCTTGCGTGCCCGCCGGCATCACCGCCCGGAACTCCATCTTGGCGGTACGCCCGATGACCTCTTTGGCCTTCTCGGGGTCCTTCACACCGGGCAACGAGATGACCACCGTCTTGCCTTGGCGCACGATGTCGGGCTCGGCCACACCGAGGGCGTCGATGCGGTTGCGGATGATCTCCTTGGCCTGCTCCACCGATGACGACGGCACGTTCTTGTCGAGCGGCTGGAGCGTGGCGGAGATGCCGCCCTTGAGGTCGAGGCCCAGCAGCGGCTTGTTGCCGATCGCGAACGTCCACCCCAACAAGCCGAGGGTGATCACAGCGAAGACGACCAGCGTGGTGGCCTCGCGACGGCCCTTCACAGGGCGACCTCGTTCGGGAACCGGGTGGATGCTGCACCGGACCGGCGCGGTTGGAGAAGGTGCACCTTCAGCCTCTCAGGTGACGGCGACGTGGGCGGGGCCTGCTGCCCGCCCACCGCCCGTCGGAACGGAGCGCCACCTTAGACGCGCGCCAGTAGGTCGCCCAGATCGCGAGTCGCCGTTCGATTCGCCAGCTTGCACCTGGCGAACAGCCACGTGTTGCTGGTCGGCCGGGAGGGTCAGGCTCGTGCGTCGACCCACGCCGGTTCGGCTTCCGACCCTCCCACCACGGCACCGGGCGGCGATGGTGGCGAGGAGCCGTCGAGCCCGCGCCCGGGCTGCGCGCCTCGGCCGCGGGCGGTCTGACGGCGGCGGACCCACTCGGTGACGGGCCGCTCCAGCCAGCGCCAGCTCAGCCCCGACACGAACAGCGTGGGCGGCAACGCCACCAGCGCGGCCAGCAGCGGCGACGACGGCAACATCCCTTCAGATCGCAGCACGCACAGGATCGGCACGTGCCAGAGGTACAACCCGTACGACACCTGGCCGGTCCAGACGATGGGCCGCGACACGAGGCTGGACGGCGGCCGCGCCGCGCCGGCGATCGCCGCCACGATCGCGGCGAACCCAGCGGCAGCCAGCGTGTCGCGCCACACCTTCAAGTCGAACGCGGTGGAGTTGTTGGCGTGCGCGTTCCACAGCGCCCAGGCGCTGTCGGCGACCACCAGCGCAGTGCCGGCGGCGACCAGCGCGGACATGGTGCCGCGACCGACGCGGCGGTCGCCGAGCACCACGGCGGCCAGCATGCCGAGCGCGAAGTACGGCGCGGCCGCAGGCAGGATCTTGCTGACGAACAGCGGCGCATCGCCGCGCGCCGCCATCCACCAGTTGAACAAGATGCCGCCGGCCCCGAACGCGACGGGCACCAGCCAGACCCCCACGCGGCGACCCGAGCGCGCGGCCAGCCAGCCCAACAGCGGCAGCACGACGTAGAACGACACCTCGACGGTGAGCGTCCACATCGGTGGGTCGAGCTTGAGGAGCGTGCGGTCGGTGAAGTTCTGCGCGAACACGGCGAACATCCACAAGTCGCTGGTGGCCGGCAGCCGGACGCCCGGCGAGGCGTCTCGACCCCACAACAACACGATCGCACCGACCAGCGCGAGCCAGTAGGCCGGCAGGATGCGGGCGACCCGGCGGGCCGCGTAGCGCGACGTCGACGGCCGGGCCCGCTGCTCGCGGACGGCGCGCACCCACGGTCGGTACAACAAGAAGCCGCTCAGCACGAAGAACAGGACCAAGCCGAGGCGCAGCTCGTGCAAGAGGTCGTCGCCGACCGAGTCGCGCTGCGACGCGGCGACCACGGGAAGGCTGTACAGCCACGCGTGGTACACGAACACCGTCAAGGCCGCGATCGCGCGGATCCCGTCGAGCGCCAGGACGCGGCGCGTCGCGGAAGCGGTCGGGGATGGCGAATCGCCGGGGATGGTGTGGCCTTCCTGTTCGACAGCGTGCGCCCACGTGCCACGTTAGGGGCGACCCTGCGGGGATGCAGCCGATCCGCCCGATTCACACGTAGTCCCCAGCAGATGTGCAGGGACCTGCCCGCCGACGCGCGGCACGGGGCGCCGCGGGTCAGGAGTCGAACAGCGTGCTGTCCGGCGGTTCGCGCCGGCCGGCCGACGGTGGCGGCGCCACGCCCAGGTGGGCCCACGCCGCATCGGTCGCGACCCGGCCCCGAGGGGTTCGGATCAGCAGACCTTGTTGGATCAGGAACGGCTCGTGGACGTCCTCGACGGTCTCGGCCGGCTCGCCCGCGCCGATGGCGAGGGTGGACAAGCCGACCGGCCCCCCGCCGAACCGTTCGCACAGGGCCACGAGGATGGCCCGGTCGACTTTGTCGAGGCCGCGGTCGTCGATGCCGAACGTGGTCAGCCCGTCGTGGGCGGCCACGGCGTCGACCACACCGTTGCCGCGGACCTCGGCGTAGTCGCGCACCCGGCGCAACAGGCGGTTGGCGATGCGGGGCGTGCCCCGCGACCGGCGGGCGATCTCGCGAGCGCCGTCGCCGTCGACCTTCACGTCCAAGATCCCGGCGGCCCGGTGGACGATGGCTTCGAGATCGTCGGGTGTGTAGTAGTCGAGCCGGGTGACCAGCCCGAAGCGGTCGCGCAGCGGGCCGGTGATCAACCCCGTGCGGGTGGTGGCGCCGACCAGCGTGAAACGGGGCAGGTCGAGGCGGATCGACCGGGCGGCTGGCCCCTTGCCCAACACGATGTCGAGCTGGAAGTCCTCCATCGCCGAGTACAGCACTTCCTCGACCGGCTTGGGCAAGCGGTGGATCTCGTCGACGAACAGCACTTCGCCGTGCTCGAGCTGGCTGAGCATCGATGCGAGGTCGCCGGCGCGGTCGAGCGCCGGCCCCGACGTCGGCACCAGCCGCACGCCCATCTCGTTGGCGACGATGTGGGCCAGTGACGTCTTGCCGAGGCCGGGCGGTCCGGCGAACAGCAGGTGGTCGGGCGGTTCGCCGCGGCGGCGGGCGGCCTCCAACATGATGTGCAAATGCTCTTTGAGCTCGCTCTGGCCCACGAACTCGTCGAGCTTGCGGGGCCGGAGGCCGACTTCTTCGACGGGCTCGTCGGGACCGGGCTCGGGGGTGAGCAGCTCGTCGCGCATCGGGATCAGCGCGGCGAGCCAAGCGTGGCGAGCGCCACGCGGAGCAGCGCCGCGGGATCGTCGGTGTCGGGCAGGTCCCGCATGGCGGCGCCGATCTCCTCGGCGGAGTAGTCGAGCTCTGCCAGCGCGTTGCGGACGTCGGCGCGGGCCCGCGACGCGCCGTTGCCGGCCGGACCGGGGCCGGCCCCGGCGACGGCACGAGGCAGCTCCACCGTGTCGACGTCGAGCCGGGACTCGAGCTCGACGAGCAGGCGCGCCGCGGTCTTCTTGCCGACGCCAGGCACGAGGCACAGCGCGTCGGCGTCGCCGTCGGCCAGGATGCGAAACAGCTCGGCGGGGGCGTGCACGCCC
Organism: Acidimicrobiales bacterium; assembly: GCA_035547835.1. Taxonomy (NCBI): domain Bacteria; kingdom Bacillati; phylum Actinomycetota; class Acidimicrobiia; order Acidimicrobiales; species Acidimicrobiales bacterium. Next base: position 108,194 of record DASZTW010000005.1, read on the forward strand.
AGGATCGCCAAGGCCAGCGCCGGCCCCACGCCGTGCGCGCCGAGCATGGCCTCGAAGCACTCGCGCTCGGACTTGTCAGCGAACCCGAACAGCGTCTGGCCGTCCTCGCGCACGCGGTGGTGCACCCACACGAACACGTCGTCGCCCTCGGCGCCGAGCGCCACCGAGGTGACCGGCGCGACCTGCACGCGGTAGCCGACGCCGCCGACCTCGATCAGCAGCTCACCGTCGATGCCCCGGTCGACGAGGCGCCCCCGCAGCGAGCCGATCACCGCGATCCCCCTGCCGCGGCCACCCGGCGCCGGAGTCCGGCGTGCGCGAGGTGGCACAAGGCCAGTGCGCAGGCGTCGGCCGCGTCGGCCGGCTTCGGTGGCGTGGCGAGCCCGAGCAGGTGCTGGACCATGGCCTGGACCTCGGCCTTGGAGGCCCGCCCGTCACCCGCCACGGCCAGCTTCACCTCGTTGGGTGAATACTCGACGACTTCGGCCCCGATCGCGACCGCTTCGACCATGGCCAACCCGCTGGCCTGCCCGACTGACATGGCCGTGCGGACGTTGTGCTGGAAGAAGACCCGTTCGATCGCGACCACCGACGGCTGCAGCTCGCGGAACAGGTCGCGCAGCTCGCCTTGCAGCTCGGCGAGCCGATCGGGGACGGGCCGCGAGGGATCGGTGCGCAACACGCCGACGGCGACGGCCTGGTGCCGACCGGCGCGAGACTCGATACACCCGTAGCCACAGCGTGAGAGCCCCGGGTCGACGCCGAGCACGAACATCTGTACGAGGTTACCCGGCGGCCTCGGCCACGGCGTGGATGATCTCGTCGACCGGGCGGAACGTGAGCCCAGAGATCGCGCGATGGGCCCACGTGACGACGCCGCCGGCGTCGATGACGAACACCGAGCGACGGTAGAAGCCGAGCGGGCCGAGCACGCCGTACCGGGCGCCGACCTCCTTGGCGGGGTCGCTGAGCAGCGGGAAGCCGAAGCCGCCCTGCTCGCACGCGAACGACTCGTGGCTGTCGAGGTCGGCCGGGTTCAGCGCCAGCACCTGGGCGCCGACCTCGGCGAACTGGCCCACGCCGCGGGTGTACGTGTTGAGCTGCTGCGTGCACACCGGTGTCTTGTCGCCCGGGTAGAAGACCAGCACGACCGGCTGGCCCCGGAACTCCTCCAGGGTGTAGGTGCGCCGGCCGCGCTCGCAGCCCGCCGCCGTGCCTTCGAGCGCGAAGTCGGGCGCCGGCTCCCCCACCACGGCCTCGGCCGCCACCGCCCCGGTCATGCCTCGAGTGCCGCAGCGACCTCGTCGGACAAGTCGAGGTTGGCATGCACGTCCTGTACGTCGTCCTGCTCGTCGATCAGGTCGATGAGTCGCAACACCGATTTCGCGGCCTCCACGTCGTCGAGCGGCACGGTGTTCGACGCGACCATCGTGGCGTCCGAGGACTGCACGGGGAGACCTGCCGCCTCGATCGCGGCGCGCACCGCCTCCACGTCGCCGGGCGGGGTGGTGACCCGCCACGCGTCACCCACGTCGTCGACGTCGTCGGCACCGGCTTCGAGCGCCGCTTCCATCACCGCGTCCTCCTCGGCCGAGCGGTCGACGTCGACCACGCCCTTGCGCTCGAACTGCCACGCCACCGCGCCAGGCTCCGCCATCGACCCCCCGTTGCGGGTGAACAGCGTGCGGATCTCCGAGCCGGTGCGGTTGCGATTGTCGGTGAGCACCTCGATGTACAGCGCCACGCCGTGGGGCGCATAGCCCTCATAGCTGATCTGCTCGTAGTTGACGCCTTCGAGCTCGCCGGTACCTCGCTTGACGGCCCGCTCGATCGTGTCGAGGGGCACCGACGCGGCGCGGGCCTTTTGGAACATGGTGCGCAGCGTCGGGTTGGAGTCCTGGTCGCCGCCGCCTTGGCGAGCCGCGACTTCGACTTGGCGGATCAGCTTGGCGAAGTTCTTGCCGCGCGCTTTGTCCTTGGCGGCCTTTTGGTGCTTGATCGTGGCCCACTTCGAGTGCCCACTCACGAGCACACCTCCTTCATGAACAGTTGGTGGAGCCGGCCGTCGCCGGTCAGCTCGGGATGGAACGCCGACACGAGCACCGACCCTTGGCGGCACAGCACGGGGTGGTCGTCGACCGTCGCGAGCACGTCGACGCCGGCACCGACGCGCTCGACGAACGGGGCGCGGATGAACACGGCGTGGAACGGACGGTCGGCGTCCTCGACGGCGTCGACCCGCAAGTCAGCCTCGAACGAGTCGATCTGGCGGCCGAACGCGTTGCGCCGCACGCCGATGTCGATGGCGCCGAAGCTGCGCTGGTCGGCACGGCCGTCGGCGACGTCGGCCGCGAGCAGGATCATGCCGGCGCACGTCCCGAACGCCGGCATGCCCTCGCGCAGGCGCTCGCCCAACGGCTCGCGCAGCCCGGACGAGTCGAGGAGGAACGAGATGGTGGTGGACTCCCCGCCGGGGAGCACCAGCGCGTCGACGCCGGCGAGCTGGTCAGGCGTGCGGACGGCGAGCGCGGTCGCGCCGAGCTCGGCGAGCACCCGCTGATGGGTGTCGACCGAACCTTGCAATGCCAGCACGCCGATGGTGCCACCCACCTCCGGGAGGCTCCTTGGGCTGACCGGTGCTCGTGGCCGCGCGCATCGGGGTGACGGCCTACCAGCCCCGGTCGGCGAGCTTGGTCTCGAGCGACCCGATCTCGAGGCCCGCCATGGCCGAGCCGAGGCCGCGGCTGACCTTGGCGAGGATGGCGGGATCACGGAAGTGGGTGGTGGCCTCGACGATGGCCTTGGCCCGCACCGACGGGTTCTCGCTCTTGAAGATGCCCGAGCCGACGAACACCGCCTCGGCGCCGAGCTGCATGACGAGCGCCGCATCGGCCGGCGTGGCGAGACCGCCGGCGCAAAACAGCGGGACGGGGAGCGTGCCGGTGTCGGCCAACTCCTGCACCAGGCCGACCGGTGCCTGCAGGCGCTTGGCCCAGTCGTACAGCTCGGCGGAATCGGCCTGGGTGATGCGCCGGACGTCGCCGAGGATGGTGCGGAGGTGGCGTACGGCCTCGACCACGTTGCCGGTGCCGGCCTCGCCTTTGGAGCGGATCATGCAGGCGCCCTCGCTGATGCGGCGCAGCGCTTCGCCCAAGTTGGTGGCCCCGCACACGAACGGCACCGTGAAGGCCCACTTGTCGATGTGGTGGGCCTCGTCGGCCGGGGTCAGCACTTCGGACTCGTCGACGTAGTCGACACCGAGCGACTCGAGGATCTGGGCCTCCACGAAGTGGCCGATGCGGGCCTTGGCCATGACCGGGATGGTGACGACCGCTTTGATGCCCTCGATCATCTCGGGGTCGCTCATGCGGGCCACCCCGCCGTCGCGGCGGATGTCGGACGGCACCCGCTCGAGCGCCATCACCGCGGCGGCCCCGGCGTCTTCCGCGATGCGGGCCTGCTCGGGGTCGACGACGTCCATGATCACGCCACCCTTGAGCATCTCGGCCAAGCCACGCTTGACCCGGTACGTGCCGGTCTCGTGAGCGGCGGAAGGTGCAGGGACGTCGACCATGCCCCCGATTCTATGGCCCCCTCCGATCCACCCCGAACCGGATCAGCCGAGGCGAGACAGTCGGCCACGGCCGCCCCGCCGGCCGCCGGCCCGAGCTTCGATGTGGCGCCGCCATCTCGACGCCCCCGCCGACCCGCAGGGCCGGCACCGATCGGGGAGCTCGGGGGGGTCTCCTTCCCCCGATCACTTCCCCCCTCGATGGCTACAGCTCGCGCAGCAGCGCGATGCGCTCGTCGAGGGGTGGGTGGGTGTCGAACAGCTTGTTGAACCGCGACAGCTTGCCCTCGGCCTCGTTGGCCGGCAGCGGCGACTCGATCCACAGGTGGGCGGTGGCGCGGCTGTGCGCGTGCACCACGGTCTGGTCGGCCTCGAGCTTCTCGAGGGCCGAGATCAGCCCCGGCGGGTAGCGGGTCATCTCCGCACCGGAGAGGTCGGCCAGGGTCTCGCGCTTGCGACTCACGGCGAACTGCATCAGGGTCGCGATCAGCGGCGCCAACACGAGCAGCACCAAGCCGAGAATCGCGAGGATCGGTCCACCCGGCATTCCGCCGCGGTCGTTGTCGTTGTCGCGGCCGCCGCCCCACCACAGGAAGCGGATCGAGAGGTCGGAGACGAGCGCGATCATCCCCACCATCGTGACGGCCAACGTCGAGACCAAGATGTCGTAGTTCTTGATGTGGCTGAGCTCGTGGGCCAGCACGCCTTCGAGCTCCACCCGGTTCATCTTCTCCAACAACCCGCTCGTGACGGCGATGGCCGCGTGCTGGGGGTTGCGGCCCGTGGCGAAGGCGTTGGGGGCGGTGTCATCGATGATGTACAGCCGCGGCTTGGGCAGGCCGCTGGCGATGCAGAGGCCCTCGACCAGGTTGTGCAGGCGCGCGTACTCGGCCTCCGGCGCGGGCCGCGCCCGGCTCATCTTCAGCGCCACCGTGTCGGACTTCCAGTACGACGTGAACGCGGCGCCGAGCGCGATCACGACCGCGATCACGATGCCGATGGGTCCCCACCGGAACAGGAAGAAGACGACGGTGAACACCGCCGCGACGAGCAGCACGAACGCGGTGATCAGCACTGCGCTGCGCCGCTTGTTCTCACCGATCTGGTCGAACAAGGAGCATCAACCTCGACAGCAGGATCCGGACTCGGGTGGCCAGGGGCTCAGAACTGCACCTGCGGCGCCGAGCGATCCGCGCCGTCGGCCTCGAAGTACTCGCGGGGGGTGGCCTTGGCGATCCCGGCGAACAGCATGGCTGGGAACGTCTGGATCTTGGTGTTCAGCTTCTGGACGCTGTCGTTGAAGAACTGGCGCGAGTACGCGATCCGGTCCTCGGTGGAGGTGAGCTCCTCTTGCAGGGCCAGGAAGTTCTGGTTCGCCTTCAGGTCCGGGTACTGCTCGGCCACGGCGAACAGCGACTTCAAGGTGCCGCTCAACACGTTCTCGGCCTGCGCCTGCGCTTGTGGACCCTGCGCGTTGACCGCCATGTTGCGCGCTTGGACCACCTTCTCGAGCGTCTCGCGCTCGTGGGCGGCGTAACCCTTCACGGTCTCGACGAGGTTCGGGATGAGGTCGTGGCGTCGCTTGAGCTGCACGTCGATCTGCGCCCACGCGGAGTCGACCCGGTTCTTCAGCCCGATCAGCCCGTTGTACGTGACGATGGCGAAGATGATCAGCAGGACGACGATGATCGCGATGATGATCAAGACGACGGTCATGGACAGGCCTCCAACGGCAGCAACGAAAGATCGTCGAAGTCCCAGTCTACGTGGTGGTTCGGGCCATCGGATGCGGGGCCACGCGGGGCGCTGCGCTCACAACGTCCGGTACAGCTCGACGTAGCGCGCCGCGAGGCGGTGCATGGAGAAGTCGTCCGCGCGCCGCTCCCCCGACGCCACCAGGTCGCGGCGCAGGGTGGCATCGTCGAGCGCTCGTTGCAGCGCGCCGGCGAGCAGCGCGGGATCGCCTGGCGGTACGAGCAGCGCGTCGCGGTCGGGGCGAGCGACGTTGCGGTAGCCGGGCAGGTCGGACGCCACAATCGCGGTCGACGCAGCCATCGCCTCGAGCAGCACCACACCGAACGACTCGCCGTGCAGGGACGGCGCGCAGTACACGTCGGCCGAGCGCAACCTCGACGCCTTCTCGGCGTCGGACACGCGCCCGAGCCACTCGAGGCGGGGATCGCCGGCGTGGTGGACCTTGAGGCTCTCGGTCTCGGGACCGTCGCCCGCGATCCACACGCGCACGTCGGCGCCCAACCGGCCGACCGCGTCGAGCAACACGGACAGGCCCTTGCGCGGCTCGTGGCGACCCAAGAACAAGATCGTGGGACCCTCGGTGGGGATCAGGTCGGCTTTGGCGAACCGCTCGATCTCGATGCCGTTGTACAGCAGGCGGAACTCGCCGCCGAGCGCGTCCTGCGCCAGCGCCCGGGCGTCCTCCGAGACGGCCACCTTGATGTCGATCCGCTTGGCCAACCGGCGCACGGCGGGGCGCAGGTACCGGTACGCCGCGCTGGCGCCGGCAGCGTGGAAGGTGCCGATGAGGGGTGTGTACTTGATGACCGCAGCAGTGAGGGTGGGCCCGGGCACGAGCGGCTCGTGCAGATGGAGGATGTCGAAGTCCTCGTCGCGCAGCGCGCGGATGAAGCGCAGCTGAGCGGGCAGGTCGGGCGCGAGCGGTGCGACCGACCCGTTGGCTGCCGTAGGGATCGAGTTGCCCAACGGTGTGACACCCGAGTCGGGGGGCGGTCCATCGCACGGCGCCAGGATGCGGGTGGGATGGCCGGCTTGGCGCAGCGCCCGTGCGAGGCCGAGCACCTGGGACTGCACGCCACCGGGCACCGTCAAGCTGTAAGGGCACACCATGGCCACCCGCAAGGGCCGCGACACGGGCTCAGCCATGGGGGTAGCCCGGATCGGAGGGCCAGTTGGGCTGCAGCAGGTGCCACTGCTCGGGTGCACGACGGATCAACGCTTCGAGGCGGACCGCGAGCGACTGGGTCACCCGGGCCACGTCCTCGCGGAGAGATCCCTGCCGTTCGGCCGGCACGGGGGGCTCGATGACCGAGTGGTGGCCGCTGCCCTCGAAGTACACGGCGGTCGGCAGGATCGGTGCGCCGGTCCGCAACGCGAGGGTGGCCGGACCGGACGGCAACGTGGTGCGCTCGCCGAAGAACTCGACCTCCACCCCGCCACCGGCGACGTCGCGGTCGCACACCAGGCACAAGATGTGGTTGGCCTTGAGGGCCCGGATGCTGGCGGCCCCCGCGCCGTTGTCGAGCGGCACGATCTCGAGGCCGAACTCGCGTCGTAGGCCGACGAACCAGTCAGCCAAGTCGGGCGGCTCCAGCGCCTCGGCGACCGCGGTGACCTTCCAACCCCGCACACCGGTGAGCCAGAACGCCCCCCACTCCCAGCCCCCGAGGTGCGGCAGGCCGAGGATGACCCCATTGCCGGCGGCGAGCGCCTGCTCGAGGTGCTCGACGCCTTCCGCGGTGTGCTCGGCCTCGATCACCTGGAGTGGGGTACCCGGCAGCCGGAACGACTCGGCCCAGTAGCGCGCGTAGGACTCGAAGGTCGCGTCGACCACCGCTCGCCGCTCGGCCGGGGTGACGTCGGGCAGCACCCGGGCCACGTTGCGCTCGACTTGGGAGCGCCGGTCGCGAAGCAGCCGACCCGCCACGCGCGACGCAGCATCGGTCAAGGGTGTGACCAGTGGCGCGGGGACGGCGCGGGCGAACGCGGCACCCGACCGGTAGGCCAGGTACTGCGGCGACGGGTTCACGACCGCCGACGGGACGGTGACCGCTCTCGCCATGTGCGGGCCCGCTTGCGCGCGGTGCGCCGGCCCCGCCAGCGCGACGGCTCGACCACCGGGCGGGCCTTCGACGCCTGGCGCCACACCTTCGAGAACCGCTGTCCGGCCGTGAACAAGGTGAGCACGAGCATCACCCACAGCACGCCGACGAGCAGGTTGTCGAACAAGAGGCCGAACCCGAGTGCGATCAGCCGTTCGGCCCGCTCCATCAACCCGCCCCGCGCGTCGAAGCCCAACGACTCGGCCTTGGCCCGCTCGTAAGAGATCAGCATCGACGCCGCCAGCACGGCGAGCGCCAGCACCGGCGTGCGGTCGTGGCGGTACGACAGGTACCAGGCCGTGCCGCCGAGCAGCAGGGCGTCGGTGAGGCGGTCCGACACGCTGTCGAAGAACGCCCCGCGGGCCGAGGCGGTGCCGGACGCCTTGGCCACCGCACCGTCGAGCACGTCGGGCAAGGCGGTGAGGATCAGCAGCAGCAGGCCCAAGCGGAGGTTGCCGGCACCGATGGAGACCGCGGCACCGGCCGCGGCCGCGACACCGAGCGCGGTGAGGTGATCTGCACGGATCCCGGCCTTGCGGAGGTTGACCCCGACGGGGCGAAGGCCTCGCTCCACACTCGCCCGGAAACGACCGTCGAACATCGATTCTCCAAGCTGGAAACTGCCGGGCACGCTACCAGCGCGCGGCGCGTGCCTCGTCGGTAGGGTGGCGGGACCACGCGATCACCGGACGCCGCGAGTTGCCACAGGGGGTCGGCATGCGTCAGTTCCCGCCGGATCGGATCCGCAACGTGGCCCTCGTCGGCCACAGTGGGGTCGGAAAGACCACCCTCGCGGAGGCGCTCCTGCACCGCGCCGGGGCCACCAACCGCCTTGGCCGCGTCGAGGACGGCACCACGGTGTGCGACAACGACCCCGAGGAGCACAAGCGCGGCGTGTCGATCTCCATGGCGCTCGCGCCGTTCGAGTGGCGCGACCACAAGATCAACTTGATCGACACCCCTGGCTACGCCGATTTCGTGGGCGAGGTGCACGCCGCGCTGCGGGTCGCGGATCTGGCGGTGTTCGTGGTCAGCGCGGTCGAGGGGGTCGAGGTCCAGACCGAGATCGTGTGGCACATCGCCGCCGACCTCGGCCTGCCGCGCATGGTGTTCGTCAACAAGCTCGACCGGGAGCGCGCCGACTTCGACGGCACCCTCGACCAGCTCCGCACCCGCTTCGGCGCGGGCATCGCACCGCTCGAGCTGCCGATCGGGCAAGAGGCCGACTTCCGGGGTGTGGCCGACCTGCTCACCGACACGGCCTGGCTCTACGCCGACGGATCCGCCACCAAGGCCGAGATCCCCGACGACATGGCCGACCAGGAGCACCGCGTGCACGACAACCTGGTCGAAGGCATCGTGGTGGCCGACGACGAGCTCATGGAGCGCTACCTCGAAGGCGACATCCCGTCCGTGGAGCAGCTCGAGCACACGCTGCACCTCGGCGTCGACGACGCCACCGTCTTCCCCGTGGTGTGCGGCTCGGCGCTCGCCGAGATCGCGGTCGACCGCTTGGCCGACTACATCTGCGAGATCGGGCCGTCGCCGCTCGAGCGCCCAGCCACTGAGGTCATGGCCGGTGACACCACGGTCGAGGTCGAGGCCAGCACCGACGGGCAACCCCTTGCGTTCGTGTTCAAGACGGTCGCCGACCCCTACGTGGGGCGCATCTCGTTGTTCAAGGTGCTCTCGGGGCAGATCCGCCCTGACGACCATCTGGTCAACTCCCGGACCGGCGACGACGAACGTCTGCACGGTCTGCTCTCGGTGCGCGGCGCCGAGCAGGAGAACGTCAGCGAGCTCGTCGTCGGCGACATCGGCGCGGTGGCCAAGCTCGCCCACACCCGCACCGGCGACACGCTGGCCCCGGCCGGCCAGCGCGTGACCGTGACCCCGATCGAGTGGCCCGAGCCGTTGCTCGCCACGGCCATCTCGGCGCGCACCCAGGCCGACGAGGACAAGCTGGCCACTGCGCTGCACCGCTTGGCCGACGAGGACCCCACGGTGCTGGTCGAGCGCGACGACGAGATCCACCAGACCGTGCTGCGCGGCCAAGGTGAGGCCCACCTGACCATCACCCTCGAGCGCCTGGAACGGAAGTTCGGGGTGCAGGTCGACATGGAGCCCGTGCACGTCGCCTACCGGGAGACGATCTCCAAGGACGCGGAGGCCGAAGGTCGCTACAAGAAGCAGTCCGGCGGCCACGGCCAGTTCGGCGTCGCCAACCTCAAGGTCACGCCGCTCGCCCGGGGCGAGGGCTTCCGCTTCGTCGACAAGATCGTGGGTGGTGCCATCCCCCGACAGTTCATCCCGGCGGTCCAAAAGGGCGTCGAGGAAGCCCTCGGATCCGGGGTGCTCGGCCACCCGGTCGTCGATCTCGAGGTCACCTGCTTCGACGGCAAGGCGCACTCCGTCGACAGCTCCGAGATGAGCTTCAAGATGGCCGGCACCCTCGGGTTGCGGGCGGCCCTCGACGCCGCCGGGCCCGTGCTGCTCGAGCCCGTGTCACGCCTCGAGGTCACCATGCCGGTCGAGCTGCAAGGCGACGTCATGGGCGACCTCAACTCCCGGCGCGGCCAGATCCAGGGAACCGAGACCGGCCCCGGCGACGGCGAGCAGACGGTCGTGGCGCTGGTGCCCACCGCCGAGGTGATGCGGTACGCGATCGACTTGCGCTCGATCACCGGCGGACGCGGGCGCTTCCGCCTCAGCCACGACCACTACGACGTGGCGCCGCCCCAGGTGGCCGACCGCATCGCCGTTCTGGGCTGAGATCTACGCGTTGGGACGCGTAAAAAGCAGCCCAGAACGGGAGGGGTCAGCCCGGTGGTCGGTCGGTGCGGACCGACGCGAGGTCGTCGCGCAGGTCGGACCAGTCCTCGGGGTTGTCCTCGACGAACCAGCTGACGACCTCGCCGTCACACCCGTCGACCAGCACCAGGCCGCGCTGCTTGGGCGGCGACTCCGCCGAGTAGAGCAGGATCCGCCAGGTCGGTCGGCTGGTCACTCCCCGCCAGCTCATCTGCGCCGACGCATGGCCCACCGCGAACCCGACCGTGCGGGCTGCGGTCACCAGGGCGTCGCGCTCGTCGACGTCGAGGTTGCGACCCGCCACCAGGTGGTAGACGCCGACCGCCGCCAGGCCGATCGCGGCCGCGAGCATCCCACCGTTGGCCAGCACCGGCTGGTGGCTGCGGGTGGCGAGCCAGATCACCAGGCACGCCACCGCGATCATCAGGTACAGGTAGCCGGGCGCCCGGCGACGACTGTTGTTCGGGAACGTGTACGCGCCCACGAAGCCGGCCGCGTCGAGGTCCTCCGGCAGCTCGTCGACGTGCTCGTCGTCGACGCCATCGACCTGCTCGGCGACCTGCTCGTCCACGAGCTCGCCGTCGGACTGGTCGGTGCCGGAGGGCCCGGCCTGACCGGTGCCCTGCTCGTCGTGGTCGATCACGGGCCAAACGGTAGTCGGGCGGGCGCAACGCCCCTGCGGCGACAAGACTCTGCGTGGTCCCTCGCACCGGACCGGAAGGAGCCACCGATGGCGAACGACCTCCCCACCTCCGACCTCCCACCGGGCACGGTCACCGGTGCCGGCTCGTACGCAGTGGGCAACAACGGCTCGTACTTCGCGGTCGGCCGGAAGTGCCGCCACCTCCGCGCCGACCTGGCCGGCGGCAGCGTCGACGACGACGGCTGCCTGGTGTGCCCGTGGCACCAGGCGAAGTACGACGTCGAGACCGGGCGGATGACCCGCGGCCCCCAAGGCGTGTTCGCCAAGATCCCGGGGCTCGGTGCCTCGGTCAAGGCGCTGACCCGTGTGGCGCCGCTCAAGCGCGGCACGGTCACGGTCGACGGGGACACCCTCCACGTGACCTGACTGCGACTATGACGGCGGCCAGGTGTCGCGCAGCTTGCGCCAAGTGACGTCGAGGGGCTCGGGGAGCACCCGGGTCTCGGCGATCGTGGTCATGAAGTTGGTGTCGGCGTTCCACCGCGGCAGGCAGTGCACGTGCAGATGGTCGGGCACGCCGGCGCCGGCACCCGTGCCCAGGTTGATGCCCACGTTGACCCCGTCGGGCGAGTACGCAGCGCGGATCGCGACCACCGCATCGGTCACGCCCTGCCAGAGCTCGCGCTGCTCGTCGGGCGTGAGCTGGTCGAGGTCGGCGACCGCTCGTTGCGGCAGCACCATCAGGTGGCCCGAGCCGTAGGGGTACGCATTGAGGAGCGCGAAGCACTCGGACCCCCGCCACAAGATGAACGTCTCGTCGTCGGGGCGACCCGAGTCGAAGATCCGCTCGAACAAGCTGCGCCCCTCACCATCGGGGCGCAGGGACGAGTCGTCGACCGACACCTGGTTGATGTAGCTGGTGCGCCAGCCCGCCCAGAGCCGGTCGAGGCTCACGGGGCGCCCTGCGCCGTTGACCGGGCGGGCGACTCCGACGAGGCGCTGGCGCCGGCAAGCGGGGCGACGCGGCGCTCGGCGACGTCGTCTGCGAGCTGGGCCACGAAGTCGTCGAACGGCACGTCCTGCACGACCTCGCCGCCGCGCGGGTTGACGCCGACCGTGCCGGCTTCCAGATCGCGCTCACCGACCACGAGCACGTACGGGATCTTCTCGAGCTTCGCCTTGCGGATCCGCCCGCCGAGCTTCTCCTCCGCCGGCACCCGGTCGGCACGGAACCCCTGCGCGCGAAGTCGCTGGACGAGGTCGTCGGCGTGCCCGTCGACGTCGTCGCGCACGGCGAGCACGCGGACCTGGACGGGCGCGAGCCAGGTGGGGAACGCCCCGGCGTAGTGCTCGAGCAACACGCCGAAGAACCGTTCGATCGAACCGAACAGCGCGCGATGGATCATCACGGGCTGGTGGCGCGCGTTGTCGGCACCGACGAACTCGAGGCCGAACCGATCGGGCAGGTTCCAGTCGCACTGGATGGTGGAGAGCTGCCAATCGCGGCCGATCGCGTCGCGGACCTTGACGTCGATCTTGGGCCCGTAGAAGGCGCCGCCACCTTCGTCGATGTCGTACGGGAGCCCCTCGGCTTCCAAGGCCTGGCGCAGCGCCTCGGTCGCATCGGCCCACACCTCGTCAGTGCCGACCGACTTGCCTTCGGGTCGCGTGGACAAGCTGGCTTCGAAGTCCTCGAACCCGAACGCGCGCAGCACGCTCAGCACGAAGCCGAGCAGGAACCGCACTTCGCCGACCACCTGGTCGGGCGTGCAGAAGATGTGGCTGTCGTCTTGCGTGAAGCCACGGATGCGCAACAGCCCGTGCAGTACGCCGCTGCGCTCGTAGCGGTACACCGTGCCGAGCTCGAACAGCCGCAACGGCAACTCCCGGTACGACCGCTGGCGGCTCCGGTACACGAGGATGTGCATCGGGCAGTTCATCGGCTTCAGGTAGTAATCCGATGCGTCGAGCTCCATCGGCGGGTAGATGTCGTCGGCGTAGTTCTCGAGGTGGCCGCTGATCTCGAACAGGTCCGATTTCGTGATGTGCGGCGTGTACACGAACTCGTAACCCCCGGTCGCGTGGCGCTCGCGGCTGTAGTCCTCCATCAGCTTTCGGACGATGGCGCCCTTCGGGTGCCAGACCGCGAGGCCGGGCCCGAGCTCCTCGGGGAACGACAGCAGATCGAGCTCGTTGCCGAGACGCCGATGGTCACGCTTTTCGGCCTCTTGGAGACGGTGCAGGTGGTCATCGAGCTCCTGGCGGGTGGCCCATGCCGTGCCGTAGATCCGCTGCAGCATCGGGTTGTGCTCGTCGCCGCGCCAGTACGCGCCAGCCACCCGCATCAGCTTGAAGTGGCCGAGGAACGCCTTCGTGTTCGGGACGTGCGGCCCGCGGCACAAGTCGATGAAGCCCGGGTATCCGTGGAAGGGCGGATCGGCCTTCGGCTTGGCCGGCGGGTTCTCGTACGTGCGCACGAGGCCGGACGCCGTGGCCGACATGGGGTCGTCGGCCTCGCCGTCGATGATCTCGAGCTTGTAGCGGTGACCGGCGAACACCCCCCGCGCCTGGTCGGACGTGAGCTCGTCGCGGACGAACGGCTGCGCGTCGGCGATGATCTCGCGCATGCGCGCCTCGATGCGCTCGAGGTCGGCCTCGAGGAACGTGGCGGGCCTGCCGTCGGGGCCCGGCGGCAGTTCGAAGTCGTAGTAGAAGCCGTCGGCGACGGGCGGGCCGATCGCGAACGTGGCACCGGGAAAGAGGTCGAGCACCGCCTGGGCGAGCACGTGGGCGGTGGAGTGGCGGATCGTGTAGAGACCCCGCTCGGACGTCGTGGTGGTGATCGACACCTCGTCGCCGTCGGCCAGCTCCCAGGTGAGGTCGCGCTCGGTGCCGTTCACCTCGGCGATGACCGCTGCTTTCGCCAAGCCTCGACCGATCGACGCGGCCAGGTCGCCGGCGGTCGCGCCCTCCGGGAGCGTGCGCGCCGACCCGTCTGGCAACTTGATCGTGATCTCGGCCATCGCCGGAGCCTACCGACGCGGGTCGCCACGCCCGGAACGACTTCGCCCCGCCCTCGGGCGGGGTCAGGCCGGAGGGGCGAACTCGCGGGGACGCAGCACGTCGGCGGACGAGCGGCCCGCGGCGCCGACCGTGGCGTCGACCACATCGGTCCGCCCCGCAGCCACGAGATCGAGGTCGTGGTCGTGCCGTTCTGCACTGTTCGCGACCGCCCCCACGGGCACCGGCTCCGCCCCCGACAGCCGTCCGCCGGCGGTGGCCGGGGCCAGGTCGGGCTCGGTCGAGGGATCGCAGTCGCCCGCACCCGCCGAGGCCGCGGCCCGGGCCGGGTCTCCCTCGGGCAACGGTTCGGGCAACGGCTCAGGCTCGATCCCATCGGGCATGGCGGTCGACGTGGGCGCCGGCGAGATCGCCGAGGTGGCCACCACGGCGGGCTGCGCGGCGCGTGGCTTCGAGGCGTACTCGTCGACGTACTCCTGGCCGGAGAGCTCGCGGACCTCGAACATGACCTCGTCGATGAGCTGGCGCAGCAGCAACCGGTCGTGCTCCACGCCGACGTACTTGTCGACGGTGATGGGCCGACCGATGCGCACCGTCACCGAGCGCCGCAGCTTCGGGAACTTGGCGTCGGCCGGCATGACGTCGAGGGTGCCGACGAGGCCGACGGGGATCAGCGGCGCGCCCGTCCGCAACGCCAACCTGGCCGGACCGGTGTGGCCGCGGTGGAGCCGACCGTCGCGGCTGCGCGTCCCTTCGGGGTAGATGCCGAAGAACTCCCCCCGTTCGAGCACACCGGCGGCGGCGTCGAGGGCCGCGTCGGCCGCACTGCCACCGGACCGGTCGATCGGGATCATGCCGAGCGCGGGGAACAGGTGCCTGGTCTTCCAGTCGTCCATGTACTCGGCCTTGCCGACGTACGTGATGCGCCGAGGGAGCACGGCCGGCAAGAAGAACGAGTCGAGCACCGACACGTGGTTGGGGCAAAAGATCGCAGGGCCGGTGGCGGGCACGTTGTCGAGCCCCTCGACGGTGAGCCGCCAGGCGCGGTTGAAGACCGGCACGATGACGCGCCGGGCGACGGGATACAAGCGTCCGACCTCAGCGGCCACGGATCTCCTCGCGACGTGTCCGTTTCCCGCATCATGCCCGACGCAGACCCCCGGCGCAGGACACCCGTCCCGAACCGGGCTGCCTCGGCGTGTCAGCCGGCGAGGTCAGTCGGCGAGCAGGACGCCGAGGAGCGCGGCGGCCTCGCTCACTCCCTCACCGCGGGCGGCCGCGGCGTCGATCCCGGCGACGGCGCCCGGGGTGTCGAGGTCGTCGTCGAGCGCGGCACGGACCTCGCCCAGCGCCCCGGACCCGGACCCGGCGGCCTGCCACCGTTCGAGGCGTGCGGCGGCGTCAGGCATCAACTGCTCGTCCCACTCCCACTCGTGGCGGTAGTGGTGCACCAGCACGGCCAAGCGGATCGCCCGGGTGTCCCACAGTTTGCGCAAGTCGCTGACGAACACGAGGTTGCCGAGCGACTTCGACATCTTCTCGCCGTTCATCCGGACCATGGCCTGGTGCATCCAGTGCCGCACGAACGGCTGGCCGGTGGCGGCCTCGGACTGGGCCGCCTCGCACTCGTGGTGCGGGAAGATGAGGTCGGCGCCGCCGCCGTGCAAGTCGATGGTGGCGTCGAGCTCGCGCATGGCGAGCGCCGAGCACTCGATGTGCCAGCCGGGCCGGCCGGGCCCCCACAACGAGTCCCACGACGGCTCGCCTTCGGCAGATGGCTGCCACAGCACGAAGTCGAGCGGGTCGTCCTTGTTGGGGTCGTCGGGGTTGCCGCCGTGCTGCGCGGCGAGGCGCAACATGGTGTCGCGGTCGTAATGGCTCACTTGCCCGAACCGCTCGAACGAGCTCACGTCGAAGTACACGGCCCCGTTGCGCTCGTACGCGTGGCCCTGGTCGATCACCATGCCGATGAACCCGCGGATGTCGGCGATGGCGGACGTGGCACGCGGCTCGCTCCACGCCGGCAACATGCCGAGCGCGTCCATGTCGTCGTCGAACCGGGCGGTCTCGGCGGCTGCGAGGTCGAGGTAGTGGACCCCGAGCTCCCGGGCCTTGCGGAGGATGTCGTCGTCGACGTCGGTCACATTGCGCACGCACCGCGTCTCGTGGCCGCGGTCTCGCAGGCGTCGCTGCAACACGTCGTACGTGAGGTAGACGGCGGCGTGCCCGAGGTGCGTCGCGTCGTACGGCGTGATCCCGCACGTGTACATGGTGACGATCGGCCCCGGTTCGAACGGGACCACCCCGGCGCGAGCCGTGTCATACAACCGCATCGGCGGCTGGTCGGGGCGCGTGGACTCGTCGGCCGCGGCCACGGGTGCTACTCCGGCAGCCCGGTGAGGCGGATCGACAGCCGGGTCTTGTACCGGACGTTCATGCCGACCAGCACCGCGGTGAGCGCTTCGATGGCCCCCGCGGAGCTGAGGCGACCTGCGTCGACGGCTCGCATTCCGGGGATCTCGTCGACCAGGCCCGACGTGACCTTGCGGGCTTCGGGATCGTCGCCGCAGACCATGACGTCGCACTCGACCGGGTGGTCGATGGCGCCCAGCTCGGCGGCTGGCACGTTCTGCCACGCGGCAGCCACCCTCGAGCGCGGGATCGCCGCCTGGATCTCGGCCGCCACCGAACCACGAGCCGGCACGATCGGCTGAAACGACTTGCCGATCTTGGTGAGCGCGTTGGCCATGGAGATCACGACTTTGCCGTCGAGCTCGTCGGCGAGGTCCATCACCGTCGGCGGCGCGCCCTCCCACGGTGTGGCGACGACCACGACCTCTGCGGCGGCGGCCGCCTTGTTGTCGCCCGCTTCGATGTCGAGCTCGTGACCGGGCCAGGCATCGAGGATCTCGTTGCGTGCCTGTTCGGCCCGCTCGACGGCCCGGGAGCCGAGCACCACCGTGTGGCCGAGCGACGCCAGCCGGGCCGCGAGACCACTTCCCTGGGGCCCGGTGGCCCCCAGCACTCCGATACGCATGGGCGACACCCTACCGGCGCGCTTCGCGGCCTCCCTCCCCCGACGGACGTGGCCGCTCGAGGTCCGATTCGTCGAGGATGTCGCCGACGAGCTGCTCGAGCAGATCCTCGAGGGTGACCAGGCCGACGGGGTCCGGCCCCTCGCGGACGACCGCGATGTGGATGCGTGCCCGTTGCATGGCCAACAAGGTCTGGTCGAGGGTCCAGTCCGGCCGGGCGATGAGCATCCGCCGCAGCCGCCCGAGTGGCAGTGGGCGCTCGCGAGCGGTGACCGGCAACGCCAGGAGGTCCTTGGCGTGCAAGAACCCGAGCACGCGCCGACCGTCGGTGGCCACGACCGGGACTCGGCTGTGGCCACTGGCCACGAACACCCCTTCGAGGCCGGCCACGGTGGTCTCGCGGCCGACGGTGGTCACCTGCGCCCAGGGCACCATCACTTCGGAGATCGGCGCTTCGCCGAAGCCGAGGACGCCGGCGAGCAGGTCGTGCTCGAACTCGGGGATCAGGCCTTCGTCGGCCGACGACTCGAGCAGCAGCGCGATCTCATCGGCCGAGTGGACCGTGTGGAGCTCGTCGCGGGGCTGGACCCCGAGCAGACGGGTGACGCCGTTGGCGGCCCAGTTCAGCGCCCGGATCACCGGACCGAACACGAAGACGTACACCCGGTCGGGAATCGCCAGCCACAACAACGCCCGTTCGGGAGCGGCGATGGCGATGTTCTTCGGGACCATCTCCCCGATCACCATGTGAAGGAAGGAGACGATGACCAGGGCCAGGATGAAACCGAGGGTGTGGACCAGCCGGTCCGGCAGGCCGTTGCCGACGCCGAGCAGCGACTCGAGCCAAGCCGACACCATCGGCTCGGTCACGAAGCCGAGCAGCAGCGACGACATCGTGACCCCGAGCTGTGCACCGGCGAGCTCGAGCGAGAGCGACCGGCTCGCACGCAACGCCAGCGTCGCGCGCCGGTCCCCACCCTCGGCGAGCGGTTGCAGCACCGTGCGCCGGCTGGTGATCAGCGCGAACTCGACGGCCACGAAGAACGCGTTCGCCACCAGCAAGGCGATGGTCGCGACGACGTTCATGGGTCTGCCTGGTCGCCGTCGCCCGCCGAGCCCGTGTCGTCCGGCGGGGTGACGCGGACGGACACCACCCGGTGGCGCTCCACGGCCGTCACTTCGAGGGCCCAGCCGTCGAGGCCGACTCGCTCGCCCGGCGACGGGATGTGGCCGAGCCGTTGCAGCACGAATCCCGCCAAGGTCTCGTACGGACCATCGGGGATGCGCAGGCCCACCGCGTCGAACAGCTCGTCGGGGTGCAGCGCCGCCGACACCACCACGCTCTCCCCCGGACCGGGCACGGTGACCGACGCCGGCATCGGGTCGTACTCATCGGTGATCTCCCCGACGATCTCCTCGAGCAGGTCCTCCAACGTGACGATGCCCGCCGTGCCGCCGTGCTCGTCGACCACCACCGCCAGGTGCAAGCGCCGCGCCCGGAGGTCGAGCAGGAGGTCGTCGAGCGGCCGCGTCTCGGGCACCACGTGCGCGGCGGTGACCAGCTCGTCGATCGTGGCCGAGTCGCGCCGATCGGCGGGCACCCGGTACACGTCCTTGACGTGCACGATTCCGACCAGGTCGTCGAGATCGCCACGCTGCACCGGGAAGCGGCTGTGGCCGGTCTCGATCGACGCCGCGATCAGCGCCGGCACCGACGTGCCCACTTCCAGCGCCCGCACCTCGACCCGGGGCACCAGCGCGTCGGCCGCCGTCTTGTCACCGAAGCGGATGGACCGGGTGACCAGCTGCACCGCTTCGCGGTCGATGGCCCCCTGCTCCCCCGACAGGCGAATCAGCAGCTCGAGCTCCTCGACCGAACGGGCCGACGCCAGCTCCTCGCGAGGCTCCACGCCGAAGCGCCGCACCACCCAGTTGGCTGCCCCGTTCGACACCCGGATGATCGGGGTCATGGCCAAGCTGAACAGCCGCAACGGCCCCGACAGGTTCTGCGCGGCACGCTCGGGTCTGGCCAGCACGATGTTCTTCGGTACCAGCTCGCCCAGCACCATCGACGCGACGGTGGACAGCACCAACGCGACCACGACCGACGTGCCTCGCGCGCCGCGCTCGCCGATCAGTGCGGCCACCGGGTGGTGGAACAGGCGGGCCAGGACGGGCTCCGCGAGCACGCCGAGCACCAGGCTGCACAACGTGACGCCGAGCTGCGCTCCCGACAAGTGAAACGACAACCGGCGGATCACGCCGAGCACCAGGCGCGACCGCCGCCCGCCGCGGGCCGCGGACTGCTCCATCCGGGTGCGGTCGACGGCGACCAGCGCGAACTCCGCCGCAACAAAGAACGCCGTGGCCACCAACAACAGCACGACGCTCACGACGCCGAGCACCGCTTTGGCAGTGGGGAGGTTCAGCGGAGACGCTCCTCGTCGGCGGACTCGGGTGGTCGGGCCATGGTGGACAGTCTGGTCGGCCCGCGCGCTGGGCCGCGGGACCGCCACGTGACCATCAGGAGGTGGCGGAGCGCCGCGTGCGGAGGGGTCCCTCCCGGCTCGGTCTGACGCGGGACGGGCGAGCCAGCAGAATCAGCCCGTGACCGCCACTTCCCCGCCCGCCGCGCCCCCACCCTCGTCGAGGGACGCCGAGGCCGTCCTCGACTTGGAGTCGGTGACGGTCCGGCGCGACGACCGGGCCATCCTCGACGGCGTGTCGTGGACGGTGCGCGACGGGGAACGGTGGGTGGTGCTCGGGCCGAACGGCGCCGGCAAGACCACCCTCATGCGGGTGGCGTCGTTGTACCTCCACCCCACGTCGGGCCGCGTGAGGGTGCTCGGCGAGGAGCTCGGCAGTACCGATGTCCGCCAGCTCCGCACCCGGATCGGCGTAGCCAGCCAGGCGTTCGCGGACTTGCTGCGTCCCGACCTGCTGGTCGAGGACGTGGTCGTCACGGCGCGGTTCGGCGCGCTCGAGCCCTGGTGGCACACGTACACCGACGCCGACCGGAGCCGCGCCCGCGACCTGCTGGCCCGCCTCGGGATCGGCCACCTCGCAAACCACGCGTTCGGTACGTTGTCGTCCGGCGAACGCCAGCGGGCCCAACTGGCTCGCACGTTGATGGGTGACCCCGGGCTGCTCCTGCTCGACGAGCCGACCGCGGGACTCGACTTGGCGGCCCGTGAGGACCTGCTGGGTCGCCTCACCGACCTGGCGGCCGACCCGACGGTCGCCCCACTGGTGCAGGTGACTCACCACACCGAGGAGATCCCCGCCGACTTCACGCACGCCTTGTTGTTGCAGGCAGGCCGGGTGCTGGCCCAAGGCCCGCTCGACACCACGTTGACCGCCGAGTCCTTGTCGACCTGCTTCGGGATCCCGCTCAGCCTCGAACGCCGCGACGGCCGCTGGCTCGCCTGGTCCCGCCGCTGACCCGACCCCAGCCGGCTCCACCCCGCCCTGCTGTGAGCACGCAGCCACCCACCAGGTGGTCAAGTGCTCACAGCAGGGAGACGTTGCAGGACCACCAGCGATCGGGGGGTCACCGTGACCTGGTCGCCGGCGGACCAGCGCGGCGAGTCGACGGTGACCGGAGCCGGCGGAGCGGGCTCGTGGGTACTGAGGACCTGCACCCAGCCGGCGCCCCATTCGGCCGACGGCAACGTGAACGCCACGTCGCCCTCGGCCACCGACCAGCACACATAGAACGTGTCGTCGTGGCGGACCTCGCCGTGCGGGCCGGTGCCGGCGATCGCTTCGCCGTTGAGGAACGTCGCGAAGGCAACGCCATCGTCGCGCTCCCACTCCTCCGGTGTCATCGGGTGTCCCGACGGGTCGAACCACGCCACGTCGGGCAGGCCCCCGTCGACCACGGGCTCGCCCTGGAGCCACCGGTGGCGACGCAAGTTGGGATGGTCGGCGCGGAACCGCGCGAGCCACTGCGTGAACGCCACCAGGTCCCAGTCGACCGCCGACCAGTCGATCCACGACACGTCGGAGTCCTGGCAGTACGCGTTGTTGTTGCCGCGCTGGGTGCGGCCCAGCTCGTCGCCGGCGAGCAGCATCGGCACGCCCTGTGAGAGCAGCAACGTGGCCAGAAAGTTCTGGCGCTGCCGGAAGCGCAGGGCGCGAACGGCGGGGTCGTCCGTGGGACCCTCGACGCCGCCGTTCCACGACCGGTTGTCGTCGGAGCCGTCGCGGTTGTCCTCGCCGTTGGCCTCGTTGTGCTTGTGCTCGTAGGACACCAGGTCGGCCAACGTGAACCCGTCGTGGCACGTCACGAAGTTGATGCTCGCCGACGGTCGCCGGGCCGATGTGGCGTACAGGTCAGAGCTGCCCGACAGCCGGCGCGCGAACTCGCCGAGCGACCCACCCCGGCCGCGCCAGTGGTCTCGGACCTCGTCGCGGTACCGCCCGTTCCACTCGGTCCACAGCGGCGGGAAGTTGCCGACCTGGTAGCCGCCCTCGCCCAGGTCCCACGGCTCGGCGATCAGCTTCACTCGACTGATGACGGGGTCCTGCTGGATCAAGTTGAAGAACGACGACAGCTCGTCGACGTCGTGGAGCTCCCGGGCCAGCGTGGCCGCGAGGTCGAACCGGAACCCGTCGATGTGGAGGTCCTCCACCCAGTACCGGAGTGAGTCCATGATGAGCTGCAACACGTTGGGGTGGCGCATGTTCATCGAGTTCCCAGTGCCGGTGTAGTCGATGTTGCGGTGCAGGTCGGCCGGATCGAGGCGGTAGTAGCTGGCGTTGTCCAACCCCCGGAAGGCGAGCGAGGGCCCGCCGCGGCCACCTTCGGCCGTGTGGTTGTACACGACGTCGAGGATCACTTCGATGCCGGCAGCGTGCAACGACCGCACCATCTCCTTGAACTCGCGCACCTGCTCACCGCGCTGGCCCGAGGCGGCGTACTCGTTGTGGGGCGCGAAGAACCCGATCGAGTCGTAGCCCCAGTAGTTGCGCAGGCCCTGGTCGACCAAGCGCCGCCGGTGGATGAACTGGTGCACCGGCAGCAGCTCGACCGCGGTCACCCCCATCGACTGGAGGTGCTCGACGACGGACGGATGGGTCAGCCCGCGGTACGTGCCCCGGTCGTGTTCGGGCACGTCCGGGTGGGTGCGGGTGAGTCCTTTGACGTGCGCCTCGTAGACGAACGTGTCGGACCAGGCGGTGTCGGGCCGGCGGTCGCCGCGCCAGTCGAATGCAGGGTCCACCACGACCGAGCGCGGCACGAACGGCGCGCTGTCGCGATCGTCGGGCGGCGCGTCGGGGTCGGCTTCGAGGTTTGCGCCGCCGTGGCCGAACACGGCGTCGTCCCACCGCACGGTGCCCTCGACGGCCCGCGCGTACGGGTCGAGTAGCAGCTTGGTGGGGTTGCACCGGTGGCCCTCGGCCGGTGCCCACGGCCCGTGCACCCGGAACCCGTACCGCTGACCGGGCGCCACGCCCGGCACCTCGCCGTGGAAGACCCAGCCCGTGTGCTCGGGCAAGGTGTGGCGTCGTTCGTTGCCGCCGTCGTCGAAGAGGCAGACCTCGACCGACTCGGCGGCTTCGGAGAACACCGCGAAGTTGGTGACCACGCGCCCGCCGTCGTGGCGGGTCGTGGCGCCGAACGGGTGCGGTCGGCCAGGCCACAGCCGGGCGTCGTCGACGGGAGCCATGCCGGGTTCGGTGACCTGGTCGCCCTGGTCAGGAGCCCGCGCCGGGGCCGGTCTCTGGAGCTGGCGCGCCGGGTGGGCCCGCCGCGGCCAGGTCACGCAGGCGGTCACGCGATCGGCGCACCTCGTCGGCGAGCAGACGCTCGAGCACCGCACCGAAGAGCCCGCCGCCGTAGTGGAGATGCATGTCGAGGCGCCGGCGGTCGCCGTCGTCGGCCAGCTCGGCCTGCAACACCCACGCCGAGTGCTGGCGGCCGTCGAGCTCCTGGCGCTCGAAGACGACCAGTCGCTCCTCCTCGCGCCGGGAGCGGACCATGCGCAACCGCTTGGTCCGCGCCAGGGGTCCGAGCCGGCCGCGCAAGTCGACGATCCACGCTTCGGCCTCGCCGGAGGGATCGGCGACGACCCGGCTGACGATGTCGAGCCACCGGGGATACGTGGTCAGGTCGTCGACCCACGCGAACAAGGTCGACGCCGGCGCGTCGGTGTCGAGGGTCGCCGTGAGGTCCACGGCGTTGTTTCTAGTGCGTGTCGCCCAGATGTTCGGCTTCCGGTTGGATCACGGTCACGATCCCCCCGTCGACTGCGACGCCGGCCGTCGCGCCGGTGAGCTCGTTGCTCACGCCCCGGGCCACGCCAGGCTCCAGCGCGTCACCGTCGAGCTGCCAGCGCAGCCCGACCGTCCGCACGCCGTGCGCGGGCCCATGGAGGGCGAGGAGGGTGACGAGCGAGCCGGGTGCGCCGCCCACCGACACGCTGCGGGCCGGCACGGCAATCGCCAAGCGCGACCCGCCGTACCACGCCTCGACCGGCGCGTGCGCGCCCAAGGCGACGGCCACGGGCCCGAGCACCGCCACGTTGGCCAGCAGGTGATCGAGCCGGCCCCCGGCGCCCCCGACCACCACGAGCGCGTCCGGCTCGAGCGAGATCGCAAGGTCGAGTGCCAGCTCCAAGTCCGTCTCGTCCTTGTCGCTCGGGTGGCGGTGGACGGCGGCGCCGGCCCCCTCGACCGCGGCGAGCACGCTGGCAGGGATCGAGTCGAGGTCACCGACCACGTGATGGACCGGGAGTCCCGCGTCGAGGGCGTGCCCGGCACCGGAGTCCGCGGCGATGATCACCGAGCAGAGCGCGGCGGCCCGTGCGGCGGCGCCACCCAATGGTCCCCCGCCGGTTACGACGGCGACGGACGGTCGGCTCACTTGTCGCCGGTGCCGCGCAGCGCCTCGACGAGCTGTTCGGTCTGCTGGGCCTGCTCGAAGGCCGAGCGCGCCAGCCAGAAGCGCAGGAAGCGGCCGAACGAGTACCGCAGGTACAAGACCCCGCCGACGACCACGAGCGTCAAGCCGAACAGTGCGCTGACGACCATGTCACGTTGCTGCAGCGGGTTCCGGGTGCTGTGGCCCACGAAGTACGAAACGATCACCCACACCACGCCCAACGCCATCGCCACCGCGCCGAGGCGGATGAACGTCCGCTCGCGGTTCACGACCGGGTCGCGGAGCCCGAGCTCGGCGACCTCGGCGCGAAAGCGCGCGACGCGGTCGCCGTTCACCGGCGCGCCCGCGGCCGGCGACGTGTCGCTCCCGCCGCCTGCGGCGTCGTCGGACGACGCGTCATCGGCCGACAGGGACGTGGGTTCGAGTTCCTCAGCCACCGAGATATGCCTCCGTGATGGTGGATTCGAGCTCCGCAGGAGTGCCGTCGCGGATGATCTGGCCGTGTGCCATGACCGTGGCACGGTCGGCGACGCCGAGCACCACGCGTGCGAACTGCTCGACGACCACGATCGACACCCCGGCAGCGGCCACCGACGCGACGAGCTCGTACAGCTCCTCGACGATCAGTGGCGCCAGCCCCATCGACAGCTCGTCGAGCAACAACAAGGCGGGGTCGGTCGTGAGGCCGCGGGCCATCGCCAGCATCTGCTGCTCGCCGCCCGACAGCGTGCCGGCCACTTGGTGCCGGCGCTCTGCCAACCGGGGAAACCGCGCGTACGCGACGTCCTCGATCTGTGCCCGCCGCTGCCCTGAATGCGTCATCAACCAGAGGTTCTCGGCAACGGACAGGTTCGGGAAGATGCCCCGACCTTCCGGCACCATGCACAGCCCCCGGCGCGCCAGCGCGTCGGCGGGCAGACCGTTGACGCGGCGCCCCGCAAGGAGCACGTCGCCCGCCGCGGCGGGATGCAGGCCCGACACCACTTTCAACAAGGTGGACTTGCCGGCGCCGTTGGGGCCGAGGATGGCGTGCACCGTGCCGGGGAGCACTCGCAGGTCGATCCCGTGGATGACTTCGATCGTGCCGTAGGCCGCACGCACGCCGCGCAACTCGAGCAACGGTTCCACTTCGTCGAGGAGCGCAGCGCCGGGCCGCCCGGCACCGGTCTGGCCGCGCGCCGCTCGCAGCGGCTCCCGCCGCCGAGGGGGGAAGCGAGGCTGGTCGTCGGTCACGACGCCTCCTTCTGGGCCCCGAGATAGGCGGCCAGGACCGCCTCGTTCGTGCGGATCTCGTCGGGGCTGCCCACCGCGAGGACCCGGCCGAAGTCGAGCACGTGGATCGGATCGCAGACCTCCATCACCAACCGCATGTCGTGTTCGACCATCACCACGGCCAACCCGCCGGCCGCGAGCTCGCGCAGCAAGGCGGCGAAGGTGGCGGTCTCGGTGTCGTCTTGCCCCGACGCCGGCTCGTCGAGGAGCAGCACGGAAGGATCGCAAGCCAGCGCCCGGGCGAGCTCGACGAGCCGCGCCTGCCCGGTGGGCAGGTTCGTGACGCGCTCGTCCGCGCGGCCGAGCAAGCCGACCCGGTCGAGCAGCTCGTCCACCCGTCGGCGGGTGGCACCCGTGGCCCGCAAGGCCCGCTGCGTCTCGACGGCCACTTGCACGTTCTCGCGGACGCTCATCATCGTGAACAGCTCGAGACGCTGGAACGTGCGGGCCAGGCCGAGGCGGGCGCGGCGCGTGGGGTTCTTGCCGAGGAGGGACTCGCCGCGCAGCAGCACGTCGCCGGAGTCGGGCTTCAACAACCCACAGATGATGTTGAACATCGTGGTCTTGCCGGCGCCGTTCGGACCGATGAGACCCGTGATGTGGCGGGGATCGGCGTGCAGCGTGGCGCCGCTGAGCGCCCGGTTGCCGCCGAACGTCACCGTGAGGTCGCGTGCTTCGAGGAGCGCCATCAGCGGACCCTCGCAGCTGCGACAGCCGGCGAGAACTCCTCGAGGACCAGCTCGCGTTCCACCTCGGCGAGCCGCTCGGGGGTCCACGGCTCGCTGAGGCCAACCCATTCGAGCGGGGTGGGCGCCTCCCGCGGTCGACCGGCAAGCGCCTCACGCCGGTCCAGCAGAACCGCGACTGCGGCGCCCGCCACGACGATCACGATCAAGCCGATCACGTACGTCCAGTTGCCCGACGCGTGGACGAGGCGCAACACGCTCCACACCGCAAGGCCGCCCAACGTGCCCCACATCAGCGGTGGGCGGTTGGTGAGCGGCTCGAAGCCCTGACGGAACTGTGGCGCCGCGCCGCTCGGCTCCCGACCGAGTCCGATGCCCGCGAACCCGACGGTGAGGTTCTGGAACCTCGTGTACCACGACGCGAGCACGCTGGTGAGCGGGAACAGCCCATACAGCGAAGCTCCCGTGAACAGGCCTGCGGACACGAAGCCCGCTCCGCCGATCGCGACCACCATGAACAGCGGCAGGCCGGCAGTGAACTGGAAGTCGTCGGGGTTCACGGCGCTGCGCTGCATGCCGTACAGCGCACCGCCGAGGCCGGCGATACCGGCCGAGATCGCGAACACGGCCACACGGGTGCCGATGAGGCTCATTCCGAACGTGGCACACGCAGCTTCGCTGTCGCGGAGCGCGATGAGCCGCCGACCGAACCGCGACCGGCGCAAGCTGCCGACGAACAGGCAACACAGCGTGAACGCGACCACCAGCAAGACGAACTGGGCTTTGGGGCTGTCGAAGCGCACACCTCCGAGCCGGAGGTTGTCGACGTTGGTGGATCCACCCTCGAAGATCTTGATCGTCCAAGGCCCGAGGTCGAAGTTCGGCAGCGTGAAGACCCAGCGGTCGAGCGCCACCGCGAACGCGGCGGTGGCCAACGCCAAGTAGATCCCCGACAACCGCAGTGCGGGCAACGCGACCAGCGCGCCCACCAGCGCCGACACCACGACGGCCAGCACGAGGCCCAACGGGTTCCCCTGGTGGCCGAAATGGGCCATCGTGATCGCGCCCACGCCGGCCAAGCTCAACTGGCACAGCGACACTTGGTTCGCGAAGCCGAACAGCGGCACGAGCGACAGGCCGATGATGCCGAACGAGAACAGGTAGCCGTACGTGTTGAGGTCGGACAGCGACAGCGTGGCGGCCAGCATCAGACCGCCCGCCAGCACGATCGCCGCGAACGTCACCAGGCCGCGACGACTGGGCGCGGGGAAGTACTCACGGGTCCGCACCAGCGTTGCGAGCCGCGGGCTCGGCAGCACCAGCAGCGCGATGAACAAGATGATCACCGGCGACGCGAGCCGCAGCCCGGCGAGGTACTGGCTCTGGGGCAGGTAGCCCTGCAGGTAGGAGTCGGCGAGGCCGAGCACGATGGCGCCGACGAACGTCATCGACAGCGACCGCAGGCGACCGAAGATCGCCGCCGCGTAGGCGTTGACGATCAACGTCGACAGCAGCACGGCATCGAGGCCGGCACCGGGTGCCACCAGCACGCCGCCGACGGCGGCCAGGACCGTGCCGAGCACCCAGCTGAGCTGGCTGACCCGCACGGTGCGGATCCCGTTGAGGCTGCCGAGCGCAGGGTCGTCGACCGTGGCTCGCATCGCCACGCCGATCCGGCTCCGGTACAGCAACCAGCGCAACAACACGGCCACCACGATGGCGACGACGACGGTCGCGAGGTCGTGCCAGGTCAGCTTGATCGGCCCCCAGTGCACGGTGTTGTTGCCGAAGAACCGCTGGACGACGTGAGACTGGTTGGGCTTCCAGAGCAGGTTCGCCAAACCGATCATCGAAAACAGCAGCGACACCGACACGACGAGCTTCGTGTTCTCCGACGTGTCTTGGAGGCCGCGGAAGAGCAACTCGATCACGATCCCGGCGAGCGGCGCGAGGACGCCGAGCGTGACGACGAGGGACACGATCGTGTTCCAGCCCCACGACACGTGCAGCTGCCAGTAGACGAACGCGGCGAGCATGCCGGTGGCGCCCTGCGCGAAGTTGAAGACACCGGTGGTCGCGTACGTGAGCACCAGGCCGCTCGAGATCACGGCGTAACCCGCGGCGATCACCAGGCCCAGCGCGGTGTACGTGATGAAGGTGTCCACGCCGCTACTTGAGGTCGGCCATCGACTTGCCCACCGACGCGAGCGTGGCGCCTTCGCCGTACTTGCCCTTCAAGGCGACGACGTTCTTGGCGTCGCAGTTGTAGATGCCGTGGTTGGCGTGCCACTTCACGAGGCTGAACCCGTCGGGTGATGCCCGCATGACCGCGAAGCACTGACCGGGGACGTTGTTGTGGGCGGGGTCGGCCGGCGCTTGCAGGCCGCCTGCGTCCCAACCCTTGATCGACTTCAGCGCCTCGAACACGCACTTGCGGTCCACGGTCGCGCACTTGCGGAGACCAGTCGCGAACAGCAGCCACGCCGACATCGAGTTCTCACCCAGCGCCGCGTGGCTCTTGCCGTTCGGCTTGAACTTCTTGTACAGGGCCTGGTACTCGGCCATGGTCGGCGCCGGCGGCTGCTCGTCGAACGGGGCGTAGTTGATCTGCACGAAGGCCGGCACGCTCGCCAACGCCGAGCCCGCGTTCTGCAGGAGCTTGACGTCGTACTCGTTGGCGGCCGCCGCCACCCAGTCGAGCTTGTAGTCGAGGGTGCCGAACGCGGCGATCAGCTTGCCGAGGTTCTCCGGCTCACCCGTGTACCAGAGACCTTTCACGCCGGCCTGCTTCATCTTCTGGGCATACGGCACCCACGTGGAAGCGCCGGTCGCGGGATAGAGGTCGTTGTAGACGACCTTCCACCCGAAGTGCTGGCCGGCTTCTTTGTACTGGCCGTTCACCGAGGTGAGCGACGGCAGGTTGCCGGTGAGGAACCCCACGTGGTTCTTGGCGTCGGGGAACTTGTCGTTGAGCATGCGGGCCA
Organism: Acidimicrobiales bacterium; assembly: GCA_035547835.1. NCBI lineage: Bacteria > Bacillati > Actinomycetota > Acidimicrobiia > Acidimicrobiales > Acidimicrobiales bacterium. The sequence continues at coordinate 136,960 of DASZTW010000005.1, forward strand.
TGCCCAAGTCGATGGCGGTGTTGCCGCCCGGCGACTGCTGGACGACCAGGTCGGCACCGCGGGCCCGGAACGTGACCACGTAGCCGGGGACGTTCGGCAACAGGCACTCGAGGCGGGTGGACTCACCGGTGTCGTCGAACACGGCACCGCCGCCGACCAGGAAGAAGTCCTGCTGGCAGGCCTTGATCATCTCGGTCTTGACGTTGAACAGCGCCGAATCGTGGTGGTTTGCCTTCAGCTTGAGGCCGTTGACGCCGCCGAGGCTGTTGCACCACGCGGTGAACACGTCGCTCGTGTCGAACAGCTCCTGGTTCAGCCCGGGGCGGACCTGGCTGCCGGGATCGGAGAAGACGCCGAGGCTGATCGTGTCGCCGCTGATGCCCGGCGTGCCAGGCGCGACCTTCGCGGTCTTGCCGCCGCCGCAGACCTGCTTGAGCGTGCCGAAGTCACCGTTCGCGATGGCCTGGTCGACCGAGTTGCCGCCCCCGTTGCCACCGCTCGACGTCGTGGCGCCGGTCTGGGTGCCCGACCCGCTGCCGGCGGACGGCGCGGCGCCGATCTCGACTTGGTCCTTCGGCCGCGTGCATGCCGTGACCGCGACAAGCACCACCACGACCAACACGAGCGACACAACGCGACGGTGACGCATCGACACCCCCTGATCTCTGCGACCGGTCGGGACAGGCTGCCTCAATCCGCGCCCGTTGACAAGGGCCTCCCGTCGGCGGGTTGATATACATTATGCGATCTCGCCGTGCGGAACCGTTGCCGCGCCGGGCGCCCGTGCGGTTCACCAGGGACGGTCACCGATGATCGTCGCCCGCTCCATGACGCGTCGCTGGGGTGCGTAGTCCGACACCGCGTAGTGCTGCGTGCACCGGTTGTCCCAGAACGCGATGGAGTCCGCTTCCCAACGAAAGCGGCACTGGAACTCGGGGGTGCGAGCCTGGGCTGTGAGGTGGTCGAGCAACGCCCGGCTGGCGTCGGGCTCCATGCCCACCACATGGCTGGTGAACACGTCGTTGACGTACAGGATCTTGCGACCGGTCTGCGGATGCGTGCGCACGATCGGGTGCTCGGCGGGCGGGTATTTCGCCTGCATCTCGGCGAGCTTGTCCGGTTCGAGCAGCATGCCGAACGTGCCGGAGAAGTCGTGCACGGCGGTGCGGCCCTCGATGGCGGCCTTGGTCTCCTCGTCGAGGCACTCGTACGCCATGTACATGTCGGCCCAGAGCGTGTCGCCGCCGAGCGCGGCCGGCGTGACGCAGCGCAGGATCGAGCCGAGCGATGGTTCGAGCCGCCACGACACGTCGCTGTGCCAGATGTTCTCGTAGCCCGTCTCCTTCGGGCCCTTGTCGAAGCGGACGACCTCGGGTACCTCGCCCTCCCGCAAGAAGGGATGCACTTCGAGCTCGCCCCAGTTGCGAGCGAAGTCGCGGTGCTGCGCGCCGCTGACGTGCTGGTCACGGAAGAACAGCACCTTCCATTCGAGCAGCGCCCGGTCGAGCTCGGCGAACAGCTCGGGGCTGAGCGGCTGGCCGACGTCGACCCCGTACACTTCGGCGCCGATCGTGGGGCCGAGCGGGCGCAGGTCGAAGCGCTCGTAGGGCTTGTCGTCGGCACCAGGGCCGAGCCGGTGGAGCTGATACTCGCCGGCACGCAGGCCGGGTCGGATCGTGAACGTCACGTGGGGACCTCCAAAGTGGCGACGAGGTTGAGGGTGGCGTCGGATGGTGCGGCGCACAGCAGCCCGGCGACGGCGTCGACGAGGCCGCTCGCCAGCCAGGCGGGCGAGCCGGCGTCGGGGGTGCCGGCGTCACGGGCCCGCTCGTAGTCGGCCACCGCCATGACGGTGAGCCGCACGGCCAGCTCGATGCGCTGGTCGCGAACCGGCGGTGGCAAGTGGTCGAGCAGGGCGGACACCTCGACCATCCAGCGCCGCATCCCGCTCAGCTCGGGGCGATCGAGCTCGGTGAGACGGCCCGACGCCACCGGGTCGGCCAGGAAGGCGGCGAGAAACCGGCCGTACCAGGTGGATCCGGGTGCCTCGTCGAGCGACTCGGCCAACGGCACGACGAACGCCGCCGCCAACGCCCGTACCGGATCGTTCACCCCCGACCCCGACCCCGCCGCCGACCCCGCCGCCGACCCCGCCGCCGCCCCCGACCGAGATCCTGCGATTCGTGCAGAAGTGGTTGCTGTGTCGCCACTTCCGCACGAAGAGTTGGCATCCGACGGCGTTGCATCGTCGAGCAGGGCCTCGCGACGGGCGTTCACCGCGGTCATGCGGAGCTCGAAGATGGCGTCGACGAGTGCGGCCTTGGAGCCGAAGTGGTAGATCGCCGCCGAGTTGTTCCTGGCGCCGGCCATCGTCCCCGCCTCCCGCAACGACAGCGCGGCGACACCTCGCTCGCCGACCAGTCGCTCCGCCGCTTCCAAGATCCGTCGCCGCGTCGCCTCTCCCCGGGCCATGCCGGCACTCTAAAGCAACTGACTTACTTTGTCGACCCTTCGCCGAGGTCTTCCCGACTCTTCGTGCAGAAGTGGCACTACAGCCGCCGCTTCTGCACGAATCGCACGGTTGTGGCCGCGCGGTACCGTCGCGGGGATGGAGCGGACCCTGTACGACGACGAGCACGAGATGTTCCGGGGCAGCTTCCGGGCCTTCCTCGACAAGGAGGTCGTGCCCAACTTCGAGCGGTGGGAGCACGAAGGGATCGTGCCCCGCGAGCTGTTCGCGACGGCTGGCGCGGCCGGCTTTCTCGGCATGGCGATACCCGAGGAGTTCGGCGGCGGCGGGGTCGACGACTTCCGGTACAACGCGGTGATCGGCGAGGAAGTGCAGCGAGCCGGCGTCGGCGGCTGCGGGCTCGGCCTCACCCTCCACACCGACATCTGCACGCCCTACTTCTTGCACCTCACCAACGACGACCAGAAGGCCCGCTGGTTGCCGGGCATCGCGTCGGGCGAGCTCATCACAGCCGTGGCGATGACCGAGCCGGGCATCGGCTCGGACCTGGCGGGCATGGCGACGACGGCGGTGCGCGACGGCGACCACTACATCGTCAACGGCTCAAAGACGTTCATCTCCAACGGCATCAACGCCGACGTGGTGATCTGCGCGGTGAAGACCGACCCGACACAGCGCCACAAGGGCATGAGCCTTCTGGTGATCGAGCGCGCCATGGAAGGGTTCGAGCGCGGCCGCAACCTCGACAAAGTCGGGCTGAAGAGCCAGGACACGGCCGAGTTGTTCTTCCACGACGTCCATGTGCCGGTGGTGAACCGGCTCGGCGACGAGGGCACCGGCTTCCTCCAGCTCGTGCACAACCTGCCGCAGGAACGGCTTTCGATCGCCAACGCCGGCGTAGCCGCAGCGCGCGCCGCGTTCGACTGGACGCTCGCGTACGTCAAGGAGCGCACCGCGTTCGGCCAACCGATCGGATCGTTCCAGAACTCCCGGTTCGCGCTGGCGGAGATGAAGACCGAGATCGAGATCGGCCAGTCGCACATCGACCGCTGCATCGCCGCGCACCTGCGTGGCGAGCTCACGGCCGACGAGGCCGCCGCCGCGAAGTGGTGGTGCACCGAGCTGCAAAAGCGGGTGGTCGACCGCTGCGTGCAGCTTCACGGCGGCTACGGCTACATGCTCGAGTACCCCGTGGCGCGGGCGTACACCGATGCCCGGATCACCACCATCTACGGCGGCACCACCGAGATCATGAAGGAGATCGTCGGGCGCTCGCTCGGCGTGTGAGCACTCGACAGGAGCCGCCGACATGACCGGCCCGAAGCAAGACCGTGCGCGCCACGTCGCGCTGCTCCGCGCCGTCAACGTCGGTGGCCTGAAGGTCGCCATGGCCGACTTGGCTGCGGTGTGCGACGAGCTCGGTTGGACCGAGGTCCAGACGTACGCCAACTCGGGCAACGTTCGGGTCGACACCCCCGCCGCGCTCGAAGCGGGCGACGTCGCCGACCAACTCGGCGCCGCCCTCTCGGCCCGCTACAACCGGGACTTGCGAGTGGTGGTCCGCAGCCAGGACCAGCTCGCCGACGCCGCGGCCCGCTGTGATGCGCACCGCCACCCCACCGACGGACCCAAAGCGCTCCACGTCGGGTTCTGCGACTCGCCACCGCCGCCGGACGCGTTCGAGCACGCCGATTGGGACCGCGTGGCGCCCGACCGGGCCGAGGTCAGCGGCCGCGAGCTGCTGTTGCGCTACCCCGACGGGATGGGTCGCTCGAAGATGACCGTGCAGTGGTTGCTTCGCCACATCGGGCGAGATCGCATCCTCACCGTCCGCTCGATCGCCATGGTGCGTACGCTGAGCGAGCTGTGACCAGAACCGCCTGTCCCGCAGGCGGCGGCCAAGGACGATCCACCAGGGAGGCCGACATGAACGTGGGCGACGAGGTCGCGGACTTCGAGCTGCCGGATCAGGACGGCCAACCACGCCGCCTGTCGACGCTGCTCGAGAACGGCCCTGTGGTGCTGTTCTTCTACCCGGCGGCGATGACGAAGGGCTGCACCAAGGAGGCCTGCCACTTTCGTGACTTGGCCGCGGAGTACGCCGAAGTGGGCGCGCAGCGAGTGGGCATCAGCCTCGACACGGTCGACAAGCAGAAGCGCTTCGCCGACCAGCACTCCTTTGACTACCCGTTGCTGTCGGACGACGACGGCACGGTGGCCAGGCAGTTCGGTGTCGCCCGCCCGATCAGCTTGCTCAAGGTGAAGCGGCACACGTTCGTGATCGGCACCGACCGCAAGTTGCTCGCGGAGATCTCGAGCGAGACGAACATGAACCGCCACGCCGACGACGCGCTCGAGTTCCTGAAAGCGCGCACCGCCAGTTGACGCGCTCGCCCGCGTCAGCGCAGGTCGTCGTACGCGCGGCGTAACAGCAGGGCGGCGGCCCCGTGCAGCACACCGCGCACGATGAACCACAGACCCACCACGAGCGCCACGGTGGCGACGCCGGTCCAGGGGTCGATCAGCACTACGACGCCGGCCACGAGGCTCAGCGCACCGAACAAGCGGACCAGCCAGGGCTTGGGATGGGTGGCGGCGCGAGCGAAGTCGTCGATCCCGGCCACCACCAGCCACACGCCGAGGGCCACGAGCACGGCGTAGAGGCCTGCGCCGGGTCGGGTGAGGGCGATGAGCCCCGCCACGATCCCCGCCACCGACAGGCCGACCGCCCAGCCACGGCCGGGCACGCCGGCGGGCACGCCCGCCGCGGCGATCATCGTCGCCACGCTGAAGACCAACAAGGCAATGCCGACCACCACCGCCAGCCCCGCGATCGTGACACCCGGATACGCGACGGCCACGATCCCGGCCACCACTTCGGCCACGCCGACGGCGAGCAGCCAGTGCCACTTCCCGGTGATCTCCGCCAGCGCGTCGAGCAGCGTGCCGGGCGGGCGCGGACCCAGCGGCCGGCGCGCGGTCACCGGGAGCTCCCCATCACGCCCGGCTCAGCAGGTCCTTGGCGATGTGGGTGATCTGGATCTCGTCGGTGCCGGCGTAGATCTGGAACACCTTGGCGTCGCGGGCGAGCTGCTCCACCCGGTACTCCGACATGTAGCCGTTGCCGCCGAACAGCTGCACCGCCGCCATGGCCACCTCGCTCGCCGAACGGGCCGAGTACAGCTTCAGCGCGGACGCTTCCGCGAGCGTCATCTGCTTGCCGGCTGCCGCCATCTCCACGAAGCGGAACACGAGGTTCTGCACGTTGAGCCGGGCGACTTCCATCAGCGCCAGCTTCTCCTGGATCAGCTGGAACTCGGCGATCGGCTTCTCCCACAGGAGCCGGTTCTTCGCGTAGTCGATCGACAGCGCGAGGCACTCCTCGATCACGCCGAGCGACATGGCCGCGACCCCGGCCCGCTCGGTGGTGAAGTTGGCCTTGGCCGACTCGCGCCCGCCGCCGCCGCCCATCTCCTCGGTGCCGCCGAGCAGCCGGTCCTTGCCCACCCGCACGTCGGTGAGGAACAGCTCGCCGGTGGGCGACGAGTGCAGTCCCATCTTGCGGAACGGTTTGGACTGCTCGAAGCCCTCCATGCCTTTGTCGAGGATGAAGGCCAACACGTTGCGCTCGCGCATCGGCGCGTTGTCGCCTTCGTCGAGCTTGGCGTACACGACCGTCGTGTCGGCGTACGGACCGTTCGTGATGAAGGTCTTGTTCCCGTTGAGGATGTACTCGTCGCCGTCGCGGCGCGCCGACGTGCGCATGCCGCCGAGCGCGTCGGAACCGGAGTTCGGCTCGGTGATGGCCCACGCGCCGACCTTCTCGAAGGTGAGCAAGTCGCCGCCCCAGCGCTCCTTTTGCTCGATGGTGCCGCTCTTCATGATCGTGCCTGCGGCGAGGCCGGTGCTCACGCCCATGGCGGTGACGATGCCCGGGCAGTAGTGGCACAGCTCGATGATCGGGATCAGCGTCATCGACGCGGCGCCGCCGTCGCCACCCTCACGCTCGGGCTTGGGGGGCAACGTCTCGCCCTGCGCCGCGGCCTCGGCGGCGGCCTTCTCGTGTTCGATGCGGGCCTTGAAGCCGGCCCGCGCCATGGTGTCCATGCCGAACGTGGCGTACAGCTTGCGGATGATGTCGTACGGCGGCAGATCGCCGTGCTCGAGGTCGTCGATGTGGGGCTTCACCTCTTCCTCGAGGAAGCGCCGCACGGCATCGCGCACCATCAGCTGCTCGTCGGACCATTCGTACACCGGTGTTCCCCCTCCGGGTGGTTGCCGTCGCGACGGCTCGGCCAGGCCCGTCACCGTACGTCGCCCGGCTTCCCAGGGCGAAACGCCACGGCATCGGGTGGCGGGCCTCCACCGACCTGACGGCGTGTTAGAACGTGTTCTCGTTTCTCGCGCCAGTGGAAGGGGCACCTGGATGCAGCGCTTCGAAGGTCGGGCCGTGTTCGTCACCGGCGTGGCGTCGGGGATCGGGCGGGCGTCGTTCGTGCAGTTCGCGTCAGAAGGCGCATCGGTCTACGGGATCGATGCCAACGCCGAGGCCCTCGCCGAGACCGAGCAGATGGCAGAGGCCGCCGTGGCGGAGGCCGGCGGATCGGGCGCCACGTTGATCGTGCAGCCCGGCGACGTGAGCGACGAGCAAGCGGTGGGCGCGCACGTCGCCGCGGCCGTCGACGCGTTCGGCGGGCTCGACGTCGTGGCAAACATCGCCGGCATCTTGCGGTTCGGCCACACCCACGAGTTCGACTTCGCCACTTGGCGCAAGATGTTCGACGTCAACGTGCACGGCACGTTCCTCGTCTGCCGGGCCGCCCTCCCCCACCTGCTCGAGCGCAGGGGCGTGATCGTGAACATCGCGTCGACGGCCGCCCACGCCGGCTGCCCGTGGGGCGCCGCGTACAGCGGCACGAAAGGCGCCGTGCTGTCGATGACGAGGGCGCTGGCGGTCGAGTACGCCGAGCAGGGCCTGCGGGCGGTCACGATCAGCCCCGGGTCGGTGGAGACGCCCATCCAGAACGAGTTCGCCGTGCCCGAAGGCGCCAACTGGAAGCTGATCCAGCGCGCCATGCCGCTCGGCCGCAGCGCCAAGCCCGAAGAGCTCGGCAAGATCGTCGCGTGGGCCGCGTCGGACGACTCGTCGATCTTCAACGGCGCCGACCTGCGGATCGACAGCGCCACCCTCGCCTGAACCCTCCCCCCGCTGTGAGCACTTGGCCACCCACCAGGTGGCTACCTGCTCACACCACCGTGGGAGGTGGGGAACCCTCCCCCCGCTGTGAGCACTTGACCACCCACCAGGTGGCTACCTGCTCACACCACGGTGGGAGGTGGGGAACCCGCGCCCCGCTGTGAGCACTTGACCACCCACCAGGTGGCTACGTGCTCACAGCACGGTGGGAGGGTCCGGATCAGGGGGCGTCGACCCCGTCGGCGCCGTCGGACGACGCCGCAGCACCGTTGGTGCCGTTGCTCGCCGCACCGTTGGTGCCGTTGGTGCCATTCGACCCGGCGACCGTGCCACCGGCGCCGCCCGCGCTGCCTCCGGTGCCGCCGGCCGGCGTGCCGACAGCGCCGATCGCGCCGTTGCTGCCACCCGAGGTGCCTGCGCCACCGAGGCCGCCGGGACTGCCGGCGGCCGAGCCCCCGGGGCCTCCCGCGCCACCGGCCCCCGCGCTGGGCGTGCCCGGCGTGCCGCCGGGCGAGCCCGCACCACCGGTGGCCGCACCGCCCGCACCGCCGGAGGCCGCACCGGCGCCACCGGCACCGGCGATCTCGGCCTGGGTGGTCGTGGGCGCCGGCGTGTTGTACGTCGACGTGGTCGAGGCCGTGTTGCCGGACACGTTGCCGGTCGACACGTTCACACCCGAGTCAGCCGAGGCCGTGCCCGTGTTGACGAGCAGCGACGACTGGGTGGGCGTGACGACCCCACCGGCGTCGATGTGACCCGACTGGGTGACCTGGTTGGTGGCTTCGACCCCCTCGGCCGAAGCGGGCCCGGAGCCGACCGATGCGGTTCCGTCCGACGAGTTGCTCGACGGCGACGTCGACGAGGAGGCGAGGTCGCCGGTCGTCTGGTCCTCGGTGGAGTCAGCTGCGGCGTCGCCACCGGCGCCGCCCGTGGCCGTCCCTGCACCACCGTGGCCACCCGTGGCTGCGCCACCTGAACCACCCGTGCCACCGTTTCCGCCCGTGCCAGACCCGCCGGCACCACCTGCAGCACCTGCACCACCCGTGCTCGCGCCACCAGCACCACCTGCGCCACCGTTGCCGCCGGTGCCCGACGTGACCGTGCCACCTGCGCCGCCACCGCCACCGGTGCCACCTGTGGCGCCGCCACCGGCGCCGCCAGCACCACCACCGGCGCCGTTGCCTGCGGCACCAGCCCCACCAGCTGCGCCTGCGCCACCGGTCGAAGCACCGCCTGCGCCGCCCGTGGCGGCCGAGGCACCACCCGCGCCACCCGTGGCCGCCGAGGTGGCCGTCGGCCCGTCAGCGGTGGTCGTGGCGGTGTGGGAGACACCGTTCGTCGAGGCGTTGCCGACGCCGGTGTTGCCGCCCGTGAAGGCCGAGCCGAACCCGGTCGTGTGGGCCGTGACGTCCTGGTCGACGTCGGCCACGCCGGGCGTGCCGATCGTGACGTCCGCGGCCTGCGTCGCGTGCAACGTCGACTTGGCGCCGACTGCATCGCCGGCCCCGCTCGTGACGCTCGCCGTTCCGTCGGACGTGTTTGAAGTCGTGCCAGAGTCGGCCTGGCCGATGTCGCCCGTCGTGAGCGAGGAGTGGGCGCTCGAGTCGGCGCCGCCACCTGCGCCGCCGGTCGAGGTGCCCGCGAGACCGGCACCACCGGTCGAGGTGCCACCAGCGCCACCCGCGCCACCGGCACCACCGGTGCCCGCGCCGCCATTGCCGCCAACGGCGCCCGCACCGCCGGTCGAGGTGCCACCGGCACCACCCGCGCCGCCGGCACCACCGGTGCCCGCGGCTGCCGTCCCGGAACTGGACGACCCGCCCGTGCCCGGAAGACCCGGGACGCCGCCGCCGAGGACGCCCGGACCACCTGGGCCGCCGGAGCCGCCCGAGCCGCCACTGGCCGATCCGCCGGTCGTCGAGGCGCCACCACCGGCACCACCTGCACCACCGGAACCACCGGTCGAGGTGCCACCGGCACCACCCGCGCCGCCTGTGGCGCCGGAACCGACGCCGCCTTGGCCACCCACGGCACCGGCGCCGCCGGTGGAGGCACCGCCAGCGCCGCCGGTCGCTGCCGACGCGCCACCCGCGCCGCCCGTGGCCGCGCTCGTGGCGGTCGGCCCGGACTGCAACGTGGTCACCGTCGAGTCAGCGTTGTTGGTCGAATCGTTGCCGTCAGCCTGGTTGGCGCCGGTGATGGCCGATGCCGTGCCGTCGACCGTGCTGTCGAGGCCCTGGTCGAGGTTGGCGACGCCCGTGCCGGACACGTTCGCCGTGGCCTGCTGCGAGCTGGTCAGCGTCGAGCCTGCGTCGGCACCGGTGGCCGACGCAGCCCCCGTGGCGATCGTCGCGGTGCCGTCGGAGTTGTTGGAAGTGGTTCGGCTCGTGCTCTGACCGATGTCGCCGGTCGTGAGCGACGCGTCAGCGTGGTCGGTGGACGCACCACCCGCACCTCCGGTCGAGGTCGCGGCGCCACCGGCACCGCCCGTGCTCGCACCGCCGGCACCACCGGCCGCTCCGGCGCCGCCGTTGCCGGCACCACCGAGACCACCGGCACCACCCGCGCCGCCCGTGCTGGCACCACCGGCACCACCGACGCCACCGGCACCACCGGTCGAGTTCGCATTACCGCCGGTCCCGGCACCGCCCGAGCCGCCCGAACCACCCGAGCCGCCGGCACCGAGGCCTGCCGGGCCACCGGCACCGCCCGCGCCGCCGGCACCACCCGTGCCCGTGCCGCCGGTCGAGGTGGCCGCGCCACCTGTGCCACCGGCCGCACCCGCGCCACCGGTGCTCACGCCACCGGCACCACCGGCACCGCCCGCCGCGCCGTTGCCAGCGCCGCCAGCCCCACCGGCGCCGCCGGCGCCGCCCGTGCTGGCTCCGCCTGCGCCGCCAAGCGACGCAGATGCCCCGCCGGCACCGCCGGTCGAGGTGCTCGACACCACCGGGCCGCCGACCGTGTTGCCGTCGTTCGAGGTCGAGCCGTTGGTCGAAGCGTTGCCGACCGCGCCGTTGCCGCCGGACGAAGCGCTCGCCGCTCCGCTGACCGAGGAGTCGACGTGCTGGTCACCGTCGACCACACCCGACCCACCGATCGTCGCCGCCGACTGCTGCGCCGCCGTGGCCGACGACTTCGCACCCGTGGCGCCTGCACTTCCGGTCGTGACGGTCGCGCTGCCACCCGAGGTGTTCGCCGTCGTGCCGGCCTGCGACTGACCGACATCGCCGGTCGCGAGGGTGCCATCGGCGGTGGAGCCCGACGAACCGCCGGCCCCACCTGTGGACGTCGAGGCGCCGCCTGCGCCGCCCGCGGACTGACCACCGACGCCACCGACGTTGCCCGCGCCGCCCGTGCCCGCGCCACCGGCGCCGCCCGCGCCACCGGCACCACCCGTCGACTGACCGCCGGCACCGCCCGCACCAGCCGCGCCGGCCACGCTCACCGCGTTGCCGCCCGTCCCGGCACCACCGGCACCGCCTTGGCCGCCGCTGCCACCGAGGCCGAGGGCCGCAGGACCGCCGGAACCACCTTGGCCGCCGTCACCACCGGTCGCCGCGCCGCCCGTGCTGGCGGCGTTGCCGCCACCGCCACCGACTGCGCCGGCACCACCGGTGGAGCCACCGCCGACGCCACCTTGCGCGCCGGCACCACCGGTTCCGCCGCCACCCACACCGCCGGCACCGCCGGCACCGCCGGTCGAGCCACCGCCAGCGCCGCCGGTCGAGGTCGATGCCCCACCTGCGCCGCCGGTGCTGGAGCTGGTCACGCGGGGCCCGCTCACGCCGGTCGTCGTGAGGCTGCTGACGCCGTTGTCGGACTCGTTGCCGGTCGCGTCGTTGTCGCCAGAGGTCGACGACGCCGCGCCTTGGACCGTGTTGGCGAACGTCTGGTCGCCGCCGATCGTGCCGGACCCGCTGATCGCGTCGTCAGCCTGCTGCTGGCTGTGCAGCGTCGACTGCGCGCCGGTGACGTTGGTCGAGCCGGTGCGGATCGTCGCCGATCCATCTGACGTGTTCGTGACGTCGCCCTGCTGGGCGAGCCCGACGTCGCCCGTGGACATCGTCTCCGAGGCCGCCGAGGTCGAAGGACCGCCTGCGCCGCCTGTCGACTCGGAACGACCACCGTCGCCACCCGTCGAGGCGCCGCCGGCCGCGCCAGCGCCGCCCTGGCCACCTCGGGTGGCACCACCCGCGCCACCCGCGCCGCCGGCACCACCGGTCGACGCGCCACCCGCGCCGCCGGCACCACCCACGCCGCCCGTGGAGTTCGCGAGCCCGCCTTGCGCGGGACCGCCCGTGCCGCCCGTGCCACCGTTGCCGCCGGCACCAACGGCCGCGCCTGCACCGTTGCCGCCCGTGCCACCGGTGCCGCCCGTGGCGGTACCACCGGACCCGGTCGCCGTGCCGCCGGCACCACCGGCCGCACCGCTCCCGCCGGTCCCGGCACCGCCGGCCGCACCGCTGCCACCGGCGCCGCCCTGCGTGAGGCCACCGGCCCCACCGGCACCTCCGGCGCCACCGACGGACGCGCCGCCGGCCCCACCGGTCGACGTCGACGCACCACCGGCGCCACCCGTGCTGCCGCTCGAGACCAGGGGGCCCGTCACGGCCGAGATCGCCGCCGCGCTGGCCTGGTTGGTCGAGACGTTGCCGGTCGCGGTGTTGCCGCCTGAGGAAGCACCCGCGCTACCGGACACGTCGGACGTCAGCGTCTGGTCGGCGTCGACCACACCCGAGCCGAGCGACGACCCGGTCTGCTGGGCGGCGCTCAGCGTGCTGGCCGCACCCGTGCCACCGGCGGAGCCGGTCGTGATCGTGGCCGAGCCGTCGGACGTGTTCGACGTCGTGCCGGCCTGGGACTGCCCGATGTCGCCGGTCGTGACCGAGGCGGTGGCCGACGAGTCGGACGAACCGCCCGCACCGCCGGTCGAGGTCGAGCGACCGCCTGCGCCGCCGGTGGAAGCTCCACCGACCGCACCAGCCGCGCCAGCACCACCGGCTGCCGCACCACCGGTGCCACCGGCACCACCGGCACCACCGGTCCCCGCGCCACCGGTGCCACCGATGCCACCGGAGCGGCCGTTGGCGCCGCCGAGACCGCCGTTGGCGCCGCCGCCGGAGCCGCCCTGGCCGCCGGTTCCGGCGATCGTGCCACCGCCGCCCGTGCCACCGCCGCCGCCGGCACCACCGGTTCCGGTGCCGCCGGTCGAAGTCGAGGCGCCACCTGCGCCACCTGCGCCACCTGCGCCACCTGCGCCGGAGCCGCCGCCGTTGCCGGCGCCCGCGGCGCCGCCGGTTGCGGTCCCGCCAGCGCCACCGGCGCCACCTGCCCCGCCGACGGAACGGCCACCCGCGCCGCCGATCGCAGCCGACGCGCCGCCGGCGCCACCCGTGCTGGTGCTCGACACCACGGGCCCGCCGACGCCGTTCGTCGCGGAGCCGGTGGCGTCGTTCGAGGACTCGTTGCCATACGCGGTGTTGGAGCCGGAGTCGGCGGTCAGCGCGCCACTGACGTGTGAGGTCACGGTCTGGTCGCCGAGGCTCACGCCGTCACCCGCGTCGGAGCTCGCGGCTTGCGACGCGGTCACCGCGGAGGATGCGCCGGTGCCCGACGCGTTGCCGGTCGTGATCGAGGTCGAACCGTCCGACGTGTTCGACGTGGTGCGGTCCTGCGACTGGCCGATGTCGCCCGTGGTCATGTCGCCCTGCACGGTCGACTGCGACGCGCCACCCGCGCCGCCCGTCGAGGTCGCCCGGCCACCTGCGCCACCGGTCGAAGCGCCGCCGGCCGCGCCGGCCGCGCCGGCACCTCCGTTCGCTGCGCCACCGGTGCCACCGGTGCCGCCTTGGCCACCGGCACCTGCACCGCCGGTGCCGCCCGCGCCGCCGAAGCCCGTGCCGAGCGTGCCGGACGACGCCGTGCCACCCAGGCCCGCGCCGCCGGCACCGCCCTGGCCGCCCCCGGCCGGGATGCCGATTCCGGTCGCGCCGCCGGAGCCGCCGGCGCCACCTGTGCCGCCGGTGCCCGCGCCTCCCGTCGCCGCAGCTTGGCCACCCTGGCCGCCATTGCCACCGTTCGCGCCGGTGCCGGTGCCGCCGAGACCGCCCTCGCCGCCGATGCCGCCGAACGCGTTCGCACCGGAGCCGCCTGCGCCGCCGGCGCCGCCGACCGAGGCACCCCCTGCGCCACCGCGGGCGCTGGAGGCGCCACCGGCGCCACCCGTGGAGGAGCCGGTCAGGTCCGGCCCCGTGACCGAAGCGCTGTCGTTGCTGGCGGCCGTGTTCGAGGAGTCGTTGCCGTAGCCCGTGTTGTCACCGGTGGTCGAGTCCGCGGTGCCGGCCACGGCGTTGTCGACGGTCTGGTGCTGGTCGCTCACGCTCGACCCAGTGGTCGCGCCGTGGATCGCCTGAGTGGCGTCGAACGTCGAGCTCGCGCCCGTCGCCGATGCCGCGCCGGTCGAGATCGTGACCGAGCCGCCCGACGTGTTCGACGTCGTGCCGCTCTGCGCCAGACCGATGTCGCCGGTGGTCATCGAGCCGGACACGTTCGTGGACGACGCACCGCCGGCGCCGCCGGTCGAGCTCGCCGCGCCACCCGCGCCGCCGGTCGAGACGCCACCGGCCGCGCCGGCAGCTCCTGCGCCACCGGTCGCGGGACCGCCGGCACCGCCCGTTCCACCGGCACCACCTTGGCCCGTGCCGCCGACGCCACCGGCACCGCCCGTACCGCCGTTGGCCGTCGAGGGACCGCCTTCGCCGGTGCCACCGCCGCCACCCGTGCCGCCCGTGCCACCGATGCCGGCCACACCAGGCGCACCGTTGCCGCCCCGGCCGCCGGTGCCACCTTGGCCCGTGCCGCCGCTCGCGGTGGCCGCGCCGCCGGCACCGCCGGCGCCACCGAAGCCGCCGCCGCCCGTGCCACCGCCGCCACCGATGGCGCCGTTTCCACCGATCGCCTGACCGCCGGCGCCACCGGCACCACCCGCGCCACCGGTCGAAGCGCCACCGGCACCACCGACCGCCGACGAAGTGCCACCGGCACCGCCAGTCGAAGTGGCGTTGACGACCGGACCGGTCACGCGCGAGGTCGCGCTGCTCGAGGCAGCGTTGGACGAGTCGTTGCCGGAGCCGGTGTTGTCACCGCTCGACGCGGTGGCCGTACCGGCCACCGCGTTGGTGACCGACTGGTGCTGGTCGGACACACCCGACCCGCCGATCGAGTCGTCCACCGACTGCGTGCCATGGGCCGTGGAGCTCGCACCGGTTGCCGACGCGGCCCCGGTCGAGATCGCAACCGCCCCATCCGACGTGTTGGTGGTCGAGCCGCTCTGGGCCTGGCCGATGTCGCCCGTGGACATGTCGCCGCTGGCCACCGTCGCAGATGCGCCACCGGCACCACCGGTCGACGTCGCCCGGCCGCCTTCGCCGCCCGTGGAAGCGCCACCGACGCCGCCGATCGCACCGGCACCGCCGGTGGCTGCACCGCCGGCGCCGCCGGTACCGCCGGCCGCGCCGGTGCCTGCAGCGCCGGCACCACCTGCTCCAGCCGAACCACCGAGAGCCGATCCGGCACCGCCGGTGCCCGCGCCGCCAGCAGCACCCGTTCCGCCGGCGCCACCGGCACCGACTCCGACGGGACCGCCGGAACCACCCGCGCCACCAGTGCCACCCGTACCGGTGCCACCCGTCGCGGAAGCCTGACCACCGCTGCCGCCGGCAGCGCCCGCACCACCGAAGCCGCTACCTCCGAGACCACCGCTGGCGCCGTTGCCGCTGATCGCGCTACCGCCGGCACCGCCCGCACCACCGGCACCGCCGGTCGACTGGCCGCCCGCACCACCGGTCGCGCTCGATGCACCGCCCGCGCCACCGGTCGACGACGCGCTGACCACCGGGCCCGTGACGCCGGAGGTCTGGTTGCTGGACGTGGTGTTGTCCGAGGAGTTGCCGTAGCCCGTGTTGTCGCCCGACGAGGCGTCGGCCGTACCCGCCACGGCGTTGGTGGTGGTCTGGTTCGCGTCCGAGACGCCCGAGCCCGAGATCGAGCCGTCGACCGACTGCGAGCCGGTGTACGTCGAGGTCGCGCCCGTCGCCGACGCCGCGCCGGTCGAGATCGAGACCGAACCGTCCGACGTGTTCGAGGTCGTGCCGCTCTGGTTCAGGCCGATGTCGCCGGTGGTCATGGACCCGGTCACGGTCGTCGACGCGGCACCACCCGCGCCGCCCGTCGAGGTCGACGCGCCACCGGCACCACCGGTCGACGCGCCACCCGCGGCACCTGCGCCACCGGCACCGCCGGTCGCGACGCCACCCGCGCCGCCCGTGCCACCGACCCCGCCGGTTCCCGTAGCGCCCGCACCGCCGGCGCCACCTGCGCCACCGGTCGACGCGGCGTCGCCACCCGTGCCGGCACCGCCAGTGCCGCCGGCACCACCCGTCCCACCGGCACCAAGGGCGCCGGATCCACCGGACCCGCCGCTGCCGCCCGTGCCGCCCGAGCCGGAGCCACCCGTGGCGGTCGCGTTCCCACCGGTGCCACCTGCACCGCCGCCGCCACCGATACCGGTGCCACCGGCACCACCTGCACCACCGTTGCCACCGATCGCGCCGCCACCGGAGGCGCCAGCACCACCTGCGCCGCCCGTGGCCGCGCCGCCGGCACCGCCGGTCGCCGTGGAGGCGCCGCCCGCGCCGCCCGTCGACGAGCCATTGAGGCTCGGACCGGACACGCCGGAGGACTGCGAGCTCGTGGCCGTGTTCGTCGAGGAGTTGCCGTAGCCGGTGTTGTCGCCCGAGTTCGAAGTCGCCGAACCGCTCACCGAGTTGGTGGCGGTCTGGTCCGGGAGGGACACACCGCTGCCACCGATCGTCGAGCCGACGGCCTGCGTCGAGCTCGCGGTGGACGACGCGCCGGTCGCGGTCGACGCGCCAGTCGAGATGTTCACCGAGCCATCGGACGTGTTCGTCGCGGAGCGGTTCTGGTTGAGGCCGATGTCGCCCGTGGTCATCGAGCCCGACACGTTGGTCGTCGCGCCGCCACCGGCACCGCCCGTCGCGGTCGCCGCGCCACCGGCGCCACCGGTCGCTGCGCCACCGACACCGCCGGCGCCACCGGCACCGCCCGTCGCCGCGCCACCCGCGCCACCCGCGCCGCCGGCACCACCGGAGCCGGTCCCGCCGGCACCACCGATACCCCCTGCACCGCCTCCGGCGCTCGCGCTGCCACCCGCGCCGTCGCCACCCGCGCCGCCGGAGCCACCGGAGCCAGCCACGCCGATGCCCACGCTGCCGCCCGCACCGCCGGAGCCGCCGGAGCCGCCGGTGCCGTTGCCACCCGTGGCCGTGCCGCTGCCGCCGTCGCCGCCGGCGCCGCCCGCACCACCGGAGCCGGTCCCGCCGGTCCCGCCGGTCCCGCCGGTCCCTGCGATGGCCTCACCACCGGCACCACCTGCACCACCTGCGCCGCCCGTGGCCGCGCCGCCCGCACCACCGGTCGCCGTGGCGTCGCCGCCCGCGCCACCGGTCGCCGTCGCGGTGACGGACGGGCCGGTCACGCCGGTGTCCTGCGTGCTCGTGACGTTGTTGGTCGACGAGTTGCCAGAGCCGGTGTTCCCGCCGCTGTTCGAGGTCGCGGAACCCGCGACGGAGCTCGAAGCGGTCTGGTCCGGCGTGGACACACCGCTGCCGCCGATCGACGAGTCGACCGACTGGGTCGACGTAAGTGACGACGTCGCGCCGGTCGCCGTCGAGGCGCCGGTCGAGATGTTGACCGAGCCGTTGGAGTCGTTCGAGGTGGTCGAGGTCTGGTTCAGGCCGATGTCGCCGGTCGACATCGTGGCCGAGCCGGTCGCCGAGGCGTCGCCGCCCGCACCACCGGTCGCCCTCCCTGCGCCGCCGGCACCACCTGTGGCTGCGCCACCCGCACCACCTGCGCCACCTGCGCCACCGGTTGCGTCGCCGCCGACACCACCCGCACCGCCGGCACCACCCGTTCCGGCGCCACCCGCGCCGCCCACGCCACCAGCACCGCCGGTCGCGCTGGCCGAACCGCCCGTCCCGCTGCCGCCCGTGCCACCCGCGCCCCCAGGCCCGCCGATGATGGGCAGACCCGGCGCGCCAGGCGCACCGGACCCGCCGGGCCCAGCGTTGCCACCTGCTGCCGCGGAGTCACCACCGTCTCCGCCCGCACCACCGCTGCCGCCCGTGCCGGCAGCACCCGCACCACCGCTGGCGCCGGCGCCACCGACCGCGGCAGCGCCCGCACCGCCGGCGCCACCTGCGCCGCCCGTGCCGGTACCGCCCGCACCGCCCGTGCCTGTTCCGTTGCCGCCGTTGCCGCCCGTGGCGGTCACGGTGACCGACGGGCCCGTGACACCGCTGGTCTGCGTGGTCGTGGCCGTGTTGGTCGAGGAGTTGCCGACGCCGGTGTTGTCACCGCTGTTGGAGGTGGCGGAACCGTCGACGGTGTTCGAGATGGCCTGGTCCGCGTCGATCGTGCCGCTGCCGGTGATGGTGCCGTCGATCGACTGGTTCGAGGTCGTGGAAGACGTCGCGCCCGTGGCCGTGGCCGCGCCGGTCACGATGCCGACCGAGCCGTCCGACTTGTTCGACGTGGTCGAGGTCTGGTTGAGGCCGATGTCGCCGGTCGACATCGTGGCCGAGCCGCTGGCCGACGCCGCGCCACCTGCACCACCCGTGCCCCTGCCGGCTCCGCCCGCGCCGCCGGTGCCGGTACCACCCGCACCGGCCGCGCCGCCGGATCCGGCCACCGCTGAGCCGGCCGACCCTCCCGGGCCACCCGAGCCGCCGGTTCCGGAGCCCGCGGCACCGCCGGGGCCGCCCGCGGCGCCCGTGGCACCGGGCGTCCCGGGTCCACCGGCCGAGCCTGCAGCCGCACCGCCGGGCCCTCCCGCAGTACCGCCCGACGCGACGACCGTCACGCCACCGCTGCCACCCGCGGCACCGGCGCCGCCGGTGCCCGTGCCACCCGCACCGCCCGTCCCCGATCCGTTGCCCCCTGCGCCACCCGTGGCGGTCGTGCTCACCGAAGGTCCGGCGACGCCCGTCGTCTGCGTCGTGGTGGCGGTGTTGGTCGAGCTGTTGCCCGTGCCCGTGTTGTGACCACTGTCGGACGAGGCCGTCCCGGTCGTCGAGACGTCGGAGCTCTGATCGGCGTCGACCACGCCGCTCGACGGGTCGGTGATGGCCTGGGTTGCGCTCGTCGTGGACTTGGCGCCGACCGCAGTGGCCGCGCCGGTCACGATCGAGACCGAGCCGTTCGAGTCGTTCGACGCCGTGCCGGTCTGGTTCTGGGCGAGGTCGCCCGTGGTCATGGCGGTGCCGGCGCCCGCCCCGGCACCGCCACCCGCGCCACCCACGCCTGCGCCCGTCCCACCAGCGCCGCCCGTGCCACTGGCACCGCCCGCGCCGCTGACGTTCGCGCCGTTCGCACCGTTGTTCGACGACGACGCGCCGACGGCGCCAGCCGTTGCAACCGGGGCGATCGGCGGCGGGGCCACCGAGGCGTTCTGGTCGACCAGCGCGGTGTTGATCGAGCTGTTGCCGTACGCGGTGTTGTAGCCCGAGTTGGCCGTGCCGTAGCCGGTGCTGTGCACCACCGACTTCTGGTCGTACAGCTCCACACCGGCGAGCGCGCCGCCCGAGGTGCGCTGGTCGCTCTGGCTCACCGCGTTGGTCGAGTCGTCACCCGTCGCGGTGGCAGCGCCGGTGCGGATCGACGCGCTGCCGTCCGACGTGTTCGACGCGGTGCCGTCCTCGTTGACTGCGACGTCGCTGGTGCCGGCCACCGCGCCCAGCAAGGCCTGGTTGATCTCGGCGTCGTTGGTGGAGTCGTTGCCGGTCGCGGTGTTGCCACCCGACGTCGCGCTGGCCGTCCCGGTGTTGTCGATCGTGGAGCTCTGGTGGTCGTCGACCACGCCGCCCGCGACGCCCCCGTCGGACTGCGTGACGCTGTTGGAGGACTGGTTGCCCACCGCGGTCGCGGGGCCGGTGACGATCGAGCCGGTGCCGTTCGAGGTGTTCGATGCGGTGCCGTTCATGTTGACGGCGGACGTGGCGGCGCCGTCGATGTTCGGGCTCTGGTTCGCTGTCGCCGTGTTGTGCGAGCCGTTGCCGACGACCGTGTTGTTGCCCGTGTTGGCCGACGCGCTGCCCTGGTTGTTGACGGTGCTGGTCTGGTGGGTGACCTGCACTGCGCCAGAGGCGGTGACGGCCTGCCCGACCGTGTTGGAGGTCTTGTTGCCGGTGGCGGTGGCGCCAGCCGTGTTGACCTGCGACGCGCCACTCGACGTGTTGGCCGTGCCGCCGCCGGTGTTGGCGGCTTGCGAGGGGTCGGCTGCATGGACGGCGGTGGTCGCGTGCGCGGCTGTCGCCTGGACGCCGATGATCGTGCCACCAGCTGCGAAGGTCAGCAGCGCACGCTTGATGATGCGCCGCTCCATCGCCGCCGAGTCACGTCCGTCGCGACGCTCAGCCCGCTTGCCCATGGTGGTCCACCCCTTCGCCCGTCGTTGGCGGGTGACAGAGGGCGACCGGCCTACGCCGGGACATCGCCCATTCCTTGCCGTCAGCCCGCGCCTCCCTCCACACAGGAGGGACAGCGTCCGAAACGTACCAAAGCACCCCGGCAGCAGGGACCCCAGCACACCCCTAGGATTATCCATTGCTGTAATTTCTGGGGTCCCGATCGGGGCTCGAGGACCGCGGGCGCTCACCGACAGTGCGTGGACTCCTGCGGACCGTGATCGAGCCCGTCTCGGCGGCCAGCTTCGTCGCCGTCGGCGGATGCTCCGCTTCAGCCTTCGGTTCCGGTTCTCGTCCCCGTGCAACATGGAGCGCAGTGACCACTCACCACCGCCAACGGCCCCTGGTCGCGACCGCCGTCATCGGGCTGCTGCTCCTCGTCGGGCTCGCTTCCGGCTGCACGTCCGGAAGGATCGAGGACCTCGCCAAGACCACGTCGACGGCGAGCCCGCCCAGCGTGGCCGGAAGCAACCGCACCGCCACCGCGTCCCGCCTCGACTGGCAGTCGTGCGGCGAGCTCCAGTGCGCCACGCTGGAAGTGCCCCTCGACTGGTCGAAGCCGGACGGCAAGACGATCGGTCTGCACCTCGCGCGCAAGCCGGCCACGGGTACCCGCGAGGGGTCGGTGTTGTTCAACTTCGGCGGTCCGGGCGAGGCCGGAGGCTCCGACTTCCAGGACTACGTCGACGGGGCGTTCGACCGCTCCGGCCGCGATCTCGGACAGCACTTCGATCTCGTGTCGTGGGACCCTCGGGGGACCGGCAAGTCCGACGGCGTGGCCTGCACGTCGATGGCCGAGACGCTCGAGCCCGACCTCGACCCCACGCCCGATACGCCGGCCGAGACCACCGCGTTGCGCCAGCGGACGATTCGCGACACCCAGAACTGCCTGCGCCGCGCCGGCAGCGTGTTGCCGTACGTCGACACGTGGAGCACGGTGCGCGACCTCGACGCGATCGGAGCCGCGCTCGGGGACGGCAAGTTGACGTACGTGGGCTTCAGCTACGGCACCGAGCTCGGCATGTCGTACCTCGCGACGTACCCCACCCACGTGCGCGCCATGGTGCTCGACGGCATCGCGTTGCCGCAGGACCCCATCAGCGAGAGCCACGACCAGGCGGTCGGGTTCGAGAAGGCCGTCGAGACCTTCTTGCGCGACTGCACCGCCGGCACTTCGAGCTGCTCGTTCGGCGACGGCAACGCGGCGGGCGCGTTCGCGGCGCTCTCCGCTCGTCTCGAAGCCGGCGCGCGCATCCCCGCCTCGGGAACGTGCTCGCTGGTGGGCAGCGCGCTCCGGCAACGCAAGGCCAGCGTCGGCATCGGCGAGCTCGACACCGCGGTGGCGCAAGCCATGTACGACCGCACCCTGTGGCCCATCCTCGGTACCGGGCTCTCGCAGGCCTCCCGCAAGTCCGATCCCGACGCCGCCTGCCTCCTCGTGCTGCGTGACTACTACGCCGGCATCCGGCCCGACGGCTCGCTCGACCACCTGCTCGACTCGTTCCATGCGATCAGCTGCGCGGACCAGGCCGCCCGTGCGCACGATCCGCTCGGCGACCACCCGACCCTCGTGGCCCAGTGGTCGAAGGAGCTTCCACTGGTCGGCGGTCAGTTCGCAGAAGGCCTGCCCGGTTGTTGGGGCTTCCCCGCCGCGCGCCATCCGCTCCAGTCGTTCACGGCGGCCGATTTCGCGGACGCGCCGCCGGTGGTCGTGATCGGCAACACCGGCGACCCCGCAACCCCGTTCAGCCACGCCGAGCAGGCGCACACGTTGTTGCCGGGCTCGGTGCTCGTCACTTACGAGTCGACCGAGCACACGGTGTACCTGACGCACGGATCCACCTGCGTCGACCAGCCCGTCACCCAGTACCTCCTCGACGGGCGCCTCCCCCGCGACGGCATCCGCTGCAAACCCTGACCCGACGGTGCCTCGTCCGCCGCGGCGCCCGTCGAGCGACCGGGCGGCGATGAACGCGCGCCGTCAGGGCGCCGACCGGCGCAACAGCTCGTCGAGCTTGGCGTCGAGGCGCGCCAGGTCGCTGCGGCGCGCCGGTGTCGCATCCGCGGCGAGCTCGAGGACGATCGCGCCACCCGGTTCGAGGCGCGCTTCGGCTACGTCGGCGAGGGTGTCGGCACCCTGACGGCTGAGCGCGGTCCGCACGTCGCTGGGCCGCAGTCCGAGCTTGGCCAGCGCCGCATGGTCGACCTCTCCGTCGCGCACCAGCACGGTCGGCGACCCCTCGAAGGCGCGCAGCAGACGGTCATCGCGGTTCACGAACCGGACCACCGCCGCGTTGGCCGCCACCAGCACCGCGGCGCCGAGCAGGCCACCCGTCAGGGTGTTGTCGGGCCCGATGACCGCGTTTTGCACCACGTTCGACAGCAGCAACAGCACCACGAGGTCAAACGAGTTGAGCTGCGCCAAGTCGCGCTTGCCCGCCACCCGCAACAGCACGAGCAGGCCCACGTACACGCCCACGGTGCGCAGCACCTTCTCCAACACAGGGATGCCGCCGTGGAACAGGCTCGTGGACATCGAGGCGAGGGTCGGAAACGGTGCGAGGGTCGGAAACGGTGCGAGGGTCGTCACGTCGGCTCCTTCGGGTGGCTCGGGCTCGGCCGGTTGCCGACGAGCCACCGGTAGCCTGGCTCGCCGTGCGGTGTGGGTGCAGACAGAACGCGATCGGGCAGCGATGACCGCGTCGCCGCCCGCCACCGGTTCGCCTGCCACCGCGCACGCTGATCCCGAGCTGGGTTGGTTGCGACGGCTCCGCCCGTGGGTCGGTGCACACAAGGGGAAAGTGGTGGCCGCGTTCGCCGCGGCGGTGGTCGGAATGACCGCCGTGTCGGTCGGCCCGGTCATCCAGCGCAGCGTCATCGACGATGTCGTGATCGGCCGGCACGGCTCGCTCGGCACGCTGCTCGCCGTCTTGGTGGTGCTGGCTGTGGTGCGACTCGCGTCGACATTGGTGCGTCGCTACCTCGGCGGCAAAGTGAGCCTCGAAGTCCCCTACGACTTGCGCAACGCGGTGTTCGAGCACCTCCAGCGACTCGACTTCGCGAGCCACGACAACCTGCAGACCGGCCAGCTCGTCAGTCGGGCGAACGCCGACCTCAACATGATCCAAGCGCTGCTGGCGTGGATGGCGCTGGTGCTCGGCAACGCGGTGCAGCTCCTCGTGTCACTCGGGCTCATGCTCTGGTTATCGCCGTTGCTGTGCGCGCTGGCGTGCTTCGTTGCCGTCACCTCGTTCGCGGCGGCGTGGCGCATGCGGAGCATCGTCTACGTCTCGAGCTGGGACGCGTCGCAGCGCGAAGCCGAGATGACCGCGGCCGTCGAGGAAGCCGTCACCGGAGTCCGGGTCGTGAAGGGCTTCGGCCAGGAACCCACCGAGCTGCGACGTCTGGTCGACGCCGTAGAAGTGCTGTTCGGGGCGCGGACCCGCAATCTCCGCCACCGCGCCAAGTTCACGGCGCTGCTGCAGACCCTTCCCGCCTGCGGTCAGCTCGCGGTGCTGGTGGTCGGCGGCTGGTTGGCGCTCCACGGTCACCTCACGGTCGGCACGTTGTTGGCCTTCTTCACGTACCTCACCCAGCTCGCGGCCCCGTCGCGCACCCTCGCCCTGTTTCTCACCGCGGCGCAGCAGGCGCGGGCGGGGACCGAACGGATCATGGAGCTGCTCGACGCCACTCCGCTGGTCGCCGACGCGCCCGACGCGCTCGATCTGGCAACCGTCGAGGGCCGCGTCCGGTTCGACCACGTCACGTTCGGTTACTCGCGCCGCGAACCGGTGCTCTCCGACTTCGACCTCGAGCTGGCACCCGGCGACCGGGTGGCGGTGGTGGGCGCGTCGGGCTCGGGCAAGTCGACGGTCGCGCTGCTGGCGCCCCGCTTCTACGACGTGCTCGGCGGCTCGGTGCAGCTCGACGGTCACGACGTCCGCGACCTCACGGTCGACTCGGTCCGCCGCCACATCGGCGTGGTGTTCGAGGAGACGTTCCTGTTCTCCGAGACGATCGGCGCCAACATCGCGTACGGCCGTCCCGACGCCACGCCCGAGCAGATCCGGGCCGCGGCGCGCGCTGCCGAGGCCGACGGCTTCATCGAGGCGCTGCCCGATGGCTACGACACCCCGGTCGGTGAGCGCGGCCTCACCCTGTCGGGTGGCCAGCGGCAACGCATCGCGCTGGCCCGGGCGCTGATCACCGACCCGCGCATCTTGATCCTCGACGACGCGACCAGCTCGGTCGACGCGCGGGTCGAGCACGAGATCCACCAGACCCTCGAACGGCTGATGGTCGGCCGCACGACGTTGCTGGTGGCCCACCGCCGCTCCACGTTGCGGCTGGCCGAGCGGATCGTGGTGCTCGACGAGGGGCAGGTCCTCGACACCGGCACGCACGACGACCTGGTCGGTCGGTGTGCTCGCTACCGGGAGCTGCTCGCCGGCGACGACGACCAGCTCGACGCGCCACCGGCGCTCGTCGCGGGCAGCGACCCCGAGCCCGACCCGTGCGTCACCGAGAGCGCGTTCGCCGATGCGCCCTCCGCCGAACGGGCCACCGAGCGCACGGCCGAGCGGGCCGCCGACGGCACCGAACGCCGATCGCACATCGTGCCGGTGGCGCGGACTGCGGCGCCCGCGGGGACGCGCATGGGCGGCGGGGTGGGCGCGGGGCGAGCCATGGGCGGCGGCGACCGCTTCCTCGGCCCACCCACGCCGGAGCTGCTGGCCGCGCTCGACGCGCTCGAGCCACCGGTCGACCACAGCAACGTCGACGCGGCCACCCACGAGGAGGACCGCGGCAGCCTCCACCTCCGGCGCTTCCTCGGCCCGTGGCGCCGGGAGCTCAGCCTCGGCCTCGTGCTGGTGGTGCTCGACGCGCTGGCCACGCTCGCCGGCCCGGCGCTCATCAAAGTCGGGATCGACCGGGCCGTCGTGCACGGTTCGCGCAATGCGCTGTGGACCGCGTCGGCCGTGTTCTTCGGGGTCACCTTGTTCGACTGGTGGGACATGTGGGCCGACACCCTCGTGACCGGCCGCACCGCCGAGCGCGTGCTGGTGGCGCTCCGCATCCGCGTGTTCGCCCACCTCCAGCGGCTGGGCCTCGACTTCTACGAGAACGAGATGGCGGGGCGGATCCTCACCCGGATGACCTCCGACGTCGACACCTTGTCCGACCTGCTCCAAAACGGCCTGATCAACGCGGTGGTCAACGCCGTCACGTTCATCGGCATGTTGGTGGTGCTGTTCGTGCTGAGCCCTTGGCTGGCGCTGGCGACGCTCGCCCTCATCCCGCCGCTCGCCGTGGCCACCGCGTGGTTCCGCCGCAGGTCGAGCGCGGCGTACGACCGCCAGCGCGAGCGCATCGCCGCGGTCAACGCCGACCTGCAGGAGAACTTGAGCGGCGTTCGCGAGACCCAGGCCTTCCGGCGGCAGTCCCACAACGTCGCCCGCTTCCGCGACCTCGGCGCTGCCCACCGCGACGCCGGCATCGAGGCGATGTGGATCCAGGCCCGCTACTTCGGTTTCGCCGAGCTGCTCGCCGGGCTCGGCACGGCGCTCGTGCTCGGGCTCGGCGCGCTGTTGGTGCACCGCGGGTCGATCACGGTCGGTGTGCTGGTCGCCTTCTTGCTGTACCTCACGCAGTTCTTCGCGCCGATCCAGCAGCTCTCACAGGTGTTCGACAGCTGGCAGAAGGCCGCGGCGGGCATGCGCAAGCTCGACGACCTGCTCACCACTCCCACGTCGGTGCCCACCTCGCAGCAACCGACGCGGCTCCCGCGCCTGCGAGGCGAGGTCTGCTTCGACCAGGTGCGCTTCCGGTACGCGCCGGCCGCTCCGTGGGCGCTCGACGGGATCGACGTGGTGCTGCATGCCGGCCAGTCAGTGGCGCTCGTCGGCGAGACCGGATCCGGCAAGTCCACGCTGGTGAAGCTCGTCGCCCGCTTCCACGACCCAACCGAAGGAGCCGTGCTGGTCGACGGCATCGACTTGCGCACCGTCGACCCGTCCGCGTACCGCCAGCAGCTCGGCTATGTGCCGCAGGAGCCGTTCCTGTTCGCCGGCACCGTCGCCGCGAACCTCGCGTACGGCCGGCCCGGCGCCAGCCGCGCCGAGCTCGAAGCGGCGGCGAGAGCGGTCGGCCTGCACGAGCGGATCATGCGGCTGCCCGGTGGCTACGACCACGAACTGATCGAACGGGGACGGTCGTTGTCCACCGGCGAACGACAGTTGCTCTGCCTCGCCCGCGCATTGGTCGTCGACCCGGCGGTGCTGATCCTCGACGAAGCCACGTCCAACCTCGACTTGGCATCCGAAGCTCGCATCAACGAGGCCATGGACACCGTGTGCGGGAAGCGCACCTCGGTCACCATCGCCCACCGACTGCCGACGGCCCGCCGGGCACAGCGCATCTTGGTGCTCGACGGCGGTCGCATCGTCGAAGACGGTGACCACGACAGCCTGCTCGCCCGCGGGGGTCGCTACGCCGACATGTGGCAGGCGTTCGCCGATCCCGACCAACCCGACGTCCCCGACGCGCCCTCGATCTCGGCCGCGAGCTGACGCGAAGCAGCGCAGATGAGCGCACCGCGACAGACGTGGGACGACTTCGAGCGCGCCCACGTGCGCATCACGCTGGCCACCGGCCCCGTCGGGTTCCGACCGGCCACCCGACGCTCGGGCGAGTTCCCCGCGGAGCTCGCCGAGGGCCCTGTCCACGTCATCACGGCGTGGAACCCGGGCGGCGAGAAGCGCGACGCGGCGCGCAACGATGCGTCGCAGCGTGAGCTCAGCGCCGAGATCGACCGGCGGCAACTCGCCCGTTGGCCGGCGGTCGGGCTCGACCCGGACAGCGACTGGTACGAGGACAGCATCGCGGTCGTCGGGCTGTCGCGCGACGAGGCATGCGCGCTCGGCCGGCAGTTCGGCCAAGTCGCGATCTTCGAGCTCGTCGACGCACCGGACGGCTTGTTGGTGGTGGCGTGCGACGGCCGCGTCGCGACTGCGCACTCCTGGGCGATCGACCCTGCGCCTGCCTGAAGGCTTGCGGAGCCGGAGGCGCGCGCAAGCGGTCGGGCAGCGGCCCGACCGGGCACCGCGTTGCAGGCGTGTCAGGGCGAGTCGGGAATCAGCGCGTACGTCGAGAAGCACATCTCGTCCTCGGTACCTTCGGCGAACACGATGTACTTCGGCGGCCGGTTCGGGTCGAGCGACCGGTCCCACGTGCACTCCATCCGCACGGTCTGGCCGGCGTCGACGTGGAGCGGCTGTGCGAGCGAGTAGTTCATCTGCCAGTCGAAGTTCCACGTCGGGATGTCGAGCAGGATCTTCTGGCTCGGCAGGCCCGGGTCGAGGGTGAGGCGGAAGCTCTTGCCCAACGTGTGCATGTGGCCCATCACGGCGATGATCGTGCCCGACTGCGGGACTTTGGTGTCGCACGACGAATGGGCCACCCCGTCGAACCCCGCCGTCAGCTCCTCGGGGGTCTTGCCGCAGATCCCCAGCAGCCCCGGCTCGGCGAACGCACCGATGGGTCCGTACAACCTGGCGTCGTCGGCCAGCGCGGCGTCGCGGTTGCACAGCGGTGCGTTGGTGCCCGGCATGCACGGGATCTCGACCGGTGCCAGTGGGTTCACGATGGTGATCGGCCGGATCCTCGAGCTCACCGGGTCGAGCTGGAGAGCCATGCCGGAACGGTCGGGGGTCGGCTTGATGTCCTCGTGGTGGTAGTGGATCTGCAGGACGAGCGCGTCGCCCGGATCGAGCCGGACGCCGCTGTCGTGGCCGTAGATCACCGGCAACTGACCCGGTACCCACCCCGCGATGAGACCGGCTTGACCGACCACCCGGTGGCCACGGCCGCGGCCCAACGCCACACCGGGGCCGCCGTAGCACGACCAGCCGGGCTTGCCGTCCTGGCCCTCGCGCGCGGCCGCCTGATCGCGACCGGCGGCCGGCAACTTGAACACCTGCGCGTGATGGATCTCGTTGATCTGGTCGCCGAGGAACTCGTAGCCGGTCAGGTACATCGACTTGGTGAGGTGCGGGTCGAGGACGAAACAGCGGTAGTCGTTGGGGATCGACGCCGAGCCTTCGTACGCTTTCGCCATGCGCACCACCACGTCGTGGCGCGGCGCCGGACCGGCCGCGCCCGGTGTGGGCTTGATGCGGGTGTCGGCGGGGACGTCGAGGTGGCCTCCGGATTCACCCCACGCCACCAAGTCGTCGACTTGTTGCTGGCTGAGCTGCAACGAGTGCGCGAGCGGCACCCCCTTGGTCGACGCCGGCCAGGGTGGCATGTAGCGAGCCTTCGCCACGACGCCGATGCCCGACGCGACCTTCGACGCGTCGCCGGCCGTGTCGAGCGTCCAGTGCTCCGCGCCGACCTTGCCCGTGTTGTGGCACGACGCGCAGCTCGCTTCGAGGATCGGCTGGATCGTCTTGTGGAACGACGGCCCCGAGCCGTGCTCGGCCGCCCCTGCGGGCGCGGCGATCTGCGTGGGGATCTGGTTGGTCGACGGGTCGAGCGCGGTCAGCCGCATGGTGAGGCGCACGGCGTCCGACGTGCTGACCAGCCCCGCCACCGAGATCGGCCCGGCGCCGAACGTCGACAGCTTGGTGTCGGTGGTGGCCGTGGTGGTGAGGCGACCGTTGGCGAAGCGACCCGTCGCGTCCCACGTGATCGGCGCCGTGGTCTTCTTCACGGTGGCGGTCCCGTGGAGTTGGAAATGGTAGGTGTGCCCCGGTTCGAGACGGGCGGGCAGCCCGCTGATGCTCGTGGTGTGGAACGTGGCGAGCGGATAGGTGGCCGACTCGAGGAAGTCCTCGCGGATGCGGGCATCGCGCAGGCTCTGGTCGGAGTGGAACTGCTCGACGTTGGCCACGATGTCGCCGACCCGGCTGGCCGCAGGGTTGGTCGGGTTCAGCGCCAAGTCGCCGGCGATGCCGTTGGTGGTACCGATCGCATGGCCGGTCGTGGCGCCGACGAGCTTCTCGGACACCTCGTAGCCCAGCTGCGACCGGGTCGGGTCGATGCGGTACACCGTCTCGCCGTTACCGGCGACCAGCCGGGGAGCTGACGGCACCGAGTACCCCACCGTCTTGTACCGGCTCGGCACGTCGAGCCACGAATGGATCTTCCACCACGCGAAGCCCGCGACGCCGCCGAGTACCACCACGACCGCGGCGAGGATCCGCCACTTCGACCGCCACGGCCGCGCGCCGCGCCGGCGGGGCACGTCGGCGGCTGGCTCGGCGTCGGTCATGTCATCTCGTCCCCCTGCGCGGCCGCCCAGCGACCGGCGTGCCCGGGGTGGGATTCGAACCCACACGCCCTTTCGGACAGCGGATTTTGAGTCCGCCGCGTCTGCCATTCCGCCACCCGGGCGAGCTCGTCGATCGTAGCCGGGCGGGTCACGCGAGCAGGACGCCCTCGTGGCGCAGCAGCCAGCGCTTGGCGTCGAGGCCGCCGCCGTAGCCGCCGAGCGCCCCGCCGGTTCGCAGCACGCGGTGGCACGGCTGCACGATCGGGATGGGGTTGGTGGCCATGGCCGTGCCGACCGCGCGGGACGCACCGGGGTGCCCGACCCGGGTGGCGAGGTCGCGGTAGCTGAGCACCACGCCGAACGGCACCAGGGTGAGCTCCCGCAAGACGTCGAGGCGAAAGCCGTGGGAGAGCTGACGGTCGAGCGGGAGATCGAAGTCGCGGCGCGCGCCGTCGAAGTACTCGTCGAGCTGGCGGCGGACGTCGTCGAGGCGGGCCGGGTCCTCCAACACCCGCGGCGACACTCTCGCAGCCAGCTCCTCGAGACCCTCCGCGCCGGTGCCGAAGTGGATCTGCACGAGGCCGACCGACGTGGCCGCCAGCGTGAGGGGACCGATCGGCGTGTCGTGGTGGGTCCAGGCGACGTCGACCAGGCCGGCTGCGGCCGCTGCGTCCCGGGCCCGGGACAGCACATCGGCGGGGACCGACGGCGTGGCACTCGCCGCGGCGCGCAGCCGGTCGACGATCGCGGTGTCGGCAGCGTCGACCGGAGCGGCAGCGTCGGGCGACGAGTCGGTCGGGTTCGAGTGGGCGGAGTTCGGGCGGAGGGTCATGGCGTCACCTGCTTGCGGAGGGTGGCGAGGCCGGCGCGCACGTTCTGGCGGGCGGCCGCCTCGGTGGTTCCGATGACCTCGCCGATCTCCGCGTACGGCAGGTCGGCCAGATAGCGGTACGTCACCGCCGCACGCTGCTTGTCGGGCAGCGCGGCCACCGCTTCCCAGAGCTCGACGTCCGGGAGATCGTCCGCATCGGGACGCCGGCCGGTCGCCACGTCTTCGGGGAGGGCGGCGCGGGTCGACACCGGGCGCCGCGCGGCCGCGCGGGCCGCGTCGATCCGCCGCCGGTGGGCGATCGTGAACAGCCACGCTCGGAGGTTCGCGTCGTGGCGGAGGTCGCGATAGCCGCGCAATGCCGCGAGCACCGTCTCCTGGAACCAGTCGGCGCCATCGTCGGGGCCGAGCAGCGCACGGCAATAGCCCCACAGCGCGGCGCCGTGCTCATCGAGCACCTGCTGGAACGGAGGGAGGTGGCGTGTGGTCATCTCACCGGAGACAACGACGCGGCCGCCGCCCGCGTGAGATCAGGCCGCAGATCAGGCGTCGGCCAGCGCGGCCAGCAGCTTCTTCGGGGTGTCCTTGGGGCTGATCTTGGGCCACGCCGCGGCGATCTTGCCCTTCTCGTCGATCAGGAAGGCGGACCGGATGATCCCCATGAACTTGCGGCCGTACAGCGACTTCTCGCCCCACACGCCATACGCCTCGGCGACCTTGTGGTCGGGATCGGACAGCAACGGGTAGCCGAGCCCGTGCTTCTCGTCGAACTGGGCCTGCTTCTCCGGCGTGTCGGGGCTGATGCCGACGATCACGGTGTCACCGACGTCGCCGGCGATGTCGCGCAGCCCGCATGCCTGGGTGGTGCAGCCGGGTGTGAGGGCCCGGGGGTAGAAGAACACGAGCACCTTGCGCCCCTTGAAGCTCGACAGCCGAACGAGGTCGCCGCGCTGGTCCTTCAATCCGATCGCGGGCGCCCGCTCGCCGGGCTGCGGGGAAGTGGGAGATGCCGTCGCCATGTCCGCCGACCGTAGCCGTCCACCCCCCGCCCCTGTCGCCGAACCCCGCCGCCGCCGCGGCGCTCCCCCCATCCGTGCCGTGAGCAGAAACCCACCCCCACGGTGTTCAAGTGCTCACAGCAGGGTCGGGTGGGTCGGGTGGGTCGGGTGGGTCGGGTGCCCTCGGGCATTTGGGGGAAAAGCCACCTTTTCTGTCGGCTTTCCCGGCTATATGCTGGCTCGGTGCACAACCTGCTGATGACCCTCACGGGCTTCGCGGTGGGCGGGATCGTCGGTCTGACCGGCATGGGCGGCGGCGCGCTGATGACGCCGCTGCTCGTTCTCGTGTTCGGCATCCAACCGGGCGCCGCGGTGTCGAGCGACCTCGTGGCCGCACTCGTGATGAAGCCCGTCGGCGGCGCGGTGCACGCCCGCCGGGGCACCGTACACACGGGGTTGGTCCGCTGGCTGTGCCTCGGGTCCGTTCCTGCGGCCTTTGTCGGCGCCCTCGCCCTGCGAGGCCTTGGCCACGGCGACGAGCTCCAGCACCGCATCGGCCTGGTGATCGGCGGCGCACTGCTGTTGGCCTCCACCGGGATGATCGTCAAGACGGTGATGACCAGGCGCCGCTCGGCCCGGCCCCACACGGACGTGCGCGCCGTGCCGGTCAAGCCGATTCCCACCTTGCTGATCGGCATCGGCGGCGGCCTGATCGTCGGCCTCACGTCGGTCGGCTCCGGGTCGCTGATGCTGGTGACCCTGCTCGCTGTCTATCCACAACTCACGGCGGGGGAGCTGGTCGGCACCGACCTCGTGCAAGCCATACCGCTGGTGGCCGCGGCCACGCTCGGCCACGTGCTGTTCGGTCAGGTGCAGTTCGCGCTCGCCGGCTTCTTGATCCTCGGCGCCGTGCCCGGGGTCTACGTCGGCGCCCGCCTCTCGGCGGTGGCACCCGACCGCGTGATCCGCCCTGCGCTGATCTACGTGCTCACGCTGTCGGGCTTGAAGCTGCTCGGCCTGTCGACGCTCGGCGTCGGCATCGTGGCGCTGGTGCTCGCCGCCCTGATCGGCGGGTGGCTGCTCACCGTCTCGCGGCTCACCCGGCCGACCACGGCCACGCCGACCACCGACACGCCGACCGACATCCCGGCGACCACCACCCCCTCCGGCGTCTCACCGCCTGCGGCCGACGGGGGGATGCAAGCCGGCAACCGACACGCCGCCGCGCGCCACGACGGCGCGCTGGGGTCGACCACGTTCGCCACCGACTGACCCGGATCGCCGTCCCATCCCCCGCCAAACCCACGCCCCGCCGGGCCGAACCGCTCCGGGCACCCGGCGCTCGGCCAGACCCCGCCAGGCCACGCCGGGCCAGGCCGCCTCGGCGCAACGCAAGCGCGGGAGCCCAACTCTCCGTCCGCTCACCGCGCGGCGCGCGAACCTTGTCGCGTGATCGACATCGAGCGACTACGGGCGGACACCCCCGGTTGTGACAACGTCATCCACTTCAACCATGCGGGCGCGTCGCTGCCGCCGGCCCCGGTCACCGAAGCCCTCATCGACCACCTCGGGCTCGAGGCGGACATCGGTGGCTACGAAGCGGCCGACCTCCGCGCCACCGAGCTCGAGGCCGTGTACGACTCGTTGGCCACCCTCGTCGGCGGGCACCGTGACGAGATCGCGCTCGTCGAGAGCGCGACGCGGGCGTGGGACATGGCCTTCTACAGCTTCGACCTCCAGCCCGGCGACCACGTGGTGACCGGCTGGGCCGAGTACGGGAGCAACGCGCTCGGCCTGTTGCAACAAGCTCGGCGGCGCGGCGCGGTGATCGACGTCGTACCCGACGACGCCGACGGCACCATCGACCTCGACGCGCTCGCCGCAGTCCTCACCGACCGCACGCGCCTGATCTCGCTCACCCACTGCCCGAGTCACAACGGTCTGATCAACCCCGCCGCCGAAGTGGGTCGGCTCGCCAAGGAGTGGGGGATCACGTTCCTGCTCGACGCGTGCCAGTCGGTCGGCCAACTGCCCGTCGACGTCAACGAGCTCGGCGCCGACCTGCTCACCGCGACGGGTCGCAAGTTCCTCCGCGGTCCACGCGGCACCGGGTTCTTGTGGGTCCGGCGGTCGCTGCTCCCCCAGCTCGATCCACCGTTCGTCGACGTGCGATCTGCCAACTGGACCGCACCGGCCCGCTACGAGCTGCGCGACGACGCCCGGCGCTTCGAGACCTGGGAGTCGTTCGTGGCCGGCCGGCTCGGTCTCGGCGCGGCCGCCGAGTACGCCATCGCGATCGGGTTGGAGGCCGTCGGCGCGCAGGTCGGACGCCAAGCCGATGCACTGCGAGGCGCGCTGGCTGACCTCGAAGGCGTACACCTGACCGACCGCGGCCGTTGGCGGAGTGGCATCGTGACGTTCCGCCTGGCCGGTCGATCGGCGTACGAGGTCAGAGACCGGCTGCGCGAGGTCGACATCAATGTGAGCGTGACCACTGCATCGGTCGCTCGCCTCGACCCGGTGTGGGACGACGCCGAGGAGCTCGTTCGGGCGTCGGTGCACTACCTGACCACCGACGAGGAGATCGATCAGCTGGTGGCCGCGATCCGTCGGCTCAGCTGACGTCGCTGCAGACCCGCGCCCGCCCTGAACCGGTGCAGCTCAACCCGGCGCGTTGATCAGGAACGTCGCAGCGTGGTCGAAGTACTGGGCGAACGCCTCGCGCGCGGCTTGGTCGACCTCTGGCTCGAGCGCCGCGTCGGCGACGACCGCGTCGACCGCCTCGAGCATGTGGGCGAGCCACGCGTCGCGCTGGCGTTGATCGATCCGGAACTCGACGTGACGCATCCGCAAGCGCGGGTGGCCGCGCTCGGCTGAGTACGTTCCCGGGCCACCCCAGTACTGCTGCAAGAACAAGGCGAGGTGCTCTTTGCCAGGTGCGAGGTCGTCGGGGTAGATCGCCCGCAACGGCGGGTCGGACTCGACCCCTTCGTAGAACCGGTCCACCAGCCGGAAGAAGAACGCCGTGCCACCGACCAGGTCGTAGAGGGTGGCTTGGCGCGCTTCGCGCTCCGGCTCGGGCCGCGGTTCGGCCGCCCCACCAGCTCCGCTGGCACGCGACAAGCGGACCGGCTGCTCCGTCATCGCGCTTCGACCGTCACCGGGGGCGGGGTGCTTGGCGACCGCTCGGGCCGAAGAACCCGCCTTGGGGACGGGCGTGCGCGTGGAAGTGGTTCGGGATGTTGCGCATGTGGCCGTCGACCCAGTGGGCACCGAGCAGGTCGTCGGCCACTGCGGCGAGCCGCTGCATCATGTGGTCGCGGTGGTCGGCGGGCGGCTCCACGCCGTGGTGGCGCCACACGACCATCGGCGTCGAGCAGATCTCGCACTCGGCGATCCAGCAGACCTCGTCCTCGTGGAACCACTCGGTGATCCGCGCCGCTTCGCACAGCGGGCAGCCATCGTCGGGCTCGGGCGGCGAGAAGGAAGGGTCGAACACGGACATGGGTCAGTCGGTCTCCTGCCAGCGCCGATCATCGAGGTCGAGATGTTGCATCACTTCCGGATCGGCGGCCGGACCGTACGCCATGGCCAACGCGCCTCGTGTGCCCGACTTCGGGTCGCGCACACCGAGCACCACCATCTCGTCGCCCGGGTCGCTGTCGCCCTCGAACCGATAGACCCGCTCGACGACCGCTTCGGCTGGCGTGCAGGTGGCGTCACCCGCGCGCCAGCGCAAGTGCCCATCGATGAGCTGGACTTCGGCCGCATACCCGTCGGTGGCGAGCAGGCCGAGAGCGTCGGTGACGGTATCGGGTGCCTTGGTCATGGTCCCAGTGTGGCGCGGCGGCGCCCCGACCGCGCGGCCGAGCCAACCCGAGGCCTGCCGGCGCCACGGCGGGTGACGCTACGTTGGCCGCGGTGCCTGACCCCTCGACTGACCCACCGGCGGACGCGTCGACCGGCTCCGGCCCTCGGTCGAGCGCCGGCAGCGCGTACCTCGTGGCTCCCCCAAGCGACGGCTCGGCGGACGGTCCGCACCCTGGCGTGCTCCTGCTCCACTCCTGGTGGGGTTTGACGCCGTTCGTCCGATCGCTGTGCGACCGCATCGCGGACACCGGCTTTGCGGTGCTGGCACCCGATCTGCTCGACGGCCACCTGCCCACCACCGAAGCCGACGCCGAGCTCTTGTTGCGCGACCGCGACATGAACGAGACCGCCGACCTCGTCGTCTCCAGCGCCCGCACGTTGCGGTCGCTGCCGATCACCCTCGACGCGCCGCTCGGCGTGGTGGGCATGTCGATGGGTGCGTCGCTGGCGCTGTGGCTGGCCACCCGTGCCGCCGAGCACATCGGCGCCGTGTCGATCTTCTACGGCACCCAGGACATCGACTTCATGGGCGCCACAGCCGCCGTGCAGGGCCACTTCGCGGAGCACGACCCCTTCGTCACCGACAACGAGCGCATCGAGATGCAGGCGCACCTGCACCTCGTGGGATTGGAGCCCGAGTTCCACCACTACCCCGGCACCCGGCACTGGTTCTTCGAGTCCGACCGGCAGGCGTACGACGAGGCCGCCGCCGAGCTGGCCTTCGACCGGATGATCACCTTCCTGCACGCGAACCTCGACGTCTCCGACCCCCAGTAGGGTCCGGACGTGCCGCCGACCGCGCCCCGCTGCACCCGCCGACCCGCCACCCCGCCGCTCGTGCTGCTCGCGCTCGGCGTCGCGCTGGTGGCGATGCTCGTGGCCGGCTGCGGTTCGTCGTCGCCGTCGACGAGTCCCACGACCGAAGCCACCAGCGCACCGGCGTCGACCGCCCCGGCCACCACGGCACCCGCCGGCCCGACGGTCGGGTTCCCCACCAACGACGCGGCCGCGCAGCACTTGCTCGACGCGTGGCGCACCCACGACCGAGCTGCGGCCTTGCAGAGCGCCACGGCCAACGCAGCGACCACCATGCTCGCGGTGCCGGTCGGGCAGCTGAACACCCGTGGCTGCGACGCCGGGGAGTTCACCACGTCGAGCTGCGTGTACCGCTTGCTGACGAACCAGTACGAGATCCGCATCGATCTGGAGAAGCGACCGATCGGCTGGGTCGTCACGAACGTGCAGTACAGCCCGCCCACACCGTGAGCGACGCGTCCGCACCCGTGGAGCCCCGGCCATCGGGCACCGCCATCGCGCTGCGCGACCGCGACAGCGGCATCGAGGTGCTGTTGGTCCACAAAGGCGGGGGGCGCCAGTTCCACGCGGGGAGCTGGGTGTTCCCCGGCGGCGCGGTGGACGACGACGACCGCAACGGCCTCGCCCCCGACGACCACCTCGGCGCATGCCGGGTGGCGGCGATCCGCGAGACGTTCGAGGAGTCCGGCGTGCACGTGGAACCCGGATCACTGGTGGCGTTCTCGCACTGGACCACGCCCGAGATGGCCCCGCGCCGCTTCGCCACCTGGTTCTTCTTGGCGACAGTCGACGCAAGCGCCGAACACGTCCCCACCTTCGACGGCCAGGAGATCCAAGACGCTGCCTGGATGACCCCGGGG
This sequence comes from Acidimicrobiales bacterium, assembly GCA_035547835.1. Lineage (NCBI taxonomy): Bacteria > Bacillati > Actinomycetota > Acidimicrobiia > Acidimicrobiales > Acidimicrobiales bacterium. The sequence continues at coordinate 173,819 of DASZTW010000005.1, forward strand.
GTGGCGCTCGAGCGCCACCACGCGGGCGAGATCGACCTCCCGATCCCGCAATACGTCAGCCTGCTCGGCTTGCGCGAACACCCCACTGCGGCCGCCGCGCAGCAGGCGGCCCGCGCCGCCGAGCCCGTGCGCTACCTCGGTCAGCTCCGCGACGCGGGCGGCGGGAGGATGGTGTTCGTGTACGAAGCCGACGCGGCGTACGGCGGCCACCCACTCGACGCGCCGGGCCCACGCCATCGCCTGGTGATCGACGGGCGCCAGATGACGTACGAGCCATTGACGCCCTGATGCCATTCGGCCCGAAGGTGCCTGACCGGAGCCGGGCGGGGCGGGCTGGCGCCGCGTCAGAGCGCGTCGAGCGCGGACCGCAGCGAGCCGAGAAACGCCCCGACGTCGTCGGGTGGCGCGCCGTCGAGGATGCGACGCATCACTGCCGAGCCGACGATCACCCCGTCGGCCACCGCCGCGATCTCCGCTGCCACCTCGGGAGTGGCCACACCGAAACCCATCAGGACCGGGAGATCGGTCACCGCTTTGAGCCGTGACGCGAGCGAACCGGCCAGCTCACCCAAGCTCGCCCGCTCACCGGTGATCCCGAGCAAGCTGACGCCGTACACGTAGCCGGCCGACGCGGAAGTGAGTTCCGCCAGCCGTTCGTCGCTGCTGATCGGGCTGGCGAGCTGCACCGTGGCCACGTCGGAACCCGCCGAGGCGGCGCGCCAGGTGCCCTGCTCCTCGAGCGGCAGGTCAGGCAGGATCACTCCGGACACGCCCGCATCGGTGAGCTCGGCCACGGCGCGGCGGGCGCCCATGCGGAACACCAGGTTCACGTACGTCATCGCCACGACCGGGACGCCGACCTCGGCGTGCCGCAGCTCGTCGAGGATCGACGCCGGCGTGGCTCCTGCCGCCAGCGCCTGCTGGGAAGCGTGCTGGATGACCGGGCCGTCCATGACCGGATCGGAGAACGGGATGCCGACCTCGATCGCGTCGCTGCCCGCGGCGACTGCGGCATGCACGTGGTCGAGCCAGCCCGGCAACCCACCGGTGAAGTACGGGACCAGCAGCTTCCGTCGCTCGTCGCGCCGGGCGCGCAGCGCGCGCTCGAGGGTGCCGAGCTCAGCCACCCGACCCCCCAGCGTCCGGGCCGAGGATCTGTGCCACTTGCGCGACGTCCTTGTCGCCCCGGCCCGACAAGCACACCAACACGGTCTTGCCGGCGAGGGCCTCGCGCTCGCGCATCACCCACGCGACGGCGTGCGAGGACTCGAGCGCCGGGATGATCCCTTCCGTGCGCGACAGCAGCGTGAACGCCTCGAGCACCTCGGGGTCGGCAACCGATTCGTACCGGGCGCGACCCGAGTCCGACAGCCATGCGTGCTCGGGTCCGATGCCGGGATAGTCGAGGCCGGCGGAGATCGATTCGGCCTCGGAGATCTGCCCCCACTCGTCTTGCATGAAGTACGACTGCATCCCGTGGACGATGCCCGGCACGCCCCGGGCGATGGCCGCGCCGCCGGCGGCTTCCGCGCCCACCAGCTCCGCCTCGGTGCCGGCGAACCCGGCGAACACCCCCGCTGCGTTGGAGCCGCCGCCGATGCAGGCGACCACCACGTCGGGCACGCCGTCGCCCGGCGCCGGCCCGCCGGTACCGCCGAGCAGCTCCCGGCACTGGGCGCGGGATTCGTCGCCGATCACCCGCTGAAACTCCCGTACCAGCCACGGGTACGGGTGCGGGCCCATCACGGTCCCGAGGCAGTAGTGGGTGGTCTGCACGCTGGCCACCCAGTCGCGCATCGCCTCGTTGACGGCGTCCTTGAGCGTGCGACTGCCGGTCGTGGCGGGCCGGACCTCGGCTCCCAGCAGCCGCATGCGGAACACGTTGAGGGCCTGGCGCTCCATGTCGACTTCGCCCATGTAGACGACGCACTCCATGTCGAACAGCGCGGCGGCGGTGGCGGTGGCGACGCCATGTTGGCCGGCGCCCGTCTCGGCGATCAGCCGCCGCTTGCCCATGTGCTTGGCCAGCAGCGCTTGCCCCAACACGTTGTTGACCTTGTGCGAGCCCGTGTGGTTGAGGTCCTCGCGCTTCAACAAGACGCGACAGCCGAGCCGCGCGGACAGGCGGGTGGCGTCATAGAGCAACGACGGGCGGCCGGCGTAGTCCCGCAGCAGCGTGTCGAACTCGCCGCGGAAGCCCGGGTCGACCCACAAGCGCCGGAATGCTTCGTCGAGCTCGACGCACGCCGGCATCAGGGTCTCGGGGATGAAGCGACCGCCGTAGTCGCCGAAGCGGCCGTCGGGTGTGGGGTCGGTCATCCGCCAGCGTTCGACCTGGCCCCCTGCAGGGGTCAAAACTCCTCGCTCCAGTCGTAGAGGTCGCCCTCGTAGTGGGGTTCGGCCGGGTCGGCCGCCCGCGCGTTGGCCACGAACGCCCGGACTTTGCGGGCGTCCTTCTGGCCCGGTTCGCCGCCATCGACCTCGACGCCACTCGAGACGTCGACGCCCCACGGCTGCACTGCCGCGATGGCATCACCGACGTTCTCGGGCGTGAGACCGCCCGCGAGGATCAGGCGCGCCCCGGCAGGCACCCCTTCGCTCAGCGTCCAGTCGAAGATCTGCCCCGAGCCCGGCGTGCGCGAGTCGAGCAGCAACGCATCGGCCCGGTAGGACGCGAAGCGTTCGATGTCGGTCGAGCCAGCGGGGAAGGCCTTGATGACGCGCGGCACGCGCTGGCGGATCCAGGCGGTGGTCTCGGGCGTCTCGTGCCCGTGGAGCTGGGCGGCGGCCAGGCCGGCGGAGTTGACGACCTCGACCACGCGCGGCGCCAACTCGTCGCGGAACACGCCGACGGTCATGACCTCGGGCGGCAACCGCTTGACGATGTCGCGCACCAGACCCACGGCCACTTGGCGCTTCGACGGCGCGAAGACGAAGCCGATGGCGTCGGCATCCATCGCCACGGCGAGCAAGGCGTCCTCCTCAGACGTGATGCCGCAGATCTTCACGAACATCGTGGCGATCCTACGGGACACCCCCGTCGACCCCAGACGAATTGGCGAGCCGTCCGGTTCGCCACCTCGCCACCCGGCACGTCCGGTCGCGTCGTCACCGCGCGGCCCGCGCGCCGCGCACCAGCGAGCGCACCGCCTCGGCGGGGTCACCTGACGTCACCAGCATCTCGCCGACCAGCAGCGCGTGGTACCCCGCGTCGACCAACCGCCGGGCGTCGTCGCCGCTGCGAATGCCCGACTCCGCCACCCGCACCACGTGGTCGGGCATGGCTGCGGCCACCCGCACGGCGCGGTCGGTGTCGACCGCGAAGCTGACCAGGTCGCGCTGGTTGACGCCGATCAAGGTGGCGCCTGCGGTGACAGCCCGTTCGACTTCGACTTCGTCATGGGCTTCGACCAAGGCGTCGAGCCCGAGTTCGGCCGCCAAGGCGTGGAAGTCGGTGAGCTCACGGTCGTCGAGCGCCGCGACGATGAGCAGCACGGCGTCGGCACCTATCAGCCGAGCGTCGGCCACGTCGGCTGCCGACACCGTGAAGTCCTTGCGCAACACGGGAACCGACACCGCAGCCCGCGCGACGCGCAGGTCATCGGCCGAGCCGCTGAAGTGGTCGACGTCGGTCAGCACCGACAAGCACGAGGCCCCGCCGGTCTCGTAGTCCGTCGCCACGGCGGCGGGGTCGAGGTCGGGGTGCAACGCACCTTTGGAGGGCGAGCGCCGCTTGACCTCGGCGATGACGGCCACGCCGTGCGCCGCCGCCCCGGCCGCGAGCGCGGCGCGAAACCCACGGGCCGGCTCGGCCGCTCGGGCAGCCGCGATGAGCTGGTCGACGTCGCGCGCGTCAGCGGCGGCGGCGGCGCGATGCGCCGCGAGGATGGCGTCGAGGTACGTGGCCATGTCAGCGATCGTTGATGTTCTCGAACAGCGGGATGAGGATGAAGCTGACCACACCGACCGCCAGCAACAGCAGGCCGAACAGCAACAGGCCGCCGGACCCGACCAGCCAGGCGGCCAGTGCCAGCAGCACCCCGATCGCGATGATCGCCGCGGGAAACACGTCCATCACCCGCTTCAACCGGGCGGGACGCAGGTCAGGGCCGCTCGGTTGGCCGGGCCGATCGCGGGCGAGACGCGGCGGCTCGCGCTGGGCCGCGACGTGTGGCACCTCGTCCGGCAGCGGGGGATGCACGCGGCGGGTGCCTTCCGGCGTTGGCTCGGGCTCGGGTGCGGGCGGCGACTCCCCCGCCGGCGCCGGATCGGCACGCGCCTCGGCAGTCGGCACGGGGTCCGACGCCGTAGCGGGTGGCGCCGGCGATCGTTCGGCCGCGAGCTGCTGGTCGTACGCCGCGCGCTTGGCGGGGTCGCGCAGCACGGCCCAGGCCTCGGCGGCGTCGCTGCGCCGCGCGCGGTCGTCGTCGGCCTCGCCGAGCACCGTGCGGAGGTAGGCCCGCCGGACCTCGGCCGTCGGCGCGTCGGGCGTCACCCCGAGCACCTCGTAGTGGTTCATGGGCGTTCCGTACCAGCTGCCCGTCAGACCGGCAAGGACCGCACGGTGGCCGCCACGGGTCCGCTCGAGCCCTCGACGGTGACCGCGCTGCCGGGCTCCACGGCGCGGCCCACGACACCGAGCGCGTGCTCCCCCGCCACCGACGTGACCTCGCCGACGACCTTGCCGTCGGCGTCGGCGACCGATGCACCGGGTGCCACGTCGCCCGACGCCAGATCGAGCAGCCGGATCGGCCGCGGGACGTGCCCGCCGCGCGAGTCGATGCGGGCCACCAGCTCCTGGCCGGTGTAGCAACCCTTGGTGAAGCTGACCGACTGGTCGACCAGCCACCGACCGCCTTCGTTGGGTATCCCGTCGACCGCCAAGTCGACGCCGGTCACCGGCACGCCGGCGTCGACCCGCAGCTGCTCGTAACGATCCGCGTCGGCCGCCGTCGCGCCGTCCGGCACGTCGACGGTGGGGCCCCACAAGTCGACGCCGTCGATCCCCGGCCAAGGTGCGCCTGCCACGACCTCTGCGGCGCCGGCGAAGCGATCCACCGTTGCGCCGTCGCCGCGGATCGCCACGCACTGCCAGGCGAGGGGCCGAAAGTCGCACTTGGTGCGGAGCTTGAACCGCTCAAGCCGCGCGGTCATCGCCGGACCGATGCCGGCATCGGTGTCGAGCAAGTAGGCCTCTCCCCTCGGCTCGGTGCCGGCCGGCTCGGCGTCAGCCGTCTCGCCGTAAGGAACATCGGCGCCGGCCAGACGGGTGACCCGCAACCACGCCACGGTCTTGCCAGTCGGCTCCAACAGCAGCGCGCGCACCGACTCGCCGACGGCCAAGCTGCTGAGGTCCTGGCTGAGCTGGCCCTGCAGGTACGTCGCCGCGTCAGGCCCGGTGGCGAGCACTGCGTCGCGCTCGATGCGGAACGCCTCCATCACGATGCCTCGGCTCGGGATGTGGCTCGGGATGCCCTCCGCCGTCGCTCCGCGGTCATGCGGCGGGCCGCCGGGACCGCCGCCAACAGCGCGCGGGCCTTGTTGTGGCACTCGAGGTCCTCGTGCTCGGGCACGGAGTCGACCACGATGCCGGCTCCGGCCTGCACCGACGCCAGCCCGTCCGGCCCGACGACCATGGTGCGGATGGCGATCGCGGTGTCGATGTTGCCGCTGAAGTCGAGGTAGCCGACCACTCCCGCGTACGGCCCCCGCTTGGTGGGTTCGAGGTCGTCGATGATCTCCATCGCGCGCACTTTGGGCGCGCCCGACACCGTGCCGGCCGGGAGGGTGGCCCGCAACACGTCGATCGGCGTGCGCCCTTCGGCCAGCGCGCCCGACACCTGCGAGGTGAGGTGCATGACGTGGCTGTAGCGCTCGAGCGTCATCATCTCGTCGACGTGGCACGTGCCGAACTGCACCACCCGGCCGACGTCGTTGCGAGCCAGGTCGACCAACATGACGTGCTCGGCGAGCTCTTTGGGGTGCTCGGACAGCTCGGCGCCGAGGCGACGGTCCTCTTCGTCGGTGCGACCCCGCCGCCGGGTGCCCGCGATCGGCCGCGAGATGACCTTGCCGTCGAGCAGCTGCACCATCGGCTCGGGCGACGCGCCCACCAACGTCACTTCGGGATGGCGCACGAAATACATGTAAGGGCTCGGGTTGATCTGGCGCAGCACCCGGTACACGTCGAACGGCTCGGCCTCGAGCGGGAAGTCGAACCGTTGGGCGAGCACGACCTGGAAGACGTCACCGGCCAGCACGTGCTCCTTGGCCACCTCCACCGCCTGCTGGTACCCCTCGGCGCCCATCGATGACGTGACCTCGGGCAGCGGATCGTCGGGATCGGGGGGGTCGACCAACGGCTCACCGAGCGGACGTGCGCCGTCGGCAGCGAGCCCTTCGAGCCGTGCCATCGCCGCGCGGTACGCGCGGTCGAGCCACGCGTCGTCGGCGCCTTCGGGCACGATCACGTTCTCGATGAGCGTCACCCGCTGGCGCCAGTGGTCGAACGCGGCGAGCTGGCCGATCACGGACAGCACCGCGTCGGGCCGGCCCAAGTGGTCGGTGGGCACGTTGGGCAAGCGCTCGACCTCGCGCACGACGTCGTAGCCGAGATAGCCGACCACACCGCCGTGAAGGGGTGGAAGCTCGGGGATCTGCGGCGACCGGTAGCGGTCGAGCAGCAGCTCGAGGGCAGGCAGGACGCCCTGGTCGAGCGGGAGGTCGGCCAGGCCGGGCAGCTCGCCTTCGAGCTCGAGTTGGCGACCCCGGGCGACGATCGTGGCGATCGGACGGCGTCCCACGAACGACCAGCGGCTCCAGCGCTCGCGCTCCACCGACTCCAGCAAGAAGCCCGGCTCGTCGCCTGCCGTGAGCCGGGCGTACGCGGCGACCGGGGTGATCAGGTCGCCGAGCAGCTCGCGCCACACCGGGACGACCGTGTGGTCGCGGGCGAGAGCGCGAAAGTCGTCGCGGCTGGGTCGGAGCACGACGAGCTACCGGTCGAGCGAGGCCGACGGGCCCGACCCGAACGACCGGTAGAAGCAGGACCGCTGCCCGGTGTGGCACGCCCCGCCGCCCTCCTGGTCGACCACGAACAGCAAGACGTCGCCGTCACAGTCGTAGTACGCCTCGCGCACGAACTGCCGGTCACCTGACGTGTCGCCTTTGCGCCATTCCTCCTGGCGCGACCGGCTCCAGAACACCGTGCGCCCCTCATCGAGCGTGCGCCGCAAGGTGGTCTCGTTCATCCAGGCCATCATCAGGACCTGCCCGGTCGCCTGCTCCTGCACGATCGCCGGCACGAGACCGTCGGCGTTGTACGTGATGTTGGCGAGGTCTTCGTCGCGGATCGGGATGGCAGTGGCCCCGGGCATGGCCGCCATCGTACGGGCCGCTTCCCGAGGTCCCCCAACCGAATACCGTCAGCCGATCGACGTGCGCCTTTGCCAGACTGCGTGGCGGATGAACCCGTTCAGGTAGCTGCACTGATTCGCTGACGCCGTCAGCACCGCCACGCCCGGCGCGGCTTGTCTGGCGCGCCGCGCCACGCCGGCACGAGGTCCACCTCGTCGCTCGACCCCTCACCGGTGCTGCCAGCGACAGCCCAGCACGAACGCCAGGCCCTCGCCGATCATCACCGTCAGAGGTACAGGCCGGTGCTCGACTCTTCGAGGCGCGGCGACGCCACGGCGTGGATGTCGCGCTCGCGCAAGATGAGGTAGTCGGCGCCGCGCACCTCGACCTCGTAGCGGTCCTCTGGGTTGAACAGCACCTGGTCGCCGACTTCCATGGTGCGGACGTTCGGGCCGTGCGCGACGACCTCGGCCCACGCCAGGCGCTTGCCCATCTGGGCGGTGGCGGGGATCAAGATGCCGCCGGTCGACCGGCGCTCGCCCTCGGCCGTGTTCAGCTTCACCAAGATGCGGTCGTTCAGCATCTTGATCGGGAGCTTCTCGTCGTCGGCGGGTCCGGGGGGCGCGTGCTCGGTCACGACGCGACGGTATCCGGCGAGGCGGGCGGCACGGGCCGTACCGCGATCCCCCGCGCCGCCATGGCGGCTTTGGCTTCGGCGATCGTGTGCTCACCGAAGTGGAAGATCGACGCGGCCAGCACCGCGTCGGCGTGGCCCTCGAGGACACCGTCGGCCAAGTGGTCGAGCGTGCCGACCCCGCCCGATGCGATCACCGGCACCCGCACCGCGGCGGCCACGGCCCGGGTGAGCGGGAGGTCGAAGCCGTCACGGGTGCCGTCGCGGTCCATCGACGTGAGCAGGATCTCGCCCGCACCGAGCGCCTCCACTTCCTGCACCCACTCGATGGCGTCGCGGCCGGTGCCGGTGCGTCCGCCGTGGGTCGTGATCTCCCACCAGCCGTCGGGGTGCGCCGGGCCGGCCGGCCGGCGGCGGGCGTCGACCGCCACCACCGCGCACTGGCTGCCGAAGACCTCGGCCACCTCGGTGACCAGCTCGGGTCGGTCGACCGCGGCCGTGTTCATCGACACCTTGTCGGCACCGGCGCGCAACATGCGACGCGCGTCGTCGACGGTGCGGATGCCGCCGCCGACGGTGAACGGGATGAAGACCTGCTCAGAAGTACGCCGGGCGACGTCGACCATGGTGTCGCGGGCGTCGCTCGAGGCAGTGATGTCGAGGAACACCAACTCGTCGGCGCCTTCGAGGTCGTAGCGCGCGGCGAGCTCGACCGGGTCGCCCGCGTCACGAAGGCCGACGAAGTTCACGCCCTTGACGACGCGACCCGCGTCGACGTCGAGACAAGGGATCACACGGGCGCACTCCACCCGACCACGCTACCGGCAACCGCCGCCTGGTCCGGCTGGCCGACTCTCCACCTGGCACGCTGGCCACCATGGCATCGAGCATCGTGATCGTCCGGCACGGCGCGACCGAGTGGAGCGAGGCCGGACGGCACACAGGCCGCACCGACCTCCCACTGCTCGACAAGGGCCGCGACGCGGCACGCCGGCTCCGCCCGTGGTTCGCCGACCGACATTTCGACCTGGTGCTCGTGAGTCCGCTGCGACGGGCGACGGAAACCGCCGAGCTCGCCGGCCTCACCGATCCCGCTCAGGCTGCCGAGCTCGACGCCGACCTCATGGAGTGGGACTACGGCGAGGTCGAGGGCATCACCAGCGCCGACTACCGCGCCACGCATCCGGGCTGGCAGGTGTGGGACGGCTGCCCCGGCGGCGAGACGGCCGACGACGTCGGCAGCCGGGCCGACCGGGTGCTGGCGCGCTGCGCTGCCGTGGACGGGTCGGTGGCCCTGGTGGCCCACGGCCACGTCCTGCGGATCCTCACCGCACGCTGGCTCGCGATGGCCCCGGTCGAGGGACGTTGCTGGGTGCTCGACCCGACGAGCCCCTCCACGCTCGGCCACGAGCACGACAACCGGGTCGTCCGCAGCTGGAACCTGACCGTGGGCTGAGGGGCGGGCCCCGACCTCGGGCCGGTCAGGCCGGCGCGACGGCGGCGAGCGCCTCGTCGATCGTGAACGCACCTTCGTAGAGCGCGCGGCCCACGATGGCCCCGGCGAGGCGCCGGCCGTCGACTTCCAACGAGTCGAGCGTCTGGAGGTCGGCGAGGGTGCCCACGCCCCCCGACGCGACCACCGGCAGGTCGGTGGCGTCCAGCACGCGGGCCAGCCCGTCGACATCGGGGCCTGCGAGCGTGCCGTCGCGCCCGATCTCGGTGACGACGAGCGCGGCGACGGCCGAACCGGCGAACGTGGCGGCGGCGTCGAACAAATCACGCCCGGAACCCTCGACCCAACCCCGCACGGCCACTTCCCAACCCGTGGCGGTGCGGCGGGCGTCGAGTCCCACCGCGACACGGCCCGGATGGCGCGCGGCGAGGTCCCGCACCCAGTCGGGGTCGTCGAGGGCGGCGGTGCCGACGACCACCCGGTGCACGCCCCCGTCGAGCAGCGCGGTGGCCGCGGCGTCGTCGCGCACGCCACCGCTGGCCTCCACCGACGCGCTGGTACCGGACAAGGCGGTGGCGACGTCGAGGATCACCGGACGGTTCCGCGGGTCACCGGTGCGCGCCGCGTCGAGGTCGACCACGTGCAACCACGACGCCCCCGCGGCGGCGAACCGGCGGGCCTGCGCGACCGGGTCGTCGCCGTACACGGTCTCTCGGGCGAAGTCGCCTTGGTACAGCCGGACGCAGCGACCGTCACGCAAGTCGATGGCGGGATACAGGTCCATCAGGCCGCGCTCGTGCCGGCTCGCACGGCAGCGCACTGGCCCACGAACGCGCGAAGGAGCGCGAGCCCGTCGCGGCTCGACTTCTCGGGGTGGAACTGCGTCGACGCCAAGCGACCGAGCCCCGCGGCGGCGACCATCGGACCGCCGTAATCGCAGGTGGCGAGCACGCAGGCCCTGCCGGCGTCCGGAACCACCGCGGCGTACGAATGGACGAAGTACGCCCACGGGTGAGCCGGCATCTGCGCGAACAGCGGGTGGCGGGGTTGCACCGGGTCGAGGCGATTCCACTGCATCTGCGGCCGCTTCACGCCGTCGGGCAGCAGCGTCACGTGACCCGGCAGCAGGCCGAGGCCGGGTGCGTCGGGCGACTCGTCGGATCCGTCGAACAGCAGCTGCATGCCGACGCAGATCCCGAGGAACGGCACGCCCCCGCCATCGCGAGCTGCCGTGGCCAGCGCCACGACCTCGGTTTCGAGGCCTGACGCGCGCAGCGCGCTGCGGCACTTCCCGAACGCGCCGACACCGGGCAGCACCACCCCGTCGGCCGTGGCGATGCGCGCCGGATCGCTCTCCAACGCGGCGTCCGCACCCGCCTGCTGCAAGGCCTTCTCGACCGAACGGAGGTTGCCGATCCCGTAGTCGACCACCGAGATCCGGGGCCGCGACCCGGGCCCCGGAACGGATGCCCCGCTCACAGCTGGCCCTTGGTCGACGGCACCCCACGGCCTTCGACGCGCACCGCGTCGCGCAAGCAGCGCGCCACGCCCTTGAACGTGGCCTCGACGACGTGGTGGGTGTTCACCCCGGCTCGCTTGGTGACGTGCAGCGTGATGCCGGCTGCCGTCGCGAACGACTGCCAGAAGTGCTCGGACATCTCCGGGTTGAAGGGCGGATCGCCCAGCGGGAGGACTTCACCGAACGGCACGTCGAACACCACGAACGGCCGGCCCGACAAGTCGAGGGCAACTTCGACCAGCGCCTCGTCGAGTGGGTACAGCCCGCTCGCGAACCGCCGAACGCCCGCTTTGTCGCCGAGCGCCTCGCGGAACGTCTCCCCGATCAAGATGCCCGTGTCCTCGACGGTGTGGTGCCCGTCGACCTGCAAGTCGCCCTTGGCCTCGACCCGGAGATCGAAGCCGCCGTGGCGGCCGAGCTGGTCGAGCATGTGGTCGAAGAACGGCAGACCCGTCGACACCTCGACCTGCCCCGTCGGGCCGTCGAGGTCGAGGGTCACCGAGATGTCGGTCTCCTTGGTGGTGCGGCTGCGGCCGGCGGACCGGGTCGAAGTCATGTCGGGTTCGGCCTTTCGCCCAGGGCGCGCCGGAGCGCAGCGAGGAACCGGGTGTTCTCGTCAGCGGTCCCGACGGTCACCCGGAGGCAGCCTTCGAGGCCGGGCCAGGACGCGCAGTTGCGGATCAGGACCGACTGGTCGACCAAGCGCTGCCAGACCTCGTCGCCACCGACGCCGCGCGGCCGGAACAAGATGAAGTTGGCGGCGGACGGCCAGACATCGACGTCAAGGTCGGCGAGACCCGCCTCGATCCGACCTCGCTCCTCGACGATCGCCGCGACCCGCGCTTCCATCTCCGCGGCGTGGTCGAGCGCGAGCCGCCCTGCCAGCTGCTTCATGGCGTCGAGGTGGTAGGGCAGCGCCACCTTCCACAGCTCGGCCACCAACCATGGCGGCCCGATGAGGTAACCGAGGCGGGCCGCGGCCATCGACCAGGTCTTGGAGTACGTGCGGGTGACCGCGAGCGGCACATCGGGACCGACGAGATCGAGCGCGCTCCACGGCGCGAACTGCCCGTACGCCTCGTCGACCACCACCAGACCAGGCGCCGCGCCGAGCGCGTGCCGCACGAGCTCGGGGTCCTCGGCCAGGCCCGTGGGGTTGTTCGGCGAGCACAGGAACAACACGTCGGGGGCGCGCTGCGCGAGCAAGCGGTCGAGCTCTGTGCGATCGAGCCCGAACGACTCGTCGCGTGCGCCCACGACCACCTCCGTGCCGGTGAGCCGCGCGATGTGGCTGTGCAACGCGTACGTCGGCTCGAACACCGCAGCGGTTCGCCCCGCGCCTCCGTACGTGAGGAGCAGCACTTGCAGCACCTCGTTGGATCCATTGGCCACGAACACCTGCTCGGGACCGACCTCGTGCAGCTTGCCGATCGCCGTGCGCAAGCCGGTGGCCTCGCGGTCGGGGTAGCGGTGCCAGTCGAGAGCGCGGATCCCCGCCGTGAGCTCGTCGACGAACGCCGCGGGTGGCTGGAACGGCGATTCGTTGGTGTTGAGCCGCACGTCGACCGCGACTTGTGGAGAGTGGTAGCCCTCCATCAACGCGACGTCGTCGCGCGGCGCGACCCTCGGTGTCGACCCAGCCATGGCAGTCGGCTTCGATCCGGAGGCGCTCACGCGCGGACCCTCCGCGCCACGGACTCGGCGTGCGCCACCAACCCCTCGGCCTCGGCCAGCGTCTCGATGGTGGGAGCGAGCGCGTCGAGGGCCGGCCGGTCGACGCCGACCACGTGGACCTCCTTGAGGAAGTCGCGGACCGACAGCGCGGAGCCGAACCGCGCCGTGCGGGCGGTGGGGAGCACGTGGCTGGGGCCAGCCGCGTAGTCGCCCACCGACGACGGGGTCCATGGCCCGCAGAAGATCGCGCCTGCGTGGCGGATCGCCCGCACGAGCCGTGCGGGCTCCGCGGTGAGGATCTCGAGGTGCTCCGCGGCCACGACGTTGGCGACGTCGCAGGCTTGCTCGGGCCCGTCGCACAGCACGAGGTAACCGCCTTGCGCGAAGTTCGCCTCGATGTCACCGCGCCGCGGCGCCGCGGCGACTTGGCGCTCCACTTCTCGTTCCACCGAGTCGGCGACGTCGGGCGACCAGGTGACGACCCACGACTGCCCCACCGGACCGTGCTCGGCCTGGAGGATGATGTCGACCGCGACGTACTCGACCCGCGCGGTCTCGTCCGCGAGCACCACGATCTCCGACGGGCCCGCGAACGCGGAAGGGACGCCCACGAGGCCGCGGCCGGCGACCTCGCGCTGGGCGGTGGCGACGTACACGTTGCCCGGCCCGGCGATCACGTCGACCGGGCGGCACGACTCGGTGCCGAACGCCAGCATGGCCACGGCTTGCACGCCGCCCACGCGGTACACCTCGTCGACCCCCACGATGGCGGCGGCGGCCAGCGTGATGGCGGGGATCTCGCCGTCGGGGCCGGGCGGTGAGCACAGCGCGACCGACCCGGCACCCGCGACGCTCGCCACCCCGGCGGTGTGGATCACGCTCGACGGGTAGCGCGCTCGGCCACCCGGCACATAGACCCCCGCACGCTCGACGGGACGGAACACGGTGTCGACCCGGACGGTGCCGCCGCCTTCGCGCCGCTCGTACGTCGAAGGGGAAGCGGTCGCGGCCAACGCGTGGCGGTGGAAGTCAGCCACGGCGCCGGCGGCCGCTTCGAGCGCGGCTCGGAGATCGGGATCGATCGACGCGAGGGCCGCGTCGATCTGAGCTGCGGGAACCCGCACGTCGGCGATCGCGGCACCGTCGAATTGCTTCGTGTAGGCCCGCACGGCCGCGTCGCCCTCGACTCGCACTCGGTCGAGCACCTCGCGGACCACCTCGACCGGGCCCGACGCGTCGGCCTTCGGCGCAGGAAGCAGTTCCGCGAGGCCGCGGGTCACGCCTCGGACGTCGATGCGGGTGAGCACGTGGTGAGGCTACCGGTCGCCCGTACCCACCCCGGAAGGGTTAACTGGCCCGATGTCGCCGCCCGACCCCCGCGTCCAGATGTCGGCCATGTCGAGCGTGATCGACGACCTCAGCGCCCGGGTCGCCGAGCTCGCCAAGTCGCTCGAGAGCCCCGAGACCGAGCACATCGCCGCCACCATCTACGAGGTGGAACGGTCGCTCCGCACCGCCAGGCGATCGCTGGTTCGCGCGGAGCGCGCGCTGGGATGAACGCGGTGCGAGAGATTCGCCACAAATCTCAAAAGTTCCCGACTTTCTTATCCCCACCAGACCCGAGTCTGAGTAACGTGAGCAACAGACCAGGTACCCGCCACCTGGTTCTGGGGTGACTCAGGGATCCGCCGCCCGAGTCACCAGTGACGGCGCCCCTCGTGGGCGCCGTCACTTGTTTTCGGCCGGACCGCCAGCGCGTCCGCCGGTGGGGCGAATCATCCCGCGAACGCCGACGGGCAGAAGTCCTGTAGCACGCATTCCGCGCACTTGGGACGGCGCGCGATGCACACACGCCGGCCGTGCAAGATCACCCGCAAGCTGAAGACCCCGCGCTCGTCCGCCGGCACCATCGGGTTGAGTTCGTACTCGATCTTCACCGGGTCGGTCTCGGCGATCAGCCCCAGCAAGCGGCACACCCGCTGCACGTGCGTGTCGACGGGGAGCCCCGGGAGCCCCATCGCCACTGAACGGACCACGTTGGCGGTCTTGCGGCCCACGCCCGGCAAGGCGACGAGGTCGGCCATGGCTTCGGGCACCTGCCCGTCAAACCGCTCGACCAGCGCGTTCGCCATGCCCAGCAAGCTCTTCGTCTTGTTCTTGTAGAAGCCGGTCGACTGCACGATCCGCTCCACATCCGCGGGATCGGCTGCCGCCAACTCCAGGGCCGACGGGTAACGGGCGAACAGCTCCGGCGTCACCGCGTTCACCCGTACGTCGGTGGTCTGTGCCGACAAGATCGTGGCGACCAGCAGCTCGAACGGGTTGCGGTGGTCGAGCTCGCACAGCGCGACGGCATCGCCTGGATACTCGTCGGCCAGCCGCTCATGGGTGAGGCGGGCTCGGCCCTTGGGCGATCGGGGACGTCGGGTGGCTGCCATCGCCGGAACGGTACCGGGGCCGGCGCCGGGTCGAACTACGGTGCCGTCGATGGCCGGGTCCGAGCGCTCGTGGGTGGTCAGCGGGCCCGACGCGGCCACCGACGCCGAGGCGCTGGCGCGCGGCTTGCACCACCGGCGCGACTTGTATCAGCTCCGCGTCCCGCTGCCGCTGGTCGACGCCGCGCCGGCGGTGGCCACTCGGGCGCTGCGGCCCGGGACCGCCGACGAGGGGGCGTGGATCCAGGTCAACAACCGCGCCTTCGCCGACCACCCCGACCAGAGCGACTACACGATCGAACGGCTCCACGCCCGCATGGCCGAGCCCTGGTTCGACCCCGAGGGCTTCCTCCTCCACGAGCGGGACGGGCAGCTCGCGGCGTTCTGCTGGACCAAGGTCCATCCCGCCGCCGCGCCCGACCCCGTCTTGGGGGAGATATTCGTGATCGCCGTCGACCCCGCGTTCCAAGGGCTCGGGCTCGGCCGGTCGATGACGGTGGCCGGCCTCGACTGGCTCCACCACCACGGCATCGACACCGCCATGTTGTACGTCGACGCGGTGAACACCCCGGCCGTGAAGCTCTACGCGTCGCTCGGCTTCACCCACCACCACACCGACCGCGTCTACTCCTGACCCGCTCCCGACCCGCCTCCCCCGGCGGACCCCACAAACCCCTGCTGTGAGCACTTGGCCACCTGTGGCGTGGGTTTCTGCTCACAGCAGCGAGGTTTTCGGGCGGGATTTCGGGGCGGGGTCGGTCAAGCGTCGAGGCTGAAGGGCGGGTACTCGTCGACCAGGAGGTACTGGTACGCGGTGAAGCGCTGTTCCAGCCGCAGCGCACGGACCAGGAAGCTGCGCATGCCGTCGGGCCACTGACCAGTGAACAGCACCACGAACCAGCCGATGACCGCGACCACTGCGGCGCCGATCCCCACCACCGCCGCCATGAACGCAGCCGGGATCGCCCAGATGATCCGCAGCGCGCAGGTGAGACGATTCCGTTCGGTGGGCCGTGACACGGCGAACAGCGCCGGCTCGCTGCCGGGGTCCTGCTCGCCGCTGTCGAGCTGGAACGGCGGGTACTTCGCGTGCAGGAACAGCGCGTACGTCGACGCGCGCCACTCCCAACGCATCACCCCGACCGAGAAGTCCCACAGGCCCTCGGGATATCGGCCCGTGAACAAGATCGCGAACCAGGCGATGATCGCCACCACCTGAAGGGCCGCGCGCAGCACGTACAAGATGGCGAAGTGCGGGATCGCGGCGATCCACTGCAGCACGCGCCACCGGTCGAGCTGGGCGGGGGTGACGACCTCCGCCTGCACCGGGTAGCCCGCTGGGTCGAACGCGGCCGGAGCCGCCGACGTTGGTTCCATGACGCGAACCGTATCGACGTGGCCGCGGCCGTGCGATGGTTCTCACACCCCGCGCCGAGCCGACCACCTCAGCGCGCCCACCCCCTCCACCTCCGGGTCGCCGCGTCGCGAGGCGCGCGGTGCCGGGGGTCAGTGCACGTTGATGCCGATGAGGTGGCCGATGCCCCACGTGGTCGCGGCGGCCACGGCGGTCAACAGGAGTTGGCGAGCCGCGGTGCGATACGGCGACCGGTTCGTGAAGCGGGCGATCAAGAACCCGAGCGCCACCGACGCCACGACCGCCAGGGCCACCGAAGCGACGATGGGCGCGGTGCCTTCGGCGAACAGCCAAGGCACCAACGGGATGAGCCCGCCGAGCGCAAAGGCCAACAGCGAGGCGAGCGCGGCAGACTTCGGCGAGCCCAGCCGCGTCGGGTCGATGCCGAGCTCTTCGCGCGCATGGGTCTGGAGTGCGACTTCGGGATCGGCCATCAGCTCGGTTGCCATGGCGAGGGCACGGTCGGGACGGACGCCACGCGACTCGTAGATGCGGGCCAGCTCGGCCCGCTCGACGTTGGGGTTCCGGCGCAGCTCCACGCGCTCGATCGCCAGCTCGCGTTCGAGCAACTCGGACTGCACGCGCATCGAGTTGTACTCGCCCGCCGCCATCGACAGGGCGCCGGCGATCAGGCCAGCCAGGCCGGCGAGGCGGACGTAACCGCCGTACGCCTGCCCCCCGGCGACGCCCAAGATCAGCGACACGTTGGTGACCAGCCCGTCGCTCACCCCGAACACGGCGGCACGCGCCGCGCCGCCGCGGACATCACGGTGGTGATGCTCCCTCGACGGCGGGGACGGGGCACGGTGTCGCACCGCGGATGGCATGCCGCGACGGTAAGCCGCGCCGCTCGTTCCGTTCCACGAAGGAAGGTGACCCCGTAGCCTGGGGCAGGCATGCCGGATCCCGTGAAGCAGCCCTCAGCCCCGCTGGTCACCGCGCGCTACGAGGGCCCCACCCGATTCGAGGTCAACCGTGACGCCCTGGCCGGGTTGCTGGCCGGCGAGCCTCGTTACCGGGTCGACCAGGTCTGGCAGGCCATCCACGCCGGACGGGAACCCGCCGAGATCACCAACGTCCCGAAAGCGCTGCGCGCCCGGCTCGACCAGCAGCTGCCGGCCGGGCTGCGCATCGCGGATGAGCAGGCCGCCGACGCCGGCGAGACCGTCAAGTGGCTGTACGAGCTGCGCGACGGGAAGTTCATCGAATCGGTGCTCATGCACTACACCGACCGCTCGACCGTGTGCGTCTCGAGCCAGGCGGGTTGCGCCATGGCCTGCTCGTTCTGCGCGACAGGTCAGGGCGGCTTCGACCGCCACCTCACCTCGGGCGAGATCGTGGAGCAGGTCGTGCGCGCCGCGCGGCGTTGCCGTGACGCTGGCCGCCGCCTCGACAACGTCGTGTTGATGGGCGGTGGTGAGCCGCTCGCGAACTTCGACAACGTGTGGCGCGCGATCGAGCGGATGCACGCCGACCTCGGGTTGTCCGCCCGGCATCTCACGGTCTCGACCGTGGGCATCGTGCCCGGGATCGCCCGCTTGGCGGCCGCTCCCCTGCCGGTCAACCTCGCCGTCTCCCTCCACGCCGCCAACGACGAGCTGCGCGACGAGTTGGTGCCGATCAACCGTCGCTATCCGCTCCGCCGGCTCGCAGCGGCATGCCACGAGTACTTGGCCGTCCGGAACCGGCGGCTGTCGTTCGAGTGGGCGCTGATCGACGGCGTGAACGACCGCGAACGCGACGCAGCGGAGCTCGCCGCCTTCGCCCGCCCGTTGCGGGCGCACGTCAACTTGATCCCGCTCAACCCGACGCCCGGCTACGGCGTGTCGGGCACCCCGCCCGTGCGGGTCGCAGCGTTCCGCGACGAGCTGCGCGAGCGAGGCGTGAACGCCACCGTGCGCCAGACGCGAGGCCGCTCCATCGACGCGGCGTGCGGTCAGCTCCGCGCCAACCACACCATCGCCGTGGCCGCACCCGCACGTCGCGCCTGAGCGGCGACCGACGGGCGTGTCACCGGCGCGTCACGGGCGGATCAGCACGGTCTGCGCCGGTGTGCGGATGGCGTCGACCAGCCGTTCGGCCGGCCACACCCTGGCCCCCGGCCACACCACGCTGCGGACCACCTCGCCTTCGACGCGCGCCCCAGGAGCGATGACCCCCTGCGCGGTCGCCCCTTCGGACGCCAAGTTGGCCGTGAGGTAGTCGCGTGGCGTGCCGCAGTCGGTGAACGGTCCGCGATGGGTGACGAGGTCGAGCCGCCCGGCGACCTCCTCGTGACGCCACGATGCTTCGTACAGACCCGACGGGCGCGCGGCCAACCCGCGGATCACCGACCACGGCACCAAGGCCACGCCGATGTAGCGATGATCGCCGAAATCGCCGCGCGCCGGGTCGGTGACGCACCACAGGCGGGACCGTTCGCCGTCCCATCCGGCGACGAACGAGGCCACCTCGCCGGGCGCGACCGGGAGCCAGGCATCGGAGTTGGTCACCAGCGCGCCACGCCCGTCGAGCCAACCCCGCAACTCGCCCAAGGCGCCTGCGGTGCCGAGGGCCGTGGGCTCCTCCACCGACACCGTCACGTCACGGTGGTGGCGCGCCAAGTGCTCCTCGACCTGGAGACGGTGGTGGTGGACGTTCACCGCGACCGCGCCCACGACCGAGCGGACACGCTCGATCGCCAAGTCGACCAGCAGCCGGTTGCCGACCGGGCACAGCGCCTTGGCGCGCTCACGGGTGAGTGGCCACAACCGGGCGCCGGCGCCCGCCGCGAGCACCACCCCCGCGAGCGGCGGGTGCGATGGTTCGCCGGAGTTCTCACCGTCGGTCATCGTCGGCCATCATGCAGGCCATGACCAAGGTTCTCAACGGCATCGACGACCTCAAGGCCAACGTCGGCCAGCACCTGGGGTACAGCCCATCGGTTGAAGTCACCCAAGAGATGGTGAACCAGTTCGCCGAAGCCACCGGTGATCACCAGTGGATCCACGTCGACGTGGAGCGCGCCAAGGCCGAGAGCCCGTTCGGCGGGCCGATCGCCCACGGCTACCTCACGCTGTCGTTCGGTCCGCGCCTGCTCCCGCAGACCGTCCGCATCGAAGGCTTCAAGCTCGGCGTCAACTACGGGGCCGACAAGGTTCGCTTCCCCTCGCCGGTGCCCGTCGGGGCCAAACTCCGGGCGGGCGTCGAGCTCCTCGACGTGGCCGACGTGGCCGGCGGGGTGCAGATCAAGTTGCGGATCACCTTCGAGGTCGAAGGCGCCGACAAGCCGGCCTGCGTCGCCGAGGTGCTGTTCCGTTACTTCGTCTGATCAAACCAGCGATCAGCGTGTCGGTCCCGCCGTCTGAACCCGTGGGCACGGGCGCCGCGGGGCACCGCCGCCGCGTGCCCTGCGGGCAGGCGCCGCCACGGATTTCACCGGTCGGGCGGTGACCACTACCGTCGCCGCCGTGGGGGGAGCGAACCTGGCCGACCTGCTCGAGCAGGTCGCCGAAGAGCGGCCCACGCGGCCGGCGATCCGAGTCGGTGGGTCCGACGTGACCTACTGCGACTTCGTCGACCGCGTCCACCGCCTCGCCAACGTCTTCGCCGCCGAAGGCATCGGCGCGGGCGACCACGTGGGCGTGGCACTGCGCAACACCGTCGACCACCTCGCAACCCTGTTCGCGGCGTTCACGGTGCGGGCGGTGCCCGTCAACGTGAACTTGCGCTACACCGCCGCCGAGTTGCGGGCACTTTTCACCAGCACCGACCTGCGCGCGGTGATCCACGAACCAGAACCCGACCTCACCCGGGCCGTCGGCGCGGCGATCGGGCTGACCGCCGACCGTGGAGTGCAGCGCGACATCCACCGCCTGTCGGCCGGCTCCGAGCTCGACGCGGCCATCGCCGGGGCGAGCAGCGCCCGGCCCGACCACCCACGCAGCGGCGACGATCACTACCTGCTGTGCACCGGCGGCACCACCGGCACCCCCAAAGCGGTGCTGTGGCGTCACGAGGACTTGTACCTCAGCGCGCTGCAGGGCAGCCATGCGGCCGACGGCGCCCGCGTGCGCCTCTTCCCCGCCAGCCCGCTCACCCACGGCACCGCCCAATGGACTGCGCTCATCACACTCCTGTCTGGCGGAACGGTGGTGCTCGGCCACACGACCGGGTTCGACCCCGAGGCGGTGTGGACGTGCGTCGAGCGCTGCTCGGTCACCCACCTCGTGATCGTCGGCGATGCGTTCGGCCGCCCGCTGGCCCAAGCCCTCGACGCGGCGCCGCGGCGTTGGGAGCTCGGCGACCTGCTCGTGGTCGTGTCGGGCGGCGCCACGCTGTCGGGCCCGGTCCGGGCGGCGCTGCTCGACCACTTGCCCGGCGCCGCCGTGGTCGACGGCTACGGCACCACGGAGACCGGCAGCGGCGGGCAGATGGCCGTCTTCCCCGGCCAGGCGGCCTCGGGCCTGCGCCGCTTCGTCGCGAGTCCCGGCACCGCCGTGCTCGACGACGGACTTCGTCCCGTCGTGCCCGGATCGGGCGCCGTCGGACGCCTGGCCCGGCGCGGTCGTGTGCCGCTCGGCTACTACGGCGACGACGAACGGACCGCCCGCACCTTCATCACCATCGACGGCGAGCGCTGGGCACTCACCGGCGACCTCGCCTCGGTCGACACCGACGGCACCGTCGTGCTGCTCGGCCGTAGCGAGCGGATCATCAACACGGGCGGAGAGAAGATCTTCGCCGAGGAAGTCGAAGCGGTCCTCGTCGACCACGAGGCCGTCATCGACGCCGTCGTCGTGGGCGTGCCCGACGAGCGGTGGGGCGAACGGGTCACCGCGGTCGTCGCGCTCGACCCGCACGACCTCGTCGACCCGTCGGTGCTCATCACCCACTGCCGCCAGCATCTGGCCGGCTTCAAGACCCCCCGGCGCATCGAAGTGGTCCCCGCGATCCCCCGCCTCAGCAACGGCAAGCCCGACCACCGCTGGGCGCGCATGGTCGCCGGTCGATCTGCCCGCGACGGCGCCACCGAGCGGGCCACCCACCCAGTTCCCTAGTTCCGAGGAGGCGGCTGTGGCCGATCCCGCCGTGACCGATCCTGCAGCACCCCCCGCCCGCGTGCCCTACAACTTGGCCAAAGTGGTCGACGTCGTGGCGGAGCGGCTGCCCGACCGCGAGGTCATCGTGTGGCGTGACTTGCGGATGACGTACCGCCAGCTCGTCGCACGTGCCAACCGCGTGGCCAACGTGCTGCACGAGCACGGGCTCGGTGTGCGTGTGGAGCGTGCCGGGTTGGCCGGCCACGAGTCGGGCCAAGACCACCTCGGCCTCTACCTTCACAACGGCAACCAGTACCTGGAGTCGATGATCGGCGCGTACAAGGCCCGGGTGGCGCCGTTCAACGTCAACTACCGGTATGTCGCGGAGGAGCTCGAGTACCTCCTGCGCAACAGCGCGGCTCGCGCGCTCGTGTACAGCGCCCGGTTCGCACCGGTGCTCGCCGAAGTGCGCGCCAACGCCCCCGACCTGTCGCTGCTGCTCCAAGTGGCCGACGAGTCGGACAACGACCTGCTGCCCGGCGCCATCGACTACGAGACCGCGCTCGCGGCGGCCTCACCCGAGCCACCCCCGGGGGTGGAGCCGTCGCCCGACGACTTGTACATCCTCTACACCGGCGGCACGACCGGCATGCCGAAAGGGGTGCTGTGGCGCCAAGACGACATCTACGTCGGGGCCATGGGCGGCCGCGTCTTCGGCACCGCGAACGAGTACGAGAGCTACGAAGCGATCGCCGACCATGCGGCCGCGGCCGAGGTCGGGCTCCGGATCATGCCGCTGCCGCCGTTCATGCACGGCGCGGCGCAATGGGCGAGCTGGATGACCTTCACCAACGGCGGCACGATCATCATCCAAGACGACGTCGAGCACCTCGATGCTCCCGGCATCTGGCGCCGCGTCGAGCAGGAGAACGTCAACACGGTCATGATCGTGGGCGACTCCTTCGCCCGGCCGCTCGTCGAGGAGCTCGAGAACGGTGCGCACGACATCTCGTCGATCGTGGCGATCTCCAACGGCGGCGCGCCGCTGAACCCTGCGCTGAAGCAGCGCCTGCTCGACCAGCTGCCGGGCACGCTGGTGATCGACGGGGTCGGCGCGTCGGAGACCGGCGCCCAGATGATGTCGGTATCGGCACCCGGCGCGGTGTCCAGCGGCACGTTCAACGCGGGGCCCGCCACGGTGGTGCTCGATGAGGACCTCACCAAGGTGCTGCCACCTGGTCACGACGGCACGGGCTGGCTGGCCGAGCAGGGGCGGGTGCCGCTCGGGTACCTCGGCGATCCCGACAAGACCGCCCGTACGTTCGTCGAGCTCGACGGTGTGCGCTATGCGGTGCCGGGCGACCGCGCCCGCTTGCTCGACAACGGCCAGATCGAGCTGCTGGGCCGCGACTCGGTGACCATCAACTCCGGCGGCGAGAAGATCTTCGCCGAGGAGGTCGAGCAGGCCATCGCGCAGCACCCCGCGGTGTACGACGTGGTGGTGGTCGGCAGGCCGAGCGAGCGGTGGGGCAACGAGGTGGTGGCACTCGTGCAAGTGCACGAAGGGCAAACCGTCACCGACGATGAGTTGCTCACCGAAGCCGCCGAGCACATCGCCCGCTACAAGTTCCCCAAGCAGTTCATCTACCTGCCTCAGCTCGTGCGGTCGCCAGCGGGCAAGGCCGACTACCGCTGGGCCCGCGCCCAGGCCGTCGAAGCGCCGGCCGCGGACCAGCCATGAGCGAGTCGGCGTGAGCGAGCGCGCCCGGTTCTCGGTCCGGCCGGCCCTCGAGCGGCCTGCGCCGCGTGGCGGGCCGGGGCTGATCGCCGGCGCCGCCGAGGTCGACATCACCCCGCCGCCCGGGTTGCCGAAAGCCGGGTACTCGGCCAACGCGCACGACGGCAACGGCTTCCACACCCGACTGCGCGCCCGCGTGCTGTACCTCGACGACGGCACCACGCCGCTGGCGTTGGTGGCCTGCGACCTGCTCGGCGGATCGTCGGTGCTCCAGCACCGCGTCGCGGAGGCCGTCGCGGCGACCACCAGGGTCCGCCTGCCGGGTCTGTTCATCGGCGCGACCCACACCCACGCCGGGCCCGGCCAGTTCCTCGGCACCGACTTCTACAACCGGTTCGCCTCGAACCGGTCGGGGTTCGACCCAGGCTGGGTCGACTTCCTGGTCGAGCGGATCAGCGGCGCGGTCACCGAGGCCGTGACCGGGGCCGGCCCCGCGTCGCTGGCGATCGGCACGGCCGACGTGTGGGGCTCGACCCGGAACCGATCACACCCCGCGCACGTCGAGAACGAGACCGTCGCCGACAAGCGGACGGAACCCCAACGGAAGTGGTCGGCCGTCAACCCCGAGCTGCACGTGATCCGTGCGGACCGGGTCGACGGCGACGCACCCCGGCCGCTCGCCGCGTTCGCGGTGTTCTCGATCCACGGCACCGGCGTCCCGCAGCGAACGCACTCTTACAACGCCGATGTGTGGGCTTACCTCACCGGTGAGCTCGACCGCCGCATCGAAGCCTCGGCGGGGGCCCGGGCGGTGGTGGGCGCGGTCGAAGGCACCCACGCCGACGTCGCTCCCGCGCTGCGTCCAGGTATGGCCGGCCACGTGGAAGCTCGCCGAATCGGGCGAACGATCGGTGCAGCCGCGCACGAGCTCTGGGCGTCGCTGGCCCAGGACTTGCGCACCGACGTCGAGCTCGGCGCCGGCTTGCGGGAAGTCGACTTGGACCGGTCGCGGCGCATCGGCGAGATCGAGCTGCCGCGCCGCGGGGCGGTCGGCGCGGCCCTGGTGGCCGGCGCCACCGAGAACACGACCCCCGTGCTCGACAAGTTGCCGCCGTTCACGCCCGGTCACCCCAGGCGGTGGGGCCGGCCCGGACCGCAAGGCGCCAAGTGGGTCATCGGCTCACGGTGGTTGCAGCCGCTGGTCGTGCCGCCACGCTCGATGCCGCGCATCATCCCGGTGCAAGTGCTCCGGTTGGCCGACACGGCGCTGATCGGCCTGCCGTTCGAGATCACCGTCGAGTCGGGGCGGCGCATCGCGGCTGCGGCGTGGGCTGCGCTCGACGAGAGCGCAGCGGGCCGAGGTGGGGTCGACCGCGTCGTCGTGTCGTCGGTGGCCAACGAGTACTGCGGCTACGTGGCCACCGCCGAGGAGTACGGCCAGCAGTGGTACGAGGGCGGCCACACGCTGTACGGACCCCGCACGCAGGCGTTCCTCGCGGCGCACGCGGCAGAAGTCGCCCACCACACCCTCGCCCACGGCTGGTTCCACGACGTGGCGGCGTCGCGGTCGTGGGACCTGAAAGTGCGCCGCTTCCTGCCATCGCCGGTGGCACCCCCCGAAGTCCCGCCCGCCCAGCCGGACGGGAAACCGACGTTCACCGACCCCGCGCCGACGGTCGACGGGCACTGGTCGTTCGAATGGATCGGCGGCCCGCCTACCACGCTGTGCTGGCACCGCACGATGGTGTCGGTCGAGGCAAGCGACGACGACGGGACGACATGGCGGCCAGCCATCGCGGACGGGCGACCGGTCGACGACCAGGGCTGGGACGTCGAGGTCACGCACCTTGGCGACGCGTCGCCGCCGGGCCGCCACCGCTACCGGGCCCGTTGGTTCAACCCCGACCTGCGGGCCGGCCGCGTCCACCGGTTCATCGTCGCCACCGGTGGTGGCGCCTCGCTCAGCTCCCCGGCGTTCGACTAAAGAAGGTCCCGTGGGCACGACACCGTTCGACCTCGACGCACTCCTCGCCCGCGTGGCCGACGCGCCGGCGATCCACCACGCGCACCTGAACCACCAACTGGTCAGCGTCCTCGAGCTCACCGGGTTCGACCGCCGCTACGTACGGGCCGACGGCTGCCTGCTGTACGACGACGAAGGTCGCGACTACCTCGACTTCCTTGCCGGGTTCGGGGTGTTCGCGCTCGGTCGCAACCACCCGGTCGTCAAAGACGCGCTGGTCGACGCGCTCGACCGCGACCTCGCGCACTTGGTGCAGTTCGACACGCCGTTGCTGGCCGGGTTGCTGGCCGAGGAGCTGGTCAACCGCGCGGGCGGCGGGCTGTCGCGCTGCTTCTTCGGCAACAGCGGCGCAGAAGCCAACGAGACAGCCATCAAGCTCGCCCGGCGCCACACCGGCCACTCGCGCATCGTCTACTGCGACCACGCGTTCCACGGCCTGACCACCGGCGCGCTGGCGCTCAACGGTGGTGCCGAGTTCCGGGAGGGCTTCGAGCCGCTGCTGCCGGGCACCGCCCCGGTGCCGTTCGGTGACCTCGAAGCGCTCGAGGCCGAGCTCCGCCGCGGCGACGTGGCTGCGTTCGTGATCGAGCCGATCCAGGGCAAGACCGTCGAGATCGCGACACCGTCCTATCTGCGCGGTGCCCTCGAGCTGTGCCACCAGCACGGCGCGCTGCTGGTGATCGACGAAGTGCAGACCGGCTTGGGGCGGACCGGTGAACTGTTCTGCTACCAGCACGCCGGCATCGAGCCCGACCTCGTCACCATGGCCAAAGCGCTTTCCGCAGGCTTCATCCCGGTCGGGGCCACCTTGTGCCGCGACGACATCTGGCGCTCGACGTACAGCTCGCTCGATCGCGCCATGGTCCACTCCTCCACGTTCGGACAGAACACGCTCGCCGCCGTGGCGGGCCACGTGTTCCTCCACGTGCTCGACGAGGAAGACCTGCTCAGCAACGCCCGGCGCACGGGCGCGCTGCTCACCAACGGCATCAAGCAGCTCGCCGGCCACCACGACATGATCAGCGATGTCCGTGGCCTCGGCTTGATGATCGGCATCGAGTTCGACCAGCCTTCCGCCGCACCCGGCAAGGCGGCGTTCCGGCTGCTGCAGGCGATGCGTCACGGTCTGTTCTCGCAGATGGTCGTCGGGCCGCTGTTCAACGATCACCGGATCCTCACGCAAGTCGCCGCCGACGACGTCAACATCGTGAAGCTCCTCCCACCGCTGGTGGCCGGCCCCGCCGAGGTCGAGCGGTTCGTGACCGCGCTCGACGACGTGCTTCGCAAAGCGCGTCACATGGGCACGTCCACCGTTCGCCTCGGGCGCGACTTCGCCACGCGCGGCCTGAAGGCGAGGAGGAAGCACAAGTCGTGAGCGTGCCGAATCCGCTCGTCCGGCCCGTCGGCGACGACGACCTCGTCCTCGTCACGGGCGCTGCCGGGTTCATCGGCTCGCACATCGTGAAGGCTGCGCTGGCACGGGGGTGTCGTGTGCGCGCCATGGTCGAGCCGGGCGACCCTGCCCTCGAGCTCGAAGGTCTCGACGTGGAGCGGGCCGACGTCGACGTGCGCGACCGCGCCGCAGTGATGGATGCCGTGGCGGGCACGAGCCTCGTGATCCACACCGCCGCCGTCTACAAGTTCTGGGCGCCCGACCCCGACGTGTTCTACGACGTCAACGTCGACGGCACGATCCACGTGATCGAAGCGGCGGGCGCTGCCGGGCTCCGGACGGTGTACACGAGCACCGTCGGCACCTTGGGCTTGCGGGCCGATCGGCAGCCCGCCACCGAATCCGAACGCCCACGCATCGACCAGCTCTACGGCCACTACAAGCGCTCGAAGTACGTCGCCGAACACGAGGCGCTCCGTCTCGCGGCGCAAGGGGCTGACGTCGTGCTCGGCATGCCGACGTTCCCCGTCGGCGACGGCGACCGTGCGCCGACCCCCACCGGCGGCACCATCTTGCGCTTCTTGAATCACCAGATGCCGGGGTTCGTCGACACCGTCCTCAACGTGGTGGACGTCGCCGATGTGGCCGAAGGCCACTTGCTGGCGGCCGAGCGTGGGCGTACGGGTCGCAGCTACATCTTCGGCGGTCGCGACTTCACGCTCGCCGAGTTGCTGCACGTGCTGGCCGACCACACGGGGTTGCCGGCACCGACCCGCCATGTCCCCGAATGGGTCGCGCTCGGCGCGGCACGGGCCAGCGACTTCTTCGAGGGAACGCTGCTGCGCCGCGAGCCGCACGTCCCGCTCGAGGCAGCCCGCATGTCGGCCAAACCCATGCCGTTCGACGACACCCGGGCGCGCACCGAGCTCGGCTACACGTCGGGACCGCCCGAAGCCGCCCTCGCCCGCGCCGCCGACTGGTTCCGCGCGCACGGCTACGCCCCCGCCGGCTGACGGGCCGCCAGCCGGCGGACGAACCGGACCGCGCCACACCGCCCCACCCGCGGCACGGCGGGCGCGCACGGCACGACGGGTGAATTGACCGCTACGTTCCGTTCCATGAGTGCGCGCACCTTCGGGATCGGCGAGACGGTCGACGGCGACCACAAGCGAACCGGTGAGGCAGTGACGGTCGCGTCGGCCGACTTCACCACCCACGGCGTCATCGTCGGCATGACCGGCTCCGGCAAGACCGGCCTCGGCATCGTGTTGATGGAAGAGGCGTTGCTGGCCGGCATCCCTTTGATCGCGTTCGACCCCAAAGGCGACCTGGGGAACCTGTTGTTGACGTTCCCGAAGCTCGACGCGCCATCTTTCGAGCCGTGGGTCGACCCGTCGGCTGCGCAACAAGCCGGCCAGGACGTGCCGACGTTCGCGGCCACCCAGGCCGATGCCTGGACGAAGGGGCTGGCCGATTGGGGGCTCGGGCCCGACCGCATCCAGGCGCTGCGCGATGCGGCGGAGTTCACGATCTTCACGCCCGGCTCCACGTCGGGGGTGCCCCTCAACATCGTCGGCTCGCTGGCCGCACCCAAAGGCGTCGATCCCGAGTCGCTCAACGACGAGATCGAAGGCTTCGTGTCGGGCCTGCTGGGCCTCATCGGCATCCAAGCCGACCCCTTGTCGAGCCGCGAGCACATCTTGTTGTCGAACTTGCTGGCCAACGCCTGGGGCAACGGGCAGGACCTCGACCTCGCCACGCTCGTCGCACAGGTCGCACAGCCGCCGATCCGCAAGCTGGGCGTCTTCGAGCTCGACCAGTTCTTCCCCCCGAAGGACCGCACCCAGCTCGCCATGCAGCTCAACGGGCTGCTGGCGTCACCCTCGTTCTCGGCGTGGGGCCAAGGTGTCCCGCTCGACATCGACCACGTGCTCCAAGGCGAGGGCGGCAAGCCCCGCGCCGCGATCGTGTCGACCGCGCACCTGTCCGACGACGAGCGGCAGTTCGTCACGTCGATGATCCTCGGCAAGCTGATCACCTGGATGCGACGCCAGTCGGGCACCAGCGACCTGCGGGCGCTCGTGTACATGGACGAAGTCGCCGGCTACGCGCCCCCGAACGGCGCGCCGCCGGCGAAGAAGCCGATCCTCACCTTGTTGAAGCAAGCGCGCGCGTTCGGCGTCGGTCTCGTCCTGGCCACCCAGAACCCCGTCGACGTCGATTACAAGGCGCTGTCGAACGCGGGCACGTGGATGGTCGGGCGCTTGCAGACCGAGCAGGACCGCTCACGGCTGCTCGACGGCATGTCGTCGGCCGCAGGTGGCGTCGACGTGAAGGCCGTCGGCGACACGATCGCCGGCTTGGGCAAGCGCGAGTTCGTGCTCCGCAGCCCCGGAGCGAACCAACCGAAGGTGTTCACCACGCGCTGGGCGCTCTCGTACCTGCGCGGGCCGATCACCCGCGACCAGATCGCCTCACTGATGGCGAACGCACCCGAGAAGGCCGCGAGTGCTTCACCCGCCGCTTCGGACGCGCCCGCCGCCGCTGCTGCCGAGACCGCCCAACCCGGCGTGTCAGCCGACGCGTCCGACCCGGCGACAGGTGCCGCCGCCCCAGCGAGCCCTGTGCCGCCTCCTGCGCCGGCCGCCCCTGCGACGATCGGCGCCGAGGACTCTCCCGTGGCGCCACAGTGCGCGGACGGGGTGGCGGTCCACTGGATCGACTCCGCCGCGGCCTGGGCGCCGACTGTGGGCGCCACCGCCGGGACCCGCTATGAAGCCGCGGCCGTCGCCAGGGTGAACTTGGTATTCGACGACACCAAGACCAAGGTCCGCACCACCCAGGAATGGGAGG
The DNA here is from genome assembly GCA_035547835.1 of Acidimicrobiales bacterium. NCBI lineage: Bacteria > Bacillati > Actinomycetota > Acidimicrobiia > Acidimicrobiales > Acidimicrobiales bacterium. Next base: position 203,332 of record DASZTW010000005.1, read on the forward strand.
CCGTGCTCCACCCGCTCGGGCCGGCCCCCAACCCCGCCGATGCGACGGTGGTCGACTACGACGACCGCGACTTGCTCGACCAGGCCCCGGCCGGCGCCGTGTACCGGCTGCCCGACGCACCGATCGACAAGAAGACGTTCTGGTCGAAACTGCAAAAGGACCTCGTGGCCCAGCTCGTCGCGACCCAACAAGCGCACGTGTTGCAATGCGCGTCGCTGAAGGTGGTGGCCGCGCCCGGCGAGGCCGAAGAGGCCTTTCGAGCCCGAGTCGCGCAGGCCGCGTCGGACGCCGCTGACAAGGAAGCCGCAGCGCTGCGCACCAAGTACGAGGCGAAGCTCACCACCGAGCACAAGCAGCTGGTGGCCGCGCAGGAGGCCGCCGGTGTGGCCGAGGCGTCGGCGAAGTCGCAACGCACCTCGGCGGTGCTGTCCGCCGCCGGCAGCTTGCTCGGCTCGTTCCTCGGCGGCCGCCGCAACACCGGCACGATCGTCCGCAGCATCGGACGGGCGGCCAGCCGAAGCACCAGCACCGGTGCGGCCGGGCGGCGCGTCGAAGCTGCCGAGACGAAAGTCGAGTCCGAGCAGGCCGACATCGAGCGGCTGGAAGCGGAGCTGTCCAGCGAGCTCGCCGCGATCGACGCCAAGTGGAAGGCGGCCGCCGACGACATCACGCCGCTCGACATCGCGCTCGAGCGTGCCGACGTGACGGTCACCGAGCTCGTGCTGGGGTGGCTGCCGGTCGGCTGACACATCCGGGCCGCGGCGAACCGGTGGCGCCGGTCGGGTCCGCGGCCGGCGGCGCGTTCACGCCACGCGGTTGCGCAACAACCCCAGGCCCGTGACCTCGCACACCACCTCGTCGCCCGCCGTCAGGAACTGCGGAGGATCCATGGCGGCGCCCACCCCTGCGGGTGTGCCGGTCGCGATCACGTCGCCCGGCACCAGGGTCATCCCGGCCGACAGCGCAGCGATCAGTGTCGGGATGGCGAAGATCATCTGGCTGACCGGGGCCGCTTGCCGCACCTCGCCGTTGACCGAGCAGCGGACCTCGGCGCCGTCGAGATCGAACGCGTCGGCAGTGACCACCCACGGGCCCATCGGGCAGGCGCCGTCGAGCGACTTGCCGAGGAACCATTGGCCGTGTGCGAACTGGAGGTCGCGAGCGGTCACGTCGTTGATCACCGTGAAGCCCCACACATGGGCCATGGCCTCGGCCTCGGTGATCGCCCGCCCGCCGCGGCCGATCACCACCCCGAGCTCGGCCTCGTAATCGAGCATCGACGTGACTTCGGCATGCAACGGGATGTCGTCGGCCGGGCCGATGACCGTGGTCGGCGCCTTGGTGAACACGATCGGCCGTTCCGGCTGAGCCGAGCCGCCGGTGGCCGCCGCCATCTCGCTGACGTGGTCGCGGTAGTTCTTGCCGATGCACAGCACGTTGCGGGGCGGCGCCAGCGGCGCATGCAGCCGTACAGTCTCGAGTGGCATCGGCGGCCCGGCTTCGGCTGCCGCGGCAACCGCGGAACGTTCGGTGTCCCACGACACGACGAGCTGGGTGAGGTCGGCGGGGTGGTGCAGCTCCACGATGTCGAGGCCGGCGTCGTCGACCACACCCAGCCGAACGCGCGGATCATCGGCGGTGGAGAAAGAAGCGATGCGCACACCCGGACGGTAGCGACCGGAGGGCTTGCAGGTCGTGGTCGATCCGGCCCAGGCCGCCCACGACGAACTCGCTGCCAACGGCGTGGCCGTGAGTGACGTCGAGCCGCTGCCGTGGGGCACGTTGGTGTACTTCCAGGACCCCGACGGCAATGCCTGGTCCGTCCACGAGCCCACAGCCCGCAGCTGATCTGCAACCGGGCGGGCCCGGCGGACCGGCGCCGAGCCCGACCAGGTCGCCCGACGGTCAGCCCGGGATGATCGAGGCGCCCCGTGCGACGACCTCGGTGAGCGCCCAGTCGTCGTCGAACACGCACAGGTCGGCGGCCATCCCGGGTGCGATCTCGCCGGTGCGGTCCGCGACCCCGAGCACCCGTGCCGGGTTCGTGGCGGCGGCCCGGCAGGCGGCGACGGGCGACAGGCCCACGTCGCGCACGGCCCGCCGCAGCGCGGCATCCATCGTGAGCGTCGAGCCGGCGAGGGTGCCGGTCCCCGCGACCCGCGCCACGCCCTCGCGCACCTCGACCCGGTGGCCGCCGAGGTCGAACGTGCCGTCGCCGGCACCTGCGGCTGCCACCGCATCGGTCACGAGCGCGATCCCCTCGTCGCCTGCGGCCTGCGCGAACAGCGCAACCGCTGCCGGGTGCACGTGGACCCCGTCGCAGATCACCTCGCACACCACACCGGGCGCGCCGAGCAAGGCCCCGATCGGGCCGGGCTCGCGGTGGTGGAAGCCGCGCATGGCGTTGCCGAGATGGGTGGCGGCGGCGGCGCCGGCCTCCAAGGCGGCTCTCACCTGGTCGTGCGTCGCGTCGGTGTGGCCCACGCACGCCGCCACACCCGCCGCCCGCAGCGCGCCCACCAGATCGAGCGCGCCCGGCAGCTCGGGAGCGAACGTCATGGTGCGCACGGTGCCGGCTCCCGCGTCGAGCAGCCGGCCGAGCACGGCGAGATCGGGGTCTCGCATCGACGCGGCGTCGAGTGCCCCACAGCGCGCGGCCGACACGAACGGACCTTCGAGGTGGAGCCCGACGACCTGGCCGCCGTCGACGATCGACGCGAGCGCGGCCGCGGTTCGACACATGCCGTCGACGGGGGTGGTGACCAGGCTGCACACCGTGGACGTGGTGCCGTGGCGCTGGTGGAACGCGACGGCAGCGAGCGCCTCGCCCGGGTTGCCGCTGGTCATGGTGTGCCCGCCGCCGCCGTGCACGTGCACGTCGATGAGACCCGGCGTGATCCACTGGTCGTCGACGGGGCCGTCCGCCTCGCCGACCGCAACGATCCGATCTTCGGCGATGCGCACACGACCGCGATCGAGCACCCGGTCGGCCAGCACCACCCGGCCGGTCAGCGTGCGGTTCACGCGGTGACGCGTGCGGCGGCGCCCGCGTCGACCGGCACCACGATGCCGGTGAGGTGGGCGCTGGCTTCGTCGGCCAGGAACAGCACCACGCGGGTGACCTCTGCCGGGTCGAGCCACGGCACGCCGGGCTGGAGGTGCAAAGACCCCAACGTCGCAGCGATGTCGTCGGCGCCCGGCTGGTCGAGATCGGGGCGCAGCATGCGATACATGAAATCGTTGTGCACCATGGGGGTGTCGACGTTGCCCGGCGCGACCGAGTTGACCGTGATCCCGAAGGGCGAGAGGTCGTGCGCCGCCGACTTCGTGAGGCCGATCACCCCCCATTTCGAGGCGCCGTACGCGCTCATCCCGTAGTTGGCGCCGCGCCCGATCATCGACGACACGGTGACGATGCGCCCGTAGCGACGGCGGATCATGCCGGGCGCCACCGCAGTGACGGTGTTGGCGACCCCGGTGAGGTTCGAGCCGATGATCTCGTCCCAGAGGTCGGCGGTCATGTCCTGCACGCTGCGGGCGCACGACACGCCGGCGTTGGCCACCGCGATGTCGATCCGGCCGAGCGACGCTTCGGCTTCCGCCACGAACGCGTCGAGGGCGGCGCGATCGGCCGTGTCGAGCGTGGCCGACACACACCGCCGGCCGAGCGCCTCGATCTCGCGGACCGTCTCGGCGAGGTCGCCGGCGGTCGCCATGGGGTACGGGATCGCGGCCACGTCCGCGCAACGGTCGCAGAGCGCGATGTCGGCGCCGCCTGACGCGAAGGCCAGCGCATGTGACTTCCCCTGCCCTCGCGCGCCGCCCGTGATCAGGGCCACCCGGCCCGCGAACGCAAGCGCAGCCTCGTCGTCCGTCATCGACCCATCATGGCCGACCCGGGCTCGGCGGGAGGCCGATCACGGCGCCGGAAGTTGCCACCGGCACAGGCCGGGTCACGACGTGATCCGCTCGCGCAGCGCGGCGTAACCCGGCAGCGCGCGGACCGGCGCCAAGTCGGCCTCGTGGTCGATCAACTTCGGTGCGGTGAAGCCAGCGTCGACCGCGCGCTCCAGCCACTCGAGGCCACGGCGGGGATCGTCGGCCTGCGCCCATGCGCACGCGATCTCGAACGCCGTCTGCGGCTGGCTGGCCCGGCCGTCGGCATACACCCGCTCGCCGACCAGCGCGGCGGCGGCGAAGCGGCCGGCGTAGTGCAGATGGGTGGCCAGCGTCGCGGCTGCGTCGACCCCGTCGCGGTCGTGCGCCAGCAAGCGCTTGGCGAGCTCGCCGGCGAGGTCATGGTCGGCCACCACGCCCGCGGCCACCAGGTTGGGCGGCGGGCCGGCCAGGAACGCCTGCTCGAACAAGGTGAGGGCCTTGGGGCGGTCGCCCGACGATGCCGCCACCGACGCGGCCAGGTACCTGGGCACACCAGGCGTCCGCTCACCCGCGCTGTCGAGCAGCAGCGCGGCCGTGTCGCCGTCACCGGCCCGCAGCGCTTCCCAAGCCGATGCGACGAGCTGCGCGACGGTGCGCGTGGGCGCCCGCTCCGGGCGGGGCGCATCGGCCTCGGGTGGAAGGTCGGGCACCGCGCTGAGCCCGCGGCGGGCCTTGCCGCGCTTGCCCGAGCCCTTGCCGCCCCCGTCCTTCGGTCGACGGCGCTTGGGCGGAGGTTCCGGAGCAGGGCGCGGCGACGAGAACCCGCCGGGCAGGAACCCGCTCTCGCCGCCCTGGCGCATCCGGTAGGCCTCCATGCCGTTCCAGACGGCGAGCACCACCAGGAACAGGGCCACGAGCCGCTGACCCTTGGCGTCGACGTAGACGGCCGCGCCGGCAGACACCGCCACCGCCAGCACCCGCGCCCGGAACGGGCCGATCAACGCCTCACTCACGTGGCCGCCGTCGAGCGGCACGATCGGCAAGATGTTGAAGATCGACCACCAGATGTTGACTTGCGCCACGTAGTACACGGTCCAGAACCAGGCCGGGTGCACAAAGGCCCAGCCACCCACGTCGTTGAGGCCCTGTTGGCGCAAGACGATCGCGGGGGTCGCCAGGAACCCGAACGCGAACACCGAGCCGGCCAGCGACACGATGATCGTCTTGGCGCGCGGCAGCGGGCGTTCGCCGTGGGTGAGGCCCGACACGGGGGTGATGTGCACCGTCGGGTGCTGGCCGAAAACCCGGTAGAGGACGGCGTGGCCGAACTCGTGCACCAGCACCGACACGAACACGATGAGGATCCAACCGAGGATGTACAGGCCGTGGAAGTCGAGGCCGAGCACGCCGGCGAAGAGGAAGAAGGGCCACTCGACGCGCACCGGGATCCCCGCGACGCGAACTTGCGGGGGGCCTCCCAACTCGTCGAACACCGCGCCAGCATAAGTGGGCGGGGCGGGCGGGCGTCTCGGGGTGCAGAGCGGCGCCGTCACCTCGGCGCGCGGGTCGGTGGCGGACTCGCCGTACGATGGGTCGGTGACCCTGCGGACCACCGACGGCGCGGCTGCGGCCGTCCACTTGCCCGAGGGCGACGAGAAGGTCGCGGCGGTGCGGTCGATGTTCGACACGATCGCCCCCCGCTACGACCTGGTGAACCGGATCATGACCTTCCGGCTCGACGTCGGGTGGCGCAAGCGGGCGATCGCCGCGCTGGACTTGCCCCCCGGGTCACGGGTGCTCGACCTCGCGTGCGGCACCGGCGACATGTGCCGCGACCTCGCCACAGCTGGGCACCAACCGGTCGGGGTGGACCTCTCCTTCGGGATGCTTGCCAACGCCCGTACCTCGGCGCCGCTGGTGCAAGGTGACGCGCTCCGGCTCCCGGTCCCTGACTCGTCGGTCGACGGGGTGTCGTGCGGGTTCGCGCTGCGCAACTTCGTGGAGCTCGAGCCGTTCCTCGCCGAGCTCGGCCGCGTGGTCCGACCCGGCGGCCGCATCGCGCTGCTCGAGGTGGCCGAGCCCCCCAACCGCCTGTTGCGGTTCGGGCACAGCCTCTACTTCGGGAAGGTCGTGCCGTGGATCGGCGGCCTCTTCAGCGACAAGGCCGCGTACCGCTACTTGCCCGCGTCGGTGGCGTACCTCCCACCCACTCCCGAGCTGCTCGACCTGGTGCGAGGCGCGGGGTTCCCGGATGTGCGGCACGACTTGCTGACACTGCAAGTGGCCCAGCTCATCGCCGCGAGCCGTGCCTGACGCTCACGGCGGAGCAGCGCTTGTCGCCCGCACCCGTCGCCTCGACCTCGACGTCGACTTGCCGGTCTTGGCGGGCGCCGATGGCGTCCTGTTCGAGCGGGCCGGTGAGGGCTTCGCCGGGCTGGGCGTCGCGACGCAGGTGCCGGCCGAACTGGCAGCAACTGCGCTGGCCGCCATCGACGTCGACGACGAGGTCGGGCTGCCGGGGTGCGGGGCCGTGGCGTTCGGGGCCCTGCCGTTTCGCGACGACGGGCCGGAGGCCGAGCGCCACCGCTTGCTGACCATCCCGTCGCTCGTGGTCGGGAGGTCGGGCGACGGCACCCGGTGGGTCACCACGATCTCGCCCCCCGCCGGAGCGGCCGACGCCGGCGCTGCGACGGCCCAGGTGGCCCACGCGCTCGCCGCCGCGCGGTCCGGGTCCGTGCCGCCCGGGCCATCCGCGTTCGAGGTCCGCGCCACCCTCGATCCCGCTGAATGGTGCGACCGGGTGGCCGACGCGGTCGGTCGCATCAATGCCGGAAAGCTCGACAAAGTGGTGCTCGCGCGGGAACTTCGCATCGAAGCCGACGCCCCCATCCCGGTCGACCAGGTCCTGGCACGGCTACGCAACACCTACCCCGACTGCTACCTGTTCTCGGTCGACGGGTTCGTCGGGGCAACCCCCGAGCTGCTCGTCGCCCGCAGAGGCGACATCGTGCGCGCCGATCCCCACGCGGGCACCACACCTCGCCGTGGCGACCCCGACGCCGACGCCCGTGCGGCCGCCGGGCTGTTCGCATCGGCCACGTACCGCCACGAGCACCAGGTGGCCGTCGAGGAAGTCCACCAGACCCTCCTCGACTTCTCGTCGTACGTCGACCACGAAGCCGAACCGCGGGTGGTCACGCTCGCCAACGTCCACCACCTCGCCACGAAAGTCGAAGGCCGGCTCTCGCATCCGCCGGCGTCCGCCCTCGAGCTGCGCGATGCGCTGCATCCGACTCCCGCCGTGTGCGGGCGGCCCACCGACACCGCCCGCGACCTGATCGCCGAGCTCGAAGGCTTCGACCGTGGGCGATACGCGGGGTCGGTCGGATGGGTCGACGCCGCGGGCAACGGCGTGTGGGCCGTGAGCATCCGCTGCGCGCAGCTCGACGGCCCCAACGCCACTGTGTGGGGCGGCAACGGCATGGTGGGCGGCTCCGACCCCGCCACCGAGCTCGTGGAGACCCGCGCCAAGCTGCAAGTGATGCTCAACGCGCTGATCCGGCCCTGAGCCCGAGCCTGGTCGCGGCGCACCGAGCCGGGCGCCCTGGCTCACCCGTCGATCGCTTGGACCACTGCGGCGTGGATGCGGTCGTGCACGTCGACGTTGCGGGCGCGGTCGGTGGGCACGACGACCAGCCGCACACCGCTGGCGGCTCGAGCCTCGGCGAGCGTGGCCAGCACCGGGATGCCGTGGGCCGCGGCCAGCCCGGCAACGTCGACGTCTTGTGGGGTGCCGAACAGCTGCTCGAAGCGGGCCGAGTCGAGCGCGGCAGCTTGCGGGAGGAACGAAAAGATGCCGCCGCCGTGGTTGTCGACCACGACGACGGTGAGGTCGACCGGCCGGTGGCGCAGACCGAGCAGGGCGTTGCTGTCGTGCAGGAAGGCCAAGTCGCCCAAGAGCGCGGTGGTCGGGGCGCCGGACGCCAGCGCCACGCCCACAGCGGTCGACACCACGCCGTCGATCCCGTTGGCCCCTCGGTTGGCGTGCACGCGCCAACCGACGCGCGGCGCCGCGAACCACTCGACATCGCGCACCGGCATCGACGAGGACACCACCATGTGGCCGCCGTCTGGCAAGCCGGCAGCGACGGCGCGGGCCGTCCCGGGCTCGGTCGTGGGTTGCGCCGGATCGCCGTCGCCCTCGGCCTGCAGCGTGGCGGCGATCGAGCGCGCCGCGGCGGATTCGGCCTCCTGCCAGCCGTCGAGCCAGTCGCCGGGGGTCACCGCCTGCCGGGCCTGCCCGGTCACCTGCTCGACGAGGCGCCGGCAGGTGTCGACCGGATCGGCCACTACGTAGTGCGCGGCCGCGCGCGCCGCGTCGATCCACGCACCGGTCGGATCGAGCACGACCTCGCGTGGCGTGGCACCCGCCAGCCACTCGCCGAGCACTTTGGACGCGGGCAACCGGCCGACCCGGAGCACGACGTCGGGGGTGTGGCTCGATGCGAAGCCCTTGGCGCGCAAGATCGCATCGAAGTGCGCCACGGTCGTGGGGTGCGGGGCGCGCGCCCCGGACCGCGGGTCGGCCAACACCGGCCAGCCGAGCGCGGCAGCCAGTTCGTGCACAGCCGCGGCCCCGCCCGCACCGAAGTGGGACCCGGCGATGATCACACCTCTAGTGGCGTGCGGTCCGCAACGCGCGCCCGCAGATCGGTCGTCGCCGGCGAACAGCGCGTGCGCGGCGGCGGCCAAGGCCGACTCGCCGAGGGTGGTAGCCACGATCGGCCGGCCGTGCCAGGGCGCGCTGCCGTCGCGCCCCGGCGGCAGCGGCGCTGGTTCGCCGACCAACGGCTCGCGGAAGCCGAGGTTGAGGTGGACCGGGCCGGGTGGGCGGCGTCCGCCCACGGCCTCGAGCACGGCCCGCGCCGCGAGGGAGCGCCACGACGAAGCGCTCGGGGCCGTGACAGGTTCGGGAGGACCGGGCGATGCCGCCCAGCGCACCGCGCCGCCGTACAAGCCGACTTGATCGACCGTCTGCGGCGCGCCCACGCCTTGCAGCTCCGGTGGGCGGTCGGCGGTCACGCAGATCATCGCGACACCGTCGTGGTGCGCCTCGACGACCGCCGGGTGCAACTCGACCGCGGCCGTGCCACTGGTGGTCACGACGATGGCGGGCCGGTCCGTCGCGCGGCCGACACCGAGCGCGGTGAACGCCGCCGAACGCTCGTCGAGCACCACGTGGGTCCGCAAGCGGCCATCGGCCGCAAGCGCCACCGCCATCGGCGTCGAGCGAGATCCGGGGGCCACCACGGCGTGCTCGACACCGGCCCGGACCCACTCGTCGACCAACGTGGCGCAGAAGGTGGCCGCATCCCGGCCCGGGTCCGATTCCACCATCGGCCACCATGGTGGCAGCCGTCGTGGCAGAGTGCCCAACGTGGCTCACGTGGGCGATCGCCTCATCTTGTTGCACGGCTTCACCCAGACCGGCCGCTCGTGGCAGCCCGTGGTCGACCGCCTCGAGCTCGGACCTGGCTACGACGTCATCGCGCCCGACCTGCCCGGGCACGGCATGAACGGCGACAAGCACCTGTCGTTGGGCGGTGCCGCCCGCATCCTCGCCGCCACGTACGGCCTGTCGTCGTGGGTCGGCTACTCGCTCGGCGGGCGCCACGCGCTCCACGTGGCCATGTTGCGGCCCGATGCCGTCCGCTCGCTCGTGCTGATCGGCGCCACCGCCGGGATCCGCGATCCGCAAGAGCGCGCCACCCGGCGCACCGACGACCACAAGCTCGCCAGCTGGATCGAGCAACAAGGCGTCGAGCCGTTCCTCGACTGGTGGCTCCAACGGCCGCTGTTCGCCCACCTCACGCCGGAACAAGCCGACCGCGACGATCGCATGCGCAACGCCGAGTCCGGTCTGGCAGCGAGCTTGCGTCTTGCCGGGACCGGCGCCCAGGAATCGCTGTGGGACCAGCTTCCGCTGCTCAGCGAGCGCCGGATCCCGGTGCTGGTGCTCGCGGGCGAGCACGACCCCAAGTTCCGGGCGATCGGCGAGCGCATGGCCGAAGCCATTGGTCGCTTCGCCCGCTTCGAGGTCGTGCCCGGCGCGGGCCATTCCGTGCCGCGTGAACAACCCGAGTGGGTGGCAGGGCGATTGTCGCACTGGTTGCGGAACTTGCCGCCGGTACCCGACCACACGGCGTCCGGCCCCACCGCCGCAGGCCGAGACGGGCGTGGAGGTGACGGCGGAGATCGAGGCGACGACGGCGGGCGACGGCCGTCCCTGCCGGTGTGGCCACCGGCCGAGTAACCGGAACTGGCTGGGGACCTGGTCGCCCCAACCACCACATCACGCCCCGGTTGGCGGTCGGCTCCTGGCCGTCGGCTCCTGGCGGTCGGGCGGTCAGCCCGACAGGGCCAGACCGAGCGCGAACAGCAGGCCGCACACCAGTTGCACGCGGCCGGTGTCGCCGAGAACGGCGATCAAGTCCGGCCCGCGAGCCCCGCCGCGGACCCGGCCGATGGGGCGCACCGCAAGCGGCAGTGCGGCGAGCCCCAGCAACCCCCATCGACGGTGGCCGGCGAGTGCCACCACCGCAACGGCGACGATGGCTGCCTCGAGCAGGCCGATGAACAACCAGCGGGTGGCGCGGTCGCCGATGCGGACGGCGACCGTCCGCTTGCCCGACTCGGTGTCACCTGGGATGTCCCGCAAGTTGTTGGTGACCAACAGCGCCGTCGCCAACATCCCAACCGGCACCGACGCCGCCACCGCCAACAACGTGACGTGCTCGGTCTGCACGTACGCCGAGCCAGCGGTCGCCACCACGCCGAAGAACACGAACACGAACAGCTCGCCGAAGCCCGCGTACCCGTACGGCCGCGGTCCGCCGGTGTAGAACCAGCCCGCGGCGATGCTGGCCGCGCCGACGATCAGCAGCACCCAGCCCACCGCGAGCGTGAGCGCCAAGCCGGCGATGCCCGCCACGCCGAACGCCGCGAACGCCGCGATCTTCACGCGTCGAGGCTCGGCAAGGCCTTGGCCAACCAAGCGCACCGGCCCCACGCGGCGCTCGTCGTGGTCGGTACCGCGCACGCCGTCGCTGTAGTCGTTGGCGTAGTTGGTGCCGACTTGGAGCGCGAGCGACACCACCATCGCCGCCACGAACCGCCACCAGATGATGCCGCCGCTGGTCACCCCGACGGCTGCTGAGGTGCCCACGGCAACGGGCACCACCGCGGCGGGCAGGGTGCGGGGGCGGGCGCCGGCCAGCCACACCTCGAGGCGCGAGGTGAGAGCGGCGGGAGGCGCGACAGGCTGCACGGCGCGCCAGTGTTGCCCCTAACGTGCCTTCGTGCCAATGGCCCGAACACCCCGTCTCGTCGCGCTTGATCTGGTGCCGGGGCCGGACTGGGTCCTGGCGCTGTGTCGCGTGTGGGACGCGGGCGACGTGGCGCTGCCCGTCGACCCGCGCCTGCCCGTGCCCTCCCGCCAGCACCTCTTCCAGTCGCTCGATCCCGACGAGATCATTCGGGCCGACGGGGTGCGCGACCCGATCCGCTCCTATCCCACCCCGCACCCGCCGCTGCGACCTGGCGACGCGCTGGTGGTGCCCACCAGCGGTACGACCGGCCCGGCCAAAGGCGTGATCCACACCCACAGCGGTCTGGCGGCCCACGCTCGCTCCGTGCACCGCCGCCTCGGCGTCGACCCACGGGCCGACCAGTGGCTCGCCTGCCTCCCGCTCACTCATGTGGGCGGGCTCGGCGTGGTGACTCGGGCGCTGATCGAGGGTGTGCCGCTCGAAGTGCATCCGGGCTTCGACGCCGAACGGGTCCTGCAAGCCGCCGAGCGAGGCGCCACGCTGACGTCGCTGGTGGCCACGGCGCTCGATCGGATCGGACCCGACGCGTTTCGTCGGGTCGTGCTCGGCGGCTCGGCAGATCCCACACCTCGACCGGCGAACGTCGTGCACACGTACGGCCTGACCGAGACCGGCGGCGGCGTGGTCTACGAGGGCGAAGCGCTCGACGGGGTGGAGATCGCGATCGGCGACGACGGCCAGATACGGGTGCGCGGCCCGCAGCTGTTGCGTGCCTACCGCGACGGGTCGAACCCGCTCGAGGACGCCGGATGGTTCACCACCGGCGATCTCGGTCGCATCGACGACAAGGGTCGCCTCCACGTCGACGGCCGCCGCGACGACCTGATCGTGACCGGTGGCGAGAACGTGTGGCCTGCATCGGTGGAGGAAGTGCTCCGCAGCCATCCGGGCGTCGCCGATGCGGCCGTGGCCGGGCTCCCCGATGACGAGTGGGGCCAGCGCGTGACGGCGTTCGTGGTGCCCGTCACCCGCGACCGACCGCCGACGCTCGCAGGGCTCCGGGAGCACGTGAAGCGACAGCTCCCCGCGTACGCGGCACCCCGCCATCTGGTGCTCGTCGGCCGCCTGCCCCGCACAGCGCTCGGCAAGATCCGTCGAGATCTGCTCCGCGCACCGACGCGCACGACAGGCGAACCCGGGCCGCGGCCGCAGCCCTGAGCGGCCGCCCGGCCGGTCCCACCGCACCGACCGGCACCCCGGGCGTGGCACGCTGATGAGGTGCCCCTTCGACGCCTCGTGCTCGCTTCCGCCTCCTCGGCCCGCCTGCGCCTGCTGCGGACTGCGGGCTTCGACCCCGAGGTCGTCGTGTCGCGCGCGGCAGAAGACGACGTCGGCCACTTGTCGCCCCACGACCAGGCGTTGGCCCTCGCAGTCCGCAAGGCCCGTGCCGTGGCCGACCGCATCGCGGACGACCGCACCACCCCACCAGCACTCGTGGTCGGCTGCGACTCCGTGCTCGACGTCGACGGGACCGCGTACGGCAAGCCCGCCAGCAAGGCGGAGGCGTTGCAGCGCTGGTTCTCATTGCGCGGCCGCGAGGCGGTGCTGCGGACGGGCCACTGCGTGATCGACCTCGCGCCTTCCGTCGAGCCCGAACGCGAGGGCCGTGACCTGCAGCTGGTGCCGATCGCCGAGGTCGCCGCCACGGTCGTGCGGTTCGGGTCGCCGACCGACGAGGAGATCGCCCGCTACGTCGGGACCGGCGAGCCGCTCGGGGTGGCGGGCGGGTTCACGCTCGACGGGTGGTCGGCCCCGTTCATCGATGGCGTCGACGGCGACCCGGGCAACGTCATCGGCCTCTCGCTGCCGCTGTTGCGCGTGCTGGTCGAGCGGCTCGGCCTGTCGGTCACCGACTTGTGGCCGTGAGCACCACCACGGCGCCCGCGCTCCAGATCGGCCACATCGATCTCGACGTGCCGGTGGTGCTGGCACCCATGGCCGGCGTCACGAACGCGCCGTTCCGCACCTTGTGCCGGCGCTTCGGCGCCGGCTTGTACGTCAGCGAGATGATCACCGCTCGTGCGGTGGTGGAGCGCAACGACCGAACTTGGAAGCTCGCCGCGTTCGCCCCCGAGGAGACGCCGCGGTCGCTGCAGCTCTACAGCACGAATCCATCCACCACCGCGGAGGCGGTGCGGATCCTGATCGGCGAGTTGGGGATCGACCACCTCGACCTCAACTTCGGGTGCCCAGCCGCCAAGGTCACCCGCAAGGGTGGCGGTGCGGCCCTTCCCTGGCGCCACCGGCTGTTGCGCCGGATCGTCGCCGCTGCCGTCGCCGTCGCTGAGCCGCACGGGGTGCCGGTCACCGTGAAGTTCCGCAAGGGCATCGACGACCACCACCTCACCCACGTTGCCACCGGTCAGATCGCCGAGGAGGAGGGCGCCGCCGCCGTGGCGCTGCACGCTCGCACCGCGGAGCAGCACTACGCGGGAGCTGCCGACTGGGATGCCATCGGTGAGTTGAAGGCCGCCATCGCGTCGATCCCCGTGTTGGGCAACGGCGACATCTGGGAGGCCGCCGACGCCCAGGCGATGATGACCGCGACCGGCTGCGACGGTGTGGTCGTCGGCCGGGGTTGCCTGGGCCGCCCGTGGCTGTTCGGTCAGCTCGCCGCCGTGTTGGCGGGGCGACCCGAGCCGGCCCCACCCGCACTCGGCGGCGTCGCCGACCTCATGGTCGAGCACGCCCAACTCCTCGCGGCGTGGAAGGACGACTTGTGGGGCGTCGGGCGCGACATCCGCGAGTTCCGCAAGCACGCCCACTGGTACGTGAAAGGTTGGCCGGTCGGCAACGACGTCCGCCGCGCGGTCATGCAGGTCTCGACCCTCGACGACCTGGTCGAGATCGTGTCGCGCTTGGACCGTTCGATGCAGTTCCCTGACAGCGCGCGCCGAGTGGCCCGCGGCCATACGAGCGGACCCCGACCGGTCGCGCTGCCCGAGGGTTGGCTCGACGACCCGGACGATCCCGCCGCGCCGCTCGGCGCCGAGGAGATGGTGTCGGGGGGCTGACAAGGTCCCCGGGCCGCGTACGCTGCGCGCATGGGACCCAGCAAGGGACGAATCGTGTTGTTCGGCGCCACGGGCTTCACCGGTCGGCTCACCGCCGCGGATCTGGTGGCCAGCGGCGAGCGGCCGCTGCTCGTCGGACGCGACCAGGGCAAGCTCGATGCGCTCGCCACCAGCCTCGACGGCGCGGCCGAGACCGCCGTCGCAAACGTGGAGGCCCCGCACACGCTGCGTGAGCTGCTGTCCGACGGCGATGTGCTGATCTCGACGGTCGGACCGTTCGCCCGCTGGGGCGACGCCGCGGCAAGGGCCGCGATCGACGCGGGCGTGCACTACCTCGACTCCACCGGCGAACCGGTGTTCATCCGTCGCATCTTCGAGCACTACGGCGCGCAGGCTGCCGCGGCCGGCTGCGGACTGCTCACTGCCTTCGGTTTCGACTACGTGCCGGGCGCCCTGGCCGCGTCGCTCGCGCTGCGCGACGCCGGCGACGGCGCGCGAGGTGTCGACATCGGCTACTTCCTGGTGGGCGACGTGGGTCGCGAAGCAGCGAGCGGCGGCACGCTGGCATCGATGGCGGGGATCGTGGCCGACCCCGGATTCGCTTGGCGTGGCGGCGCGTTGGTCACCACCCGCACTTCCGCGTCGGCGCAGAAGTTCCGGGTCGACGGCAGCGACCGCTACGGCGTGTCGGTACCGGGCAGCGAGCACTTCACGGTGCCGCGCGTCGCGCCCGACGTCCGCGATGTGGGCGTATATCTCGGTGCCTTCGGCAAGCTGAGCCGCCCCATGGCGGCGTTGGCGCCGATCACGGCCGTGCTCACCCGCATCCCTGGCACCGCCAAAGCCATGGAACGCCTGGCCAACCGGGTGCGCCCGCCCGGCGAGGGGCCCAGCGCAGAAGTCCGTGCCCGCCAGCGCAGTTGGGTGGCCGCCGTGGCCCGCGACGCACAGGGCGCCGAGCTGGCCACCGTCGACCTCGCCGGACCCGACCCGTACGACCTCACTGCGGCGTTCCTCGCGTGGGGGGCGATCACCGCACGCGATGGCGCGATCCACGGCACGGGGGCGCTCGGGCCGGTCGAGGCGTTCGGCCTCGACCCACTCGCGGCGGCCGCCGAAGCGGCCGGCTTGCGCCGCACCTGACCGAACCGGTGCGCCGGCCGGCAGCGCACCGGCCCGTCGGCACCGACCGACCGCCGGGCCGCCGGGCCGCCGAGCCGACGGAGTTCCGGTCAGCCCGCCGCCATCAGCCCGCCACCATCAGCCCGCCACCGGTCAGCCCGCCACCGGTCAGCCCGCCACCATCAGCCCGCCGTCGACCGCGAACGTCTGGCCGGTGATCCACGACGCTGCGTCGCTCGCCAAGAACAGCGCCATGTGGGCGATGTCGACCGGCGCGCCGAGGCGCCGCATCGGTATGCGCTTGGCGACCGCTTCTTCGTGCTCCTCCCACAGCGCCCGCGCCATGTCGGTCTTCACGAGACCCGGGGCGATGGCGTTGACCCGCACGTCGGGCGCCAACTCCGAGGCCAGAACCCGGGTCAGGTGGATCAGCCCGGCCTTGCTGGTGTTGTAGATGCCGATCCCGTGCTCGATCCCCATGCCGCCGATCGACGCCATGTTCAAGATCACCCCGCCGCTGGCAGCCATGCTCGCCCGATGCGCGGCTTGCGACCACAGCAGCGGCCCGCGCAAGTTGACGTCGCTGATCTTGTCGAACTGGCTCACTTCCACGTCGACCGCCGGCCCGAAGTATGGGTTGGTGGCGGCGTTGTTCACCAAGATGTCGACGGACCCGAACTCCTCCATCGTGGCGGCCACGGTCTCGACCGCCGCGTCCGGGTCGCCCGCATTGGCCGCGTGGAACGCCAACACGCCGGTGGCCGACGGCCGGGCTTGCTCGACCGCGGCCGCGAGCGCGTCGGGTTTGCGCGACGAGAGCATCACGTTGGCGCCGCACGCCGCGTACAGCTCCGCGATCGCGTAGCCGATCCCCTTTGAGGCCCCAGTGACGAGGGCCGTCTTCCCGTCGAGTCGCAGATCCATGAGCGCCGACCGTACCGCTCGCCACGCGCCGAGCAGTCTCCTAGGACGCCGGCGGGACGGCGTAGTCGTCGCGCAGCTGGCGCTTGAGGAACTTGCCGTTGGCGTTTCGGGGCAGAGGATCGTGGCGCACCCACACCCGCGACGGCACTTTGTGCGCGGCGATCCGGCCGGCGAGGGCCGCGGCCACAGCGGCCGGTTCGAGCGTCACGCCACGTTGCGGTACCAGAACCGCGGCGACCTCCTCGCCCAAGCGCTCGTCGGGCACCGCGAACACGGCGACTTCGGCCACGTCGAGCGCTTCGTGGATCGCCGTCTCGACCTCGCCGCAGGAGATCATCTCGCCGCCGCGGTTGACCATGTCCTTCGCCCGGTCGACGAGGTGCACGAACCCGTCATCGTCGATGAACGCCACGTCGCCGGTGTCGAACCAACCGTCGGCGAGCACGTCCTCAGTGGCCTCGGGCCGGTTGAGGTACCCGGCGAACACGACGGCACCCCGCACTTGGAGCCGACCCACCGAGCCGGTACCGGTGGGCATCTCGGCGCCCGCTTCGTCGACCAGTCGAGCGTCGAGGGTGGGCACGACCGGCCCGCACGATGCTGGCTTGAGCAGGCAAGTGGGACCGAAGTTCGACGTGACCACCCCGGTGGTCTCGGTCAGCCCGTAGCCGGTCGACGGGAGACCGTTGGGCAAGGCGGCGTCGACTTTGGCCACCAGATCAGGGTGGAACGCGGCTCCCCCACCGCCCATGCCCGCCAAGCTCGACGTGTCGCGGCGCTCCCAGTCGGCGTGGGCGAGCACTTCTCGGCTCATCACGGGCACGCCGGACAGCGACGTGACGCGCTCACGTTCGACCAGTTCGAGCGCCCGGCCGGCGTCCCACTTGTACATGAACACGAGCGTGTTGCCGGCCAACGTGCCCGGGTGCAACAGGCAGTGGCAGGCCGTCACGTGGAACAGCGGCGTCGACACCAGGACGACCGGCGGCGGCGCCCCCACGGGCGGTTCGGGCGGGGTCGGCGGTCCTCCCGCGGCGCGCTGCGCGCCGGCATACGCGGCTGCCGCCATGAACTGGCAGTTCAACACGTTGGTGACCGAGCCACAATGGGTGAGGACGGCGCCCTTGGGGGTGCCGGTGGTGCCCGACGTGTAAAAGACGCACAGCTCGTCGTCGGGTTCGATGACGGCCGGGGGAAGCGTGTCGGGCGCGCCCGCCGCGTCGACCACGTCGTCCCAGCGGTCTGCGTCGGCGGGGAGGTCCCGCTCGGACCGCACGCTGATCACGTGCAGTGCCATGGCAGCGCGCACCGCGTCGAGGTGCGGCAGCACGCGCTCGAGCCGCTCGTCGTCGGCGATCAGCACGCGCGGCCGCGAGTCGAGCAGGCCGTACTCGAGCTCCGCCCCGGTCCACCAGGCGTTGCAGCCCACAGTGGTGGCGCCGAGCGCCGTGATCGCCCAATGGCTCACGATCCACTCGGGGTAGTTGCGCATGGCCACCGCCACCCGATCGCCCCCGCCGATGTCGAATCGGTCGCGCAGCACCTGCGCCAGCGCCCGGACTTGACGGTGGATGTCGTCGTACGTGTGGCGCTCGTCTTCGAACACCACGTACGGCCGGTCGCCGAACTCGGCCGAGCGCTCCCACAACTGGCGCAAGTTCGCCGGCGCGTGCCGGTAGACCCGCACTGTCCGACCGTCGATGGTGGCCGTGGTCAACTCGAACGGCCCGCCCGGGCCCGTGAGGTCGGTCCAAGCTCGGTGGAAGTGGTCGATCACCGCCTGATCTTGTCAGCCCGACCCGGCGCTACGGTGGCCCGATGGCTTCTGGCGCACGGCCCTCCGGCGAGCGGCCACCGGCCAATCGGCTCGCCAGCGAGACGAGCCCCTACCTCCGCCAGCACGCGGACAACCCGGTCGACTGGTACCCGTGGGGCGCCGAGGCGTTCGAGCGGGCCGCCGCCGACGACAAGCCGCTGCTCATCTCGATCGGCTACTCGTCGTGCCACTGGTGCCACGTGATGGCCCACGAGTCCTTCGAGGACCCCGCCACGGCCGCGGTCATGAACGAGCTGTTCGTGAACGTCAAAGTCGACCGTGAGGAACGACCCGACGTCGACGCCGTGTACATGGAGGCCACGCAAGCCATGACCGGCTCGGGCGGATGGCCCATGACGGTGTTCGCCACACCCGATGGCCGACCGTTCTTCTGCGGCACGTACTTCCCACCCACCGGGGCGCCCGGTCGCCCCGGGTTCGTCGACCTGTGCCGGGCCGTCGATCAGGCGTGGCACGGCGAGCGCGACGACCTGGTTGCGCAAGCCGATCGCATCACCCAGCACCTGCAGGCGGCCGCCGTCCGCTCCGACCGGGCGATACCCGGCGCCGAGGCGATCACGGCGGCGATCGCCAAGCTGTGCGACCAGCACGACGACCGTCGCGGTGGATTCGGTCGGGCGCCGAAGTTTCCCCAGGCCTCGAACCTCGACCTACTGCTGGCAGCGGGCGCACACGGCGACGCACGGGCGCTGGCGGCCGCGCGCATCACGCTCGACGCGATGGCCGCGGGCGGGATCTACGACCACATCGGCGGCGGGTTCGCCCGCTACTCGGTCGACGACGTCTGGCTCGCCCCGCACTTCGAGAAGATGCTGTACGACCAAGCACAGCTCGTGCGCGTGTACCTGCACGCGTGGCAGCTCACCAGCGACGCGACCTACCTCCAGGTGGTCGAGGAAACCGTGGGCTACGTGCTGCGCGACCTGCGCCACCCGAGCGGTGGGTTCTTCTCGGCCGAGGATGCCGACAGCGAGGGCGTGGAGGGGAAGTTCTACCTGTGGGCGCCCGCCGAGGTGCGCAGGGCGCTCGAAGGCGCCGGGGAGCCCCACTTGGCCGGGCCAGCGCTCGAGTGGTGGGGCATCACCGAGGCCGGCAACTTCGAGGGCTCCAACATCGCCAACCGGATCGCGCACCGCGGTGAGCTCACGAGGCCCGACGATGTCGAGGCGGCCCGCCGGATCCTGTTCGAGGCCCGCACTGAACGGGTGCGTCCCGGCCTCGACGACAAGGTGCTCACCGAGTGGAACGCGCTGATGTTCGGCGCGCTCGCCGAGGCCGGCGCAGCCACCGGAAACGCCGCTTGGGTCGACGCCGCGGCGGCCAACGCCGAGTTCCTCTGCGCCGAGCTGCGCGACCCGGTCGGCCGTTGGCTGCGCAGCTGGCAGGCCGACGCAGGCGAAGCCAAGCAACCCGCGTTCGCTGCCGACCACGGCGCGCTCGTCGAGGCGTTCGTGCACCTCTACGAAGCCACGGGCCAGGTGCGATGGCTCGATGAGGCCCGCCACTGCGCCGACACCTTGCTCGACCGGTTCTGGGATCTCGACGCCGGCGGCGTTTTCACCACTGCCGACGACGCCGAGAAGCTGGTGGCCCGCCCCAAGGACCTGATGGACAACGCCAGCCCGTCGGCCAACAGCCTCGTCGCCGTGGGGTTCGTGCGCCTCACCACCATCACGGGCGACCAGCGATACCGCGAAGCTGCCGACGCGATCTTCGAGCTGCTCGGCACGGTGGCCGTCGACGTGCCCGGCGCGTTCGGGCACTTGCTGCACGGCCTCGACCTCGCCGTGCACGAACCGCTCGAGATCGTGGTCAGCGGCGAGCGCGACGACCTGGTTGCCCAAGCGCAGCGCCGCTGGCTCCCCCACGCTGTGCTCGTGTGGGGCGAGCCGTTCGACGGCCCACTGTGGGAAGGCCGCACCGCCGCCGACGGCGAGCCCGAGACCGGCCGCGCGTTCGTGTGCCGTGGCATGGTCTGCGACGCGCCCACTGCCGACGCAGCCGCGCTCGGCGCGCAGCTCGACGCCGTGCAGACTGCCGGCGCCTGAGGCACCGCTGACTCACGCCTGCTTCACTCACGCCTGCTTCACTCACGCCTGCTTCGCTCTCGCCTGCTTCGCTCTCGCGACGGCGTGTGGCCAACGTCGAGCCCCTGGTGGCCCGCCGCAGTGTCACCCGGCGGGTCGAGCCCGCTCGGCCTGCGATCGACGTGGTGTTGCCCGCGACAGGTTCAGCTGCCGGGGTCGGGGCGGTCGGGGTCGGGGCGGTCGGGGTCGACCGGCTGGCTGCCGGGCGGTTCGGCTGGTGGCTCGGGGCCGTCGGGGCTGACCGGCTCACCGACAGGCGGCTCAGTGGAACTGTCTGGTTCGTCGCCTTCCTCGGATCGATCGGGCTCGTCGGGCGGATCGCCCGGTGGGTCGGGTCCGTCGGGTTCGTCTTCGTCGGGCGGGTCGGGGTGGGTGTTGCGCCAGTTGTTGTGGTAGCGGCAGGCGAGGCGGCCGTTGTCTTGGGTGGTGGGCCCGCCGTTGTGGGCTTCGGTGATGTGGTCGATTTCGGGGCGGTCGGGTGGCTGGTCGCAGCTTGGGTGGTAGCAGGTGCGGTCGCGCACTTCGATCGCCCGGCGCAACGCGCCGCGGTAGAAGCGGCGTTGTTCGCCGACGTCGAGCACGCGTGACGGCCCGTCGAACACGATCCGTTCCACATCCGCCCGGCTCAACCACGCCGCGGCGGTGCCGGGTGTGACCAGGGTGCGGTTGAACAGCTCCAAGATCGGGCCTTGCAGTGTTTCGAGACCGACGACGACGGTGAACAGCGGCCTCGGCCGCTTGCCGTTCTCGGGTGTGGTGCGGGCCCGGATGGCCATCTCCACCAGCGCATCCGCGCGGCGCTGGCTGGGTGTGCGGCACAGGTCATCGACGGTGGGTTCGCGGCCGAGTCGTTCGCGGGCCTCGGCCCAGTCCGCCTCGAACAGCTCGCGGTCGATGCCTTCGAGGGTGTCGGCGAGGATCTGTCCGGAGATCGGGTCGAACACGCCGCGGGCGAACCACATGTCGCCAAAGGTTTGTGACAGGTGCAGCTCGCGTGCGTCGCGTGCCGCATCGGCGCCTTGTTCCGCGCCGTCAGGATCGACGGTGGCTTCCCAACGGCGACACAAACGCTGAAACCTCGCGAAGTTGTGGACCGCAGCGGCTTCGACCAGATCGGGATGATCGGCCTCGAACGCTGCTTCGGTGCGCGGCGTGCGGACCCGCAACAGGGCCGCGACATGCGCCCCGTCGATGCGGCCCTTCGCCCACGCCTCGGCGATCACCGGGTGATCCCGGCACGCCCGGGCGTGACGCACCCGCCGGCGCGCATCGGCGACCGGGACACGGGTCTGCCACGCCAACCACGCCGCCCCCGACCGCGCGCCCGACGGCTTCCACGCCTGACGCCCATCCCACGTGCCGATCATCGCGGCTTCGGCCGCGTCGAGACGCGCCCGCAACTCCTGCAACTCCACCAGGCCGTCACCCAACGCGTCGTCATCCACCGAGCCGAAATCCACATCCGCGAGGGCGGAGACAACGGCATGCGCGGCAGCCAACGCCACAGCAACCGGGCCAGGCACAGCCGGTGTGGGGGCTTCGTCCACGCTTCCTCCCTTCCATCCACGACCGCTCCACCCGCCCAGCATCGGGCAGGGAGCAAACACCGAATCGAGGTTTCGAGCCCGGCTCACCCGCCGGACCCGTCTTGGAGGGGACCGTCACAACAACCCTCGGTCCCGAAAGGGGAAGTAGCCGCACCCTATCGAACACACGCGCGGCCAGCAACCCCTGACCAGGAATTCTTCAAGAAACCTCTGCGAGCTCAGATGGCCCTCCGGCGGGCGCGGAAGTTCTGGCCGAACGCTCTGAAGCCAAGGCGATGCGCGATCGCGAGCGAAGCGGTGTTCGTGGCAAGCGCCCGGTATCGCACGACGTCGATGGCGCTCGAGGCGTCGGCGACCATCGCGCCCGCCAGCCGTCCGGCGAACCCGTTCAGCCCTGACAACGTGGACCCCGCCAGCACAGCGGCCGCAGAGGTCGCGTCATGCCGATCGCAGTACAAAGCGATCACACAGGCACACCTCGCAATGCGCACGCTGGCTAATCCAGCAGAGGAAGGGCTCTCCAGCTACAGCCGTATCACGATCTTGCCGATGTTGGCGCCGGTGAACATGGCGTTGAGCGCGTCGGGTGCCGACTTCAGCCCCTCGTGCCAGTCGATCCGGTACCTGATCTTGCCTTCCGCCACCCACGCGGCGAGCTGCTCGGTGGCCGCCGGGAACCGGTCCCACCAGTCCAGGCTGATGAACCCCTGCATCTTGGCCCGCCGTGAGATCAAGTTGAGGTAGTTCGCCGGGCCCGGTGGCTTGTGCACGTCGTTGTAGACCGCGATCGCGCCACACAGGGCGATGCGGGCCCCACGGGCGATCTGGCCGAGCACGATGTCGAGCAGTGGCCCGCCGACGTTGTCGAAGTACACGTCGATCCGTTTGGGGCACAGTTCACGCAGCCGGGCCGGCACGTCGTCGGTCCGGTGGTTGACGGCGCCGTCGATGCCGAGGTCGTCGACCAGCCAGCGACATTTCTCGTCGCTGCCACAGATGCCGATCACCCGGCACCCGAACACATTCTTGGCGATCTGCACGGCCACCGAGCCGGTGGCGCCCGCAGCCGCCGAGACGACCACTGTGTCGGACTCGTTGATCTCGGCCACGTCGGTGAGCCCCAGGTACGCGGTCAGTCCGGTGGAGCCGAGCACGCTCAACATCGCGGGCAGGTCGGCTCCGGCTTGGATGGCCGACGACATGCCGTCGTCGCGCACGATGCCGTACTCCTGCCAGCCGGGTAGCCCGTACGCGATCTGGCCCACCGGGAACTTCTCGCACCGCGAGGCCACCACCGTGCCGATGCCGCTGCAACGCACCGCCTCGCCGATCTCGACCGGTGGGAGGTAGCCCTCGGCACTGTTGAGCCACGTGCGGACGGTGGCGTCGATGCCGAGGTACTCGGCCCGCATCAGCGCCTCGCCCTCAGCCAGATCGGGCAATGGCACCGCGTCGGAGGTGAAGTTCTCCTGCCGAACCAAGCCGACAGGTCGCCCGGCCAGGACCAGCCGGTGGTTCTGGACGCCCGCGAGGCTGGGTTCGAGCTCCGACGCCGCGATCGAATCGGTCATGGCGGCGAAGCTACCGCCCGCTCACCAGCCACCGCGGTGGACCACTTCGCCGAGCGGGCGCCGGGGTCGCGCAGCCGACCGGCCGGGCTCGTCGGGCGCCGGGTGGCCGAGCGCGATCGTGGCGGCTGCCCGCCACCCGGGCGGCACCCCGAGGGCGGCCAGCACGGCGGGCTCGTGGTCGAACGCCCCGAACAGGCAAGCGCCGAGGCCGGCCTCCGCGGCGCCCAACAAGACGTGCTCGGCTGCGGCGCCGGCGTCGACCCACCAGTACGGCACCGGCCATGCACTGGCACCCGCGCCGAGTCCGGTTGCGGCCTTGTCGGGCTCGCCATAGCGGGTGAGATACGCGTCAGGCGAGCAGCACACGATCACCAACACCGGGGCCTGGAACAGCCCCGGCCAGCGGAAGCGGCTCCGACGCGCCGACGGCAGGGTGACGTCCCAATAGCGAGCGGTGTCGGCGCCTTCGAGCACCACGAACGCCAGACCTTGGGTGTTGCCCGCCGAGGGCGCCCGCCGAGCGAGGTCGAGCAGCTGGTCGACTGCGGCGGCCGGGACGGACTCGTCCGTGAAGTTGCGGATCATCCTGCGCCGCCGCACCAGCGCGGCGAACAGGGACTCACCCGCCACCGCGCCGGGCGGGCTCGAAACGTCGCTCAGCGGCCGATCTTCTCGAGCTCTTCGGCCAGTGCCCAGCCGCACACCACCAGCGCGTCGCCGCGGTCGGGGTCGAGGTCGCCGAAGAAGATCTCGACGCCCTCGGGCACGCGGTCGGCCTTGAGCGCCTCATGTGACAGGCACGGCGGCGGCACTTCGGCGCCACGGGCGACGAACGTCTGCTCGTCGTAGCTCGCCGAGTCGATGCCGAAGCGCTTGGCGAGGCGGCGACCCCATGCCCGATCTTCGCCCGTGGGCTTGTAGTCAGGCCGCGGCACGACGTCGTGCAGCGTGCGGAACGCCTCGTAGCCGCCGGTGGTGACGATGCGGGTGCCGACCAGCACGTCCTCGTCGGGGAACGCCATGACAGCGCGGCGCAACAGATCGTGGTTGATGGCGCGCAGCACGCTGTCGCGCTTGGACGTGCGCTTCACGGACGCCAACCCGACGATCACGCTCGGCGTCCCGCCGATGCGCTCGAGCGTGGAGAACGCGAAGCCCTTGAGCCTCCCGGTCTCTCTCACGAGCGTGATCAGCACCCATTCCTCGGCGTGCTTCGTGAGAAGCCCGACCTCGTAGGCCTGCGGCGTCTCGGCGCAGAGGTCGGCCATCTCGGCCATCTCGTCTTCGCCCAACGCGGTGCAGTCCTTGGTGTCCACTTCAATTGCCATGGGCTGCAATGACCCCCGAAAGGACGGCGACTACCCCTACTAGTTCAGTAGGTCCGCCCGGGAACTGCAACTTGAGTGCCGCGACAGCGCGGCGCGTCGGCGGATCAGAGCAGCGATCCGGGGCCGAACAACACCCGGATCTCGCCGATCAGACCGGGCGTGACGCCCACGTTGAACTTGCTCGGCAGCCGCACGACCGGCCCGTCGCCGAGGTGCAAGAACACCTCGGACTCCCCGGGGAACTGGTCCAGGAGACCCCGGAGCTTCGCCAGCAGGCGCTCGGACAACTGCTGCGGCGGGACCTTGAGTCGCAACGGAGGCGCGCCGTCGGTGATGCCATCGAAGATCTCGACGCCCATGGCCACCAGCTTCGGTTGGTCGTCGCGGGTGTCGACACGGCCGGTGACGATCAGCACGGCGTCGTCGTCGAGCAGGTGCCCGACCTCGTGCATGGTCTTGGGGAACACCATGCACTCGATCTGCGACTGCAGGTCTTCGAGCTGGAAGACGGCCATGAGGTCGCCTTTCTTGGTCCACTTGCGCTGCAAGCTGGTGCAGACGCCGCCCACCTTCACCACGCCGCCGCTGTCGCCCAGGCTGCCCAGCTCGTCGATCGTGCGGTCACACCGGCGGCGCAGCGCGTCCTCCGCACCCATGAGCGGGTGATCGCTCACGTACAGGCCGAGCATCTCCTTCTCGTACGCAAGGCGGGCACGTTTGTCGAACTCGACGTCGGGGATCGGAGGTCGCTCGTCAAACGCCGATCCATCGTCGGTGGCCGGCGCGTCGTCGAACAAGCTCATCACGCCCTGGTCGCGCTCGCGGCGGCGGGCGACGGTCACGTCGACGATCTGCTCGAACACTTGCAGGAGGCCTTGGCGCGGGTGACCGAGTGAATCGAACCCGCCCGCCTTGATCAGCGACTCGATCGTGCGCTTGTTCAGCACCGACACGTCGACCCGCTCGCAGAACTCATAGAAGTCGGCGAACGGCCCGTTGGCCTCACGCTCGGCAATCAGCAGCGACACGAGCCCTTCACCCACGTTGCGGACGGCGGACAGGCCGAACGGGACGACCACCTCCCCGTCGGGCAGGCGGGCCGGCACGAAGTCGCTCCGGGAGCGGTTGACGTCGGGCGTGAGCACCCGGATCCCCATGGCCCGGCACTCGGCCAGGTAGACGGCCGCCTTCTCCAAGCTCGTCTTGACGCTCGTGAGCAGCGCAGCCAGGTACTCGTGGGGGTAGTTCGCCTTGAGGTACGCGGTCTGGTACGCCACGTAGCCGTAGCCGTACGCGTGGCTCTTGTTGAACGCGTAGTCGGCGAACGGCTCGATGATGTCGAACCACTTCGTGCCGAGCTCGCGGCCGTAGCCGTTGCGTTCACAGCCCTCTGTGAAGCGCTCACGCTCCTCCGCGATCTTCTCCCGGATCTTCTTCCCGCAGGCCTTCCGGAGGTTGTCGGCGTCAGCCAGGGAGTAGCCCGCGAACTTCTGGGCCACCCGCATCATCGACTCCTGGTACACCATCAGCCCGTACGTGTCGCCGAGGACCTCCTCGGCGTCGGGATGGAGGTACTGGACCGGCTTGCGGTTGTTCTTGCGGTCCGCGTAGTCGTTGTGCATGTTGGCGGCCATCGGACCGGGGCGGTACAAGGCGTTCAGCGCGGCGATGTCCTCGAACTCGGTGGGCGCCAGCGAGCGCAGCAGTGCCCGCATCGGGCCACCTTCGAGCTGGAACACGCCGATCGACTCACCGCGCCGCAGCATCTCGTACGTCGGCTCGTCGTCGAGCGGCACCGCGTCGATGTCGACCTCGACCCCACGGAAGTCGCGGATGATCTCGACCGCGTCGCTGATCACATCGAGGTTGCGGACCCCGAGGAAGTCCATCTTCAGCAGACCGAGATCCTCGACCCCGTGCATCTCGTACTGCGTGACGACCGGTGCCTCCTCCACCGGCTTGCCGGCTTCGGGCTTGCGCTGGATCGGCAGGTAGTCGGTGAGCGGGTCCTTGGTGATCACCACGGCTGCAGCGTGGATGCCGTCTTGGCGACGGAGCCCCTCGAGGCCTTTGGCCACATCGATGACCCGCTTGCAGTCGGGGTCCTCGGCGTACATCTGGCGCAAGTCGCTCGCCATCTTGTAGCCGTCGTCGAACTTGGGATGCGGTTCGAGGCACGCGTACAACGGCGTGTCGCGACCCATCACGAGCGGCGGCATGGCCTTGGCGATCCGGTCGCCAACGGCATACGGGTAGCCGAGGACGCGTGCCGCGTCGCGCACCGCGGCGCGGGCCTTGATCTGGCTGAACGTCACGATCTGCGCCACCCGGTCGCGGCCGTAGCGCTCGGCGGCGTAGCGGATCATCTCGTCGCGGTAGCGGGAGTCGAAGTCCATGTCGATGTCGGGCATGGACACCCGGCTCGGGTTCAAGAAGCGCTCGAACAGCAGGTCGTAGCGGATCGGGTCGATGTCGGTGATCTGCAGGCAGTAGGCCACCGCGCAACCGGCCGCCGACCCTCGGCCGGGTCCCACCCGGATGTTGCTGTCGTGGGCGTGGCGGATCAGGTCCCACACGATCAAGAAGTAGGAGCTGAAGCCCATGTCGCCGATGACCTTCAGCTCGTACGCCAGCCGTTCGACGACGTCGTCGCGGAGCTTGGCGCCCCAACGTGCCTTGGCGCCCTCGAACGTGAGGTGCTCGAGATACGCCGCGGCGTCGGCGAAACCCGGCGGGAGTGGGAAGTCGGGCAGCAGGGCCTTGTCGAACTCGATCTCGACGTTGCACCGCTCGGCGATCCACAAACTGTTGTCGCACGCCTCGGGCAGCTCGGCGAACAGCGCCCGCATCTCCGCGGCCGACTTCAAGTAGTGCTCGTCACCGCTGAACTTGAAGCGGTCGGGATCGCTCATCAGCGAGTTGGTCTGCACGCACAGCAGCGCGTCGTGCGACTCCGCGTCGTGGCGATGCGTGTAGTGACTGTCGTTGGTGGCCAGCAGCGGCGCGCCGATGCGCCGGGCGATGTCGAGCAGCTGCGGGTTGGTCTTGTGCTGCTCAGGGATCCCGTGGTCCTGCAACTCGACGAACAGGTTGTCGCGCCCGAAGATGTCCTGCAGGCGGGCGGCCTTTTCGAGTGCGCCCTGCTGGTCGCCGCGGAGCAGCGACTGGAGCACGTGGCCGCCCAGGCACCCCGTGGTGGCGATCAGGCCCGGCGCGTGCTCGGCGAGGATGTCCCAGTCGACGCGGGGCTTGTAGTAGTAGCCCTCGAGATACGCGCGGCTCGAGAGCTGGATGAGGTTCTTGTAACCGACGGTGTCCTGCGCCAGCAGCGTCAGGTGGTAGTAGAGCTTGTTGCCACCCTCGGCTTCACCGCCGGTGTCGTCGACCCGGCCCCGCCGCGGGGGGCGCTCATGGCGGGAATCGTGGGCCTGGTAGGCCTCCAAGCCGAGGATCGGCTTGATCCCGACCTGGCGGCACGCCGCGTAGAAGTCGAGGATCCCGTACATGTTGCCGTGATCGGTGATGCCGATCGCGGGCTGCCCATCGGCCGCGGCCGCGGCCACCACCTCGCTCACACGGGCGGCGCCGTCGAGCATGGAGAACTCGGTGTGCAGATGCAGGTGGGTGAACGAATCCCCCACGAAGCGGCTCCCCCGGACCTACTGGCGGCGGTTCGAAACGGGCGACCGAATCACATCGATGTGATTCGGGATCTCGACTGTAGCGCCTCGCATCCGACGACGCCCGATCGCTCGTCGGCTCCGACTCACAGGTAGACGCCCGGGCGGTCGTCACCCTCGCCCGGCGGGCCACCCCCCATGCCCGGCGGCATCCCGGGACCCCCCGGGCCCCCCGGGCCACCTGGGCCACCTGGGCCGAGCTGGCGTCGCATGTCGTCGAGCTGCTGGCGGGCCGCCATCTGCTGGGCGAACAGCGTGGCCTGGATGCCGTGGAACAGGCCTTCGAGCCAGCCGACGAGCTGCGCCTTGGCCACCCGCAGCTCGGCATCAGAGGGCTGTTCGTCCTCGGTGAACGGCAGCGCGAGACGGTCGAGCTCCGCCCGCAGGTCGGGCGACAGTGCGGCGCCGAGCTCCTGCACCGACGTGTCGTAGATGTCGCGCAGCCGGGTCCGGGCCGGCGCATCGAGCTCCATGTTCCGCGTCTCTTCGAGCAGCTGTTTGATCATGGAGCCGATCCGCATCACCTTGGCCGGCTCTTCGACCGCTTCGCGATGCACGTCCTCGGCTTCGTCTGCCGGCGGCGGCGCTGGGTCGACGAGC
Organism: Acidimicrobiales bacterium; assembly: GCA_035547835.1. NCBI lineage: Bacteria > Bacillati > Actinomycetota > Acidimicrobiia > Acidimicrobiales > Acidimicrobiales bacterium. The sequence goes on from DASZTW010000005.1 coordinate 232,309, forward strand.
TCCCCCCGGGCGACCGTCGGCGCGGCTTGCGGTGTCTCGTCAGGGGCCATGCGTCGATCTTGTCACGCGACCGGGAGCCGTGGGACCACGCCACCGCTCGCCCGCGCGGGCCGGGCGTCAGCCCTGGGCGACGACGAGTGGAACGAGCAGCTCCGCCGCGGTGACCGAGCCGTGGCGAGCGAGCATCTTCAAGATCCCCGTGTCGCGGGGATCGTCGAACGCGACGGTTCCCTTCGCCACGAGGGCGACGTCGCCGAGGCGCGAAGCTGCCTCGTCGGTGACTTTGGGCCCGAGCCAGCCCTGCCCGACGACCTCGTCGCGGGTGCGAACCCACGCGTGGTCGTGGTGGGCGGCCCGTGCCGCATCAGCCAGCTCGTCGACCCGACCGGGCCGGGCGTGCAGCCAGCGGAACCGGGCTTCACCGGACTGGGCGGCCACGAGCCGCTCGACGCTGTCGTCGAGGTCGACCTTGTCGACACCGGTGTGCACCTGCCCGTGGTCGGCCGTGACCAGCAGCACTGCGCCGCGCGGGAGCGCGGCGATCACGTCGGCCACGAGCCGATCGGTGGCCACCAGCTCCGCGTCGTAGTGCTCCGCCAACCCGTACTCGTGGGCGACCTTGTCGATGCCGTCGTAGTACGCATACACGAACGGCTCCCCCGACCGCAGGAGGGCGCCCACCTCGACCGGCAGCGACGAGGGCACCCGGTAGCCGCGAAACCGCACAGGATCGAGGTGGATGCCGCTGAACCCCGACGAGGAGAACTCTGCGCGGGTGACGACGGGCGGGCACTGGTTGGCGAACGCCGGGTGCGGTTGGAACTCGTGCGGGGGCAGCCGCTTGCGGGCGTCGCCAGCCGAGGTGTGCCAGCGCAACACGTTGAGGACGTCGCCGCCGAGCCCGATCCGGTAGCCGATGACGCCGTGCTCCCCCGGCGCGAGCCCCGTGGTGATGCTGGTGAGGGCTGTGGCGGTGGTCGACGGCGCCACGCTGGTGATCGGTCCTCCCTGCATGGCGACCAGCGTGGGGGCGAGCGACCGGCGCTCGAGGAGCTGCTCCCAACCGAGTCCGTCGAGCACCAACAGCACGACCTGTTCGGCGTCATGCGCCATGGCCGGGAGCCACGGCGGGCAGGTCGGCGCGGGGTCCTGCAGGGCCGGGACGACGTTGGCGATGCAGCCACCCTCGTAGTCCGGAAGCAGGGGTTCGTCGGCCATCGCGGTCAAGCTATCCCCTCCCACCCCCGGTCACGCGGTCCGGCGGCTCCCCGCACCCGGCGCCAGGCCCGGCCGCCCCGGCCACTCGCCCGAGGTGCGATCCGCTCCCGTACGATGGGGCCATGAAGGTCTCGACCAGGGGCGACTATGCCTGTCGCGCGCTGTTGTCGCTGGCGTTGCACGACGGCACGTCGGTGCCGACCTCGGTGCGCGACATCGCCGAGCGCACCGGCCTGCCCCAGCCCTACCTCGAGCAGATCCTGCTGGCGCTCAAAGGCGCGGGTCTGGTGCGGTCGAAGCGGGGTGTCGGGGGCGGCTACATCCTCGCCGCGGAACCGGGTGACATCACGCTGGCCCAGATCGTGTCCGCGGTCGACGGACCCATCGTGGTGGGCGACTTCGGGCTGCCGCACCAGGACGGGGCCTGTGACCACGAAGGTCAATGCGTCCTGCTGGCGGTGTGGGCCGACACCGGTGAGCGGATGCGCCACCTCCTCGAAGGCATCACCCTCGCCGACGTCACGGCCATGGCCCGGGGCACCAGGGAGTGGCCGAAGCTGACCGCCCGCCTGCTCGACTGACCCGCGCGGCTCGGTGCCGGGCCCACCTCACCCGCCTCGATCAGCCCGGCCCGTTTCGCGCGCCGGTCGGCCTCAGCTGGGCACCGGTTGCAGGCGCCCCAGCACAGCCACGAGGTCGCCAGGCAGGGGCGATGCCACGTCCACGGGCTCGCCGGTCACGGGATGGGCGAACACCAGTCGGGCCGCGTGGAGGAACGGCCGCTCCAGCTCGAGCTCGGGTCGAGCCCGCCCGTAACGGTCATCGCCGACCACCGGGTGACCGATGGCGGCCAAGTGCACCCGGATCTGGTGGGTGCGCCCCGTCTCGAGCCGGCAGGTCAGCGCTGCCACGTCGGGCTCGACGTAGCGGACGTCGACCTCATAGCTGGTGCGCGCCTCACGCCCGTCGGCCGTGACCGCCATCTTGGTGGGTTCGCGCGCCGACCGGCCGATCGGCGCGTCGACCACGCCGCGGCCCGATTCGGGATGGCCCCACACCAGCGCCCGGTACGTGCGCTGCACCTCGCGGGCAGCGAGCTGTGCCACCAGCGCCTCGTAGGCCCGCGCCGTGCGCGCCACGACGAGCAATCCCGAGGTGCCCTTGTCGAGGCGGTGGACGATGCCGGGTCGCGCCGGATCGGCACCGACCGAGGCGATCTCCGGAAAGCGCGCCACGAGCGCGTGCGCCAACGTGCCGGAGCGGTTTCCGGCCCCGGGGTGGACCACCAGACCGGCGGGCTTGTCGACCACCGCGACGTCGTGGTCGGCGAAGCGGATCACCAGCTCGATGCCGGGGTCGGGGGTCAGCGCCCGCTCACCGATCGGCTCCGGCACCGCCATGCGGATCTGGTCGCCCTCGGCCACCCGCGTCGACGGCTTCGTCTGCGCCGCCCCTCCGATCTCCACGGCGCCGGCGACCACGAGCTCGGTCGCTGCCGCCCTCGAAAGATCGGCGACCAGGGCCACGAGACGATCGAGGCGTTCCCCGTCGAGCGCGTGCGGGACGACTTCCTCGATGATCACGACGAGCCGGAGGGCCCGGCCGGGCCTTCGGCCCCCGACAGGAGCACCGCCGCAGCGATGAGCAGCACACCGACCACGACGCATGTGTCAGCCAGGTTGAAGACCGGCCACCACTGGAGGTCGACGAAATCGACCACGCCGCCTTGCAGGAACCCACTGTGAGAACGGAACAGGCGATCGCTCAAGTTGCCGAGCGCGCCGCCCATCACGAGGCCGATCGCGGTCTCACCGAGACGCCCGCGAAGTTGCCGGCTGCTCAACGCCAACACGGCCAGGACCGCGATCGCGGCGAGCGCGATGGCCGGGCCGTAACCCTTGCCGGAAAAGAAGCTGAACGCCGCCCCGCTGTTGTGGACCAGCGACAACCGCAACGTCCACACCAAGTGGATGGAGCCGCGCGACAGCCGGTTGACCGCCCACCACTTGGTGAGCTGGTCGAGGCCGATGACGGCGGCTGCGACACCGAGGGAGCGCAGGGCCGCCGGCCGCGGCCCCGTCAACGGCGGGTGGCCAGACCGCCGGTCTTGAACTCGACCCGGACTCGCGCCCACGGGATCGCCTCCAACCGTTCCTTGGGGATCGGCTCGCCGGAGGCCTCACAGATGCCGTACGTGCCGTCGTTGATCTTGCCGAGCGCGAGGTCGATCTCTTCGACCATCTGGCGGGCCTGCGCGGACAGCTGCAAATCGCGCTCGCGCTCCATGCTGATCGTGTCGCCCTCGCCGGACTCCTCGTCGAACTGCACATCGCCTGGCTCGTAGTCGGCGACGAGGGAGTCGGCCTCGGCCCGCAGCGTCTCCGCCTGCTGGAAGTACGTGGCGCGCTCCTCGAGCAACGCCTTTTGCTGTTGCTCGACGAACTTGGCGGGATAGGGCGATTTCTTGGGCTTGGCACGCGCCACGGCGCCGTTCGCCCTGGTTGCGCCGGTGCCGGCCGGCGACGCCGCCTTCGTGGGCTTCGCCGCCTTGGTGGCCTTCGCAACCCCGGCCGCTCTCGCCGCTTTGGCAGGTGACGCCCCTTGGCGCGCGGACGTCTTCGCCGCCGGCTTGGCCGTGGTCTTCGAGGTGGCCGGAGCCGGCTTCTTCGCGACCGTCTTCTTGGCCGCTGCGGACTTGGGCGAGGTGGACTTCTTCGACGAGGTCACAGGCTCTTTTCCGGCAGGAGAGGCAGAGGAAGGCGCCGGATTGTAGGCAGCTCACACGGCGGGTCACAACCTGCACCGTACGAAACCGACGGTCGGACACCCTCGGGGAGCCGTTTACGCTACCAGGCATGCCGTTTGGCCCTGTTGCGCCCTCGTTCGACCTGGCCGCGCTCGAGCAGCGAGTGCTCGAGCGCTGGCGCCGCGACGACCTGCCCGCCCGCGTGCAGGACCTGCGCAAGGACGGCACGCCGTGGATCTTCTACGAGGGCCCGCCCACCGCCAACGGCCGACCGGGCCTGCACCACGTGTGGGCACGGGCCTTCAAGGACCTCTTCCCGCGCTTTCAGACCATGCGGGGCCACGCCGTGCCGCGCAAGGGGGGATGGGACTGTCACGGGCTGCCCGTCGAGCTCGAAGTCGAAAAGTCGCTCGGGCTGCACTCCAAGGGTGACATCGAGGCGTACGGCATCGCGGCCTTCAACCAGCGCTGTCGCGACTCGGTGCAGGAGTACGTCAACGACTGGACCTCGCTGACCGAGCGCGCCGGGGTGTGGATCGACACCGCCGACGCGTACTGGACCCTGACCAACGACTACATCGAGTCGGTGTGGTGGCTGGTGCGCCAGATGTGGGACCGCGGTCTGCTGTACGAAGGCCACCGGGTGGTCCCGTACTGCGGGCGGTGCGGCACGGCGCTCAGCTCCCACGAGGTCGCCCAGGGCTATCAGGACGTCGTCGACCCGTCGGTCTACGTGCGATTCCCCCTCACGTCCGTGCCGGCGGCCGCGTCGGCCCTCGAGGGCGCCGACCTGTTGGTGTGGACCACCACGCCCTGGACCCTCGTCTCCAACGTCGCCACAGCGGTCGGCGCCGCCATCACGTACCAGCGGGTGCGGGCCGGCACCGGCGGGCTGCCCGCTGGACATGACCTGGTCGTGGCGGCGACGGCCCGCGGGCGCCGCTGGCCCGAGGCCGAAGTGGTGGCCGAGGTGCAGGGGGCCGACCTCGTCGGCGCCCGCTACGAGCGGCCGTTCGCCCTGCTCGAGCCGCCCACCGGGTCCGGCGACGCCTGGCGGGTGGTGACAGCCGACTTCGTGACCACCGACGACGGGTCCGGCATCGTGCACATGGCGCCCGCGTTCGGCGAAGACGACGCCAAGGTCGGCCGCGCCGAAGGGCTGCCGGTGCTGAACCCCGTGACCGCCCAGGCCACGTTCGACGACTCGGTCCCGCAATGGGCTGGCCGCTTCGTCCGCGACGCCGACGAAGACATCATCGCCGAGCTGCAACGGGCGGGTCGGCTGGTCCTCCGCGTCCCGTACGAGCACAGCTACCCGCACTGCTGGCGGTGCGGCACGCCCCTCATCTACTGGGCCAAGACCTCGTGGTTCGCCCGCACATCCGATCGGCGCAACGACCTGCTCGCCCAAAACGAGCGCATCGGCTGGCACCCCGCCCACATCAAGCACGGCCGGTTCGGCAACTGGCTGGAGAACAACGTCGACTGGGCCTTGTCGCGCGACCGGTACTGGGGCACGCCGCTGCCGATCTGGCGCTGCACGGAAGACCACGACACTTGCGTCGGCTCGGTGGCCGAGCTGGCCGAGCGGGCCGGCCGCGATCTCAGCGACCTCGATCTGCACCGCCCGTACCTCGACGAGGTGACGTTCCCGTGCGGAGCCGAGGGCTGCGACGCCACCGCTTCCCGCCTGGCACCCGTGCTCGACGCCTGGTTCGACTCGGGCTCGATGCCCTCCGCCCAACGGCACCATCCCTTCGAGGGCGCCGCCACGTTCGACCAGAACTTCCCCGCCGACTTCATCTGCGAGGCCATCGATCAGACCCGCGGCTGGTTCTACTCCCTCCTCGCCGTGAACACGCTGGTGTTCGGGCAGACGCCGTACCGCAACGTGGTCTGCCTCGGCCTGCTGGTCGACGCCGACGGCCTCAAGATGTCGAAGTCCCGAGGCAACATCGTCGACCCGTGGACCGTCTTCGAACACCACGGCGCCGACGCGCTGCGCTGGTACTTCTTCTCAGCCGGTCAGCCGTGGGCACAGCGCCGCGTCATGGAGGACGCGATCCGCGAGAGCGCCCGCCGCACGCTGCTGACGTTGTGGAACTGCTTCAGCTTCTTCGCCACCTACGCCGACCTCGATGGCTGGGAGCCCGACAGCGCCGCGCCACCGCCGAGCCACCAGCTCGACCGCTGGATCCTGTCGGAGCTCGACGAGACCATCGCGGTGATGACCGACGCGCTCGAGGACTTCGACGCGCTGACGGCCGCCGACCGCCTCGCACGGCTCGTCGACGACCTGTCGAACTGGTACGTCCGGCGGAACCGCCCGCGGTTCTGGAAGTCGGCCGACCCGAGCGCACACGCCACGCTGTACCGCTGCCTGGTCGCGATCTCCCGGCTGCTGGCACCGTTTTGCCCGTTCCTCGCTGACGAGCTCCACATGGTGCTCACCGAGCCCACCGCCGATGGTCCAACGTCCGTCCACATGGCCGACTGGCCCACGCAGAGCGGGTGGCACGACCCTGCCCTGGCCGCCGAGGTCGCAGCCAGCCGACGGCTCGTCGCGCTGGGTCGTGCGGCTCGCACCGACGCTGCCGTGAAAGTCCGCCAGCCGCTGCGCCGCGCGCTGGTGCTGCACCCGGGCGTCGAGCTCGACGACGGGACCCGCGCCGAGATCGCCGGTGAGCTCAACGTCAAGGTGCTCGAGGATGTCGACACGCTGTCGGGGCTGCTCACGTGGACCGTCACGCCAAACTTCCGGGTGCTCGGGCCCCGGCTCGGTCCCCGCATCGGCGAGATGAAGGCGGCGCTGGCGGCGGCCGACGGCACGGCGCTCCAGCGCCAACTCGAGGCCGACGGCTTCATCGAGGTCCTCGGCGAGCGGCTCGGTCCCGACGATGTCGAGACCCGCGCCAGCCGTCATGAGTCGTTCGCGCTGGCAGAGGACGCCGGGTGGGCGGTCGCACTCGACCTCGAGCTCGACGACGAGCTCCGGCTCGAGGGCCGCGCCCGTGAGTTGGTGCGCGCCGTCAACGACCTCCGCAAGGAGCAGGGCTTCGCGATCGCCGACCGGGTCGACGTCGCCATCGCGGGCGCTGACGATCTGATCGAGGCGTACGGCGACTGGATCGCCGGCGAAGTGCTCGCCGCGTCGCTGCGGCGAGATCCGGCCACCGTGGGATCGACGCTGCGCCTCGGCGATGACGACGCCGTCACCGTCGGCCTCACCTTGGCGCGCTGACCGAGCGGGCTGAACCGCGGGCCGGTGCCGTGACCGGCCCGACGGCAAGCCTGCAGGCGGCTACCGCTTGCGGGGGGTGCGGCTGCCGGACGCCTTCTTTGCTGGCGCCTTCTTGGCGGTCGACTTCTTGGCCGGGGCCTGCTTTCCCGCAGCCTTCTTTGCCGTGGCGCGCGCCGGTGCCGCCTTCTTCGCTGGCGCCGCGGCGCGCTTGGCCGGGGCGGCCTTGTTGGCCGGGGCCTGCTTGGCCGCTGCCTTGCGGGCCGGGGTCTTGGCCGGCGTGGCCTTCTTGGCCGGCGTCCGCGACGCCGCTGTCTTCTTCGCGGCACCGGTCTTCTTCGCGGCACCGGTCTTCTTCGTGGCGGTGGCCTTCCTCGCCGGCGCCGCCTTCTTGGCGGTCACCTTCGTGGCGGCGGCCTTGCGCGCCGGCGCCGTGGATGCCGCGGCCCTTCCGGCGCCCGCGCGCCCGAGCCGCCGGTCGATGGCGGTGAGGACCGTGGCGCGCTTCGCACCCCGAGCCTCGTGTGCTCGCACTTCAGCGAGCTCATCGGGCTCCAAGTCACCCAGCAGCGGGATCACTTCGGCGGCGGTGAGCTGGTCGTAGTCGTCGATCGGGAATGGAAGATCGTCGTCGGCCCCAACTGCAGCGGGCTCCCACTCGTCGTGGACCTCCCACTCGTCGTCGCCCATCTTCCACTGGCCAGCGGGCACCGCACTGCCGCTGGCCGCGAACTCCTCGCGGAGGTCGGCCAACGTGTCGAGGATCACGGCCCGATTCTTCGTGGAGCGCTCCCGCTCCTCGACGACCGGCAGTTCCTCCGGGTAGAGCTGCGGCAACAGCGGGAGGATCTCCTCGACGTTGAGATCGTTGTACTCGGCGATCGGGAAGTAGTCGTCGGCCGCCCAGTCCTCGTCGCTGACCCACTCCCCCTCGCCGGCCGCGGCCGCAGGAGGGGCGGCCGCCGCGAGGTGGTCGTGGTCGTGCGCGGCTTCCGCGAGATGGGTCTCGGGTACCTCGGGCGCCCAGTCCTCTTGGGTGGGGGCCGCGGCGCCGCCAGCCAGCTCCTCGTCGACCGAGGCGTGCGCGGCCGCATGCGGCTCGGCCGCTTCGTGCTCGGCCGTGTCGTGGTCGGCGACCGCCACGGCACCGGGCCGATCGTCGACCGCACCGAGCGAGGCGGCCGAGTCGGCGTCACCATGGGACGACAGCGCCGCCGGGGCTCCCGCAGCTGCGCCGGCGATCGCCGGCTCGAAGCCGCTCCCGATGTCGGACGGGCGGTCGCGTGCTGCGGACGGCCGCTTGCGGTCGAGCAGCACGGAGATCACCAAGACCGCGCCCGCGGCCACCGCGACGATGATCGCGGCATAGATGAGCCCGAGCCCGCTCGAGACCGCGAAGCCCAACACCAACAGGATGAGGGCGACGACGACCAACACGATGCTCAACAAGAACAACACTTCTGCCTCCGGTGCGGGTGGGGGTCAGACCAGCGGAACTCAGCGCCGCCGGCCGAAGCGCGGGCGACGCCCACCGTCATCGCCCGCTGCACCAGCTTCACTGGATCGTGGCCCTAGAGGTTCCTCGTCAGCCATGGCTCGACGCAACTCGGCCAAGAACGCGTCATCGCTCTCATCGGCCTCGAAACGGGCCGCAGAGACGGGTTGGGTGCGCGGACCCGGGTCGGCAGGCGCCGCGCCCGCCGCCGGGGTCGCGCCTTTGAAGGTGACCTCACCGCTCGGCGGGCCTTGCTGGCCCGAGCCGGCCGGGCCAGGAGCAGGGCGGCGGGGCTGGCGGGCAGGCGGCGCTGCTGCGGGGCGCGGCGCGGGCGCCGGGCGATTCTCCGGCGCGGGCCGCGCCGCGGGAAGCTCGTTCGCGCGTGGGGCGGACACGCCCGACAGCGGCGGGATCGGCTCGACACGGAAGCTGCCAGGGTCGTCGAGCAGCCGCTGGAGCTCCTGCAACGTGGACCTCAGCTGGAGCCGCTGTTCCTCGAGATGGCGCTCGAGCACGGTGACGTCGCCACGGAAGGACTCGCGGATGCCCTCGAGCTCGGCGATCTCGGCCAGCAGCTTCGAACGGGCTTCGTCGGACTTGCGGCGGGCTTCGGCCTCGGCATCGGCGATGCGGCGCTGGGCACGTTCGTCGGCCTCGCCGGTGATCTTCATGGCTTGCTCGCGCGCTTCACGGATCGCGGCGTCCGCGGTGCGCTGGGCGAGCACGAGCGTGCGGCGAAGCTCCTCGTTGAGATCCTCGGTCTCACGGCTGCTGACCGCGGGCGGCTCGGCAACCGGCGCCGCTGCCGGCACGGCGGCCGGCGCGGGCTGCGTGGACTGGGCACGGGCAGCGTGACGCTTCGCTTCCTCGGCCTCACGCTGCGCGGCCTGCACACGGGCGTCGGCGCCACGAGCACGTTCGACCGCCTCGCCGAGTTGCGCCTGCAACTGACCCACCGCCACCGCCACCCGCTCGAGGAAGTCGTCGACCTCGTCGCGGTCGTAGCCCCGGTAGGCGACCCGGAAGTCGACCTCGTCGGTGAGCAGTTTTGGCGTGAGTTCCATGGGTGGCGATGCTAGTCGGCAGCGTCGGCAGGCTCAGGATTGCGAGCGCGAGCCGACCAGGGGGTCAACCGCCGAGCAGGCGGGCCAGGATGTAGCAGCCGACCATGGCGATCGTGGGCGACCAGTCGATCCGACCAGAGGCGGGAAGCGCACGACGGATCGGGCTCAGCACCGGATCCGTGATCTTGGCGAGCGCTCGCTCGACCTGCTGGAGGGGCTGGCTCCGGGAGTAAGCGGTCGCCCAGCTCAGCGCCACGCGGATGAACAACACGAACGCGTAGGCGTAGAGCAGATCGATGACGAGCGTTCGCACGGGGTCAGCGTAGGTTGCGCCGGGATCGGTCGAGCCGCAGGTGTCAGCGGTCGAAACCGCGCTCTTCGAGGCGTCGCCGTTCCTCGGCCGGCACCTCGACGTTGACGGGGGTCAGCAGGTACACCTGGTTGGCGACCTTCTCCATGTGGCCGCCGAGCCCGTAGCAAAGGCCGCTGCCGAAGTCGATCAGACGACGCGAGAGCTCGCGGTCGGCTCCTTGGAGGTTGACGATCACCGGCTGGTTGCCCTTGAACTTGTCGGCCACTTCTTGCGCCTGGTTGAACGAGGTGGGCACCACCACCACGGGCTTGGCGCTCGACGGCGCAGGCAAGGGCCGCACCACCTGGGGGCGCGGCCGTGGCTGGGGCTGCAGCTGGCCCGAAGGCTGCACGGTGACGACCGACGGCGTGTCGCGCACGCCACCCGTGGGGTTGATGGGCCGCACGGCGCCGATCGACGACGGCTCGTCGGGCGGGTACGACGACGGCGAGTACCGCCCGCCGAGCCCCGCCGAGTCGTTGTCGTAGCCGCGACTGGCCGGCGGCTCGTAGCCGGGTTCGTAGTCGTCGTATTCCTCGTCGGGGCCGAGCCCCAGGTAGAGCATGGCCTTACGCCACATGGTCGCCATGGTTCCTCCTGACCCGAGAGCCTCAGTCTCGCACGTAGGACGTCGTGGTACGGCGACCCATCAGCGCGGTGCCCACACGCACGATGGTGGCGCCCTCCGCCACTGCGACCTCGAGGTCGCCCGACATGCCCATCGAGCAGTCGACCAACCCGAGTCGATCGGCCAACCGTCGCAACGTGCGAAAGCCGTCGCGGGCCGCTTCGGGGGCACCGGTCGCCCCGACGGTCATCAGGCCACGCACCGCCAGCCCGAGGTCACGCAACGCGGCGACGAGGTCGGGGGCCGCGTCGGGCAGGCAGCCGCCCTTTTGCGGCTCGCCGCTGACGTTGACCTGGGCGAACACCGTCGCACCGGGCGCGTGGCGCGCAATGGCGGTACCGAGCTCGACGCGGTCGACCGTCTCCCACACGTCGACCACCGGTGCCAGCTTCGCCACCTTGTTGCGTTGCAACTGGCCGATGAAGTGCCAGCGAACCCGGGCGGCCGCTGCACCGAGCTGCTCGTGCTTGGACAGCAGCTCCTGCGCGTAGTTCTCGCCGAGATCTTCCAGCCCCGCCTCCAACGCCAACGCGGCGAGGCCGACGGGGAGCCCTTTGGTGACGGCGACGAGCGTGATCGCAGCCGGGTCGCCGCCCGCAGCGGCGATCCGTTCGCGCACGCGCGCCGCGCGCGCCTGCAGCTCCGCCACGTCGCGAGGCGGCGCCGCGGGGATGGGGTCGCCGGCCACGGTGATCACGGCTCCAGCCACGCGACGGTGGCCTGGCGGGACGCGTCGCGACGAGCGCGGTGGGACCAGTGGACGGGGCTGCACGCCGTGCACGTCCCGGCGTCGTCGACACGGCTCACCCCCCGCCGGGCCAGCGCCGCCTGCACCCCGGCCGGCAGATCCAGCGCGGGCGTGCCCCACGACGTGGTCGAGCGCACGTCGGGCCCCACTGCCGCGACGACATCGGCGAGCTCGGCGGTTCCGAACTCGTAGCACCGTGGGCGGATGCAGGGTCCGATGGCCGCCGCGAGCGCGGCGGGATCGGCGCCGAGGTCGATCATGGTGTCGACCATGCGGTCGAGGATCCCGGCCGCGAGCCCGCGCCAACCGGCATGGGCGACACCGACGACACCGGGTGCCGACATGACCACCGGCGCGCAGTCCGCGGTGTGGATGGCAAGCGGCGCCCCCGCCACGCGGGTGACCGCCGCGTCAGCTGCGACCCCGGCGTGCTGGCCGGGCCTGGTGACGACCACCACCTGCGCACCGTGCACTTGGCGCAGCCAGGTCCACGGTGCGTCGACCACCCGGGCGCGGCGCGGTGCGAGCACCTCATCGTCGAGATCGACCGCCAGGTCGCCATGGCTGCGATCCGTGAAGCGGACGGGCAACGAGCGCGGTCCTCTACTTCAAGAAGGAGGGGACGTCGAACTCATCGTCGTCACCGAGGTCGCCCTCGTCGTCGTCGGGGCCGAACAGGTCCGCAGCGCGGTTCGAACGGGGCTCGGCGGTGGCCGGCGGCGCGCCCTTCTTGTCGTCCCACCGGTCGAATCCGGCGGCGATGACGGTAACTCGCACCTCGTCGCCCATCTCGTCGTCGATGACGGCGCCGAAGATGATGTTGGCGTCAGGATGGGCGACGCTGTGGATCACTTCGGCTGCTTCGTTCACCTCGAACAGGCCGAGGTCGGAACCGCCCGAGATCGACAGCAGGATCCCGCGAGCGCCTTCGATCGAGGCTTCGAGCAGCGGGCTGGAGATGGCGTTGCGGGCCGCTTGGAGTGCCCGACCGTCGCCGCTGCCGTGGCCAATGCCCATGAGCGCCGAACCTGCGTTGCTCATGATCATCTTGACGTCGGCGAAGTCGGTGTTGATCAGGCCCGGCGTGGTGATCAGGTCGGTGATGCCGGACACGCCCTGAAGGAGGACCTCGTCGGCCATCTTGAAGGCATTGATCACCGACGTCTTCTCGTTGGAGACGGTGAGCAACCGATCGTTGGGGATGACGATCTGGGTGTCGACCTTCTCCTTCAGCTTCTGGATGCCGGTCTCGGCCTGGACGGCGCGGCGCCGGCCCTCGAAGGCGAACGGCCGGGTCACGACGCCGATCGTGAGCGCGCCGAGGTTCTTGGCGATCTCGGCGATGACCGGCGCACCGCCGGTGCCGGTACCGCCACCCTTGCCGGCGGTGATGAACACCATGTCGGCCCCCTTGAGGACCTCTTCGATCTCTTCGCGGTGGGCCTCGGCGGCCTGCGCCCCGACTTCGGGGTCGCTGCCGGCACCCAACCCGCGGGTGAGCTCGCGGCCGATGTCGAGCTTGACGTCGGCGTCGCTCATGAGCAGCGCCTGGGCGTCGGTGTTGACCGCGATGAACTCCACGCCCTTCAGGCCGGCGTCGATCATGCGGTTCACCGCGTTGACGCCGCCGCCACCGATCCCGACGACTTTGATCACCGCCAGGTAGTTCTGCAGGTTGCTAGCCATCTTCAGGCGACCTCCGGCTGCATTCGATAACGCTAGAACGGCCGAGGCCGCGCCTCGACGAAACCCTCGACTGCTACTTTAGGGTTATGTAAACCTGTTGTATCCGGTTGGACACGCTAGGCGCACCCTTGCTTCGTGGTCAAGGTTGGCGCAGTCGGCACCTGCACATCGATGACCGCGGCGCAGTGGGCAGCCGGTGTCTCGAGCAGCGTGACCGCGGCAACGAGCTTGTCGCGCAACGCCGTCGTGTCCCCCACCCGGATGACCGCGCCCCCCGGCAGGTTCACCACCAACAGCGACCCATCGAGCGACACGGTCGCCGGCGCCTCGCGCAGTTCGGTCGGGAGCGCGTCGGCCAGCCGCAACAACGCGGCCGGAACGGCGAGGGTCGAGCCCGGAGCCACGCGGCTGCCCTGCCACACGACGGTGGCAAGGTCCGATGACGATGATGACCGACGTTCGAGCACGCGGCCGGCGAGGTCGACGACCAGCCACTGCTTCCCGTCGGCGAGCTGCGCGGCGGGCTGGCGCTCCGCAACCTTGATCACGATGGTGCGCGGCCACTTGCGTTGCACGGATGCATCGGCGACCCACGGCAGTTGCTCGATGCGCCGGGCGGCCGCGCCAGTCGACACGTCGAGCATGGGCGCACCGTTGCGGATACCCGACGCGGCCTGGATCGCCGCGGGCCGAACCTGATCGCCTCCGCTGACCCGGACGTGCTGCACGGCCAGCAGCGGTGTGCGCGTGACGCCGTACGCGATGGCCGACAACGCCACGAGCGCCCCGAGCGCAACCACCCGGTGCAGCCGCTTGCGCCCCCGTTCGCGTTGCACCTCGATGCGACGGGCGCGCAGGCGAGGGTCGACCCCGGGTCGACGTGGGGTCGAGCGTGCACGGGGCGGGCTGGCGGTCGGCAATCAGGCCTCGAGGTCAGGTAGAGGTCCGAGCTCGATGAGTCGGTTCTCCGGGTGGAGGACGATGCCGGAGGACTCGTGCACCCGGCGGCGCACCTCGACCAGCAGCGCGAACACGTCGTCGGCGGATCCGCCGGCGTCGGCCTGGATGAAGTTGGCGTGCTTCGGCGACACCTCGGCGCTGCCGATCCGCAAGCCCTTGCAGCCCGCTGCGTCGATCAACCGGCCGGCGGAGTCGCCGGGCGGGTTGGCGAACACCGACCCCGCGTTCTGTCCGCCTGGCTGGTTGGCGCGACGCCAGCGCACGATCTCGCTGATCTCGGCTTCGGATGCCGCTCGGTCGCCGACGACCAGCCGCAACCGGGCGAGGGAGACCACCTGGCTCGCCGTCACCGAGGAGCTGCGGTATCGGAGGGCGAGCGACCCAGCTGACACGAATCCATCCTCGCCGGTCGCGAGGTCGATCACGCGGACCCCCTCGAGGCTGGCTGCCATGTCGGAACCGTGGCCACCCGCGTTCATGCGCACCGCACCACCTATCGAGCCGGGCACACCCACGGCCCACTCGAAGCCGGTCAGCCCCGCCGCGGCGGTCCGGCGGGCCACGACCGGCAGCGACGCTGCTCCCCCGGCATCGACCACCCCGACGCCCTCGCCGTGCGCCACGTCGACATCGATCTCGGCGAACCCGTCACCGAGCAGGACAGCGAGACCCGGAAAGCCTCGGTCCGCGACCAGCAGGTTCGAGCCCTTGCCCACGATCAGGATCGGCACGTCCGAGCCCGCGGTGGCCGACGCCAGCGCGGCCAGCTCGTCGTGATCGTCCACTCGCACCAGACGGGCAGCGGACCCGCCGACCCGGTACGTGGTGCGCGCACCCAGCGGCGCATCGGTCTCGACCTCGCCGCCGAAGCGCGCCCGCAAGCGTGCATCGAGCTCGACCAGCCCCTTCCGATCCCGCAGCCCCTTCCGATCCCGCCGGCTCATTCCTCCGCGCGCTCCCGGAGCCGGGTCATGATCTCGGACGGGTAAGTGGTCACGTCGCCCGCGCCGAGCGTCAGGCACAAGTCCCCCGTTCGCAGGTGACCGGCGAGGTAGTCGACGACGTCGCGCCGCTGGGGCAGGTACACCACGGTCTGGCCAGGTCGCGCCGCGAGGATCGCTTCGACGACGAGGTGGCCCGACACTCCGGGGCGTGGCGTCTCGCCCGCGCCATATACGTCGGTGACCACGACGAGGTCCGCACCCGGGAACGCGTCGCCGAACTCGCGCCACAGGTCTTGCGTGCGGCTGTACCGGTGGGGTTGGAACACCGCCACCACTCGGGTCCACCCGGTACCCTCGACGGCCTCCATCACCGCCCGCACCTTGCCGGGGTTGTGGGCGTAGTCATCGACGAACGTGACGCCGCCGACCTCGCCACGGAACTGGAACCTCCGGGCGACGCCACCGAATCGACCCAGCGCGCGGGCCACGCGGTCGAAGTCGGCGCCGAGCTCCATCGCCATGGCGAGCGCCGCGGTGGCGTTGCGAAGATTGTGCAGGCCCGGCACCGGGAGCGTGAGCCTCCCGAGCACTTCGCCCCGACGCACGATCGTGCCGGTCGCGCCCACTTGGCGGATCGTCGGCTCCGCGATCCAGTAGTCGGCACCAGCCGCGGTTCCGTACGTGATCGCTCCAGTCACCCGGGCCAGCTCGGCGCCGTTGGGCTCGTCGATCCCGACCACCTGCACACCGGGCGCCTGGCGCACGAACTGCTCGAACGCCTTCTTGACGTGCGCGAGGTCGCCGTAGTGGTCGAGGTGGTCGGCCTCCACGTTGGTGACGACCACCGAATCGGCGGGCAGTTCGAGGAAGGTGCCGTCGCTCTCGTCGGCTTCCACCACGAACAGCTCGCCGTCCGTCCACACCGCCCCACTGCCGATCTCGTTGAGATCGCCGCCGATGATGAACGATGGCGCCAGCGCGGATCCGACCAGCGCCAGGGCGAGCATCGATGAGGTCGTGGTCTTGCCGTGCGTGCCCGACACTGCGACCGTGCGCCGGGTCGCTGCGATCGCCGCCAGGATCTCGGCGCGTCGCAGGACGGGAATCCCGCGCTCGCGCGCCGCGCGGACCTCGGGGTTGTCCTCGGGAACCGCCGTGGACACTGCGACCACGTCGGGCGCGCCGAGGTGTGCTGCGTCGTGGCCGACATGGACGACCCCGCCTTGGGCGCGCAGCCGGGTGAGCCCGTTGGACTCCTTGAGATCGGTGCCGGTGACCGAGTGGCCCATGGCGAGCAGGACCGACGCGATGGCGTTCATCCCCGCGCCGCCCGCGCCGATGACGTGCACGGTGATCGGCGGCCCTGCGAGATCGAGGAGAGGGGCGCCACCCGGGCGAATCGCGGATCGTGCGTCGTCAGCCATGCACCACATCTTCGATCACCGCCGCGACCTTGTCGGCTGCGTCGATGCTCGCGGCGGTCCGCATCGCCTTGCGCATGCGGACGAGGCGGTCGGGATCGGCGAGCAGGGTGGCGAGCTCGGCTTCGAGGCGATCCCCATCGAGGTCGGCGTCGGGCACCACGACGGCCCCACCGGTGGCCGCCACCGCCTCGGCGTTGGCGGTCTGGTGATCACGCGTGGCGATCGGCAGCGGCACGAGGATCGCCGGCAGCCCTGCGGCCATCAACTCGAAGACCGTGCCACCGGCGCGGGTGACCACCAGATCGGCGGCGTCGAGGAGCAACTCGACACGATCCTCGTACTCGACCACCTGGTACACCATGCCGCTGGACGGAGGGTGGGGAGCCGTCTGCAGGTACGTCGCAAAATCGCGCCGTCCGATGACATGGCGCACGGCGAGGTCGGAACGGTCCGCCCATCGCTCCACCACCTCCCGCACCGCTTCGTTGATCCGCCGAGACCCGAGCGACCCGGAGAACACCCCGATCACCGTGCGGTCCGCGGGCAGCCCCAACGCCAGTCGAGCGGCTGCGGGCTCGGGGTGCTCGGCCATGTGCCGGATCTCGGGCCGGAGCGGGTTGCCGGTCACCGTCGCTCGCGGCAGGTCCGTGCCCTCGAACGACACGGCCGCTGCCGTGGTGAACCATCGCAGCAGCCGGTTCACGGCGCCGGCCTTCTTGTTCTGCTCCAGCGAGACGATCGGCACGCGCCACAGAACGGCACCGATGCCGCACGCCGCCGACGCGTAACCCCCGAGCACCACGACGACCGCGGGTCGACGTCGGCGGACGACCATGATGCCGCGGAACAGCGCCTGGACCAGATCGGCGACCGCGCGGACGTTGGCCCACGTCAGACGACGCTGGATCCCGCGTCCGGGGAGAACCTCGACGGTGAAGCCCGCCTTCGGGACGAGGTCGGACTCGGGGCCCCGGACCGCGCCGACGAAGTGGATCGTGGCGCGATCACGGCCCCCCTCGACGAGGGCCTGCGCCACTGCCAGACCTGGCAGGAGGTGCCCGGCGGTGCCGCCGCCCGCGATCAGGACCCCGCCGGGGCCCCCGGTGCTCACCGCAGTCGGGCGCCGAGCAGCCGACCCCCGCCGGCGCCGGCGGGTACGGGCCGGCGTGCGCCGGCGCGGGCGCGAGTCGACGCCCCGCGCGGCGCACGCGCGCGTGTGCGGGCATGGGCAGGCTCGGGGTGGCGGGCGACGTTCAACAGGAGACCGGTCGCGGCCATCGTGAACAAGACGGACGAACCACCGAACGACAAGAACGGCAGCGGCACGCCGGTGATCGGCAGGATGCCGATCACCGCGCCGATGTTCACGAAGGCCTGCAACGTGATCCACGTCGTCACGCCCACCGCCAGCAGCATCGAGAATCGATCGTTGGTGCGGACCGCGGCGCGCACGCCGAGAAAGGCCAGCGCGACGAACAGGATCACCACGAGCGCCGCGCCCAACAACCCGAGCTCCTCGCCGACGATCGCGAAGATGAAGTCGGTGTGGGCATACGGCAAGAAGCCCCACTTGGCCCGCGACGCCCCGAGGCCCAGCCCGAGGAAGCCACCATCGGCGAGCCCGACCTGCGACTGGATGAGCTGGTAGCCGGTGTTGGCCGGATCCGCCCACGGGTGCAGGAACGCCAACACCCGGGCCCGGCGGTACGGGGCCGCCAGCGCGAGCAGCACCGCGGCGGCCAGCCCGACCGTCCCCCAACCCATCAGCTCCCGGCCGGGTGCGCCGGCGACGAACAACATCACCATCACGATCGACACGAGGATGATCGTGGTGCCGAGGTTCGGCTGCAGCATCAACAGCACCGCGAAGAGACCGGCCACGGCCATCACAGGCCGAATCGAGAATCGCGGGTCGTGCACGCGATCGGCGCGCCGGGCGAGCAGATCAGCCACGAACACCAGCACCGCCAACTTGGCGAACTCGGCCGGCTGGATCGACAGCGACCCGAAGCCGAGCCAGCGGGTAGAACCGTTGGCGCTCACGCCCAGGCCCGGCACCAACACCAAGAACAACATCCCGGCCGCCGCGAACAACGCCAGCGGGCCGATCCGGCGGATGACCCGCAGGTCGCACGCCATGCACACCAACAGCGCCCCGGCGCCGACGGTGACCCACATCGCCTGCTTGATGAAGTACGTCCACGACGAACCCGTCGTGTCGAGCGACATCACCGACGACGCGGACAGCACCATCACGAGCCCGACGAGGCACAACACGACGACCACCAAGGCCAGCAGCCAAAAGCCGTTGCTCGGCGAGGCGGCGGCGCGGCTCGACGAGCCAGCGGCGCGGGTCGGACGCGCCGCGCGGGCGGTCGGGCGCACCGGAGGGGACGACGGGCGCGACTTGGTGCCAGCGGCACCCTTGCCAGAGCGAGGTCCGGCGGGTCGGGTTCCGGTTCGAGTGCTCATCTGGCCCCCAGGAGCTCGGTTACGGCACGGATGAAGTCGTCGCCTCGTTCGCGGTACGAGCCGTACCAGTCGAACGATGCGCATCCGGGTGACAACAACACGGCATCGCCGGGACCGGCGAGGTCACGCGCCGCCGCGACGGCCTCGTCCATGGACCCGGCCTGCACCACCGGTGCGTGGCCCGCCAGCGCGGCAGTCACATCGGCGGCGGCCTCCCCGATCGCGACGACGCCACGCAGGCGGTCCGCTGCTCGGCCCAACGTGGCGAGGTCGAGGCCCTTGTTCCGGCCTCCTGCGATCAGCACCACCCGATCGAAGGCGGCGATCGCTGCGAGGGTGGCGTGCGGCGCGGTGGCCTTCGAGTCGTCGTACCAGCGGACCCCACCCGACTCGGCCACGAAACTGACCCGGTGAGGGAGACCTTGGAAGGCAACGGCTGCTGCCTCCGCACCGGCAAGCGTGGCCCCGCCCCCGACCGCAGTGGCGGCCGCCGCCAGGAAGTTGGACAAGTCGTGGGGAAACGTCCGCCACAGGTCGGCCGTGCGAACCCACGGTGTTCCGTCCGGCGTGCAGAGGTCGGACCCGGCCACGTGCCAGTCCGCACCCGGGCCGAGTCCGAACGTCTCGACCCGGGGGGCGACCTTCGCGTGGGCCACCACGACGGGATCATCGGCGTTGGCGACAGCCAGGCCATCCGTCGCGACCGCCTCGAACACCTTGGCCTTGGCAGCCTCGTAGCGGGCGAGGTTGGCGTGCGCATCTTGGTGGTCGGGCGCGAAGTTCAGCCACGTGCCGACCTTGGCCCGGAACGTGTCGATGGCTGCCAGCCGGAACGACGACGCCTCGACCACGAAGACCTCGGGTGACGGGTCGGCGATCGCCGCCACGAGGGGCACTTCGGTGTTGCCCGCCTCGACTGCACGGAGGCCCGATGCCCGCAACATCGCCACGACCAACGACACGACCGTGGTCTTGCCATCCGTCCCGGTGATGGCGAGGAACGGCCGCTGATCCCAGTCCGCGGCCAGGTCGAGCTCGCTGCGCACGGGCACGGCGGCCGCGGCCGCCGCCGCGAACACCGGGTGGTGGTCCGGCACGCCGGGGCTCGGCAACACCAGGTCGGCGCGCCGCACCAGCGCGTCGAGCACCGCGGGATCGGGCGCCTCCACCAAGTCGACGCCGAGCTCGACCGCGGCCGCTCGGGTCGCCGCGGCGGGACGGTCGTCGACCACGGTCACGTCGTGGCCGTGGCGCCGCAACGCTCCGACCAGCGCCTGCCCGGTCACGCCGAGCCCGACGACGAGCGCGGTGCTCACTCGGCGCCCTTGCCGAGCATCGAGAGGTGCGCGTTGAAGTCGGCGTAGTAGATGCCGAGAGCCAACGCCGCGCACAGCCCCGCGAGCATCCAGAACCGGATGATCACCGTCGTCTCCGGCCACCCCCTCAGCTCGAAGTGGTGATGGATCGGGGCCATCCGGAACACCCGGCGGCCGAAGATCCGGAAGCTCGCCACCTGGATGATCACCGACAGCGTCTCCACCACGAACAGCGCGCCGATGATCAACAACAGCAATTGGGTGTTCAACGTGAGCGCCAACCCGGCCAGGCCCGCGCCGATGGCAAGGGCGCCGGTATCGCCCATGAAGATCCGTGCAGGCGCGGCGTTCCACCACAAGAACCCCGCACACGCACCCACCATCGCGGAAGCGACGACGGCCAGATCGAGCGCGTGGGCCACGCTGTAGTTCGGGTGGCGAAACGCCCAGTAGCCGATCACCACGAACACCGCGAACGCATAGAGGCTCGACCCCGCCGCGAGGCCGTCGAGGCCATCGGTGAGGTTCACGGCGTTGGTCGTGCCCACGATGAGCAGTACCGCCCAGATCACCCAGACCGGTTTGCTGAGGTGGAAGCTGCTGAAGTTGTTGTAGCGGGTGAGCGACACCTCGGTGTGGATGGCGGTGAGCTTCACCACGGCGATCGCGAACGCCAGCGCGACCACCAACAAGCCCCCGGCTTTGGCCCGCTTGTTCAGCCCGAGGTTGCGCTCCTGCCACACCTTGATCCAGTCGTCGGCGAGCCCGACCGCCCCACCGGCGATGATCAGCGCCATCACGAGCATCCCGGTGCGGGTGAACAGCAGGCCGTGGCGCACGTGCGCCACGGCGTAGCCGATGGCCGCGGAGCCGACGATCGCGATGCCGCCCATGGTGGGGGTGCCCGCTTTGGTGACGTGGCCTTTCGGGCCCTCCTCGCGGATGGGCTGACCGACTTTCAGGGCAGTGAGCCAACCGATCAGCAGGCGGGTGCCGAGCAGCGACAGGGCGAGCGAGATGGACCCGGCGAGCAGCAGGGCGATCATGGGCGGTTCTCCGTGTGGCGCAGCGCGTCGCGAAGGACCTCACGGTCGTCGAACGGCAGCACGCGCGCGCCGATCGTCTGAGTGGTTTCGTGTCCTTTCCCGGCGATCAGCACGACGTCGCCCGGCTGGGCGCGCGCCACCGCCAACGCGATGGCGGCTGATCGGTCGGGCTCGACGACCAGCTCCAGCGTGTCAGATGCGGAGGTCGCACCCGAACGCACGGCTTCGATGATCGCCAGCGGATCCTCACTGCGGGGGTTGTCCGAGGTGAGAACGACCAGGTCTGCGCCTTGTGCTGCGGCCGCACCCATCTCCGGTCGCTTCGATCGGTCGCGGTCGCCACCCGCCCCGAACACGACCAAGACGTGCCGTTCGCCGGCCAGGCCACGCGCCGACGCCAACGCGCGATGAAGGCCGTCGGGGGTGTGGGCGAAATCGACGATGGCCGTGAACGGCTGGCCTTCGTCGACCAGCTCGAACCGCCCGGGCACCGTGCCGGCGGCAGCCAGACCGGCCACCACGTCGGCCGGGTCCACGCCCAGCTCGACCGCGGCGGTGGCAGCGGCCAGCGCGTTCGACACGTTGAAGTCGCCGGCGAGCGCGAGGCGGACGTCGAGGTCGCGCCAGCGAAAGCTGCTGCCGCGGACGTCGAGCTCCAAGTCGCTGACATCGCCGAGCGAGTACCCGACCGTCGGCACGCGGGCAGCATCGTGGAGCAGGCGCCCCTCGGGGCTGTCGAGGTTGACGACCGCCTTGCGCGCCCGGACCGGCTCGAACAGCAAGGCCTTGGCTCGGAAGTACTCGGCCATGTCGTGGTGGTAGTCGAGGTGGTCGCGCGACAAGTTCGTGAAGACGGCGACGTCGTAACGAACGCCGTCGACCCGGTGCTGCACGAGCGCGTGGCTCGACACTTCCATCGCGACCGTGTCGACTCCGTCGGCCACGAACGTGGCCAGCAGGCGCTGCAGGTCGGTGGCCTCGGGCGTGGTCCTGGCACCGGTGAGTGTGCCGACCGCCCGCGACCGGCGACCTGCTGCGGTGAAGATCGCGTCGAGCAGGTGCACGACGGTGGTCTTGCCGTTCGTGCCGGTGACCCCGACCATGGCCAGCCGGTCGGCGGGCCGCCCGTGGATCGCCGCGGCGACCTCTCCCATGGCGGCGCGGGTCGACGTCACCACGAACTGCGGGACGGCGAGGTCGAGCTCGCGCTCGCACAACAACGCGACCGCACCAGCCTCCACGGCGGCGGGCGCGTACCGGTGGCCGTCATGGGACTGGCCGGTGACACAGCAGAACAAGGTGCCAGGGGCGGCATCGCGCGAATCGTGGTGCGCGTCGCGCACGTCGAGTCCCGCGCCAGTCGATCCGCGCCGTATGGCGCCGTCCCAGCCTGGTGCTGCCTCCATGGCGGCCCAGAGCTCGTCGACCATCATGGTCAACCCCCGTAGGAGGAACGGGTCGTGGCCGTGCGGGGCGCAGCGGTGTTGGAAGCAGGCGCGGAAGTGGACGATGAGGACGAACGGGTGGACGACGTGGGCGCCGTGGTCGAGGACTGAGGCGCGGGGGTGTTGGCGGCACCGGGGCCGACGGCCCGCTCCGACTTGCTCGACGCAGCCGCGTCGGAGCTGAGCGCCGGGATGTCGGCGAACGGGTTGTCGCCCGGGGCCGCCGGCGGGATCCGCAATGTGCGCAACGCCAGTGCACCGAGTCGACTGAACAACGGTGCCGCGACTTCGGCGGCGTAGAAGCCCTTGGTCGGCTCGTCCATCACCACGATGATCGACAGGCGGGGGTTCTCCGCAGGCGCCATGCCCACGAACGTCGACACGTAGTGGTAGCCACTCGCGTCCTTGTAGCCGTCGCCGGGGACGTGGTCGGCGACCGGCTTGCGAGCGGTACCGGTCTTGCCGGCCACCGTGTAGCCGGGGATGGCCGCGTTGGTGCCCGTACCGTGCCGGACCACGTTCACGAGCATGCCGCGCACTTGCCGTGCCGTGGTGGCCGACACGACCCGGTGGCTGGCGGATGCGGGGCGACGATGCTCCACGCCCCGCTGGTCGATGGTCGCGTCGACGAGCCGCGGTGCCACATACACGCCGTTGTTGGCGATCACGTTGTAGGCCTCGAGCATCTGCAGAGCGGTCACGGCGATCCCCTGCCCGATCGGGATCGAGCCGATGGACGACCCGCTCCACTGATCGAGCGGCAACATGATCCCGGCCGCCTCGTTGGGGAAGTCGAGCGCCGTCTTGGTGCCGAACCCGAACTTGTGGAGGTAGTCGTTCACGACGTTGCCGCCGAGCTCGCGGGCGATGCCGATCGTCCCGAGGTTCGACGAGATCGTCAAGATGTCCGACACCGTCTGGTCCGAAGGCTCGGCCTCGGCGTTGGTGAAGCGCGCACCGCCCAGGTAGAGCTCCGACGGCACGTGGAACCAGGTGGACGGCGTCACCTTGTGCTCTTCCAGCGCGGCGGAGACCGTGATGACCTTGTTGACCGAGCCGGGCTCGAAGACCGTGGTGAGCGCCGCGTTGTTCGACGACGCGGTCACTTTGTTCGTGGTGGAGTCGCGCTGCACGTTCGCGATCGCCAAGATGTTGCCTGTCGACGGGTCCGACACGATCGCGATGCCGCCGTGCGATCCAGTCGTCTTCACCTGGTCGGCGAGCAACTGCTCGGTCTGGTACTGCAAGCCGCGATCGAGCGTGAGCACGAGGTCGTCGCCCGGTCGGGCCGGGTCCACCTTGCGGGGCGCCCCGGCGATGGTGCCGGCCTTGGAGTGCTCGTACTCCGCCGAGCCCGGGGTTCCGCGCAACAGCGAGTCGTACTGACGCTCGAGCCCGGCGATCCCCTGGCCATCCACCGTGGTGACACCGAGCACCCCCGAACCGAGGTCGCCCGCAGGGCGGATCCGGTCGTATTCGGGCATCAACGCGATGCCTTGGAGATGCAGATTCGTCACCTTGCGCGCCACGGAGTCGGGCACGGTCCGCGCCAGGTACACGAAACGTCCGGAACGGTGCAGCTCCTGCGCCAGCGCACCCGGATCGAGACCGAGCACGGGTGCCAGCTTCTGGGCAGTGGCGACCGGGTCGTGGATCATGCTCGGGTCCGCGAAGACGGTCTGCTGGGGAACCGACATGGCCAGCTCGACGCCATTGCGATCGAAGATCGTGCCGCGCCCGGCCGGCAGCGATTCGCGGACCACGCGCTGCTCTTCGCCGAGGTGGACGTAGCGTCCGGGTTGCAGCACTTGCACGTCGGCAAGGCGGGCGACCGCTGCGCAGAACAACAAGACGAACACGCCGAACAGGCCCCCCAACCGGCGCCGTGCGACCGCGCGGGACCCTCGGCCCCGCGATGCAGGGCGGCGGGCGGCTCCGCTCGCGCGGCGTTGCGGAACCGCCCGACCCGTCCTTGGCCGAGCGGTCACCGATCCGTGCCCAGATAGGGCTTGACGGTGGCGTACCCGGTGTTGGCGTCGGCGGGCGCGGGCGTGTTGTCACCCGGCACGTCGGCGATCTCGGCGCCGGTCCCTGGCGCAGGGGTGATGGTCTCGACCGTGGTCGGCGTCACCATCCCGAGTTGCTCGGCTCGGGACACGATCCGGTCGGGAGCGGACAGGCGGTCGACCTCGAGCCGCTGGCGGTCATAGGTCTGCTGCGCGTCGGACACCTGGCTGTTCAAGTGGTCGAGGCGTTGCTGTCCTTGCGCGAGCAGCGCGTGGAACACGGCCGACGCGAGCAGCGCGCCGAACACGAAGACGAGCGCCGCGACCACCACCACACCCCGCCGGATGCGCCACGGCCGCGGGTCGACGACGCGGAGATCGGGCCGGCGGGTGGTCGTGGTGGCACGGCGGGGGACGGCCGTCGCCGTACGCCGGGCAGGAGCCGTGGTGGCAGCCATCGTCAGCGACCCTCCACGGCCGCGCGGGCCTCGTCAGGTGTGAGCTTCTGGAGGACCCGCAAACGGGCGCTCTCGGCGCGCGGGTTGCGGGTCACTTCGTCGGCCGTGGGCCGGGCCCCTTGGCGACCGATCGTCCGGGCGACCGGCACGGCACCGCACACGCACGGCAGCTGTGGCGGGCAGATGCAGCCGCCAGTGACGGCCTGACGGAAGGCGTCCTTCACGATGCGGTCCTCGCCGGAGTGGTAGCTGATCACCGCGATCCGCCCGCCCGGGGCGAGCACGTCGATCGCCGGAGACAGCGACGCGGCCAGCACTCGCAGCTCGTCGTTGACCTCGATGCGGATCGCCTGGAAGGTGCGCTTCGCGGGATGGCCCCGCCGGCGGCGCGCCGCCGCCGGCATCGCGTCGCGGATCGCGTCGGCCAGCGCGCCCGTGGTTCGCACCGGACGCGCCGCCACGACGGCGTCCGCGATTCGGCGCGCGAAACGCTCGTCGGCGTGGGCCTCGATGATCCGCGCGAGCTCGGCGGCGTCGTAGCCGTTCACGACGTCGTCGGCCGAGAAGCGTTGGTCGGGGTCCATCCGCATGTCGAGCGGGGCGTCGAAGCGGTAGCTGAACCCGCGGTCTGCGTCGTCGAACTGCGGCGAGGAGACGCCGAGGTCGAGCAGCACACCGGTGATCGGCACGCCCAGCTCGGCGGCGGTCGTGGTCGCCAGCGCGGCGAGCGAATCGAAGCGGGCGCGGGCGAGGCGGCTCCGGCCGCTGAACCGCTCGAGCGTGCGCGACGCGGCCCGCAGGGCCACCGGATCCCGGTCGATCCCCAACAGCGCGATGTCGTCGCGGGCCCGCAGCAGCGCGCTGGCGTGGCCGGCCGCGCCCAACGTGCCGTCGACGACCAGGCCCGGCGGGACTTCGGCGAACACTTCGAGCACACGCTCGACCAAGACGGGCTCGTGGCGGAACTCGCCGGCAGGCGAGGTACGTGAAGGCGCCATGGACGCCGCTCCTTGCTGCTTCGGCCACGGAATCCGGACGCACGGATCGATGGTCGGCAGCCCCCCGGCCGGCGAATGCCCAGCCGGTTGTCTCTCCAACCAGGCGAGATGGAAAGCGGGCGGAGAAGGGGCTTGCCATCTTGCCGGCCGAGGGACTGCGGACGACCGATCGGTGCGTGGGGATTGGCAGTGGCGGGTGGGGAGCCGGCGAACGGCAGACGTGGACACGGTCAGATCCCCAGTCCCGTGTTCACGTGGTCCATGAGCAACGCCTCGCCGTCGGCGCGGACGTCATCCCATCGTTCGGGCGGCCACATCTCGATGTGCGTGCCCACTCCGACGAGGTGGACCTCGGAGGTGACACCCACCTCGGCACGCATCGCCTCGGGGAGGTGGATACGTCCCTGCGCGTCGGGGGTGGCCTCCACGGCTCGGACCCACAGCGTGTCGTGCACGCGGCGAGCGGCCACGCCGTCGCGTGCACGGGCGCGCAAGTCGGCGGAGATCAGCTTGAGGTAGTCGAGCGGGAACAGGGCGATGCACGGGCCGGCCCACACCCGGACACGGGCCCCGGCGGCCAGGTGGGGGCGGTGCTCGGACGGCACCACGATGCGCCCCTTGTCGTCGATCGTGCGGTCCCACTCACCGCCGAACAGGTCGGGGGCGCCCGCGGAGAAGGTCGCCGCCACGGCGGTTCCCTCGTGCTGCACGGGTACTCCCGACTCCTCCACTGCGAACCACCATAAACCACTGCTCTCCACCGGTCAACGATGGCAAAGCACGGAAGAACCACGACGTTCCACGTCGCCAGGCGGGGCTCAGGGGTGAGGTCGCCGCCAGGGTGGCGTCAGCCCGACGGCAAGGCGTCCAGCAGCGCGGCCTCCAAGCGCGCCGGATCGGCCGGGACTTCCCATGCGGCGACGGCGAGCGCGGCCTCGGCGCGCGCCCGCTCGGCGGGTGCGAGATCGAGCAGGCGAACGAGCGCTGCGGGGTCCCAACGGCGGTGGAGCGCGCACTGGAACGTCGCGCTGTACCGGGTGCGCCGCTGGGCGATGCCCACCACCTTGGCCAAGCCACCGCCGGGTCGACGACCCATCACCTCGCCCGGCCCGACACCGGCGAAGCACACCAACCGCGACCACTCCGTGTGCACCATGGCGCCCGCGTGCACGGACAACGTCGGCGCGTCGAGCACCGTTGCGACCGCGGACCGCCACGCTTCACCGACCCACGCAGCCGCCACCCCCACGTCGTCGTGCCAGCACGGATCGCCGCGGGGGATCACCAGGTCGACCCACCACGCGCCACCGGGCTCCAAGAGCACCGCTCCGCCACCACTGCGCCGCCGGACGATCTCGACTCCCGCCGCGTCGGCGGCCGCGCGATCGACGATCGCGTCGGGTTGGGTGCTGCCGAGCACGACGGCGGGCCGGTCGACTTCGAGCAGCCACATCGTGCGTTCGACGGGCGGCGAGAGCGCGCGGCCATGCAGCACGCCGGCGCTGCCATGCGCGTGCTCGACGCGCCAACCAGACGTCAACGTCCGATCCAGACCTGCTCGACGGTGCACACGTCGAGGTGCTGTGGGTCGGGTACCACACCGAGGCCCACACCCCCCGGCACTTCGAGCGTGCCGCGCGCGTCGAGGTCGAACGGCTCGGTGAGGTCACGCTCGAAGTACGACGTGGAAGGCCCGAGGTCGGCGGGGAGGGTGAACGCCGGCAAGGCGGCCACCGCCAGCGCAGCGGCCCGGCCGATCCCGGTCTCGAGCATCCCGCCGCAGAGGACTTCGAGCCCCGAGTCGTGCGCTGCTCGCGCCACTGCGATGGATTCGCGGCCGAGCCGGCCGGGCTTCGCGTTCACCCCATCCGCCGCGCCGAGCGCCACGATCGTGGCGACCGCGCCACTGGACGTCACCGACTCGTCGAGCACCACCGGTGTCCGCAGGCGAGCGGCGAGCGCGGCCGACCCGGTGAGGTCGTCGGGAGCAAGGGGTTGCTCGAGGTACGCCAACCCCAGCGCTTCGACGGCGTCGTAGTCGCGGTCGTCGCATTCGGCGAGGCTGCCGTTGGCATCGGCCGACAGGTCGAGGTCGGGCCACGTGGCCCGGAGCTCCGTCAACGGTTCGACCAGCCAAGTCGGGTCGATCTTGACCTTGACGGAACGGTGACCGAGCTCGAGTGCCGCCGCCACCCGCCGGTGGAGCTGGTCGAGGTCGCGCTCCAGGCCGACGACCGCGGTCGACGCGACCCGGCCCCTGGCTCCCGCCGGCCCGGCCCACAACGACGACAACGGGCACCCGTGTGCCTGGGCCCGCACGTCGGCGAGCGCGGTGTCGATCGCCCAGCACGCGGGTGCGTGACCGACTGGTCGGGCCCCAGCGCCCCCGAGCAACGAAGGCACGAGCAGATCGACGAGCAGGCGCCACTCACCGTCGGTGTACTCGGGGATGTAAGTGGGGGCGGACAACGTGGGACATTCGCCCCAGCCGGTGCGGCCATCGTCGGTCTCGACCCGGACCACCACGACATCGCGCTCGACTTGCGTGCCGCGGGCGTCACCGTGGGGATGTACGAGCGGCAGCCGGACCCGTCGGAGCTCGATCCCGCGCAACGGCACGTCGGCAGCCTCCATGGGCTCCGACGCTACCGGCCGGCCTCCGGGGGCCCGCGGGTCAGCGGTGGGCGCGGCGAACCGACTCGCGCACGACCTGGTACCCGACGGCCACGACGGTGGCGGCCGCAGCCGCGCCCGCCATCGCGCGGGTGCGGTCGATCGCGGCGAGCGTCAAGGTCAAGATGGCCAACCCCACCGTGCACCACGTGACGACGCGGCGCCGACGCCGCAAGACGGTGACCGATGGCGGCAGCGGCCGGGTCAGCGAGGTGATCGGTGGGAGGCCGAGGCCGAGGCCGGACCCGCCGCCGACGCCGCGCAGCGCGGGGGTCGGGCGATCGCCGTTGACCGAAACGGACGCCGCCAGGGAGCGCATGGCGCGACGGAACTGACGTCGCGGCAGCGCAGATCGTCGCTCGAACGAGCGCACGATGACCCAGCCGAGTCCGGCGAGCAGCCAGATGGCGGCGACCAGCGCGAGTCCAGACATGGGGCAACTCCAGAGGGCGGGTGGATGCCGGAGCTGCGATGGAGGTGGATGACCGGCGGTGGTGAGTCAACCCGATCGTCGCCAGCGGCGGCAAGCCCTTGGCCTCTCGCCCGCACGGTACGCGGCCAGCCGACCGTGGAACGTGCTCATCCGGCGACTCGCCGCCACGCTCGGCACCACGTCAACCACGTGACGATGTCGGACGGATCCGGGTCGTGGTCGACTCCGTAAGCCGTGTGGACGCGAAAGCGGAGGTAGTCACGGTCCGGCAGCGGCAGGAACGGAGCGCGCCGCCACCACCCCTTCCCTGCCAGCCGCCACACCTGCGCCAGCGCGGTGGGCCACAACGTGGGGCGCCGGACCACGGCACGGGTCGCGGCCAGCGACCACGCGATTGGGGATGTGGCCCGCTCCGTCACGAGCGCATCCTATGGGCCTGCACGACGGGGCCAGCGGCTCACCGAGCCGGCCAGGGCACCCTGCCGTCGGCGTCAGCTGCAGCGCTCAGCAGAGCTGGGCGAACTCCTGCACCGTCCACACTCGGCCGTCCGCAGTGCGGGCGTAACCCACACCGACCCGGTTGAAGGCCGAGTTCAAGATGTTGGCACGGTGCGGCGGCGATGCCATGTACTGGCCTTCGACGCCGGCGATGCTCGCGCCGTAACCGACGTTCTCACCGATCCGCACCCAGCAGCCGCTGATCCCGGCTGTCAGGGTCGAATGGTGGAGGTAGCCGTCGCGGGCGAGTTGGTCCGCCCAGGCTTGGGCTTTGAGGTCGAGCATGTCGCTGGGAGCGAGTGCGGGGAGTTGATGGGCGATTCGGTCACCGTTCACGGCGTCGGCAACTTGGTTCTGCTGCTGCGAGCGGCAGCCAACCAACAAGAGCACAGCCGTGAGGGCGACGGTCAGAGCTACGAGACCACGGCGCATGGCCCACTTGTCGGCACGGGCCCCCGAGCCTTGAGGAGATGTCGCTCACGATTTGGCGCGGTGACCGAGTTGCTGGAACGCGATCGCCGCCGCGCCCACCAGCCCAGCCTCGGCGCCCAGCCCGGCCGGCACGATGCGGGTACCGGCGCTGAACTCGAGTCGAGCCGACGCGTCGAGTGCAGCCTGAGCGGCAGCGAAGAACGGGCCACCGAATCCGAGCGCCACGGATCCGGCCACGACGACCAGTTCGAGATCGAGCAGGTTGACCACCGACGCCACGCCACGTCCCACCAAACGACCCGTGCGCTCGATCACCTCGGGCCCCGCTTCTTCGGCCGGACGGCCCGTGATCGCACGGATGGCCGTCCCCGACGCCTCGGCTTCCAGACAGCCGATCGCGCCGCACCCGCATGGACGACCGTCCGGCTCGACGATCACGTGCCCGACATGTCCCGCATTGCCACCGTGCCCATCGAGCAGCCGGCCGTCGACCACCAGACCGCCACCGACCCCAGTCGACACGACCATGGCCAGGTAGTCGGTGCAGCCCTGCGCGGCGCCGCACCATCCCTCGCCGAGCGCCAGCGCCTTGGCGTCGTTGTCCACGTACACGGCCAACCCAGTGGCCTCGGCCAGACGCGCGGCCAAGGGGAAGTCACGCCACTGGGGGATGTTGAGCGGCGACACTTCGCGACCGGTGCGGGTCATCGGGCCGCCGCAGCCGACCCCGCAAGCGCCCAGTTCACCTGCACCGCGATCCGCCGCGACGGCACGTACCTCGTCGAGCAACGCGACCAGCGTCGCGAGCAGGCCGTCGGGGCCGTCGCCGGCAGTGGGCACCTTGGCGCGGTGGAGCACCTCGCCGGTGTCGTCGACCACACCGGCGGCCAACTTGGTGCCGCCGATGTCGACCGCAAGCACATGTGACACGGGCGGCACCGTACCGGCACGGTGGTGGCGGCGGCCCCCGACAGGCACACCGGCGCGCACGCCGGCGCGACGTCGCTCTCCGCTCGGCTCCCCTGCCGCGTACGCTGTTGACCCCGCTCTCGTGGAGGAACCCGTGTCCACTGCCCGGACCCGACGCCCGGACGACCTGGCCCAACACTTCTCGGTCATCGCCGACAACATCGCCCATGCCATCCAGGGCAAGTCCGACGTCATCCACCTCGTGCTGGTGGCGCTGCTGGCCGACGGTCACCTGCTCCTCGAGGACGTGCCGGGCGTGGGCAAGACCTCGCTCGCCAAAGCCCTTGCCATCTCGATCGACGGCACCTTCGGCCGGGTGCAGTTCACTCCCGACCTCCTGCCTTCCGACGTCACGGGCGTCAACGTGTGGGACCGCGCGAACAGCCGCTTCGAGTTTCACCCCGGACCGATCTTCGCCAACGTGGTGCTCGGCGACGAGCTGAACCGGGCATCGCCGAAGACGCAATCAGCGCTGCTCGAGGCCATGGCGGAGCAGCAGGTGACGGTCGACGGGGTGACGTATCACCTGCGCGACCCGTTCATGGTGATCGCCACCCAGAACCCGCTCGAGCACGAAGGCACCCATCCGCTGCCGGACTCGCAACTCGACCGCTTCCTGCTGCGCCTGTCGATGGGTTATCCAGCGCGCTCCGCCGAACTCGACATCTTGTCGCTGCACGAAGACCACGCGCCGCTGTCGGAGCTCGGCCCGGTGGTGACGGCCGACGCGATCGCCGCCGCCCGCGCCGGGCTGCGCGCCGTGCATGTCGCACCCGCGCTGCGCGGGTACTTGGTCGACCTCGCCCACGCCACCCGCCAACACCCGGCCGTGGCGATCGGGATGTCGCCACGGGCCACGCTGAGCTTGCAGCGCACCGCGCGGGCACGCGCCGCGCTCGACGGTCGCGCGTACGTCATCCCTGACGACATCAAGGCCCTGGCCGAGCCCGTGATCGCTCACCGGCTGGTCCTGGCCCCCGAAGCCGAGTTGCGCGGCATCACCGCCGCCGACGTGGTCCACGACGCGCTGACCGGGGTGCCGGTGCCGGCCGCGCGACAGCCGGGATGAGCGAACGGGTCGGGCCGGGCCAGCTCCTGACCCGGCCCGGATGGGCGGTGACCGGCGGCTCGCTCGCCGCCCTGTCGATCGGCGCGGCAGTGGGCGTCGTCGAGGTCGTCGCGCTCGGGGGTATCGGCCTGGCCCTGGTGGCCGTGTGCCTCGCCTGGGTGATCCTGCGCAGGCCCGCGCTCGACGTGCGACGTCGGGTGGTCCCACCCAGGTGCCAGGCCGGAGCCGTCGCCCGCGTCGAGCTCACCGTCACCAACCGTGGCCGCACTCGCAGCCCGGACGCCACGCTCCACGACCCCGTGTCCAGCACGGTAGGCGCACGGCTCGATCTCAGTCCGCTCCTCCCCGGCGCGCACGCGACCACCGCGTACCGGCTGCCGACGCAGCGGCGAGGACGCTTCGACATCGGCCCGATGTCGGTCGCGGTGAGCGACCCGTTCGGCATCGCCCGGCGGGAACGCACGTTGGCCGGCACCGCCACCACGACCGTCCTCCCCCACATCGACCGCATCACCGCGCGGCTGCCCGGTGAGGGACGCGACGACCTACCCGGACCGCCGCGACCTCAGCTGCTCGGCCAGGGCCGCGAGTTCGCCGGGTTGCGCCCGTACGTGCGCGGCGACGACCTGCGCCGGGTGCACTGGCGGTCCTCCGCGCGCGCGTCTGACCTCCTCGTCCGCCAAGACGAGCCGCCGGCGGCCGGCCGCTTGACCGTGCTCGTCGACGTGCGCACCTCGGCCGTGCCGCCCGCGGCGCAAGAGCACGTCGTGTCCGCGGCCGCCAGCATCTTGTCGGCGTGCAGCGATCGGGGCGACGCGATCCGCCTCGTGGTGAGCGACGGCGCCGACTCGGGCACCGGCTCGACTGCCCGCCACCTCGACGAGGTGCTCGACCGGCTCGCCGTGTTGGAGCCCCACTACTCGTCGTCGCTCGCGCCGGCGCTGGCCACCCTCCGTGCGCGGCCCACCGACGCGCTGGTGGTGGTCACCGCCGCCATGCCCCCCGACGACCTGGTCGCGCTCGCGGCGGCGGCTCGCTACGCCACCCTGGTGCGGTTCGAGCCGTCATCGTGGGCGCTCGGCCCTGGCGCCGGGCTGCCCTCGACTTGGGATGACGGTCCGGCCATGACCGACGCCGACCTGCCCGCGCCCCCGCATGCCTTCGGCAACGTCATCCGCTGCAATGCAGCCCGACCCTTCCCCGTCGCCTGGCGGTCGACCCGATGAGCGACGAACACCGCGGCGTCGCCGACCCGCGCACGACCCCCCAGCCAGGGGACCAGCGCCGAGGCGCACGGGTCCGCATCGACCTGCCGTTCCTGGCGCTGACCACTGTCACCATCACGTGCGCGTTCAGCTTCGTGCGCCTCCTCAACGGCACCAGCTTCCTCTGGCCGCTCGTCGCAGTGTCGCTCACCGCCCACGTCGCGTCGCTGCTCGGGCGGCGCTGGCGCTGGCCGGCGGGTGTCGCCGCGCCAGCCGCGGCCCTGGCCTCCCTCGTGGTCATGGTGGCCATGCGCTACCGCGCGCACTCGCTGCTGGGTGTGTTGCCGACCGTCTCGGTGCTCTCGCACATGCGCGGCGACCTCCGCGCGTCCGCCGACGCATTCCGCAACGTGGTCACACCGACGGCTCCTCTTCCCGGATTCGTGCTCGGCCTCGGGGCGCTGCTGGTCCTGATCGCGATCGCGGCCGACGCGCTCGCCTTCCGCCTGAGCGCCAGGGCCGAAGCGCTCGTGCCCGCCACTGGTCTCTTCCTGTTCGGCGCGGTGCTCGGTGGGCCACGGCTGCGCTTGACGGCAACGGGGTTGTTCGCGGCCGCCGCGCTGCTGTTCGTGCTGGTCGACCGGGTCAACCGGGGCCGCGACACCGATCGGTGGCTCGTGGGCAACCCACGTACGGAATCTCGCAACCGGCTCCAGGCCGGCGTGCTCATCGTGGCCGCGACCAGCTTCGTGGGCATCGCCGCGGCCACCGCGGCGCCACGTCACGACCAATCTCCGTGGACCAGGTGGCGGGGGGATGGCCAAGGTGACACGCGGGTCACGGTGAGCCCGCTCGTCGATCTCCGCGACCGGCTGGTCCGCGAGTCCAACACTTTGCTTTTCACGGTGCAGGCGGATCGACCTGCCTACTGGCGGATCACGGCGCTCGACGACTACCACGACTACGTCTGGTCGTCGAACAACAGCTTCAGCAAGGCCGACGGCAAGCTCGACCACCCCGGCCAGGCCACCCGCTCGACCGAGTTGGGCCAGCACTTCGACCTCATCAACCTCGCGCAAGTCTGGGCGCCGGCCGCTTACCAGGCCACCCACATCTCCGGTACCTCGAAGTTGCTGTACGACCCCGGGTCAGCCACGTTGATCGTCCGGCGGGGGCTGTCGAGCTCGGACGGGCTGCAGTACTCGATCACGTCGCAGGTCCCGTCGCTCACGCCGGCCGACCTGACCGCCG
The DNA here is from genome assembly GCA_035547835.1 of Acidimicrobiales bacterium. NCBI lineage: Bacteria > Bacillati > Actinomycetota > Acidimicrobiia > Acidimicrobiales > Acidimicrobiales bacterium. Next base: position 267,083 of record DASZTW010000005.1, read on the forward strand.
GCGGTCAGCCAATGGGCAGCTCCGACTTCCGGCACTACACCGCGCTGCCGGCCGACCTCCCGCCGACGGTGCGGGCAACGGCCGAGCGGGTGGTCGGCGACGCGGGCGCGACCACCGAGTACGCCAAGGCACGCGCCTTGCAGGACTGGTTCCGCAACAACTTCACGTACTCGCTCCAGCCCGGATTGAGCGAGGTCGGCGGTTCCCCGATCACTGCCTTCTTGCAAGTCCGTAGGGGATGGTGCGAACAGTTCGCCGGCACGTACGCCGTGATGGCGCGGGCGCTGGGCTTGCCGGCCCGCGTGGCGGTCGGGTTCACGCCCGGCCAGGCGACGGCCGGGGCGGTGGAGTCCTTCGCCGTGTACGGGCGCCAAGCGCACGCCTGGCCCGAAGTGTGGTTCCCCGGCCAGGGCTGGGTTGCGTTCGAGCCGACCCCGGGACGAGGCGCTCCCGGGAACGAGAGCTACACGGGGGTGCCGTTCCAACAAGACGTGGCCACGTCCGGCTCACCGGCCACGCTCCCCAACTTCTCCCCCGGCGCGCAGCCGAGCCCGACCACCACCGCGCCGAGCGCGGCAGCGCCCTCGCGCCCCACCACGACCGTGGCCCGCGCCACGACCGCCCGGCGCTCCTCGAGCGCGGCAAGCCGGATCGCGGGCGTGCTGGCGTGGATCGGCATCGTCATCGTGGCCGCGGTCTTGGTGGTGGTCGCGGCCCTGGCCGGTGTGCGCTGGTGGCTGCGCCAGCGTCGCCGCCGGCGGGCCCGATCCGACGCCGCGCAGGTGGCCGTCGCCTGGAGTGAAGCATGCGACGCCTTGGCGCTGGTCGCGCCCCCGCCGCAGCGCACGGAAACCCGCCTCGAGTACGCCGCACGGGTCGGTGACCGCCAGGCGCCGGCCGGTTCGGTGGCCACACTGGCACGCCTGGCCACCGACGCGGTCTGGGACGACGCACCCGCCTCGCCCGATCGGATGCGTGCCGAGGAGCTGGCGAACGACATCGACCGGGCGATCCGCGACGAACTGGGACCGTGGCGCCACGCCACGTCCTCACTGCGGCCCCGCACCTTGCGCGAGCTCGCCGGCCGTGACTGACGAGCGCCCCGGGTCGCGTCGGGCGAACGCGTTCAGCCGACCGTTGAAGAGGTCACGCCGACCGTGCTCGCGCCGGCGGCGGGGTCACTCGGAGTCGTTGCGGTGGAACCGCTCGCGCATGCGCTCGGCGGTCTGGTTGAGCTGATCGCGGAACGCGCCGTTGCGGATCGAGTCAGTGGCGCGCTGCCAGCCGGCCCGCCCGAGTTTGCGGGCGTTTCGCTCGAACCACAGCGCCGCCCCCAACATGATCACGAAGCCCACGAACGCCACCACGAACGAGGTGGCCGTGGCGAGGGCTACGACGAGGACCACGACGCCGACCACGAAGGCCGCGAGCGCCCACTTCATCTGGCCGAGGGTGTGCGAGTACAGGCTGGTGGTCTCGAGCTCACCCGCCAGGGCCGGGTCGTGCTCGTAGAACTGCTGCTCGATCTGGTGGAGGATGCGCTGTTCGTCCTCGGAGAGCGGCACGTCTACGACCCTTTCCGCCTCGGCGGCTCCGCCCGAACAGTCTCGCACAGGCGACGGTGACCAACAACGCAGAGCGGGCTGATTCTCATATTCACGAAGTCGACGTCCGAGAAGCTGCGGCACCCGCGCACGGGCCGCGGAGTAGCCGCCCCAGGTGCCGGGCGGGCTCGCCGCTCACGGGTCCGCACCCGCCGCGTCGGGGCCCCATTGCTGGTCGCCTCGCCGCTTGACCCGGACGCCGTCGGCGTCCACCAGCCGGGCCGGCACCACCGCGTCGGTACCGAACCGGTCACGAACCTCGCCGACGGCCTGCTCGGCCGCGTCCCACGAGGCCGCCCGCGCCGCGCGACCCGCCGTGCGAGAGGTGGCGTCGTCGTCGAACAGCCCGAGCTGGCGGGTGCCGCCCTCGTCGAGGTTCGTGACGGCCACGCCCACCAAGCGGACGCCGGAAGCCGGGTCGATCTGGTCGAGCAAACCGCGCGCGGCTCCCGCGATCGCCCGTGCCGAGTCGGTCGGTCCCGACAACGTGACGGAGCGGGTGATCGTGCGGAACGAGCCGAAGCGGACCTTCAACGTGACCGTCCGGCCGGTGACCCCCGCTCGCCGCATCCGCTCGGCGGTGGCGTCGGCCATCCGCACGACCTCGGGCGTGAGGGTCTCCACGCGGTGGTGGTCGGTGGCGAAGGTCTCCTCGTGACTCACCGACTTCAGCGCCTGCTCCGGCACCACCGGACGCGGGTCGCGGGCGTGCGCGAGCTCGTGCAAGTGCGTCCCGTGGTGGTTGCCGACGCGGTGCTGCAACGTGGTGAGCGGGATGGCAGCCAAGTCGCCCACCGTGGACACACCGAGTCGCTGGAGTCGCTCGAGCGTGGCCGGGCCGACGCCCCACAGCGCGGCGACGGGCAGCGGGTGGAGGAAGGCCAGCTCGGCGCCGGGCTCGACTTCGATCACGCCCGGACCGGGGTCAATGCGATCGAACGACGCGCGCGGCTTGGCAGCTTCCGACGCCAGCTTGGCCAGGAACTTGGACGGCGCAACCCCCACCGAGCACTGCAGCCCCTCCTCGCTGCGCACACGACCGCGGATGCTCGCGGCGATGGTCGGTCCGTCGCCGCGGAGCCGCCGTGCCGCGGTGACGTCGAGAAACGCCTCGTCGAGCGAGATCGGCTCCACCAGCGGCGTGTACGACCGGAAGATGGCCATCACCCGCGCGCTGACCTCGCCGTAGTACGCGTGGTCGCCTGGCAGGAAGACCGCGTGCGGGCAGAGCCGCTGGGCCCGGGTCGACGGCATCGCGGAGTGCACGCCGTAGCGACGCGCTTCGTAGCTGGCGGCAGCCACCACTCCTCGCGGGCCGGACCCGCCGACCACGACGGCTCTGCCTTCGAGCTCGGGGCGTCGCAGCACCTCGGCCGACACGAAGAAGGCGTTCATGTCGACGTGGAGGATCGTGCGGGGCACCCCCGACAGGGTACGGGTGCGTCAGGCGCCGAGCAGCGCTCGTTCGTCGCCCATCGGGTCGTCGACCATCTCGCACAGGCCGACGTCGAGCGTCATGGTGGCGCGGCGGCCGGCATCGTACGGTGCCCAGGCCGGCAGGCCGTCGCCCGCGGGTCGGCCTTCGTGCGCGAAGGTCGCCCACGACGACGCGATGGCCGACGACAGCTCTCGCATCGGCGGCAGGATCGGGCCCGTCATCATCGACACGCCCGGCGCGTCGAGCACTTCGAACACGAACGGGAGCTCCAGCGCGTGGAAGGAGCCCAGACGGCCCCCGAACGCCGGGCTGCGGAACGTGAACAAGTACATGTACGTGTCGGACTGGTGGGCGGACTGCTGGGCGGCCAGGCGGATGGCCGGCATCCGGAAGACCTGGTCAGTGGCCGCGGCCACCCACAGATCGGCCGCCGAGGCGCCCGCGCCGAGCCGTGCGCGGTACTGGCTGATCACGTCACCCGCCGCGTCGTGGCCGACTGCGCTGGCCACTTGGTGGACCAGCCCCGTCTCGTCGATCTCGGCCAACGCCGGCACGAGCATCTGGAACAGCCGCATCTCTTCCAACGTGGTGCCGACGAGGATCGGCACGTCGGCCACCGAACCGGCAGCGACCTGGTCCATCGGCGCCGCAGGGATGACTCGGCCGTCGACGTGGGGCTGCCACGGCAGGGAGAGGTCGGAACCACCGGCGCCCGCGCCGGTGAGGCCTCCGGTCTTGGCCTGCGCCGCGAGCACCTCGTCGACCGACAACGACCGCAGGCGCTCGGCGTCGGTCCCGACACCGGCGGCTTCCACGAACGCTTCGGCCACCGCCGCCGTCCGGTCGGGCCGGTGCAGGTTCTCTGCCGCGCCGCTCTGCAGGATCGCCTTGTGGAACAGCCCGCGCGCGGCGGGCGTACCGAGCAGGGTGCCGACGCTCATCGCGCCGGCCGACTCGCCGAAGATGGTGACGTTCGAAGGATCGCCGCCGAACGACGCGATGTGGCGCTGCACCCAGCGCAACGCCTCGACCTGGTCGAGGATCCCGAGGTTGCCACTGTCGGGGAACGCATCGGTCATCCCGATGGATCCGAGGTCGAGGAAGCCGAGCGCGCCGAGGCGGTAGTTGATCGTCACGACGACCACACCGCGTTTGGCGAAGCCGGTGCCGTTGTACCAAGGGGTGTGGCCCGAACCGGTCTCGAAGGCCCCACCGTGGATCCACACCATCACGGGGCGCGCGCCGTCGTCGGCCGCGGGCGTGAAGATGTTGAGGCACAACGCGTCCTCGCTGAACGAGACCGCCTCGCCCGATGTCAACATGCCTTCGAGGGCGCCGAGGTTCTGCGGCAGTGCCGCGCAGAACTCGGTGGCATCGAGATCGCCGGAGTGCTCGGTCGGCGCGGGCGCCAGCCAGCGGCGCGCGCCCGCGGGCGCCTCGGCGTAGCGAATGCCGCGGAACGACAAGACGCCGTGCTGCTCGATCCCCCGGACCTTGCCGAAGCTGGTGGTTGCGATCGGTTCCATCCATCTCCCCCTGTGCGGCCGTGGCGAGGACCTCGCCTCCAGGTGCCGGCGCCACGCCGACGCATGCACGGCCGCATCGTAGGACTCCCTACGATGATCCGGATGACCGACCCGTCCCAGCCTGCCGCGGCCACCCCACCGGTGGTGGTGCGGATCCTGGCCTTCGCCGCGGTGCTGGTCGGCGGCGCCTGCGGTGGTGCGATCGGCTGGGCGTTGATGGACCTCCAGTACAAGGGCAATCGCACGCTCGCCGGTGTGGGGATCCTCATCGGCGCCCTGCTGGCTGCCGCGGGGACCGCCGTGGTGGCCGTGCTGGTGATGCGTGCGATGACCGAATGGCGCACGATCGAGCACCCGCTGCCGCGCCGACACACTCGCCGATGACCGATCCGTCGCCGGCCGCGGTGCCCAGCCCCGGCGAGCTGCTGTCGGTCGCGGTCGAGGTCGTGCGGTCCGCCGCAACGCTCATTCCCGAGGTCGCCCATCCCGCCGGCGGCGTGCGCGCAGCGGCCGTGCCGTTGATCTCGACCAAGTCGTCGGCCACCGACCTGGTGACCGAAGTCGACCGTGCGGTGGGACGCCGCATCGTCGAGGAGCTGGCCCGACGCCGCCCCGGCGACGGGTTGAACGGCGAGGAAGGCGCTGCTCGCCCGGGCTCCACGGGCGTCACCTGGCACATCGACCCGATCGACGGCACCACCAACTTCGTGTATGGACTGCCCGGTTATGCCGTGTCGGTTGCCGCGGAGCACGGCGCTCAGATGGTGGCGGGCGTGGTGCTCGACGTGGTCCGCGACGAGCTGTTCACGGCCACGGTCGGCGGTGGCGCGGCCCGCAACGGTGCACCCATCCGCTGCTCGTCGGCCGCGGACCTGTCGACAGCCCTGGTGGCGACCGGGTTCTCGTACCTGGCCGAGCGACGCGCCCGCCAAGCCCGCGTGCTCGAGACCGTCCTGCCGGCCGTGCGCGACATCCGCCGGCTCGGCGCGGCGTCGACCGATCTCTGCGCCGTGGCGTGCGGACACGTCGACGCGTTCTACGAGAAGGGTCTCGGGTCGTGGGACTACGCGGCAGGCGCGCTGGTGGCCACCGAGGCCGGCGCGATGGTCGGCGGCCTCGATGGTGGACCGCCTTCGGGCGACTTCGTGCTGGCGTCGTCGCCCGCGCTGTTCGGTCCGCTTCGCACCCTTTTGGCGCGCAGTGGTGCTGGCGACGCGTAGCCGGTCGGGGATCGTCACCGGATCGCAACGCGGCTGTCACCGAAACGAGAGATGGGTTCGACAAGGTCGAACCCCGTGACGCCACCCGAGCCTCCTCTGGATCCCGGCACGCTCGTGTTGGAGGTACGGGGCAAGCTCGACCGGACGGCGGGACGCACGCTGCTCGCCGCGGTGCGTGCCGCCGTCGAGCGCCACCCCTCCCGACTCGAGATCGACCTTCAGTCGCTCGAGGCCTTCACCCCCGAAGGCCTCGAGGCGTTGTCCGAGTGCAGCACCTACCGAGCGCGCTTCCCCGGCGGGCTCCACGTGCGCACCATGGGCGACGTGGCGCGCGAGGCGTTCCTCACGGCCTTCGCCTGATCCGTTCCTCGCCCAACGCCGCCGGTCCTCACGGGACCGGGCCGTGTGGCACGATCTACGCCGATGTCCGTGCGCATCCTGGCCGTGGAAGACGACGAGCGAATCCGCACGGTCGTCCGCCTCGGGCTCGAGGACGAAGGCTGGCAGGTCGAGGAAGCCCCCACTGGTGAGGACGCGATCGACCTGTTCAAGCAGCACCCTGCCGACGTCGTCCTGATCGACATCATGTTGCCGGGCATCGACGGTTTCGAGGTGTGCCGGAACCTGCGGCGCGTCAGCGACGTGCCGATCGTGATGGTCACCGCGCGCGACGACACGCACGACGTCGTGGCTGGTCTCGAAGCGGGGGCCGACGACTACCTGACCAAGCCGTTCGCCACCAAGGAGCTGTCGGCCCGCATCCGTGCGCTCCTGCGCCGGGCCCGGGCGAGCGACCACGGTGGTGCCAGCCACTTGCGGTTCGGTGACCTCGAGATCATCCCCGACGAGGGCACGGTCCGACGCGGAGGTCAAGAGCTGCACCTGACCCGGACCGAGTTCCGCCTCCTGGTGGAGCTCGCCGGTGCCCCTGGGCGGGTGTTCAGCCGCGAGACGCTGCTCGAGCGGGTCTGGGGCTATGGCTACTTCGGCGACGGGCGCCTGGTCGACGTCCACGTCCGCCGACTCCGGACCAAGATCGAAGTCGACCCTGCGAACCCCCGCTACGTGGTCACGGCCCGCGGCATGGGCTACAAGCTGATCGCGTAGGGAACCGCGCGGGCGCACATGACCCGGATCCGACGCCTGCTCTCCCGCCTCCGACCCCGCCGGCCCGGCCTTCGCGCGCGCCTCACGATCGGCTTCGCGCTCGGCGGGTTGGTGCTCTCGGCGCTCTTGTCGTTCGTGTCGTACGGGCTCACCCGGCGCAACCTGCTCGAACAGCGCGAATCCGCCGCCTTGAGCCAGGCCACCACCAACGCTCGCAACCTCCGCAACCAGATCGGCACCACCAACATCACGACCGAAGAGCTGAACGACGATGTGAACTCGCTGGCCACGCCCAGCGGCTCGTGGCCGGTGTTGCAGTACCGCGACGTGTGGCTGCATCCCAACGCACAGTTCGGTCACGACGCGCTGCCCGCCGCGCTGCGCGCTGCGGTCGACCGGCGCGAACCGGCGCGGATGCGGTTCGAGCGCAACGGCGAGATGGAGCTGGCGGTCGGCCTCCCCATGCCGGGCATCGACGCGGCGTACTTCGAGATCGTCTCAATGTCCGAGGTCGAGAACACCTTGCGGACGCTCACGGTGGCGCTGCTCGGTGCCGCCGCCCTCACCACGGTGGCCGGGGCCTTCCTCGGTTGGATCATGTCGCGCCGGAGTCTGCGACCGCTCGACGAGGTCACCCTCGCGGCCGAAGCCCTCGCCAGTGGCCACATGGAGACCCGGCTCGATCCGGGTGGCGACGCCGACCTGGTGCGGCTCGTCGAGTCGTTCAACTTGATGGCCGAGACGCTCGAGGGCCGCATCGACCGCGACAACCGCTTCGCGTCCGATGTCAGCCACGAGCTGCGGTCACCGCTGATGACCATCTCCGCGTCGGTCGAGGTCTTGAACTCGCGTCGCGACGAACTCCCCGACGGCCCGATGCAGTCCGCGCTCGACCTCATGGTCGCCGACATCGCCCGCTTCCGGCAGCTCGTCGAGGACCTGCTCGAGATCTCGCGCTTCGACGCCGGCGCGGCCCGCCTGGATCTGGAGGAAGTGCGGCTGGCCGAGCTGGTGATGCAGGCGGTGAGCTTCGGCAACGACCACGAGATCCCCGTCGACCTCGACGCCGAGCTCGCCGGTGTGGTGGTCCGGGCCGACAAACGTCGCCTCATGCGGGTCCTCGCCAACTTGCTCGACAACGCGGCCAAGTACGGGGGCGGCGCGACCCGCGTGGCGCTGGAACAGAGCGGTGACCACAGAGTGCACCTGCTCATCGAGGACAGCGGCCCCGGCGTGCCGCCCGAGGAGCGCGACACCGTGTTCGACCGCTTTGCACGCGGCGTCTCGGCCGGACGGCGAACGGGCAGCGAAGGAGTCGGGCTCGGCTTGTCGCTGGTGGCCGAGCACGTCCGGCTCCATGGCGGTCAGGTGTGGGTGTCCGACCGGCCCGACGGTCGTTCGGGCGCGCGGTTCGTCATCGAGTTACCGGTGAACCCCGCATGAGGCGCCGCCTGCGGTGCCGCGCCGTCGCCGTGCTCGCCGCGATCGCCGTGGTGGCCGGATTGGCGGGCTGTGGGGTGCCGACCGACCGGCACCCCCGGGCCATCAACCGCGAGCAGGTCCGCGATCTCCTCGCCCCCAACACCACGGCACCCAGTGCCGGCGAGCAGGGCCCGTACATCCAGCACTTGTTCTTCGTCCGCGACCAGCGCCTGCAAGAAGTGTGTCGGCGTGGCTACACCGACGACGTCCGCACCCTCCTCGACCAGCTCATCGGCGGTCCGAGCGACACAGAGCGCAGCGCCCAGCTCCTCACCACGTTCATCCCGCCCGGCACCCGGCTGTTGTCGCTCGACTTGTCGTCGCGCGGCGTGTTGGTGATCGCGCTCAGCAAGGAGATGGACGACTTGTCGGGCGTCAGCGCCCGCAACGCGTACGCCCAGTTCGTCTACACCGCCACCGCCCTGCCCGGCGTGTCGACTGTGTCGTTCCGCAGCCGGGGACGGTTGATCGAGGTGCCGACCGCGGGTCGCAACAAGAAGGCGGTGACACGCGTCGACTACGACGCGAGCTCATCGGACGGCTCCGGCGCGGCCTCGTACAACCCGGGTCGCTGCGTGCCCTGACCAGCCGAGGACGATCGCCCGGTCACGCCTCGAACACGCGGGCGACGTCGTACAGAGCCGGGTCGACCAGCTTGAGCGAGCCGACGGCGTCGGCCAGCGGCACCCGGACGATCTCGCCGGCCCGCAACGCCACCATCTGCCCCCATGCTCCGTCGTGCGCGGCTTCGACGGCCGCCACGCCGAACCGCGTCGCCAGCACCCGGTCGAACGCGGTCGGCGTCCCGCCGCGCTGGACATGACCGAGCACGGTCGCGCGCGTCTCGAACCCGGTGCGCGCCTGGATCTCCCGGGCGAGCAGGTCGGCGATGCCGCCGAGCTGGGCGTGGCCGAACTGGTCGACCGCGCCCGACTGCACCGACAACGTGCCTTCTCGGGGTACCGCGCCTTCGGCCACCACGACGATCGACGCGAAGCGCCCTTGCGCATGCCGAGCCACGATCGACTCGCACACTGCGGCGATGTCGAACGGCACTTCCGGGATCAGCGTGACCGCCGCCCCGCCTGCGATGCCCGACCACACGGCGATGTGACCGGCGTGGCGTCCCATGACCTCGACCACCATGACGCGGTCGTGGGACTCGGCGGTGGTGTGCAGGCGGTCGATGGCGTCGACGCAGATCTGCACCGCCGTGTCGAAACCGAACGTGAGCTCGGTGGCCGACAGGTCATTGTCGATCGTCTTCGGGACGCCGATCACCGGGACGCCTTCGGCGGCCAGCTTGTCGGCGACGCCGAGCGTGTCCTCACCACCGATGGCGATGAGCGCATCGACGCCCCGCGCTTCGAGGGACGCCGCGCACGCGACAGGAGCGCCGTCGATCTTGAAGGGGTTGGTGCGCGACGAGCCCAACACCGTGCCGCCGCGGGGCAGCGTGCCCCGGAAGGTGGCCACGTCGACCGCCATGGCGTCGTCGTCGATCAGCCCACGCCACCCGTCACGAAAGCCCAAGAACTCGTCGCCCCAGCCGTCGGTGCCCCGGCGCACCACGGCTCGCATCACGGCGTTCAGGCCCGGGCAGTCGCCGCCGCCGGTGAGCATCCCGATCCGCATCTGCGTCCTCCTCGAGGTGATCCCAGCCGCTACCTGACCAGGCTGGACCGTACCGGCTGCATCGGGACGCGGGTTAGCGTGACCGCCCATGCCCGTCGTGATCGCCATCGACGCGGGCACCACCGGGGTGCGCGCTGCTGCGTACGACACGACCGGACGGCCCGTCGACTACCGCTATCAGGAGTTCCCCCAGCACTTCCCGCAGCCGGGCTGGGTCGAGCACGACGCCGGCGACATCTGGGACGCGGTCGTGGCCGTTCTCGGCGGCCTGCTCGCGGTGCTCGAAGACCCGGTGGCCGCGATCGGCATCACCAACCAGCGCGAGACGGTCGTCGTGTGGGACCGACGCACCTCGCAGCCGCTGCACCGGGCCATCGTGTGGCAGGACCGCCGCACTGCCGACCGCTGCCAGGCGCTCGCCGAGGCTGGCCACCTCGACCTGGTCCGCCGCACGACCGGTCTGGTGCTCGACCCGTACTTCTCGGGCACGAAGCTCGCTTGGCTGTTCACCGAAGGCGGGGTCGACCCGGGTCCGCACGTCGCCGCGGGCACCGTCGACTCGTGGCTGCTCTGGAAGCTGACCGGCGGCGAAGTGCACGCGACCGAGCCCACCAACGCGAGCCGCACGATGCTGTACGACATCGGTCGGCTCGCCTGGTCCGACGAGCTGTGCGACTTGTTGGGTGTGCCGCCACACGTCTTGCCCGAGGTGCGACCCACGTCGGGCCGCATGGCGCGCACCGCGGCCCTCGACGGGCTACCGGGCGGCCTCCCGATCTCGGCCATTGCCGGCGACCAGCAAGCTGCGCTGTTCGGCCAGGCCTGCTTCGAACCGGGCGACACGAAGAACACGTACGGGACTGGATCGTTCGTGCTGATGAACGTGGGCGACCAGCTGCCCGAACCGGTCGAGGGCCTGCTCACCACCGTGGCGTGGCAGCTCCCGACAGAGGGCGGTGCCCACCGGGTCGATTACGCCCTCGAAGGCTCGATCTTCGTCACCGGCGCGGCCGTCCAGTGGTTGCGGGACGGGCTGCACGTGATCGACGAGGCCGCCGAAGTGGGTCCGCTGGCGGCCAGCGTCGCCGACAGCGGCGGGGTGGTCGTCGTCCCCGCGTTCACCGGGCTGGGCAGCCCGTGGTGGGACCCGTATGCCCGCGGGGCCGTCCTCGGCATCACGCGGGGCACCGGGCGGGCCGAGCTGGCGCGGGCCACCGTCGAGTCGATGGCGTTCCAGACCCGCGACGTGGTGGAGGCGATGTCCGCCGCGTCCGGCCACCCGATCCGGGGCCTGCGGGCCGACGGTGGCGCCTCGGTCATGGACCTCCTGTTGCAGATCCAAGCCGACCAGCTCGGGGTGCAGGTTCGCCGGCCGGCCGTGCAGGAGACCACCGCCTTGGGCGCGGCGTACCTCGCGGGCCTGGCAGAAGGGGTGTGGTGCGGTCTCGACGACGTGCGCCGCAACTGGGTGCTCGATCGTGAAGTGGAACCGGTGGCCGACCGCGCCGCCGCCGACGCCGCGTACGCCCAGTGGCGCAACGCGGTCGAGCGCTCGCGACGCTGGGCCACCTGAATCGCCCTCCGCCCGCGGCTGACCGGCCGGCGGCCCGCCCGGTCAGCCGTTTGCAGGGTGCGACTGGCGGCTGCGGAGGCGCACCAGCTCGCGCAGCCGGGTATCGGCGATGCGTGCCAACGCGGCGAGCTGGCGTCGCTCCCGGGCGCGGAACCGGGGGCCTGCGCTGCGGCCAGCCACCAGCACGAGGTCGGCCGCCGGCAATGGGGCCCAGGCGACGTCGTCGGCGCTGTGCTCGATGCCGTCGGGGCCGGCGAGCTGGGTGGCCGCCTGGGAGCCCCGCACGAACGCCGCCAACCAGGGGGCATCGGGGGCGGCGCCCGTCGCGGACCGGAGCTCGATGGCGTCGACGTCGACCAGCGCGACCCAAGCTGCGCCGAGCGTGCGCCCCGCGTGCGTGCAGAGGTGGTCCTCCAACTCGAGCGGATCGGATGCGCCGACGAGCTGGGCGGCCGTCTCGAGGGCGTCGAGGCGCGGGTCGTGCACGCCTTCTTCCACGAGCGCCACCGATTCGATCTTCACGCCGTCGACTTCGGACATCTCGGCCACCAAGAGCTCGACGAGACCCTCGTCGGGCAGCTCGACCACCAGCTCGTCGACCGCCTGACCGCCATCGCGCTCGAGGATGTCGATGCCCACGACGTCGCCACGGACGGCCCCCACCCGCGACGCGACGGCACCCAGCGCGCCTGGTCGGTCGGGTAGCCAAGTTCGGACGATGTACGTGACCATGACGGCCACGCTACGGATCGACCGTGAACGGCGTGTTTCGAGGACGCGAACTCACGATGAGCGTCGACGGCCCAGGGTTCTTGACCGACCGGTCAACTCTTTCTTAGCGTGCAGGCCGTGGCCCGAAAGCTCACCAGCCGAGGCGAGGAACGCCGCCGCCAGCTCATCGAGTTCGCGACCGAGCGCTTCGCGTCGAACGGTTACCACCCCACCTCGGTGGCCGACATCGTCCGCGGGGTCGGTGTCGGCAAGGGCGTCTTCTACTGGTACTTCGACTCCAAAGAAGCGCTGTTTCGGGCGATCCTCCGCAACGCCCAGGGCGAGCTCCGGCGTTACCAGGCCGACGCGATCGCCGACGCCGGTGACCCGCTCGACCGACTGGCGCGGGGCATCGAAGCGTCGATCAGGTGGTCAACCCACAACAGCCGCCTCGCCAAGCTCGTCGAGTTCGCCGCCACCGACGATCGCTTCGCCGACGCCATCCGCAAGGGCCGCGAGGTTGCGATCAGCGACACGATGCAACACATCAAGGACGCGATCGCCGACGGGCTCATCCCGGACGGCGACCCGGTGCTGTTGACGCACGCAACCTTCGGCGTGGTCAACGAGCTCAACCGCCACGTGCTCACCGGCCCGCAGGAGCCGACCGAGGCCGACCTGCACGCCGCCGTCGGCTTCTGCCTCGGCGGGCTGCTCGGCGCAGCCCCCCGCTGACCCGCGGCCCTGCCCCGAACTGGGGGCCGGTCGCCGCAACGACCACGTTCCCACCCGCCACGGCGTGCCCGGGCGTCAGTGCGGCTCCGCGAGCAGCGCCGCGTCGGTGTCGTGCACCAGAGCGACCGGCTCGCGGAACTGCGCCCGGCGGCTCGCCAGCACCACCAGGCCCACCGTGCAGAGCACCGCTGCGGCACCGAACGCGGCGCGTTCGTCGGCCACCGACACCAAGACGCCCAGCAGCGGCGCCCCCAAGCCCTGCGACAGGTCGAAGAACAACGAGAACGTGCCGACGGCATGGCTGCGCTCCTCGTCGGGTGCATCGCGCATGACTTGGAGGAACAGCGCCGGAAACAGCAGCGACATGCCGACGGAGAAGACGGCTGTGCCGGCATACAGCCCGGCAGGGGCGGGCCAACTCGTCATGACCGTCAGCCCGGCCACGAGCGCGAACAGCGACGCGACGCTGGTGGCCAGCGGACCGAAGCGGTCGGGCACTTTCGCCCCCACCAGGCGCACCAGCAAGATGATGACGGCGTACAGGCCGAAGACACCGCCCGAGCCGTGCAGGTCGAGATGGTCGGTCCATGTCGGTACGAACGTGCCGAACGCCGCGAACCCCATCATGGCGAGCACCAACACGACGCCAGGGCCGATCGCGGCGGTGTGGAGGAACCCACGGCGGGTTGGGACGTCGCCCTCGACGCTCGACGGCACCCACTTGCCGACCAGCGGCGCCACGGCGGCACACGCAGCGATGATGAACCAGGTCTGGTGCCAGCCGAGGTGGTGCGACACGTACTCACCGAATGGCGGCCCGATCGCCAGACCGCCGTACAGCGACACCGAGAAGAACGACGCCGCCTCCCCACGACGTTCGGGTGGCGCCAGATCCTGCACGGCCGTGGCGGCGCCCACGAAGAACGCCGCCTCGCCCGCTCCGGTCAACAGGCGCAGCACCACCAGCACCACGAGGTTGCTGGCCAGCGCATAGCCCGCGATCGACGCGGCGACCACCAGCCCGCCACCGACCACCAACAGCCGTCGCCCACGAAGGTCGCCGAGGCGGCCGACCGCCGGGCGCAACAGGGCGGCCGACACGCTGAACGCCCCCACGGCCAGCCCGATCGCGAACCCGCTACCCCCGAGCTCGTCCTCGACGAAGTGCGGGAGGACGGGAAGCAGCGCCCCCAGGGCCGTGAAGTACGCGAGCCCGGCCAGCGTGATGACGACGAAAGCCGGCGTCCACAACGACGCCGGCGCGGGCGACCTGTTCAGAGCCGGTCCAAGGCGCGACGCAGGTTGCGGATGCCTTGTTGGGTCCGCTGCTCGTTCTCGATCATGGCGAACCGCACGAAGCCGTCGCCCCGCGGGCCGAAGCCGACGCCGGGCGACGTGGCGACGTGTGCCTCGCGCACGAGGTACGACGCGAACTCGATCGATCCCATCTCGAGGTACGGCTCGGGGATCGGCGCCCACAAGAACATGGTGCCGCCTGGCGGGGTGACCTCCCAGCCGATGCGGTTCAGCCCTTCACACAAGGCGTCGCGGCGGGCCTGGTAGATCTTCTGCACCTGCTCAGGGTGGTCCGGGTCCTCGTTCAAGGTGACGGTCGACGCGATCTGGATCGGCTGGAAGGCGCCGTAGTCGAGGTAGCTCTTGATCTTCGCCAGCGCGGCCACGATGTCGGGATTGCCGGCGAGGAACGCCATCCGCCAACCCGCCATCGAGAACGACTTGGTCAGCGAGTACAGCTCGACCGCGCACTCCTTGGCGCCTTCGGCCTGGAGGATCGACGGCGGCCGGTACCCGTCGAACCCGAGCTCGGCGTAGGCATTGTCGTGCACCAAGATCACGCCGCGCTCGCGGGCGAAGTCGACCATCCGCTGCATGAAGCCCAGGTCGACACACGTGGTGGTGGGGTTGTGCGGGAACGACAGCACGATCACCCGCGGCTTGGGCCACGAGTACTCGTACGCCTCCTGCACGTTCTCGAAGAAGTCCTCGTCGGTGCCGATCGGGATCTCCCGTACGTCAGCGCCGGCGAACAAGGGCCCGTAGATGTGGATCGGGTACGACGGCGACGGCACCAAGGCAGCGTCCCCAGGCTGGAGCAGCACCCACATGAGGTGGCTGAAGCCCTCCTTGGCGCCGATCGTGGCGATGACCTCGGTCTCGGGGTCGAGCTCGACGTCGAACCGACGCCGGTACAGGGCGGCGACCGCATCACGGAGCTTGGGGATGCCTCGGCTCGACGAGTAGCGGTGGTTGCGGGAGTTGTGCGCCGCCTCGCAGAGCTTCTCCACCGCCACCTCTGGTGACGGAAGATCCGGGTTGCCGAACCCGAAGTCGATCACGTCGACCCCGTCGCGACGAGCCTGCACCTTCAGCGTGTCGATGATCGTGAAGACGTACGGCGGCAGGTTCGTGATCCGGCGGAACTCCATGGGCGACGACAGTACTGCTGCCGTTCGGAGCGTCAGAAGCCGGTTCCGGCGGCCACGGCGGACCCGGTGCGCCACGCCATGTGGACCGGGATCGAGCGGCCCGGGCGTGCTTCGTCGACGCCGACCGCACCCCGCGTCACTGATTGCACGTGCAACTGGTTTTGCGCCTATCCGCCAGTCAGGCCACGACACCGCCCTAGCGTGTGCAGCGGTCGGAAACCCGACCCTGGATCGCTGCCATGCAGCGCAGGGAGGAACCAATGAGCGAGAAGTTCAACGGTGAGGCGTACTGCGTCAAGTGCCGTGAGAAGCGAACCTTCGAGGGCGACGTCGTCGTGAACGACAAGGGCACCCGCATGGCCAAGGGCATCTGCCCGACGTGCGGAACCAAGCTGAACCGCATCCTCGGCAAGGCCTGACCAGGCCTGACGCCGAACCAGCCCCGCCAACCCTCGCTTCCGCGCGAGAAATCCAACCGTCCCGGTCGGAATGCACGCGCGGAACGGGGGTGGGCTCAGTCGTCACCGCCACGCGCCGCCTCGTCGGCGAGCAGCGCCGCGCCGATCGCGCCGGCCCGCTCCCCCAACTGCGCGGCGCGGATCGGCACGGTCGGCCGCATGTGGTCGCCGTAGACCAGGCCGTGATACGCGCCCCGGGCCGGCGCGAGGATCAAGTCGCCGGCCTCCACCAACCCACCCGCCACCACCACGACCTCGGGATCGAGCACGTTGACGAGGTTGGCGATGCCGAGGCCGAGCCAGTGGCCGACCTCCGCGAGCACCCCGAGGGCGCCGCGGTCGCCTTCGGCGGCGGCTTGCGTCACGTGCTCGCCCCGGACCGCGGACGCCTCGCCGCCGGCCAGCGTCACCAGCAGCGGGCTGTGCCCCGCCCGCGCTGCCGCCTGGCCCAATCGGGCCAGCCCTGAACCCGACGCGTAGCGCTCCCAGCACCCCCGCCGCCCGCACGTGCACTCGGGGCCGTCTGGGTCGACGGTCATGTGGCCGGGCTCACCGGCGAACCCGTGGGCGCCCCGGAACACCGCGCCGTTGACGACGATCCCGGCGCCGATCCCGGTTCCCAACGTGACCAGCACGGAATTGTCGCAGTCGACCGACGCGCCTCGCTCGTGCTCGGCCCAGGCGGCGCACGTGGCGTCGTTGTCGACCGCGACGGGGAGGCCGGTGCGCCGGCGCAGCTCATGGGCGAAGTCGACGTCGACCACGCCGGGCAGGTTGGCCCCGAACCGGAGCACGCCGGCTCGGTCGACGAGCCCGGGCGCGCCGAGTCCGACCGCCACGAGGTCCACACCGCGCTCGGCCTGGGCGCGCGCCCGCAAGCCGGCCACCATGTCGCCCAGTGCGTCGAACAGCACTTCCGGTCCGCCGTGGGGGTTCGGGATGCGCGCTTCGAGCAAGGGCGCGCCCGCGTCCCCCGCGGCGTCGACGACCGCCCCGAGCAACTTGGTCCCGCCGAGGTCGAGCCCGGCAACGAGCCGAGGCGTCACGGTGGTCAAGTGGCGTCAGTAGCGCAGGAAGGCGCCGATCCGACCGGCGACGTCGAGATCGGCATTGCCCGTGCACACGTCGACCGAACATGACTGGGCGAACGCGACTTCGATGGCTTCTTCGACGACGTCGTCGATGCGGGCCATGTCGGTCTCGCAGACCGGGCACCGGGGTCCTTTGACCGAGAGCCAGCCGCACGGCTCGCAGCGGAACCCGGGCACGCTGTAGCCCTCGGAGACCACCAACCGTTCAACCCGCCGCTCGTCGAGCGCCGCCAAGGTGGCGTGGAGCCCCACCACGGCCCGGGTCGCGGCGCCGGCCTGCTCGCGCAGGCGGCCGACGAGGTCGGCCTCACGCTGCCGGCTGGTGGCGATCTCGAGTTCGATCGCGGCGTCGCGGATCTGCGCCACCGACGCGGTCATCGGCACGTTGATGCGGGTGCGGCACCGCTCGCGGAGGTAGGGGTGCAGCGCAGCGGTCACCTGGCCGACGACGTCGTCGGGGCCGCCGAGCGCGAGGTGGTCGAAGGGCCGCTCCTGATGGGCGGCCCACGCCGCCTGCGCGGCACCGCGGGCGTGCTGGTGGGCGAGCTCGTCGGCGTGCGGCTGCACTTCGCCCCGCTCGCGCATGCCTCGCACGTCGTAGTCGCGGGGCAACTCGTCGACCAGCTCGGACCGGTCGACCAGCTCGCCGAGCTCGAAGCGGAACAACCGGGTGCGTTGGCGGTCGACGAGCAGCACCCCGAACGGCTCGTGGTCGCTGAGCAGCGACTCGAGCTGCGAGACGGCGGGCTGGTGGTTCACGGTGACCCGGCTGCGGACCCGCACGGGCAGCGCCACGACTTCCCACAGCGCCTCGGCGCTGCACGAAAAGAAAGCGAGGCCCCGGATCCCGGAGCGCTCGAAACCACCTTTGACGTAGGCCTCGATCCGGCGCAGGTCGTCGTGCACCGATGCCGTTCCGTTGGCTTTGCTTCGCAATCGACGGAGGAGCGGTTCGAGCTCCTGTTCGACGTCGGCTTGGCGGGTGAGCCGCCTTCCGTCGACATCGAGGTAGCAGGTCGTGACCGGCGCTCGCTCCCCCCGGAACTGAGCCAAGCGTCGGACGGTGTCCTCCGTGATGACGGGCAAGCCATTACCTCCGGACTCGGCGCTGCGCCCTGCCGGGCACACGTAGCGCGATCGTACGCGGGCCCGGGCGGACGTGCTCGCCGGACCCGAACCCTCCCGCGCCGATGCCGACAGGAGGGGTGCCCGACATCGCTCGACATCGGGGCACACCGGACGCTGTCAGTCCACTCGGATCCGTTCGATCGGGTTGTCGTCGGACGAAGCGCGTGCGGCGCCCCCGTGGCCGGTGGCCGCGCCTGCCGCGCTGCGACCGATCTTGGCGGCGGCGTCGACGATCGAGGTCAGCGCGCCCGTGGCGTGGCGCAGCGCGTCGGGGTCCTGCACGACTTCTTCCGCCGCGTCGAGCACCGACCGGGCAGCCGCGATCAGCTCGAGCGCGGCACCTTGGAGGTGATCGAGCGCGGCCGAGGCGTTGGCACGTGGATCACCGGGTGGCACCTGCGCCGTCTCGGCGTCGGTCGCGGTGGATGGTCGCTCTGGTCGGTCAGCCATGGTCGAACCCCACTTCCAGCACGCTGCCCTCGAGGCTGGCACCGGTGACCGCGCGACGCTTGAGCGAGTCGGGCAGCAGGACAGCTCGCCGATACGGGCCGACCCGGATCAGCAACTCGTCGTCGCGGCGACCCAGCTCGAGGTCGTCTTTCGAGGCGTTCGGCAGCGTCATCCGGAGCGCGAAGCCGCCACCGGGCCGCTCCCGAATGTCGATGGGGTCACCGTCGTGCAACATCGCCGCAGGGTCGACGTCCGGGTACAAGGTGGCCGCGAAGGGGCGCAGCCGGTCGAGCCCGATCAGCTCCTCGGCCGCCAGCTCGGCGCGCAACACAGGTATGGGCGCGAACCCTTGCTCGATCTGGTCGAGATGCTCGGCATGGGCCGCCTTCCACCGGTCGAACCACGGGTCGCTCACGACGTCAGGGAGCAGCCGGTTGGCGATGACCGCGTCGACTCGGTAGCCGAACAGCGACAAGTACGTGTGCGTGCGGCGGGCCTCGGCGATGACCATCCGCTCGGGGTTGACGACCAGGCGGACGGACGAACGCAGCCCGTCGCCCAGGATCTCGCGGACGCCGTCGAGCCGGTCGTAGAACCTCTGGACCGAGCCCAGCACGTCGTCGCCCGCGACCGGCAGCGAGGTGACCCGCGACAGCACCGGCGCCACGACCTTGTTGACCCGCCGCCCCATGGGGAACAGCCGCTCCATGTACCACGACAAGATGTCGGGCAAGGAGAGCAGCCGGATGGTCTCCGCAGTGGGCGCGCAGTCGACGACCACGACGTCCCACTCCCCCGACGACGCGTAGTGCTTGATGTCCGCCAGCGCGAAGATCTCGTCGAGTCCGGGCAGCACCGACAGCTCCTCGGCCTCGATCCCGTCGACGCCGGCCCAGTCGAACACGCCCCGCAGCCACTCTTGGATGTCGGCCCAGGCGTCCTCCATGCGGTCCTGTGCGTCGAGCTGCTGACCAAAGAGGTTGGGGGCGATCTCGCGGGTGAGCGGCCCCAGCTCGATGCCGAAGGCGTCGGCGAGGCTGTGGGCCGGATCGGTGGACAGCACGATCGTGCGGTGCCCCAGCTCCGCGCACCGCAAGGCGGTGGCCGCGGCGGTGGTGGTCTTGCCGACCCCACCCTTACCGGTGAACAGCAGCACGCGGGTGCCGTCGAGCGACGTGGGGGTGACCTGCTCGGCATCGGTGCTCCGGCTACGGGGACGAGCTGACCCAGCTCTCGCGCCAGCGGCGCCCTTCTTCGCCGATGCCTTCTTCGCCGTTGCCTTCTTCGCCGTTGCCTTCTTCGCCGTTGCCTTCTTCGCCGCGGCCTGCTGCGGCGTCGGCTTCTTCGTCGCGGTCCGCCTCGCCGCCGCGGACTTCGCCGTGGCGCTCTTGGCGCGCCCACCCGGGTGGGCGCCGCGCGTCACCGCGGCGCGCTCGTCGGGCGTCGATCTCGGCTCACCGGCCACTACGACGGCTCGACTCCTGCCGCCTGCTGTTCGATCCGGGCCCGCAAGTCGTGCAGGGCGGTGTGGATGATCTTGAGCTCCGTGCGTCGCTTGATGAACGCCGGAAGCGGCACCACCAGCTCCGCCTCGAGGAGGTAGTCGACTTCGGTGCGGCCAGGGTCGCCATCGGCGGGTCGGAAGTCGTAGTAGCCGTCAAGCTTGCGGCACACGTCGCTCTCGACCAGCGTCCACGACAGCCTGCCGGGCGAGCCCGAGTAGTCGTAGCGCAACCGGTACGTCGTGCTGTGCCCGAAGCCCGCGGCGCGGAACTGCACTTCGAGCGGGCGACCTTCGTCGTCGCGGGACGCGACGGTGACTTCCTTCAGCGCACGTGCCCACTCCGGGTAGCGCTCGAAGTCGAGGACGACGGCCAGGCAGTCGTCGACGGGAGCGTCGACGGTGGTGTGTTCGATGGCGTGCTCGGCCATGATCCCCGCTGATCTCCTCTGTTGCCATGTGACCGGTCGCCCGCTGCCGACGGGCGCGTCCCTGCCCATTCGGTTCGAACTGGCTACCGATCTTCGCATTCTGGCCGAACCCCACCAGCATCCGCATCCCGGTCGTCGTCGAGCCCCACGGGATCGAACCAGCGACGGCGGGGTGGACCAGGAACCCGGCCGTCGCCACCCCGGCGACGGTCACGCACATCGCCCCTGGCGACGCCCCGCGGCGGGAAGTCGCCGTACCGAGCTGACCACCGGCACGCGGCGGCGCCGCCGAACAGCGGCACGAGGATGCCGAACGCCAGCGCAGAGAACGGCCGGACGGCCGCTGCACCGAGCGCCACCACGACTTGGACCGCGAACGCCGAGGCCAGCACCCGGCGGATCGTGCGGGGCGCGTCGGCCAACAAGAACAGCCCAGCCAAGTCGACTTCCTCCGCGCGGCTGCGGCCCACCGCCTGGAGAAAACCCACGACGTAGCCGACGATGCCCACCACGAACAGGGTCAGCGCCAGCGCGACCGACACCACCAGCAGCGGCTTGGCGCCGAGCGCCGCGGCGAGGATCTGCACCACGACGAACACCGCCGTGGCGATCACGTCGACCCGCAGGATCGTCAGTCCGGGCTCGTCGGCGAGCGAGCGTTCGTCACCACGGGCGTCAACCCACTCGGCATCGTCGTCATCGGGCTCGACGGGCCCGAGCTGGTCCGTCACGGCGCGCCCTGCGCGGCCCGGTCGAGCGCGTCGACCAGGCGCGCCGCCAGCACGTCGTAGCCATACTCGGACTCCGCGCGGGCGCGCCCGGCCGCCGCGGCGCCGGCTCGCAGGGCGGGTTCGTCGAGCAACCTCGACAAGGCGGCGGCAGTGGCCGCCACGTCGGTGGGGTCGTCGACCACCAGGCCGGACTCGCCGTGTGCGACGGCCTCGGCGGCTCCTCCGCTGTCGCCGGCCACTTGTGGAACGCCTGCGGCGGCCGCCTCCAGGAACACGATCCCGAAGCCTTCCTGCTCGAGACCGGCCCACCGGTTGCGGCACAACATCGCGAAGACGTCGCCGACGCCGTACAACGCCGGGAGGTCGTCGTCGGGCACCCGTCCGAGAAAATGTGCCGGCGCGCCCGTGCGACGAGCGAGGCGCTCCAACCTCACCCGGTCGCGGCCGTCACCGCCGACCGCCAACGTGAGCCCCGGATGCGTCGGCGCGAGTCGGGCGACGGCCTCGATCACCACGTCGACGCCCTTGCGCGGCACCAGGCGGCTGACCGACACGACGAGCGGACCATCAGCGGGCAGTCCGAACCGGGCACGCGTGCCGGCACGCGCCGGCGCGTCGAGCGGTTGGAAGCGGGTCGGGTCGACACCAGGCGGGATCACCGTGACCGGCAACGAGGTGCCGGCCGCCCGTTCGGCTTCGCGGGCCGGATAACCGCCCGCTGCGATGACGGCGCGCGCCCCACGCAGGACCCAACCGAGGAGCCCCCGCACGCCCGGTGCACGGCCGGGCACGGTGACTTCGGCCCCGTGCACGACCACCGCGTACGGCAGCTCGAGGCGGGGGCCGACCAAGCCCAACGGAAGGGCCGGGTCGAGCACCACCAACTTCGCGCCGACGTCGGCGGCGAGCTCGTTGATCCTCCGCACGATCGGCGGCGTCGGGAACAGCACCCGCGCCGGGTCCCGCACCACGCGGTACGGCTGCTCGCGATCCCACGCTGCGTCGCCACGAAACGACGTCGTCAGCACGGTGACGTCGTCGGGTGGAAGACGGCGCCACAGCTCCCACAAGTACGACTGGATCCCACCGTGCTTGGGCGGGAAGTCGTTGGTGACGAGCAGGTGGGGCACCACGAAGGAAGTCCTGGATCAAGGGGATGCGGCGGGGCCGTCTCCGAGCGGTCAGCGCTCAGCGCGCAGCGGTGCGCGGCGGCGATGAACGGGTGCGGATGAGGGGTCGCCCCCGTCGGTCTCGTCGCCCGGGGCGGCGCCGCCCTCGACCCGCGGCGGCCATTCGGTGCGTGCCAGCCGCGGCGAAGGCGAGGGGTCAGGGTCCGGCTCGCCCACCGGGGTCTCACGCCAGTTCGGCGAGAACCCAGCCGACAAGTCGAGGCCTGCGAACGGGTCCTCGGTCGGCAGCATCCGGCCGCCGCCAGCGGGTGACGCAACGGACGTACGCCCCTCGGGCTGGACCACCGCGCCCTGGCCATTCGAGGACACCGGCTCGGCGAGCGCCGCTTGGGACGCCGCGACCGACGTCTCGACGACCGGCGCCGCGGGTTCCCGGGCGGGACGTGACGGCGTGCCGCCGCGCGAGGGGCGCGCCGACGAGGAGCCCGTGCCGGTGGCCTTCGTTCGCGCGTTGTTCCCGGGGGCGCCGGCCCGCTTGCGTGCCGCGCCACGAGTGGCCGACGGCTTCGCGGCCGCAGCCTTGCCGGCCGCTCGCTTGCTGGCCGCTCGCTTGCTGGGCGGCGCGGCCTTCGCTGGTGTGCCCTTCCTCGCGGCGGCGCGCTTGTTGGCAGGTGTGGCCTTCCTCGCGCCAGCGCCCGCCGTCGCTGCGCTCCGGACGGTCCCAGCCCGCTTGGCCGCCGGCTTCTTCGCCGTTGCCTTCTTCGCCGGTGCCTTCTTCGAGCCGGTGGACTTGGCGGCGGCCGCCTTCTTCGCCGTTGCCTTCTTCGAGCCGGTGGACTTGGTGGCGGCCGCCCGCTTGGCCGTCGTCCCCTTGGCCGCGGCCCTCGTCGCCGGACGGCGTTTGGCGGCCGCCTTCTTCGCGGCCGGACGCGACGGGGCCACTTCTGTGCCGCCCTCGCCGGCGCGGGTGGTGCCTCCCGTCCGCTTCGAGGCCCGCTTGGCACGCGCGCCGTTCGACGGAGCACGGTCGCCTTCGCCGCCGGATGGGTGGCGGGACCGACTCCCGGTACGCGTGTGCAGGGTCGGGGGCGAGACGATGGCCGCCACATCCCCCGCGTCGTGCTCGAGGTGGGCGAGCTCCGCCGCCAAGCGGTTCACCGCAACGGCACGACCGCTACGACGACGCCAGCGCCACTCGGCCACCTGCGTGCGGCCCCTCGATCGGTAGTCGAACCGCACGAGCCATTCGTCGCCCTCGACCTGATGCGCGCGCCAACCCTGCTCGAGCTGCTCGGCGACATCGGTGACGCCTTTGTCGAGCAGGTTCCGGGCGATGGACTCGGCCACCGGTGCGGCCGACGGACCCTTGCGCCGCGCGGAGAAGGTGGCCTCGCGCAGCTCGTTGACCACCGCGGCTTGCTCGGCGACCACTGGCGCGGCGAACCGCGCCACCCACTCGCGACTCACGCCGGCCTCTTTGGCGACCTCGTCGAGGCGGTGGCCTCGCCGGAGCCGGGTCTGGATGTCGCGAACGCTGAGCGAGCTGTCTTGGCGCAGACGAGCCTCTTGCTCGCCGAGGATCTCCTCCAACTCGGCAGCCTGTTGGGCGTTGGGCGTCGAGCGGCCACGCTTCGCGGTGGGCACCGGCGTCTCGCTGCCGCTGGCCGGCTGCGTCAGCGCCTGCACGAGGTCGTCGTCGATCTCGACGGTGTACGCGCCCGACTTGCTGCCGCGACGCGTGCTCAACATCAGGTTCTTGCGGTCGGTTGTGAGGCCGACCAAGTGGAGTTTCTTCACAGCAGCCGTCCTCGACCCGCCCTCAGGTCTGCGACGACGGTAGCAGTTCGCCCCAATCGCCCCGGCGATCAACCAGGCGGGGTCAGGCGCCCGAGGCGAGGCGCGCCGTCACCGCGGCGGGTGGGATCACGACGACCTGCGGTGGCCCGGATCGGGTTCGTAGCGGAGACCCGGCGCAAGCAGAGTGCGCTGCAGCAAACGCAGCGCACGCACCTCGGCGACGTCGATCACCACGGCTTCGTCGGGCTCGCGCGAGCACAGGAACGTGACGACGCAGTCGTCGCACGCATCGGTGCGCCGCATCACGCAGGTGTCGCAGTCGATCCGGACACCACCGTGCTCGTCGCGCACGTTCGGGTCGTTCCAACCCATCGCCAGGCCTCCTCGGGGACCGGTAGCTGACGGGCACCAGTCAACCCGCGGGGTGTGACAGCGGGCCGGGGCTCGGCCCCGAGGCAAGGTGGGTCAGGCGTTCCCCTGCGCGGCGGCCTCCGCCGCCTCTTGAGAGATCTGCTCGACCTGGGTGCCCGAGCCACACCAACGGCACAGGACTTCCTCGACCTGCTCGTCGAGCACTTCTTCGGCCTCGACCGTGAGGTCGCCACCCACGGTGTAGTGGTGGAACGAGCGGGTGCGGCGCGACGCAGTGACGTCGAAGCGGGTGAGGTTGCCGCAACCGGTGCAGCGATAGCGCGAGGTGGTCACGGCGAGATGTTACCGACCGCACAAAGGATGGTGCCCCAGTGACCACTCCGGACACCGGCGACGGGGAACGCGGCCCCCAGCGCCGACCCGCGGACCTCTTGACGACCGAACGCCTGTTCGATACAACGGTGGCGATGCGCGACCCCGGCGACGCAGTGCCCGCTCCCCGCTTCGTGCAGCGCACGCTCGACGATCTCGGCACGCCGCTGTCGGAGGTCACCTTCTGCGTCATCGACCTCGAGACCACCGGCGGTACCGCGACCGACGGCGGGATCACCGAGATCGGCGCTGTCAAGCTCCGGGGCGGCGAGTGCCTCGGTCGCTTCCAGACGCTCGTCAACCCGGGGGCACTCATCCCCCCGTTCATCACCGTGCTCACCGGCATCACCCAGGCGATGGTGATGCCGGCGCCGCACACCAACGAGGTCCTCCCGTCCCTGCTGGAGTTCATCGGCGACGCGGTGATCGTCGGTCACAACGTCCGCTACGACTTGGGCTATCTCGACGCGGCGCTCGAGCGCACGGGTCGCCCCCGGCTGTCGAACCGCTCCGTCGACACCTGTGCGCTCGCCCGACGCCTCGTGCGCGACGAAGTGCCCAACTGCAAGCTGGGCACCCTTGCCGACCGGTTCCGCCTCGACCACCAACCCAGCCACCGCGCGCTCGACGACGCGCTCGCCACCGGCGACCTGCTCCACTTCCTGCTCGAACGGGCCGCCGCATGGGGCGTGCTCGGGCTCGACGACCTGCTCACCCTTCCGAAGCTCGGCGGTCACCCCCAGGCCGACAAGCTCCGCTTCACCGAAGACCTCCCGCGCTCGCCGGGCGTGTACATCTTCCGGGACCGGGGTGGCCGCGCCTTGTACGTCGGCAAGGCCACCAACCTGCGGAGTCGGGTCCGCTCGTACTTCTCGGGCGACGAGCGGCGCAAGATCGGGCCGATGCTCCGCGAAACGGCGGGCGTCGACCACATCGGGTGTGCCACTCCCCTCGAAGCCGCCGTGCTCGAAGTGCGCCTGATCCACCAGCTCGAGCCACGCTTCAACCGCCAAGCCAAGACCTGGCGCTCGTACGCGTACGTGAAGCTCACCAACGAGCGCTTCCCTCGCCTGTCGGTCGTGCGCCGAGCACGCCCCGATGGCGCACGCTACCTGGGGCCGCTGTCGTCGACCCGCGCCGCGCAACGGGTGATCGAGGCCGTCCAGACCGTCGTACCGCTGCGACGCTGCACCGCGCCCGTCCCGGTCCAGGCACGACGCGAGGGCGCATGCGCGGCTGCGCAGCTCGGCGTGGCGCTGTGCCCGTGCACTGGCGGCGTGTCAGAGACCGAGTATCGACGCCACGTCGACGCCGTGGTCCGGGGCTTCACCACCGACCCGTCGATCCTGCTCGGACCGCTCGAGGCGCGCATGGTGGACCTCGCCGCCCAGGAACGGTTCGAGGAAGCGGCCGACCTGCGCGACCGTGCCGACGCGCTCGCCACCGCGCTGCGCCGCCAGCGCCGCTTCGAGGGTCTGTGGCGCTCGGCGCGGGTCGTGCTCGACGTCGCGGTGAGCCGTACGGCCGGCGGCGACCACGACGCCCGCCAACGCCTGGCGTTCGTGCGTGGCGAGCTGGTCGAGGCCGGGCCCGTCGGGCGGCAAGACCCGTTCCCCACCTTCGGCCCGGGCTGCCTTCCCGCGCCGGGTGACGGCACCCCCTCCCCGACCCGCGACGCCTCCACCCCGGTCGGCGACACCCACTCGCCGGCCGGCGACACCCCCGCGCCGGTCGGCGACACCCACTCGCCGGTCGGCGACACCCCCGCGCCGGCCGGCGACGCCGGGATCGGCTGCCCGGATGCGCTGGTCCACGCCTTTGAGCGGCACGTGGCCGACGAGCTGGCCTGCGTCGCCGCCTGGCTCGACCGGCATCCGGACCAGGTCCGCCTGGTGTCGTGCGACGGCGCGCTGGCCACCCCGCTCCCGCCGCTCCCCCAGTTCCGCCCCACCGCGCGCGCCACCCACGCGCCCCGCCGCTGACCGCCCTCCCGCCCCGTCCCGCCCGCGCCCGCGCCCGCGCCGCCCCGTCACGCCCGCGCCCGCGCCGCCCCGCCCCGTCCCGCTCGCGCTCCGTCCCGCGCCGCCAGAATCCTGCGATTCGTACGAAAGTGGCGACCATGCAGCCAAAAAGTGCACGAAGAGTTCGACGCGGCCCACATCGCGCTCGTTCTTCGCGCGGAAGTGGCGAAATCGCAGCCACTTCTGCACGAATCGCACGGTCGTGGCTGAGGGTGGATGGGACGGGGCTCGGGGCGGGACGGGGTTTCGTAGGCTGGTCAGGTGCTGTCGACGGGGCTCAACCTCGCCATCGGAGGCCTGTTCACCAAAGGCGTGGCGGCCGTGTTGGTCCTGTTGGCCATCACGCTGTTCCTACGGGCCCGGGTGCTCCACGTGCTGCGGCTCGCGCCCGGGCTGCGCACGCCAGTGCGATGGCGATGGGCGCTGATCCCGTCCCGTTCGGCCCGGTTGCATCGTCGCCTCCAAGTGGTAGCCGGCGTGTGCCTCGACGCACTGGGCAGCCGCGCCAAGCCCCCCGGTCGGCTGCGTCGGCGGCGTGGTCCGGTCCCCGAGCCGGTCGACGACGCGCACCGTCAGCTGCGCGCCCTGGTCGATCAGGCCGTCGAGCTCGACACCCGCCTTGGCCGCAACCACCGCGCCAACACCACTGCCAGGGAGCGTCGAGCTGCGCTGCGCGGCCTGGCCGATGAGGTCGACCAGCTCGAGTCGTCGGCCCGCGCGGCGCTCGCCCGGTTACGCCACGCGAAAGCCGAGACCGGCACCGTGCGCCCCGACCGGATCATCGACGAGCGACCGGCGGCCACCACCGTCGAACCCGACCCGTCCAGCACCTGACCGACCTGGTCCCGGTATCCTCGCCGCATGGTCAGCGCCTTCGTGCTCATCGCGGCCGAACCGGCGCGCATCACCGAGCTGGCGAGCGCGCTCACCGAGATCGACGGCGTGGCCGAGGTGTACTCCGTGGCGGGCGACGTCGACTTGGTGGTGATCGTCCGGGTGCGCCACCACGACGATCTCGCCGCCGTGGTCACCGGCAAGGTGGCCACGCTGCCCGGCATCGTGTCGACCCGCACGATGATCGCCTACCAGGCGTTCAGCAGCCACGACCTCGAGAGCATGTGGAGCCTCGGCGTCGACTGAGGCCGGCGCGACCCCAACAGCCCCAGCGAGCGGCCCGGCAGCCAGCGGCCCGCCCCCGGACAACGGTCACCCCCGCCTTCTGGGCGCCTCCGCGCGCCCCCGGCGGCACGGCAGGTGCCCAGAGCGGAATCGGCGGGCGCCGCTCAGTACAAGCCGCTGAGCAGGCCGGCGGCCAACGTCGCTCCCAGCTCCCAGGCCGCGTCGGTGTGCTCGACGGTCACATCGTCGCCCACCGCCACGACCGGGGCCAGCACTTGCTTCCACTGCAATCCGGCGACGATCCGCTCCACGCTGCGCACGGCGCCCGAACCGTCGTTGCCCGCCTTGACGAAGAGTCCCCACGGCTTGCTGCGGGTCTCGTCGATGACCTCGTAGTAGATGCGCTCGAGGAAGTCCTTCATCAGCCCGGCCATGTAGCCGAACCGCTCGGGGCAGCCGAGCACGACCAACTCTGCCCAGCGCACGTCGTCGGGCCCGGCGGCCTCGCACTCCAGCCGGCGCAGTTCGAGTGAGGCGGTGGCGCCCATCTCCTCGGTGGCCGAGGCGATCCCGTCGAGCACGGCGTCGCGCAGTTGCGCGGTGCCGCCCGATCGTGAATGCGACACCACCAAGAGCCGAGCCACCCGCGGCAGGCTACGACTCGGTTGCCGGGCCGACGCCACAGTCGAGCCCGCGTCGGCGCCGCCACGATGGCCACCGGCGGGTCAGGGGCGGGCGACAACCTCGTTCGTGAGGGTGCCGATGCCCTCGACGGTGAGCTCCACCCGCTGCCCCGGCGCCAGCCACGGGAACCGATCGCTGCCGTGGACGAGCGACAGTTCGAGGATGCAGCCCGTGCCCACTGTGCCGGTGCCGAGCACGTCGCCCGGCCGCAGCCGTGTGTCGCGAGCGGCTTGCGCGAGCATCGTGGGCCACGGATGGTGCAGTGCGGCGAGGTCGCCGCTCGACCATTGCACGCCGTCCACGCTGGCCGTCATGGACCCCGCGGTGGCCGGGAACTCGTCGGGCGTCACCAGCCACGGTCCGAGCGACGTGGCGAAGTCCTTGCCCTTGGCTGGACCCAAGCCGACCGCCATCTCGGTGGCCTGCACGTCGCGGGCGGACCAGTCGTTCATCACGCAGAAGCCTCCGACCACCGACCGCCAGTCCGCAGGATGCCGCTCGAGGTCGTCAGCTCCGTCGACCTCGACACCGACCACCGCCGCCACCTCCAGCTCGTAGTCGAGCCGTTCACAACCGCGCGGCGCGTGCACGGGATCGCCGTGAGCCAACACGGCCACCGGGTTGGTGAAGTAGAAGGCGGGCACCTCGTACCAGGCCGCCGGCACGGTGCGTCCCCGCGCGCCCATCGCAGTGGCCACGTGCTCCTCGAACGCGTAGAAGTCTCGGATCGACGGCGGCTCGGGCACCGGGCTCAAGAGGCGGACGGCGTCGAGCCCGAGCGGCGGTCGGATCGGGTCGGGAGCGTGTCGGGTCATCGCCACCCGCAACAGCGACTGCTGGCCTTCGAGCAACGATGGCGACGCCGCGATGGGTGACGCGGTGCCCGCAGCGGAATCGACGGTGGCCACCCACTCGAGGCCTTCGCGGTCGGCTATCAGCGCCAGCTTCACCGGACCACCCGTCTCAGCGATTGGCCGGTTCGCTCGACCACGACGCCACATACCCCTCGACTTCGGCCGCCGCGGCCGCGTCGGAAGGCACGGGGTGCAGCGGCCGGAACACGTCGATCATCACCGCGTACTCGTCCGTGCGCACGTGGACCTTGCCGTCGCCCGCGCGGGCTGCCTCCGCCGCGGCGCGGTCACGGTCGACCGCGCCGGGCTGCGGTCCGTGGTGCAGACCCGACGGGTGGAACGTCAACATCCCCGGACCGATGCCGGCTCGCGAGAAGAACTGCCCGGAGTGGTAGAGGATCACCTCGTCGCAGTCGACGTTGCGGTGGAAGAACGGCAGCCGCACCGAGTCGGGATCCTCTTCCAGCGGCCGCGGCGCGAACACCCCGACGGCCAGGCCGTCAGCCACGAAGTCGGTGTGGACCGACGGTGGCAAGTGGTAGCGGGGCGACACGATCGGTCGGTGGTCAGCCACGTTGAGCCGCATCGGAGCGACGTCGCCTTTCCAACCGACCACGTCGAAGGGATGGAACGGGTAGCGGACCACGGTTTTCTCGCCGTCGCGCTTGATCACCACCGCGAAGTCGCCGGACTCATCGATGGGCGCCGGTTCGGGGACTTCGAGGATGGCGGGATCAAACGGTGCATGCCGACCGAGCAGTCCGCGATCGGGGAGGTCGAACCGCGAACCGATCGCCTCGACGGCGAGCAAGTGCGTCGACTGCGCCGGCTCGAAGCGGAACGTGGTGCCACGCGGGACCACCAGAAAGTCACCCGGTTGGTAGTGCAGCGGTCCGTACTCCGTGGCCAGCACGCCGACACCGGTGTGGACGAACCAGCAGAGGTCGCCGTCGGCATCGCGGAGGAACTCGGCGGCGTCGCCGGCCGGGTCGCCCGGCTCGAAGTGCAACACGCCGATGGCCACTTGCCCGTTGGTGAGCAGCCACAGTGGCCACCGCATCGCGCTGTTCGTGATGCGGGTGGTGTCCCAGGCGCGATGGGCGGCGGGCCCGTCGACCGAGGTCCACCCGGTCGGCGCGTGGAGGCGATACAAGTGCGACGCCGGCCCGCTGAAGCCACCGCGACCATGCTCGTCTTCGACCGTGCCCGGTGGGAGCCCGACATGGGCCTGCCGGGTGACGGTTCCCTGTTGCCACTGCGGCAAGTTCGTTGCCATGTCCACCTCCGGCCCGGGCCTGCGCGGCTACAGGTTGCCGCGCTGCGCCTGCGCCCGCTCGATCGCCTCGAACAACGCCTTGAAGTTGCCTTCGCCGAACCCGGTGGCGCCCTCGCGCTGGATCAGCTCGAAGAACACCGTGGGGCGGTCGCCGAGCGGTTCGGTGAAGATCTGCAGGAGGTGACCCGCGTGGTCCCGGTCGACCAACACCCTTGCGCCGGCCAGCGCATCCCATGGCAGATCGAGGCCAGCCATCCGGGCCCGCGCGTCGTCGTAGTAGTTGTCCGGCACGTCCATGAAGCGCACGCCGCGGGCCCGCAGGGCGTGCACCGACGCCACGATGTCCGGCGTGGTCATCGCGACGTGCTGGACCCCCGGGCAGCCGTAGTAGTCGAGGTACTCCTCGATCTGGCTCTTCTTGCGCCCGTCGGCCGGTTCGTTGATCGGGAACACGACGCTGTCGCCGTCCCACACCACCGTCGAACGAAGCGCCGAGAACTCGGTGGCGATCTGGTCGGCCTCGAAGTGCTGGAGTCGACGGAACCCGAACACGTCCTCGTAGAACTGCACCCACCGGTCGAGGGTGCCGCGCTCGACGTTGGCGACCGTGTGGTCGATGCGACCGAGTCCGACGTCCGGCCCGACCGGCGTGACCAGATCGGCGCGCTCGAAGCCAGGGAGGAACGGGCCCGAGTAGTCGTGGGGATCGACCAGGCGATGGACGGTCTCGCCGAACGTCGCCACCGACCCCTCCGCGACGGTGCCGTGGCGATCGCCGACGTGGGTCGGCTCGGCGACCGGCGTGGCACCCCTCGCGACCAGCGCGTCCCACGCGCCGGCCACGTCGTCGGTCGCGAACGCCACGACTTTCACGCCATCGCCGTGGCGTCGAACGTGATCGGCCACCGGCGAATCGGGGCCGAGCGCACTGGTGACCGCGAAGCGGATCGAGCCCTGCTCGACCACATAGGTGGCGGTGTCCGGCCGACCGGTCTCGGGCCCGGCGTACGCCGTCGGCGCGAAGCCGTACGCCGAGCACAAGAAGCCGGCGAACGCCCGGGCGTTGCCGACCCACCATTCGAGGTGGTCGAGCGCCTTCAACCGGGGGGCCGACGGTGCACCGCCAGCCGCGCGGGCATGTCGGATGGCGGTCATCGGACGGGCTCCGCGACGCGCCCGTCGCGCGGATGCAGCGGGCCCGCCCGACGGTCGGTCTCGAGTCCGTCCCAGAAGACCTGCACCCCGTCGAGCATGTGCGCCGCGCCGCGGAGGAAGGCCACGCCGTCGAACCCCTCGGTGCCGTACAGCTCGGCCAGCTCGGCCTCGGTGTGGCCCGCGTGTTGGTCCTCGACTTTGTCGTGCCACGTCCAGAAGGCGAGCGGGAGGTCGACACCAGCTCGTGCCGCGAAGCGCTGGAGCCCGTCGATCAGCTCCTTCCAGAACCCGGCGGCCGCCCAGTGCTCGACCGCATAGCTGGCGCCCTCGGCCTCCCACACGTCGTCGGACCCGTACCAGCGGAGCAGCTCGTCGCAGAACAACCGGGTCGCGGGGGTGGCCAGGCGCCGCTTGCCGAGGTCGGCGAATCCGAGACCCAGCGGGGCACCGAAGCGGAGCAGCCATTCGAAGTGGGCGGCACCGAAGCGAAAGCGTCCACCGTCGACGCTGCCTTCTGTCGACAGCAGCGCCGGGTCGACGTCGTCACTGGGGAGCCTCGACGGAGCGCGGGCCGGACGGAACACGACCCCCAACTCGTTGAGGAGGATCTCCTTGCCGGCGTGGTACGCCTCGAGGGTGGGGGCGTTCAGGACCTTGCGGAGCGCCGCCTCCATGAACAAGTGGCTGAAGACCGAGAACTGCACGGTGAGGTGGCGGACTTGGTCGACCGTGGCGTCGCCTGCCGCGAACCAACGCGTGTAGACGTTGTCGACAACGACCGGGTGCGTGTCCACCAACTGGTCGACCTCCGCCCGGAAGGACCCGAGGCCCGAGTCGACCGGCCCCGTCAGCACTGGAACGCTGGTCATTTAGACTCCCCCTTTCGGCGATCCAACCGCGACACTGCCGAGGACCGCGAATTCCGACGATCTGTGCAGTCCAGTGAAGGTGCACTCGTAGATCCCGTCAACACTTCTACGATCTGCTGCACAATCTGTCACCTCTCTCGCCAGATTTGCTGTACGGTTCGCTCATGTTGCCTACGGGGATCGACGAGCTCGACGCCCGGCTGATCACTGCGCTCGCGGCGTCTCCCCGCAGCGGCGTGATGGAGCTGGCCCGCCAGCTCCAGGTGGCCAGGGGGACCGTGCAGGCCCGCCTCGACAAGCTGCAGTCCCGGGGGGTGATCGCGGGTTTCGGTCCGGACCTCGACCTCGAGGCGCTGGGGTACGGGGTGCTCGCCTTCGTCACGCTCGAGATCGCGCAAGGCGGGCTGGCCGAGGTCGTGGCGCACCTCGAGACGATCCCCGAGGTGATCGAGGCGCACTCGACCACAGGACCCGGCGACCTCCACTGCCGCGTCGTCGCACAGTCGAACGAGCATTTGCAGGAAGTCCTGTCCAGCGTGTTGTCCGTGTCGGGCATCCGTCGCACGTCCACGCAGATCGCCCTCACCAGCCAGATCCGCACACGGGTCCTGCCGATCGTCGAGATGGTGGTCGACGAAGCGCCGGTACAGCCCGCCACCAACAACGCGCCCGCCAGACCCGCCGCAGCGACCGACGGCAACGAGGCGGGCCGACGCCGCCGCAGCAGCCCGGAGACACCGACCTCGGGGAACGTCCCCGCGCGGCGGGCAGGCCTGACTCGCGGTCCCCGCGGCCGCAAGAGCTGAGTGGGCGCAGGGTGCTGGAGCTGACCGACGGGCAGATCGTGTGGGGCATCCAGCTCCCGATCCAGGCCCAGAGCGAGATCTTCGTGGAGGACTGGGAGCGCACGGCGGGCGCCGAGGAGCTGGCCACCATCGCCCGGGCAGCCGAAGCGGCCGGGGCCTGGTACGTGGCCGTCTGCGACCACGTCGCCATCCCCGACGACAAGGTCCCGACCATGGGGGCCACGTGGTACGACACCATCGCGACGCTCGGCTACTTGGCCGCGCGCACCACCGATGTCCATCTGGTCAGCCATGTGTGGGTGGCGGCGTACCGCCACCCGCTGGTGTCCGCCAATGCGTTCGCCACCCTCGATCGCCTGTCGGGCGGGCGCATCGTGATCGGCGTCGGCGCCGGGCACGTGGAGGCCGAGTTCGACGCCCTTGGCATCGACTTCCACCGCCGCGGCGCGCTGCTCGACGCGGCGATCGACGGGATCGACCGACAACTCCGTGAGGTGTCGGTCGATGGCATGCACGTCGCGCCACGCCCGGTGCAGACGCCTCGTCCACCGATCTGGGTCGGCGGCTCCGCACCGGCTGCGATCCGCCGTGCCGCCGAGCGCGGTGACGGGTGGCTGCCGCAAGGCACGTTGAAGCGCGACATGCCCGCGGCCATCGAGCAGCTTCGTGCACACCGCGCCGCGGCCGGTCGGTCGGGACCGTTCGCGATCGGTGCGATCGCCGGGCCGGTGCACGTCGGCACCCCCGAGTGGGACACCGGGCCCTGCCTCGAGGGCGAGGCCGAGCGCATCGCGTCGTACTTGCGCGACTACCGCGAGCTGGGCGTGCACCAAGTGCAGGTGCGGATGGTCTCGCGCGACGTGGCAGAGCAGGCCGACCAGCTGCACGCGTTCGGCGAGCAGGTCTGGCCGCTCGTCCTCACCAGCTGACCGCGTCGCCACACCGGCGGAGCCCGCGCCGCCGCAGCCGCCGATGACGTCGCCGCCGACGCCGCGCGACCGGTACGGTGCGGCGCCATGGCTGACGACGAGCTGCACGACTTCGAGCACACAACGTTCACGCACGACGGGAAGACTCGCAAGGTGTTCCGGCTCGGCACCGGCCCGGCCGTGATCGTGATCGCGGAGATGCCGGGCATCACGCCGAAGGTCGCCGACTTTGCCCGGAAGGTCGCAGCGATCGGTTGCACCGCGGTCATGCCGCACTTGTACGGCGACCCCGGGCGAGACCCGGACCCGAAGGCGCACGGCATGCTCCGCACGGTTGGGTAC
Organism: Acidimicrobiales bacterium; assembly: GCA_035547835.1. NCBI lineage: Bacteria > Bacillati > Actinomycetota > Acidimicrobiia > Acidimicrobiales > Acidimicrobiales bacterium. Next base: position 302,077 of record DASZTW010000005.1, read on the forward strand.
CTCACGTCGTCGATCATCCCGACCTGCATCAGCCGCGAGTTCACGGTGCTGGCAACCGGCCGGACCTCGCCCGTCATCTCGTGGCTGCGGGCGCTCGCCGCTGACGAGCACGAGCGGTGCGGCGGGCCGGGCGTCGGCGCCATCGGCATGTGCTTCACGGGTGGATTCGCGCTCGCCATGGCCGCCGACGACCGCATCTTGGCGCCTGTGCTGTCGCAACCGTCGATGCCGGCGGCGATCACCAAGAAGCGGAAGGCGTCGATCGACATCTCCCCCGACGACCTCGCGGTGGTGAAACACCGCTGCGCAGCCGAGGGGCTCCAAGTCCTCGGGATGCGCTTCAAGAGCGACCCGATGTCACCGGGTGAGCGGTTCGACTTCCTGCGCCGCGAGCTCGGCGACGCATTCGTGGCCGTCGAGCTAGAGGACAGCGACGCCAACCCGGACTCGAAGATGCGCCCGCACTCGGTCGTGACCGAGCATCTGATCGACGAGCCCGGCAGCGCCACCCGCGCGACGCTCGACCAGGTGCTCGACCTGTTCCGCACCCGCCTGCTCACCAGCTGATCCCCACCACACGCCCGCCGAATCTTCGGGTTCGCTGCCCGCAACCGAACCTGGCGGCGTCCGACCGACTCCGGATCTGACCACGCGCGCCGAGCTCGGGGGACGCTCAGCGGCGCCAAGCGACCGGATCTCCCCCCCCCGTTCGGGGATCTGCGGGTCAGAACTCGAGGACGCCTCTGGCGAGACGGCCGGCTTCCATGTCCTCGACCACGGTGTGGAACTTCTCGAGGGGATACGTCTCGGTCACCAGCTCGTCGAGCAACAGCTTCCCCTGGGTGTACCAGTCGGCGTACAGCCGCACGTCGTGTTGGGGGCACGAGCTGCCGTACCGGCAGCCGATGATCCCGCGGTCGACTTGGGCGAGCGCGCCGACCGTCGAGGAGAACTCGTCGGTCGGTCCCGGCGTACCGACCGCAACGGCGTAGCCGCCCCAGTCGATCGAGTCGATGCACTGGCGCAACACCTTGGTGTTGCCGATGCACTCGAACGCGAAGTCGACCCCACCTGCGCCGAGCGGGCCGACCACCATCTTCGGGTGGAACGGGAACAACTCGCGGATGGCCGCCACGGCATCGGTGTCGGCGGCGTTGATGAAGTCGGTGGCGCCGAACTGACGGGCCAGCGCTTCTTTGGCCGGGTTGGTGTCGACCGCGATGATCCGGCCTGCCTGCGCCAGCTTCAAGCCCTGGATCACGTTGAGCCCCACGCCGCCGGTGCCGAACACCGCCGCGGTCTGGCCGGGTGCCGGACGGGCGCGGTTCAACACCGCGCCCACCCCGGTGAGCACCCCGCACGCGATCAGGCACGCCGACGTCAGTGGGATGTCCTTGGAGATCGGAACCGCTTGGACCTCGGACACGATGGTCCGCTCGGCGAACGACGACGTGGCCGCGAAGTTCGACGCCGGCTCGCCCTTGTACAGGAACGGCTGTTTGATGACGCCGATCGACTTGCGGCACTGCGTGGGGTGACCCGTCTGGCACTTGGGGCACACGCCACAGTTGGCCAACGTGGATACGACCACGTGGTCGCCGACCCGCACGGATCGGACCTCCGCGCCGACTTCCTCGACGACTCCCGCGCCTTCATGGCCGAGCACCGACGGCGGCTTCCACGGGATGGTGCCGTTCATCACGCTGACGTCGGAGTGGCACACGCCTGCGGCGACCATCCGCACGACCACCTCGCGCGGCCCCGGCTCGATCAGCTCCAGTTCCTCGGTGTACTCGACGACGCCGTCGCCGAGGAAGACCAGCCCCTTCATGTGCTCCCCTTCTCGGCCCTCACGAGGGCCAGACGATGCTCTGCATCTCGGTGTACGCGTGCACGCCGAACATGCCGCCGTCGCGGCCGACCCCGCTCATCTTGAAGCCGCCGAACGGCGCTTCGTGGTTGCGCTGCGCGGTGTTGATACCGACGTTGCCGGCTTCGAGGCGCTGCGCGATCGCGTACCCCTTGGCCATGTCGGACGTGTACACGTAGTCATACAGGCCATATGGCGAGTCGTTCGCGATCGCGATGCCCTCCTCCTCGTCGTCGAAGGGGATGACCACGATGACCGGCGCAAAGATCTCCTCACGGGCCACGAACGTGGTGTTGTCCGACAGCATCAGCGTCGGTGCCACGTAGAAGCCCTTGTCGATCGCTGGTCGCTCGCCGCCGAGCAGCACTTCGGCACCTTCGTCGATGCCGCGCTGCAAGTGCGCCTCGACGCGGTCGCGGTGCGTCTCGGTGATGACCGGGCCGACGACCGTGGTCTTCTCCCGCGGGTCGCCGACGGTCATCTTGGCCGACGCCGCGGTGAGCGCCCCGACCAGCTCGTCGTAACGGCTGCGGTGCACGATCGCCCGGGTGGGCGCGGTGCAGATCTGGCCCGAGTGGAAGCCCCACACACTCGCCAGGCCCGTGGTGGCAGCGCGGATGTCGGCGTCCTCCAGCACGAGGCAGGCGCCCTTGCCGCCGAGCTCCATGAGAGAGCGCTTGAACGTCTTGGCGCACTCGGTGGCGATCGCGACGCCGACGTGGCTGGAGCCGGTGAACGACACCATGTCGACGTTGGGCGACCCGACCAGCGCCGCGCCGGCCTCGGCGCCAGAGCCGGTCACGATGTTGACCACGCCGTCGGGGATCCCGACTTCGTGGCACACCCGCAGCACTTCGATGCACGCCAAGGGGTCCTGCGGTGCGGGCTTCACCACGACCGCGTTGCCGGCGGCGAGTGCCGGGGCGAGCTTGCCGGCCATGTTCGTGACCGGGAAGTTGTACGAGGTGATCGCGGCCACCACACCCACCGGCGCGCGGTGCACCACCGCGCCGATCAGGCCCCCAGGGGCGAGGGCCGTGTTGGGCATCGGTTGCGGCGGCAGCGGGATGTCGACCGATTGCAGGGCCGCCTTGGCGTAGTAGTCGAACCGGGCCGCGCCTTGGGGCACCTGCATCGTGGACCCGACCATCCGGGTGGCGCCCGTCTCGGCGATCACCAGGTCGGTGAAGTCGCGCGAACGGGCCTTCAGCTCGTCGGCCACCTTCTGCAACAGCTCCGCGCGCTCCTCGCGCCGCAGCGCCGCCCACTTCGGCTGCGCCTCCTTGGCGGCGGCCGCCGCCGCCTCGACGTCGTCGACCGACGCCTCGGGCGCCTCGCCGACGACGTCCTCGGTGGCGGGGTTGATGATCGGGTACGTGCCCTTGGCGCCCTCGACCCACTGGCCTCCGATGAGCTGGCGGTACGGGCCGGAGCCGATGGTGTGGTCGGTCATCGTCCTTCTTTCGCGAATCGGTACGGGCGGTCGAGGCGGGGCGAAGCGATCAGTCGAGGCGGAGCAGGCGCTTGGCGTTGCCCCTCACGAGCATCTCCACCGTGACTTCGTCGAGCCCCTTCATCTGTTCTTCGGCGATCTGGCGGGTGTTGGGCCAAGTCGAGTCGGAGTGCGGATAGTCACTCTCGTACGTGACGCGGTCGCGGCCGATCTTGTCGAGCAGCGCCAAGCCGTTGGGGTCGTCGAAGAAGCAGCCGTACACGTGCTTGCGGAACAGGTCGGACGGCGGCTCGAACACCTTGTCGGCCACGCCGCCCCAGCCCCGGTTCTCACGCCACACGACATCGGCGCGTTCCAGCACGTAGGGGATCCAGCCGATCTGGCCCTCGGAGAACGCGATCTCGAGCTTCGGGAAGCGGGTGAACACGCCCGACATCAGCCAGTCGACGAGGCTCAAGCTGGCGTTCACGAACGTGAGCGTGGAGCCGACGGCCGCCGGGGCGTCGGGCGAGGTGGACGGCATCTTCGACGACGACCCGATGTGCATGTGGATGACGGTGTCGGTCTCCTCGCACGCTTGGAAGAACGGGTCCCAGTAGCCCGAGTGGATGCTCGCCAGACCGAGGAACGGCGGGATCTCGCTGAAGCACACCGCGCGCACGCCGCGGGCAGCCATGCGCCGCACCTCGGTGGCCGCCAAGTCGGCATCCCACAACGGCACGATGATCAGCGGGATCAGCCGGCCCTGCGACGGCCCGCACCATTCGTCGACCGTCCAGTCGTTGTAGGCCTGCACGCACAACAGCGCGAGGTCCTTGTCGCTCGCCTCGGTGAAGGTCTGGCCGCAAAATCGCGGGAACGTCGGGAAGCAGAGCTGCGCTTCGGTCCAATTGGTGTCCATGTCGGCGAGACGGTCCGGCAACGAGTACGAACCGGGTCGCATCTCCTCGTACGTGACACCGCGCATGGTCACGTCGTCGCGGTCGACGCCCACCGCGGAGTCGACGCGGACGAGCGGCCGGTGCAGGTCCTCGTAGATCCACCAATCGGCCACAGGCCCGTCGTCGCCATCCGTGCCCATCACCGGCGCGAACTTGCCGCCGACGAACGTGATCTCCTTGACCGGCGCGCGCACGATGCGCGGCCCGACCTCCGCGTACCTGCTCGGCAAGCGGTCGACCCACACGTTGGGCGGTTCGACCACGTGGTCATCGACGGAGATGATCCTGGGGAACTCCGACATGGGCCGGAGCCTACCGTCGATCTGACGACCCGTCAGGTTCGGCGGACCGGGCCATCTCCGAGCCGATCGATCACGACGTCGGGCTCCTCGGTCAGTATCCACTGCAGGGCGTCGGTGTCGATGAACGTGGCGACATCCGCGTCGATCTCGGCGTAGTCGGCGGCGCTGGTCGAGGCCCAGAAGTCCTCGATCGAGGCAAACCACTGGATCGTGCAGCCGTCGGGCCCGTCGGGCATCCCGGTGCGGTCGTAGTCACCGAGAGGTCGGGCGTTGCGCTCATAGCGCAACACGTAGCTGCCCGACTCGGAGCCGGCCACGAGCGGGCCGTGCACCTTCGACCAGTGCTGGTGGAACTCCTCGCGTGACAGCCCCGGCTTGCGCTTCACGAAGCAGATCAACTTGATCACCCCGCAACCTCCGTCCGTTCCGGATGCGTACCCGCTCGCTCGCGCTCGACGGAAGGCCGGGCCCTGACGAACCACAACGACGCCAGCAGGACCGCACCGGCGACGAGCGCCAGCCACGGACCGCTACCGGCGTGGGGCGACGGTACTTGCACGTTCGCCACGTGGCTGGCGTCGACGATGTCGGACGCAGCCAGCGCGAGCGTCGCCGCGGCCCCGACGAAGATCAGCACCCGCGGCCACCTCACCGGCACCGATCCCACGATCAACGAGCCGACCGCCAGTGCGACGATGCCGGCGCCCAGCAAGAACTTGGCGTCGCTCGTGGCGTGCCAGCCATCGACTTCGATGCCCGTGCCGACGACCCAGGGCAGGAAGGCGGCCACCACCAACGCCACCCCGGCGAGGATCACGAGGACCGCACCGAGGAGCACCGATCCCGATACCGACGGCCCGCCCGGCCGGGGGTCGGGTCGTGGACGCCGCGGCCGGGTGGGCGCGGGCTCCGGCACCCGTGGGGCAGGCGGCGGCGCGATCGCGGGCGGCGGGCCGGGCAACGGTTCGGCGGGGGGCGGAGGCGTCCAGTCGGGCGCGCTCCCGACCCAGATCGGCGCGGCGGCCGGCGGCGCGTTGGGGTGCTCGGGGATGAACGCGTCGGGGCGGTGCTCGTGCGGCGGCGACGGCGGCGGCCGGTGGGGCCAGGCGCGCGGCTGGTCGTCCGCGCCCGGCGCGTCGTCAGTCACTGGGTCGTCGGCCATCAACCCTGTGGACTATCACGCGGACCATCACTTGCGGGCTCGGGCGCGAAGCCCTGACGCAAGGTGTTCTCCGAGGTGGCGATCGGGTCGAGGAAGTGGAGGAGGTAGTCGGGACCGCCCGCCTTCGAGCCGAGGCCCGACATGGCGAACCCGCCGAAGGGTTGGCGTCCCACCACCGCGCCGGTGATCCCCCGGTTGAGGTAGACGTTGCCCGCCTCCAGATGCTCGGCCGCGAGCGCCAGATGCGCGGGCGACCGCGAGAACACCCCAGCGGTCAGCGCGTACTCGGTGTCGTTGGCGAGCTCGAGGGCATGGTCGAACGACGACGCCCGGACCACCGCGAGCACCGGGCCGAACAGCTCGTCGCGCCACAAGGAGCTGGCTCGATCGACGTCGGTGCACACGGTGGGGCCGACGAACCAGCCGCCGTCGGGGACGTCGGCGCGATGCAGGGCGACGTCGGAGTGTTCGCCGGCGTGATCGACCACGCCGGCCAGGCGCGCGGCTGCCTCGGCGTCGATCACCGGGCCCACGACCGTCTCGGGATCTGACGGCCGGCCCACGTGCAGCTCGGCCACCGCGTCGACGAGCCGGGGCACGATCGCGTCCCACGCGGCCTCGTGCACGATGAGGCGCGACAACGCCGAGCACTTCTGGCCCGCGAACGCGAAGGCCGAGTCGACGACGGCCGGGATGACCTGATCGGGGTCGGCGTCGCTGTCGACGATCACCGAGTTCTTGCCGCCCAGCTCGCAGATCACGCGCTTCAGGTGGCGCTGGCCGGCTCGGTGGACGGCCGCCGACGCGTTGATCGCCAGGCCCACGGCACGCGAGCCGGTGAACGCGACCGTGGCGACGTCTGGGTGGGCAACGAGGTGGGCGCCGACGACTTCGCCGATGCCCGGGACGAACCCGATGACCCCCGGCGGCACGTCCGACGCCAACAGCGCTTCGACCAACCGCGCCGCAATCGCGGGCGTCTGCTCGGCCGGCTTGAGCACCACCGGGTTCCCGGCCACGAGCGCAGCCACGGTCATGCCGGTGGGGATCGCCAGCGGGAAGTTCCACGGTGAGATGACCACCGCCACGCCGTGGCCGCGGTAGCGCAACTCGTTGACCTCGCCGGGCGGCGACTGCACCGCCCCGCCACGGTCGAGCCGGAGCATCTCCCGGGCGTAGTACTCGCAGAAGTCGATGGCTTCGCACACGTCGGCATCGGCTTGCGCCCACGGCTTGGCCGCTTCGCGCACTTCGAGCGCCGCCAGCTCGTCGCGGCGGTGCCGGAACCACGAGGCGGTGCGGAACAGCGTCGCCGCGCGCTCGGCCACGGGGGTCGCCCGCCAAGCGGGCGCCGCCGCCGCCGCTGTGGCAATCGCACGGTCGGCCTCGGTGATGCCGCACGACGCGCTGCGCGCCACGACCACCGGCGGGCAGGCAGGATCGACCGAGTCGATCGCGTCGGTGGTCGCCATCGCCTCACCGTCGACCACCGCCGGTACCACGAACGGCTCACCGCCGGGTCCTGTCAGGTCGCGGTCGAGCCGGTCGAGGGCGGCCTGGAAGTCGGTCCGCACGTCGCGCCGGTGCCACTCACGCACCGGCTCGGGCGCGTACGGCGCGGGATCGGCGGGGTCGGTGTCGGCGCGCCGCGCCGCACGTGGTGGCTCGGGGATCGACGTCACCGCCGGCATCGCGAGCAGGCGGTCGAGGTCTTGACCCTCGGCGAAGCGATGGCGCACGAACGACTCGTTGGACGTGTTCTCGAGCAGACGCCGCACCAGGTACGCCATCCCGGGGACCAGCTCCCCGACCGGGCAGTACACGCGAAGCCGGTAGCCCATCTTCACGACCGCGTCGTGGATCGGCTCCGCCATGCCGTTCAGCAGTTGGATCTCGACCGCCCGGTCGTCGATCCCGTTCGCCTTCGCATACGCCATCGTGTAGGCGAGTGAACGGAGGTTGTGGCTGCCCACCACCGGTCGCACCTCGCCGTGGTGGTCGAGCAGGATCCGCACCAGCCGCTCGAAGTTGGCGTCCGTCTCGACCTTTTGTGCGAACACCGGCGACGGCCAGCCCGCCGCTTCGGCACGGATGGTCTCGGTGTCCCAGTACGCGCCCTTCACCAGACGGATGCGGATCGGCTGCGCGTCGGGCACCGCACCGGCGCGCTTGGCCGACCAGGCCACGAGATCGGCGAGGTCGTCGCGGGCGTCGCACCGGTAGGCCTGCACCACGACACCGGCATCGACGGCTGCGAACTCCTCCTCGGAGAGGAGCTGGCGGAACAAGTCGAGTGTGAGGTCCTTCGACTCGTGGTGCTCCATGTCGAAGTGGACGGTGGCGCCGCGGTCACGGGCGATGCTCAGGATGGGACGTAAGCGCGCCGCGGCTTCGCTCAGACCTCCGGCCCTGCTGAGCGGGTGGTAGTGGACGCTCAGCGCGCTCGGCTTCACGCTGAGGTTGGCCCGCGGCACGACGCCGCTGCCGTCGTGGTCGAGGTGATCGTCGGGCGCCCATCCGGGAGCGGCGTCGGCCAGCGCCGTGATCAGCTCCGATGCTCGCGCCGCGTACCGATCGGCATCCGCCGCCACCACCGTCTTTTCTCCCAGGACGTCGACCGTGGCCGCCCGACCCGCGCTCCACATGCGGGCCACGCGGTCGACGGCCTGCTCTGCGGTCGAGCCGATGATGAACTGCTCCGCCATCGCCCGGATGTTCCGCCGTGCGACGCCGGCCGACACCGACCGGCCGAACGGCACTTTCGCGGCCACGTCGACGCCGTGCTCCACCAACCAGGGCGCGTCGCCGCTGAAGTACTCCTGCAAGTGGCGAGCGATGTCGTCGTCGTCGACCATGGCAGGGAACGCGTCGACGAAGCGGAACAGCTGGGCTCTGAACGCCGGGCGCGCCATCGCCCAGGCCATCATCCGGTCCGACACGAATGACCGGCGGTACACCCCACTGGTCTCCCGCTCCCCCATGGCCGCAAGCTGGCGTGCCAGCTCGGCGACCCGGGCCTCGGACGGGAGGGTCACCTCACGCGCCACCCGCAGGGATCACGGCCTGGGTCTGGGTTACCAGCACGACCCGCTTGCCCCGGTCGTCGCGCACGTCGGTCTGCACCACGATGTTCGTGCGGCCCACGTGCAGCGGCGTGCTGGTGCCCACGATCGTGGCGCCGCGCACGCCGCGGAACAGGTTCGTCTTCGACTCGATGGTGGCGGTGCTGGCACCTTCGGGCAGGTTCCCGAACGCGCACACCGCACCCAGGCTGTCGGCGAACGACATCAGCACCCCGCCGTGCAACAGCCCCGCCGTGGTGCACAGGTTCGGTGCCCAGTCGAGCTCCCCGACCACTTCGGTCTTGCTGACGGACCGCAACCGAAGCCCGAGCTCGACCGCGAACGGCATCAGCGCGACCAGCCGCTCGAGTGCGGCGGGATCCGTGACGGGTTCCTCGGCGGCAGCGTGGTCGGGGCTCACGAGCGGGACCTCTTTCACGACGCGTTCGGTTCGCAGCCAGCATGCCGCATCACACCGTCCGCGCGGCGGCCCCGAAGGAAGTCGACCGAAGATGACAACAGGTCCCGGCTCACCGACGTAGCCGCTACCTGCGGCGGCACCGCAGTTCTCACCCCGCCTCGATCGTCACTCGCGGTGCGTCTGGCGGCGCTTCCGCGGAACGGGGAAGTCACCGTCAGAGAGTTGGAGGCGGTGGCGGGAATCGAACCCGCGTACAGGGCTTTGCAGGCCCTTGCCTGAGCCACTCGGCCACACCGCCTGGGGTGGGTCACTCTAGTGGGCACCGGGTGGGCCACTCGCACGCAACCGGGAGGCGGCACGGCCGCCGGCACGTCCCGGTCTCCCCAGCTGGACCGGGCCTGGCGACGCACGGGCGCTGCTAGATTGTATGCAATCATGGAACAGGAACGAAATGGCGCTGACAACGTCGACGGCGAAGCAGCCGCGGCACCAGTCGACGCGACGACCACTCCAGGAGCTTTGACGCTGCGCGACGTCACGCTGCGCGACGGGCTGCAGGACGAGGGGGTCGTGGCCACCACGGACAAGGTGGCGCTGTACGAAGCGCTCGTCGCTGCCGGTGTCCGGGACCTGGAGCTCACCTCGTTCGTGCGTCCCGACCGCGTGCCGGCCATGGCCGACGCCGACGAGCTGTGTCACCGCACCGGCACCTCCCCCACCGCCAACGCGGACGACGTGCCGGTTCGATGGGGTCTGGTCCTCAACACCCGGGGAGCACAGCGCGCACTGGCCGCGGGGTTGCGCGACCTGCAGTTCGTGGTGTCGGTGTCCGAGCGCCACAACCTCGAGAACGCCGGACGATCAGTCGCCGACTCGTTCGCGGCGCTCCGCGAGATCGTGGCGCTGGCCGGCACCGAGGGTGCACGGGTCGAGATCACGCTCGCCACCGCGTTCGGCTGCCCGTTCGAAGGCCCCGTGCCCGCGGGCGACGTCGTTCGGGCCGCGGAAGCGTCGCTGGCCGCCGGCGTCGCCGGGATCGGCCTGGCCGACACGATCGGCACGGCCGTGCCCACCGAGGTCCGCGCGCAGGTCGAGGCGGTTCGCGGGCTGGCGCCGAGCACACCGTTGGGCGTGCACTTGCACGACACGCGCGGGCTGGCGATCGCCAATGCCTTCACCGCGATCGAAGCGGGCGTCGACCGGATCGACGGCACCGTCGGCGGGCTGGGCGGCTGCCCCTTCGCGCCGGGCGCGTCCGGCAACCTCGCAATCGAGGACCTCGCCCACGCCTTGGAAGCCACCGGCGTGTCGACCGGCCTCGACGTCGACCACCTCGTGAGGGCCGCGGAGCTGGCCTGCGTGCTCGTCGGCCGCCCCGTGGCCAGCCATGTCGGCGTCGCCGGGCCTCGCTTCCGGGGAACCCCCCACGGCCGATTGCGTACAATCGCGACCGATGGCTGAGGACACGCCCGACGACACGGACGCAGACCTGGCGTCCTCACCCGATCCGTTGGTCGATGGCCCGCTCACCGGCGTGCGCGTCCTCGAGTTGGGGAGCTTCATCGCCGGGCCCTTCGCCGGTCAGTTGCTGGGCGACTATGGCGCCGAGGTGATCAAGATCGAGCCGCCGGGCGTCGGCGACCCGATGCGCGCATGGGGTCAGACCCGCGACGGCGACTCGCTGTGGTGGCCGGCCATCGCCCGCAACAAGCGGTCGGTCACTGTCGATCTGCGTCGCGAGGAAGGCCGCGCCCTCGTTCGTGAGATCGCCGCTTCGTGCGACCTCGTGATCGAGAACTTCCGGCCAGGGCGCCTCGACGAGTGGGGCCTCGGCCACGCCGACCTGGCCGCCCGCAACCCCCGGCTGGTCACCGTGCACATCTCGGGGTTCGGCCAGGACGGCCCGCGCGCCACCGCGGCCGGGTTCGGGTCGATCGGCGAGGCCGTGGGCGGGATCCGTCATACCACCGGCAGCCCCGACCGCGCACCGGCCCGCGCGGGTGTGTCGCTCGGCGACGCCCTCGCCGCGGTCTTCGGCGTCATCGGCGGCCTTGCCGCGTACACCGCCGCGCAGCGCACCGGCCGCGGCCAAGAGGTCGACGTGGCGATCTACGAGGCGGTGTTCGCGCTGATGGAGTCCACGCTCGCCGACTACGAGCTTGCGGGCGTGATCCGGGGTCGGTCGGGCTCCGTCTTGCCGGGCGTCGCGCCGTCGAACGTCTACCCGACGGCCGACGGGTCGGAGATCCTGATCGCCGCCAACGCCGACACCGTCTACGGCCGCCTGTGCACCGCCATGGACCAGCCCGAGCTGGCCACCGACGAGCGCTACGCCACCCACAGCGCCCGCGGCGAGCACATGGAAGAGCTCGACGAGCGGATCTCGGAGTGGACACGGTCGCTCACCGCCGACAAGGCGCTCGACATCCTCGACGAGCACGGGGTGCCGGCGGGGCGCATCTTCACCGCGCCCGACATGTTGGCCGATCCCCACTTCGAAGCGCGCAAGATGGTGTTGCGGCGGCGCTCCCACCAAGGGTGGGACGTGCCGATGAACGGGATCGTCCCGAAGTTCACCGCCACGCCGGGTTCCGTCCGCGCCACCGGGCCGGCGCTCGGGCAGGACACCCGCGACATCCTCACGAATCTGGCCGGCGTGAGCGAGGCAGAGCTCGATCGCCTCCACGACGCCGGCCTCATCTGACCAACTGCCTAGGGGGCACCACATGGCTGAGAACAAGGAGTTCGAGATCCGGGGGGTCAATCACGTCGCGCTGGTCTGCCGCGACATGGCCCGCACGGTCGACTTCTACCAAGGCGTGCTCGGCATGCCCCTGGTCAAGACCATCGAGTTGCCAGCCGGCATGGGCCAGCACTTCTTCTTCGAGATCGGCAACGGCGACTGCGTGGCGTTCTTCTGGTTCCCCGACGCGCCCGACGGGGCGCCCGGCGTGTCCGCACCGACTGGCCTGCCGGCCGACGGGGGCCTGACGAGCGCGATCGGGTCGATGAACCACTTGGCGTTCGACGTGCCCGACGAGAAGTTCGACGAGTACTACGAGCGGCTGAAGTCCAAGGGCGTCGCGGTGTCCGAGCCGATGCTCCACGACGACAGCGAGTGGGGCGTGTCCGACAAGATGTACGACGGCGTGTTCGTGCGGTCGATGTACTTCTTCGACCCCGACGGCATCCTGCTCGAGTTCGCGTCGTGGACCCGCCGGCTCGGCGAGGGCGATGTCAGCCACGAGCCGCGCACTGCGGCCGACCTCGAAGCAGCCCGAGCCGCGGCCGCCGCGCAACCGGTCGGCTGAACGCCCGTCGCGCCGACTCGGTCGCGGCTCAGATCCACTTTCCCGGATTGAGGATGCCCGCGGGGTCGAGCGCAGCTTTGATCGCCCGGGTCACATCCACCACGTCTGGGCCGAGCTGCGCGCCCAGGTGACGGGCCTTGAGCGACCCGATGCCGTGCTCGCCTGAGATGGTGCCGCCGAGCGCGAGGGCTGCGTCCATGATCTCGTCGAACACCTGCCCGGCCCTGCGCCGCGCATCGTCGTCGGAGGGGTCGAACGTGACCAGCGGGTGGAAGTTGCCGTCGCCCGCATGGCCGATCACGGGCACGTCGATGCCGTGACGGTCGGCCACTTCGGCCACCGCCGCCACCAAGTCGGGCACCCGGTCGACGGGCACGCCGACGTCTTCGATCAACACCGCGCCGAGCCGTTCGACGCATGGGATGGCCATGCGCCGCGCCGCCATCAACAACTCGCCTTCCACCTCGTCGTCGCTGATCACCACGTCGACCGCGCCGGCCACGCGACACTTCTCGGCCACCGCATCGGACTCCGAGCGCGGACCGTCGAGTTGGCCGACGAGCAACGCGCCGACGCCGGCGCCGAAGCCCATCGGCTGCACCCGCTCCACGGCCGCGATCGCCGCACCGTCCATCAGCTCGAGGGCCCGCGGCCGGAGCGCGGACACGATCGCGGTGACGGCCCTGCCGGCGTCGACCACAGAGGCGAACGTCGCCGCGACGGTCGTGAGCTCGGCGACCCGAGGCCGCAGGCGCAAGGTGGCCTCGGTGATCACACCGAGCGTGCCTTCCGAACCGACGAAGAGGCGCTTCAGGTCGTACCCGGCCACGTCTTTCACTGTCGACCCGCCCAGCCGCACCGCGCGGCCGTCCGCCAAGACGACTTCCAGGCCGAGCACGTAATCGGTCGTCACGCCGTACTTCACGCAGCACAACCCGCCCGCGTTGGTCGCGAGGTTGCCGCCGATCGAGCAGATCTCGAACGAGGACGGATCCGGCGGGTACCACAGGCCGGCCTCTCGGGCGGCAGCTTTCACCTCGGCGTTCAAGAGACCGGGCTGCACCGTGGCCGTCATGGCGAGCCGATCGATCTCGATGGCGCGCATGCGCTCGGTCGACAACGTGATGCAGCCGTCGATCGCGCTCGCCCCACCCGACAGCCCCGTACCCGCGCCGCGGGTGACGAGCGGGACCCGATGTTCCGCGGCCACGCGCACCACGCCCTGCACGTCAGCCGTCGACCCGGCACGAACGACCGCGAGCGGCGAGCCCGGCTGCACGGTCATCGCGCGGTCGTACCGGTATTGCTCCATCACGTCGGGGTCGGTGACGACGGCGCCGGCGGGCACGGCCGCCTGCAGCGCGTCGACCACTCGCTCGCGGCGCAACGGACCGAGCGGTGCGAGGTCGCCGGTCATGGGTTCGCGCTCACTGGCGGCAAGATCATCAGTCGGGCGCGACCACCGCGCGGCCACGCAAGGCACCGGCCTCCAGGGCCGCGTACGCGTCGGCGACTCGACTGAGCTGGAACCGATCAACGACATTGCGCACCCGGCCGTCCGCCACGAGCTCGATCACTGCGCGGGCGTCGGCGACATCGGACCGCTCGAACGTGAAGACCTCCACATCCTGGGGCAACCCGCCGAACCAGGGTCCGCGGAACGTCCCACCACCCGCGCCGACCAGACCGAACGCGCCGCCGGGCTCGACGCATGCCAAACCGGCGCGAATCGTCGCGTCGGTTCCCACGAAGTCGAGGACCGCGTCGGCGCCGACGCCTTCGAGCAGCGCACGGACATGTGATGCAGTGTCGTCGTCGACGCCGGCGAGCACGTCGTGTGCGCCCAGCTCCGCGGCCAGCTCACGACGACCTGCGTTGACGTCGATCGCCACCACCCGCGCCGGCGTGAGCGCCCGCAAGATCTGGACGGCGAAGGCACCGAGCCCGCCCGCACCGATCACCACCGCGGAGGCGTCCTCGGCCAGGTGCGGCGCCACACGGGCGACGGCGTGATGGGAGGTCGCGCCAGCGTCGGTGAGGGGTCCTGCCTCGGCGGGGTCGAGCGTCCCCAACGCCAGGCAGTCCCGCTCGCGCTCCACGAGCACGTACCCGGCGAGCCCGCCGTCGCGGCCATAGCCGCGACCGACGGCGCCGTGCGGGCACGCGCTCTCGTGCCCGCGCCGACATGCCCGGCAAGTCCCGCACGACGCCGGTGAGAGCAGCGCGACCGGGTCGCCTTCCCCGACGGCCCGGACGCCATCGCCGACCGCCGCGACCTGCCCGGCGATCTCGTGGCCGAGGGTGAACGGGACATGCCAGCCAAGGGCGTCCCCGATGCTCTCGGGTACCTGCTGCATGGCCAGATCCGAGTGGCACAGCCCGTTGCCCGCAACTTTCACCAGCACTTGGCCGGGTCCGGGTGACGGGACCGGGATGTCGACCAGCTCCGCGGGTCGCTCCCACTCGATCACGCGGTAGGCCTGCACGGTCGGGACGCTATCGCCGCTGTCGCGGGGCGACCCATGCCGGCCGGCGCCGGCGCTCGTACGCTGCCCGTCGATGAACTTCGACCGCCACGGCGTCGCGGAACGCCTCGCGCGTGCCGGCTCGGTGCGGGCCGACGAGGAAGCCGGCGCGCTGCTGGCGGCGTCTGGGGACGGAGCGGCACTCGAGGATCTCGTGGCCCGCCGGCTGCGTGGCGAGCCTCTCGAGTGGGTCGTCGGCTGGGCCAGCTTCGCGGGTCGCCGCTTCGCGCTCGATCCCGGGGTGTACGTGCCGCGACCGCAGTCGGAGGAGTTGGCACGGCGAGCCATCGGCGCGCGGTCGGGGCGAACGGGTGGTCGGGTGGTCGACATCGGTACGGGGAGCGGGGCACTTGCCGCCACCATCTCGGCGGCGGTGCCCAGCGCGGTCGTGATCGGCACGGACCTCGACCCGGGTGCGGTGGCGTGCGCGCGCCGCAACGGCGTCGTGGCCGTGCGCACCGACCTGGCCGACGGTCTCCGGTCAGGGTCGTTCGACATCGTGGTGAGCGTGGCGCCGTACGTGCCCACCGACGCGATCCGCTTCTTGCCGCGTGACGTGCAGGACTTCGAGCCGCGCCTCGCGCTCGACGGCGGCCCCGACGGCCTCGCCGTCGTCCGCCGCGTCGTGGCCGCGGCCGGCCAGCTCCTCCGCCCCGGCGGCCAGCTCCTGGTGGAGCTCGGCGGCGAGCAGGTCGACGCGCTCGGGCCCGACCTCGCGCGTCTCGGCTTCACGGCGACCGAGACGTGGACCGACGGCGACGGCGACGTGCGCGGCCTCGTCAGCACGCGAGGAGCCACGTCCAGCACCGGCCAGTGACAAGGCTGCGCCACCGCTGGGCGTCCCGGTGCGACGCGCAGCCGTGGCTGCGGTGAGCCCGAGGACGCCGCCCAGCGGTGCCGAGGGCCGCCAGGACCGCCCCGCCACTTGCCAGACGCACCACTTGTGGTGTGTCTGGTGGGTGAGGAGGTGGTCATGGCGAGTCATTCGGTGCCGCTGGCAAGGACGCACGACGAAGGCGCAGCCGTGGCTGCGGTGAGGAGGAGGACGCCGCCCAGCGGTGCCGAGGGCCGCCAGGACCGCCCCGCCATCTGCCAGACGCACCACTAGCATCGGCGGGTCGCCGACCCGAGCGGCAACGAAGGGATCGGGGGGTCTCGCATGATCGTGTTGCGTCGTGTCGTGCATCGCCGGGGCCAGACAGCGACCATCGGGTTGTTCGCCACGCTGCTGCTCGCCGCAGCCTGCTCCAGCAGCGGGAGCAACGGCCGCAGAGCAGAGCGCCCCACTCCGATGTCGTCGACCACCACACCTCGACCCGCCGGCCCGGCCGCGGACCTGTCCCCGCTGACCGGCGGCAAGGGGGTGTTCATCGGGTCTGCGCTGACATACGACCTGGCCGGCCACGGCTACGTGCAACGGGAGTACGCCGCGGCAGGCACGGCCGCGTCGTACAAAGCGGCAGGCGAGCTCGCCGAGGACGGCGAGTGGACCTTCCAGCCCGATGCGTCGGCCCCTTACCGCACCCGCGTGCTGGTGCGGGCACCCAAGGACGCCAAGCGGTTCAGCGGCAACGTCGTCGTCGAGTGGCTGAACGTCAGCGGCGGCGTCGACGCCGATCCCGAGTGGTCGAGCCTCCACGAAGAGATCATGCGCAACGGCGACATCTGGGTCGGCGTGTCCGCGCAGCGGATCGGGGTGATGGGCGGGCCCGTGCTCGTGGGGGTCAACGTGCCCGGCGCGGAAGCCGCCGGCAAGGGCCTGGTCAAGATCGACCCGGCGCGCTACGGCACGCTGTCGCACCCCGGCGACGGCTTCGCGTTCGACATCTTCACGCAAGTGGCGAGGGCCCTGCGCGCCGGGTCCGGGCTCGACGGCGCCGAGCCCGAGCACCTCATCGCGGCAGGTGAGTCACAGTCGGCCTACGCCATGGTCACGTACTACGACGGCGTGCAACCGCTCACGCGCGCGTTCGACGGGTTCTTCGTGCACAGCCGCGGCGCTGGCTACCTGCCGATCGTCGGCGCCGACCAGGCTGCGGACATCGCCAGCGCCATCGGCCGCAAGCCCGCGCGCTTTCGCGACGACCTCGACGCGCCGGTGCTCGACCTCCAATCGGAGTCCGACATCACGGGGATCTTGAACTCGTACGCAGCCCGCCAGCCCGACAGTGCCAAGTTCCGGCTGTGGGAAGTGGCCGGCACCGCCCACGCCGACCAGCACCTCCTCGGGGCCACTGCGTCGTACGTGAAGTGCGGGGTCCCCATCAACAACGGCCCGTTCCACCTTGTGGCGAAGGCGGCCTTGCGCGCGCTCACCACGTGGATCACCGACGGCAAGACGCCACCCGACACCGCCCGTCGCCTCGAAGTGGCCGGTAACCCGCCCGCCGTGCAACGCGACTCGCTCGGCATCGCCCTTGGCGGTATCCGCACCCCGCCCGTCGACGTGCCGGTGGCCGCGCTTTCGGGCCAACCGGGGCCGAACCCGTCCACCATCTGCCTGCTGCTCGGCTCGACCAACCCGATCCCCGCCGCCGAGCTCGCCAAGCGGTACCCGAGCCGCGACGCGTACTTGCAGGACTACCGGACCGATGCCGACAAGGTCATCGCTGCCGGCTACGTGCTGCCCCAAGACCGCAGCGCGCTCCTGGCTTACGCCGACCCCTCGCTGGTCCAAGGCTGACGATCGCCGCCTGCGCGCTGTCCGTCACGCGCTCGATCCGCTGCCGGCTGTGGCGCCATCGGACAGTCGTGTCACTTTCGACTGGCCGAACGCGCCACGATCGGCGAGGCTGAGGACCTCTGCACAACGGACGAGGTGACCAGAGCATGAAGACGGTCGTGGTGGGCGCATCGAGTGGGTTGGGCCGCTGCATCGGGACGGGGCTCGCCGCCCGCGGGGCGCAGGTCGCACTGCTGGCACGGCGCCACGATCGGTTGGTCGACGCAGCCAAGGACGCCGGGCCGGGCAGCCTGGCCATCGCCTGTGACGTCACCGACCCCGATTCGTGCCGCGCCGCCGTCGACGAAGCGGCCGCAGGCCTCGGCGGCATCGACGCCGTCGTCTACACGCCGGCGATCGGTCCGCTCGCCCGCATCACCGACGTCGATCCCGAGACGTGGCACCGGGTGTTCGACACCAACGTCGTGGGCGCCGCGTCGATCACCGCCGCAGCGCTCCCCCACCTGCAGGAGTCGCACGGCGTGGCGGCCTACCTCTCGTCGGTGAGCGCGTCGACCACCGACCCCTGGCCCGGCCTCGCGTCGTACACGGTCACCAAAGCCGCGTTGAACAAGCTGATCGATGCCTGGCGCGCCGAGCACCCGACCGTTGGCTTCTCGCGCATCACCGTGGGCGACTGCATCGGTGGCGAAGGGCCGGGGATGACCGAGTTCGCCTCCGGGTGGGACATGGACCTGATGATGGAGCTGCACCCGATCTGGCAGGAGCGGTCGCTGCTGGCGGGTTGCTTCATCGACATCGACGACCTCGTGACCACCGTGCACCACGTGCTGTCGGCCGGTGCGAGCGTGGCGATCCCGTCGGTGATCGTGCAGCCACGCCCCCAGAGCTGAGTCCGCGCCCGGCGGCGGCCGACGAGGGAGGCGACGGGAGGCGGGCGCGTAGCACCTGCGCGGACGGGTCGCCCGAGACGCGGGTCACCGTTCGATTCGCCAGGCTGCGCCTGGCGAACGGGCGCCGTCTTGATGGGTCGGCTCGCCTATTGGCTCGCCTCCTCACAGCGCCGTGCGGTCGTCGCGCGCCGCGTCGACCCGGGCAAACGGGCGAACCATCCCGTCGACCGAGAACGAAGCCAGCAGGCGGCCCGCTTCGTCGTGCACCCGGCACTCCGAGTGGGTCATGCCGTCGCCGGCGAACGTCGACAGGTGGTGATACAGCAGCCAGCGGTCGGCGCGGATGTCGGCGTGCAGCGACAGCGAGATCGCGTTGACGGCCGTGGAGAAGGTGCGGTGGGCATCACGTTGGCCGATGCCGGCGTGCGGGCGCAGCGCAGCCGCGATCGACATGTGTCCGGTGAACTGCGCCAGCAATCCGGCGTGCAACGGCGGATCGTCGGGCAGCTCGCGGAACCGGACCCAGGCGTCGAGGACCGGCGGCCCGACCGGAGCGTCGGGGTCGTCGGTGTAGGCCGCGTCGACCACCCGAAGGTCACGTCCCGTGACCCCCATGTCGTGAGGGACGCTGTCATACGGGCCCGCGACCTCGGGCGGGGCAGCCGCGTGGGCGATGACGTCGCCCGCAGTGACATCGAGCAACAGCATGCCGACCGCGCAGCGCCGGTCGCCTTGGGTCACGTCGACGGTGAACGTCGTGAACGTGCGCCCCTCGCCCGCCGGGTGCAACTGCAGCTCGAGCGGCGCGCGGGCGTCGGCGGCCCGCAGCGCCACCAGGTGCGACGACACGACCCGGCGGCCTGGCGCACAGCGGCCCGCAGCCACGATCGCCTGGCCGAGCATCTGGCTTGCCTCGACCACCGGACGGCGGTGGTCGTCGCGGATCACGGTCACGTAACGGTGCTCGCCGATGGGGCGGACATCCATGACCTCGAGCAGATCCGCGGCGTCCCCCCACGTGGGGAACCACTTGGTGGTGACGTCACGCTCGGGGGTGCCCGCCACCGCGTCGACCACTTCGACGCGCACCCGGTCGTGGTCGAACGCCACCCGGCCGGCCAGCGCGGCGAGGGGCTCCGGAGGGTCGGTGAACGCCCACAGCACACCGCTGCCGTCCGTCGCATCCGCCACCGGCGACTCACCCCATGACGCGCCGGTCCCGGTACTGGCCGCGCCCGCTCCGGGATCGAGCCGGTCGGTGCTCCATTGCTCGACCACGCCCTTGACCGGACATGTCACCGATGCCGTGTCGTGACGGAACACGGAGAGCTCGACGTCGTCCGCAGGGAAGCAGAGGATGGGCGCGTCGCCAGCGACTTCCAGGCGCAGCGCGGCCGTGCTGTCGGCCACCGGTCGGTCTCCCCACCATGCGCGCACCCGGTACGGGAAGGGACGCGTCGCTGCGATGGGCTGGGCACCGGGTGCCACCTGCGTCATCGGCTGCACGGCGCGCGAAACTAACACCCGTGTCGAACAGCGACGACCTTGACGGCCGGGCACCGGGCGGCCATCCGTCCGGCGAGGTCGGCGAGATCCTGTCGATCGGCACCACCGACGCCACCACCGTGTTCGTGTCATTCTCGACACGCGATCCCGGCGGCCGCGACGCCCAGTACCTGGCGTGGCACGCCCTCGACCACCGACCTGAGCAGCACCGCCTCCGCGGGCTGCGCCACAGCTTCCGGCTGGTGTCCACCCCCGCCTGCCGAGCAGCCCGGGCCGCGGCCCAACCACCGTACGACGAAGTCGACCACGTGATGGCCTACTTGTTCGCCGATCGGTCGGCGCTCGAACCGTTCCAGTCGCTCGGCAAAGCGCTCGGCGGCGCGGGACGCATGCCGCTGCGGCTGCCGAGCGTCGCACTGGAGGTCTACGACCGGGCCGGGATGGCCGCGTCGCGCTCCGTCCTCGTCGGCGCGGACGTCGTGCCCTGGCGACCATCCACCGGTGCCTACCTGCTGATCGAGCGAGGCAAGGCGTCGCCGGCGAGCGTGTGCGAGGTGCCGGGCGTCGCCGGCGTGTGGTGGTTCCGCCGACCGGCCGCCGGCCCCACGCCCGCGGCGCAACTCACCTGTTGCTTCCTCGACGACGACCCGGTGGCCGTGGCTGATCGTCTCCACCCCTGGCTCGCCGCACGCCGCCGAGGCGGAAGCCGCGCTCCCCTGCTCGCGGCCCCGTTCCTGACCCCCGTCCCCTACGAGTGGGACCGCCACCTCCCCTGACCCTTGCAGATCGGGTTTGGGGTCAGACGGTGACAGGGACGCGCATGATGTTGGCGAGGTTGCCGCCCATGATCTTGGCGATGTCGTCGTGGGGCATGTCGGCCGGCAGGTGGTCGGCGTACGAGCACGGCTCGGCGAGGCCCTCGGGATGGGGGTAATCGGACCCGAACAACACGTGGTCGATGCCGAGCGTCTCGATGATCTTGTCGAGGTGATCCTCGTGGAACGGGCTGATGTAGACGTTGCGCTTGAACGCCTCCACCGGGTCCTCCTCGAACATCTGCGGCACCTTGCGGTGCACGTCGGCGAGGTGCTCGAGGAAGGGGATCACCCAGTCGGCGCCGTTTTCGATGAACGCGATCCGCAGGTCGGGGAACCGGGTGAGCAGCCCGTGGCAGGTCATGGCCGCCGCCGTGTCCTCCGCCGCTCGCTTGCCCATCGTGAGCATCCGGAAGCTGTCGAGGCGGAACGGCAACATCTCCTGCGGGCCGGTCCAGTCAGCCTGGTAGCGGGCGTAACCGCTGTCCGACGCGTGCATCGACACGAGGATGTCGTGGTCGACCACGGCCTGCCAGAACGGGTCGAACTCGGGGTACGCGAACGAGCGGGAGCCGCCGAAGCCGGGCACCGGAGCAGGCCGGATCAACACCGTCTTGGCACCGCGCTCCACGGCCCACTCGAGCTCCTCGATCGCCTTCTCGACGATCGGCAACGTGATCACGGGGGTCGTGAAGATGCGGTCCTCGTAGTTGAACTGCCACGTCTCGTACAGCCACTCGTTGAGGGCGTGGATCACCACGTGCGTGGTCACCGGGTCGTCGCGCAGCCGCTCCTCGAGCAGGCTCGCCAAGGTCGGGAACATCAAAGTGCGGTCGACGCCGAGCTCGTCCATCAGCTCGAGGCGTGGGGCCGGCTCGCGAAAGGCGGCGGGTGCACGCATCGGCTCGCCGATCACCTCACGGAACGACTTCCCCTCGGGGTTGCCGATGCGGAAGTACTCCTCCTGCGCTCCGGGACGTGCGACGACCTCGAAGGTGGGATTCGGGATGTAGTCGCTGATCGTGCCGCGCACGACGATCTTCGTGCGGCCCTCGACCTCGACGTAGCGGATCGCTTCTCGGTACTGCTTGGGCAGATGCCGGGTGAAGGCGTCCTTCGTCTCGTAGAGGTGGTTGTCGGCGTCGAAGATCGGGAAGTCGAGCGTACGTGCCATGTCGCGCATTGTAGCGTCACGTATGACGCAGGTGTTAGTTTTCTTTGACACGACTGTTAGTTCGATGCGACGACCACCGCCGGGGGACGAGCGCAACGACGAGCGGCACGAGGGAGCCCGCCATGCAGATGGACGACATGATCCTGGTCAGCATCGACGACCACATGGTCGAGCCACCGGACATGTACCAGAACCACGTGCCGGCCAAGTGGCTCGACAAGGCTCCGCGCGTCGAGCGCAACGACCAGGGCAACGACGAGTGGGTCTTCCAGGGCCAGCGCACCTCCACTTCGTTCGGCATGGCCGCCACGGTCGGCTGGCCGCGAGAGGAGTGGGGGTTCAACCCTGGCTCGTACACGGAGCTGCGGCCCGGCTGCTTCGACGTGCACCAGCGCGTCCGCGACATGGATGCCAACGGCGTGCTCGCCTCGATGTGCTTCCCGACCATGGCGGGATGGAACGCCCGCACCTTCACCGAGTCGGGCGACAAGGAGATCGCCCAGATCATGCTCCAGGCGTACAACGACTGGGTGCTCGATGAGTGGTGCGCCGCGTACCCGGGCCGGTTCATCCCGCTGTGCATCGTTCCGATGTGGGACGTCGAGCTGGCGGCCAAGGAAGTCGAGCGGGTGGCCAAGAAGGGCTGCCGCTCGATCAGCTTCCTCGAGACGCCCCACGTGCAGGGCTTCCCCAGCTTCTTGTCGGGCTACTGGGACCCGATGATGAAGATGATGTCGGACCATGACGTCGTGCTGTCGCTCCACATCGGCGCCGGCTTCGACGTCATCAAGCGACCGCCCGAAGCACCCGTCGACCACCTCATGGTCCTGGCCTGCCAGATCAGTGCCATCACGGCGCAGGACCTGCTGTTCGGCCCCACGCTGCGCCAGTTCCCCGATCTCAAAGTGGCGCTGTCCGAAGGCGGCATCGGCTGGATCCCGTTCTACTTCGACCGCATCGATCGACACTTCCAGAACCAGGCATGGCTGCACGGCGGCGACGACTTCGGTGGCAAGCTGCCGTCGGAGGTCTTCCGCGACCACATCCTTGCCTGCTACATCACCGACCCGTCCGGCTTGTTGCTGCGAGACCGCATCGGCGTCGACATCATCGCCTGGGAGTGCGACTACCCGCACACCGACACGACGTGGCCCGAGTCGCCCGAGTTCGCCTGGAGAGAGTTCCAGGACGCCGGCTGCTCCGACGCCGACATCCACAAGATCACCTGGGAGAACAGCACCCGGTTCTTCGGTTGGGACCCGTTCGCGCACACCCCGAAGGACCAAGCCACAGTCGGCGCGCTGCGGGCTCGCTCGGCCGACGTCGACACGACCCGCCGCTCGCGCGCCGAGTGGAGGGAACGCAACGAGGCCGCCGGCATCGGCGTCTTCTGACCCCGCCGTTTCGGGTCCGGGCCCGCCAGCCGACGGCCGACCCACCTACCACGCTGCCGCCTCGACCGGGCGGCCTGCTTCCCGGCCCCGTGCCCCGTCCCCCCGGGGTGCGGGGCCGGCGAACTCGGGCCCCGCAGGGCCGCTAGAGGTTGCCGACCTCGTGCTCGAGGTACGCGGCGTACTTGGCGCGCGCGGCCTCGACCTTTCCGGGGATCCATTCGGTGGGCCACATGCCCTCGGTGCCTTCGTAGTCACGCAGCACTTGGCGCGCCACCGTCACCTTGTGCACTTCAGTGGGCCCGTCCGCGAGCCCCATGACCCCCGCGCCGTGAATCATCCCGAAGAACGGCATCTCGTTCGTGGTCCCCAGCGCGCCGTGCACCTGCATGGCACGCCACGCGATGTCGTGCAGCACGGTCGGCATGACGACCTTGGCGGTGGCGATGTCCTTCCGCACGCGCTGGTAGTCGTTGTACTTGTCGATCTTCCACGCGGTGTTGAGGACGAACAGGCGGAACTGGGCGAGCTGCGCGTACGACTCCGCGATGTAGCCCTGCACGAACTGCTTGTCGGCGAGCAGGCTGCCTTGGGTCTCGCGGCTGAGCGCCCGCTCGCACATCATGTCGATCGCCCGTTGCGACATGCCGATCGTGCGCATGGCGTGGTGGATCCGGCCACCGCCGAGGCGGGTCTGGGCGATCACGAACGCCTGTCCTTCGCCGCCGAGCAGCGACGCGGCCGGCACCCGCACGTTGTCGTAGTGGATCAACGCGTGCGAACCCTCGTTCATCGGCTCGCCGTACAGGCCGACGTTGCGCTCGATGCGCACGCCAGGGGTGTCGGTCGGGACCAGGAACATCGACATGCCCTTGTACGGGCTCACGTCGGGGTTCGAGACGGCCATCACGATGAGGAACGCGGCCGTCTTGGCGTTCGAGGAGAAGTACTTCCAGCCGTTGATGACCCACTCGTCGCCGTCTTGCACAGCCTGGGTCGTGAACTGGGTGGGGTCGGCCCCGGCGTGCGGCTCGGTCATCGAGTAGCTCGAGAAGATCTCGCCGTCGAGCAGCGGCTGGAGGTAGCGCTCCTTCTGCTCGGGGGTGCCGTAGTGGGCGATGATCTCGGCGTTGCCGGTGTCGGGTGCCTGGCAACCGAACACGATCGGGGCCCACTGCGAGCGGCCGAGGATCTCGTTGAGCAGCGCCAACTTGAGCTGGCCGTAGCCCTGCCCGCCGAGCTCGGGCCCGAGATGGGTGGCCCACAGACCTTGCCGGCGGACTTCCTCTTTGAGCGGGTCGATGATCTTGCGGCGGGTCTCGTCGAGCGGGACGAACTGCAGGTGCGGGAACGCGTGGTCGAGCGGCTCGACTTCCTCCCGCACGAACTCCTCGACCCAGTCGAGTCGTGCCTGGTAGTCGGGATCAGTCTCGAAGTCCCACGCCATGGGCCGCTCCTCCCTGTCCCTGCCAGAATATGATTCTGGTGACAGAGAGTCCAGTTCCGGGTCGTGGACGGCGTCGGCCCTCGCGCCCGCTGACGAACCGAGAGCCCAGGTCCGGCGGGTCAGCCCGGCGAGCCCGACGACGGGCCACGTGGCACGTCGCGAAACGGCACGTCGCGGTCGAGCGAGCGCTCCCGGGGCATGCCGAGCACCCGCTCGCTGATCACGTTGCGAGCCATCTCCGTGGTGCCACCGCCGATGGCGGTGACCTGGCGCATCAGGTAGTCGATCCCGACACCGGCGGCCGACCCGTCGTCGTCGGACCACGCCGCCCCTGCGCCGCCGGCGATCTCGAACGCGATCGACGTCTTGCGCGCCGTCGCCTCGGCCGTGAACAGCCGGCTCACGGCCGCCGCCTGGTCGGACATCGCGCCCGTCGCGATCCCGTCGCGCAACCGGCGGTGGGCGGCATCCCGCACCAGGTCGAACATCCGCGCCTCGCCGATCAGGTCACGCACGCCGGGATCGTCGAGCCGACCCACGTCGCGGGCCAAGGCGACGAACGTCGCGGCGCCCAACCCGCCGTGCACCAGGTCGGATGGGAAGGTGACGTACGGCGAGTTGTGGAGCATCCGCTCGTGGAACATCCACCGCGTGCCGACCGTCCAGCCATCGTCGACCTCGCCGACGCGGTCGGCGTCGGGCACCCGCACGTCGGTCATGAACTCCTGGCAGAACTCCTTGTTGCCGTTGAGCATCTCGATGCGGTGCACCTCGATGCCGGGCTGGCGTAGCGGCAACATGAAGACGGTCAGGCCTCGGTGCTTCGGCACGTCCCAGTTCGTGCGCGCAAGGCACAGTCCCCAGTCGGCCCACCACGCACCGGTGGTCCAGATCTTCGAACCGTTGAGGACCCACTCGTCGCCGTCGCGGGTGGCGCTGGTCAGCGCCCCCGCCACGTCGGAGCCCCCGCTCGGCTCCGACAGCAGCTGCATCCAGATCTCCTCGCCTCGCAAGATGGCCGGCAGGTGACGGCGCTTTTGCTCCTCGGAACCGAAGTCGAGGATCACCGCCGCGCACGGCGAGTGCGTGGGCGCTTGGAGGCGCGAGGGGGTCTCGAAACCCGACAGTTCCTCGTTCAGCGCGGCTTGGTGCGCGGGGCTGAGCCCCTGGCCGCCGTACTCGCGCGGGAAGCAGATTCCGGCGAGCCCCGCGTCGAACAGGCGGCGCTGGAGCTGGCGGTCGTAGTCGACTGCGGCGAGCTCCTCTTCCTCGTTGCGATCGTTGCGCAACGTCATCACGTTGGCAGTGGAGCGTTCGAGGTTGTCCTCGATCCACGCCCGTGCGCGCCGGCGGAAGGCGTCGAGGCTCTCGCCGGACCCGTGGTCCGTGGGCGCGTTGCTCACGCTGCGCTCCCCTCGTTCTGTTCGGCGATGTCCGCCAGCCGCTGGCGATGCTCGGCAGCTGTGCCGCAGACCGCCGCGTTGACCGTGACGCGCCGCAAGTAGAGGTGCAAGTCGTGGTCGAACGTGATCCCGATGCCGCCGTGGAGCTGCACGCACTCCTGCAACAGCTCCGTTCCGTACGTGCCGATGTATGCCTGCGCGGCGCTGACCAGCTCGACCGCGTCGGCCTGTCCCCGCGCGACCGCGGCGGCCGCTTCGTCGGCGATGGCGTGGCTTCCTTCGAGCCACATCAACATGTCGGCGAAGCGGTGCTTGAGGGCTTGGTAGGACGCCAGCGGACGCCCGAACGAGTAGCGGTCGAACGCCCACTCGACGGTCATGTCGAACGCTCGCTGCATGGCGCCGACGGACTCCGCGGCCAGCAGGACGCCAGCCATCTGCAGCTGCCGGCCGACCTGTTCACCGGCCTCGCCAACCGCGCCGATGAGCGCCGTGGCCGGCATCCGCACCTCGTCGAAGCGCAACCGCGCGAAACGCCGGGTGAGGTCGACCGACTGGAGCGGCTCGACGGTGAGGCCCTCCGCGTCGGCGGGCACCAGGAGCTGCGTGAGACCGTCGCCGGTGCGGCCCGCGACCACGACGTGCGTGGCTCGGCCACCGGCTTCGACCGGCCGCGCGATGCCCGTGAGCACGAGGTCGTCGCCCGCGGGCGTGATCGTGACCGAGGCCGTGTCGCCACCTCGTCTCTCTGCACCCGAGGCCGCGAACCACGAGACGAGCGCCGCACCCGACAGCTGATCGTGCAGCGCTGCCAGATGACCCGCGTCGGTCGACGAGCTCAGCGCGCAGGCCGCCAGGTTGGCGCCGATCAGCGGTCCGGGCGCGGCGTGACGGCCGAACTCGTAGGCGATCAACGTGAGGTCGACCAGCCCGTGGTCGCTGACCGCGCCGCCACCGTGTGCCTCGTCGACGAGCAGCGACGTCCAGCCGAGCTCGGCCCCTTGGCGCCAGTAGTCGGGGGTGAACCCTGCAGGGTCGTGGCGCAACGCCCGGAGGTCGGCGACGCCTGCCCGATCGGTGAGGAAACGATCGGTCGTCTCGCGGAGAAACGCCTGGTCGCCGTTCGGCTGGATCAGCACCGGGCTACCTGCCGCTCGCCGCGCGGAGGTGGTGTCGGTTCGGATGCTCGACGGGCACGAATCCCTCGTTTCCCAACTCGTTTGGTGACGCAACTGTTAGATTACTTCCTTCGCAGCCCACGCCGTCCACCCGGCACCCCATCGGAGGCCTCCATGACTGCCGTGATGCAAGGCGTTCGCATCCTCGAAGTGGCGGAACAGACGTTCGTGCCCGCCGCGTCGGCCCTGCTGTCGGACTGGGGCGCCGACGTGATCAAGATCGAGCACGCCGTGCGAGGCGACGCGATGCGGGGGCTCGCCTCGACCGGCGTGGCGCTGATCCCCACCGACGTGCACGTGCTGCTCGAGCACTCCAACCGCGGCAAGCGCAGCCTCGGGCTCGACCTGTCGACCGACGAGGGACGAGCGATCCTCTATCAACTCGCCGCGACCGCCGACGTCTTCCTCACCAACAAGTTGCCCGGCGTGCGCGAGCGACTGCGCATCCGCGACGACGACATTCGCGCGCACAACCCGAACATCATCTACGTGTGCGGCACCGGCCAAGGCGAGCGGGGGCCCGACGCCGACAAGGGCTCCTACGACGCACTCGCGTTCTGGGCGCGCGCCGGCGCGGCCTACGGCGTGCAACGACCCGAGCACACCAACGTGCCGTCGCCACCCGGGCCGGGCTATGGCGACTCCATCGGGGCGATGACCATCGCCGGCGGCATCATGGGCGCGCTGTTCCACCGCGAGCGTACCGGCGAGGCCACCACCGTCGACGTCTCGCTGTTCGGCACCGGCTTGTGGGCCATGGGCCAATCCGTCGCGCTGTCGCTCGTGCTCGACCAACCGCTGCCTTCGCCGTCCGACGACGCACCGCGCGCCAACCCACTCGTCGCCAACTACCTCACCAAAGACGGTCGCTGGCTGGCGCTCTGCTGCCTCCAGGCCGGCCAGTACTGGAGTGGGCTGTGCGACGCGATCGGACGACCCGAGCTCGCCGACGATCCACGGTTCAACAGCCATGACCTGTTGATGGACAACCACCGCGAGGTGAAGGCGATCCTGCGCGAGGCGTTCGGCGCTCGCACGCTCGAAGAGTGGCGGGATGCGCTGGCGGGCTTCGCCGGGCAGTGGACCGTGGTCCAGCACTCGCTCGAAGCCGCCAACGACCCGCAGTCCGGAGCGAACGGCTACATCCAGGACTGTGTGACGGCCAAGGGCATCCCGTTCAAGCTGGCGGCCGCCCCGGTGCAGTTCGGCGGTGAGCCGTCGCCGGCGGGGCGCGCGCCCGAGCTCAACGAGCACGGCGACGAGATCCTCGCTGAGCTCGGCCTCGACTGGGACACGGTGGTCGATCTCAAGGTCCGGGGCATCGTGGCGTGACCACCCGTCCCAGCCAGTCGAACAGCGCGCGCGCCCGCGACGGCGTGATCGTGCGGCGCGCCCCGTTCTCGGAGAACCCCACCGTTGGCGCCCGCGGCCAGCAGACCCAGCAGCGCATCCTCGACGCGGCCCTGCGGGTGTTCGCCGAGGAGGGCTACCACCAGTGCAGCGTCGACCGGATCACGACACGGGCCGGCTGCTCGCGGGTGGCCTTCTACCAGTACTTCTCCAGCAAGGAGGACGTGTTCCGCCACTTGTCCGGACAAGTCGCCCGCCAACTCCGGGCTTCGACCGAAGCGCTCGATCCCATCGGCCCCGACGAGGCCGGCTGGCAGAGCTTGCGCAGTTGGGTGGCGCGCCACGGCGAGATCTACGAACGGCACCAGCCGGTGTACAACGCGTTCGGCGCTGCAGCCGAGACCGACGAAGAGGTCGCGTCCGGGGCGGCGCGCTGGGGCGAGCGCAACGTCGCGACCATCCGCTCGCGGTTGACCACCATGACCCTGCCGCCGCGGCAGCTCGACCCCCTGATCCTCCTGTTGAGCTCGTGGATGACCCACACGCTCGACCTCAGCACGATCCTGCGCGTGGCCGCCCCCGAGGCGTACCCGAAGGATCGGCTCGAGGTGGCGCTCACCGATGTCATCCACCGCTCGCTGTTCGGCCTCGCCGCGAGCGTCAACATGCACGCTCCGGCGGCCACGCCTCCCCCGCGGCTCGACTTCGGTCCGGCCTTGCGCGAGCTCTTCGCGGACGCCCGGACGCAACCCACCGAGCCCTCGAACGGGCGGCGCGCCCTGGCCGCGCTGCTGGCGTCGAGCCGCGACGTCTTCATCAACCGCGGCTACCACGGCACCCGGGTCGACGACCTCGTCGAGGCCGCAGGCGTGTCGCACGGCGCGTTCTACCGCTACTTCCCCAACAAGGAGGCGTTGGTCCGCGCGCTCACCGCCACGGCGATCCAGAGCGTGTCCCGCACCTTCCTCGAGCTCCCGCAGCTCGAGGGGCCCGACCACTCCGGCGACCGGGCCGCGCTGCGGCGCTGGCTGCGCCGCTACAACGCCAGCCAGTCGGAGGAAACCGGCATGATCCGCGTGTGGGTCGAGGGGTCGCTCCGCGACGCCACGCTGACAGCCGAGCGGGCCGCGTTGTTCGACTGGGGCCGCCGGCGCGTCGCCCGCTTCCTCGCACCCCGCAACTTCGGCGACGTCGACACCGAAGCGCTGCTGATGGTGTCGCTGCTCAGTGCGTTCGGCGCCGAGAGCCGCCCCGCGGCCACCGTCGACGCCGCCGCACACATCATCGAGCGTGGGCTCCTCGGGCGATGACCGCACAATGCCCGTCCACCCGACCGATCGGGAGACTGCCATGACCACCACTGCCGCCGTCGAGTTCGACCCGTTCTCCGACGACTACTTCAACGACCCGAGCGAGGTCTACCGCCGACTCCGCGACGAGGCGCCCGTCTACTACTCCGAGCGGTACGACTTCTACGCGGTGTCGCGCTTCGCGGACGTCGTGACTGCGCACCGCAACTGGAAGCAGCTGTCGAGCGCGCATGGCGTCGACCTGTCGACGTTGACCAAGGACCCGGCGCTCATCAAGAGCTTCCGCAGCATCATCATGATGGACCCACCCGAGCACGATCTGCTGCGTGCGCTGGTCAGCCGGGTGTTCACCCCGAAGGCCGTGACCGGCCTGACACCCATGGTCCGCGAAGTGGTCGCCGCCCAGCTCGACCAGCTCGGCGATGCCAACCACTTCGATGCAGTTGCCGACTTCTCCGCCTGGTTTCCGGTCGAGATCATCTCCCGCATGCTCGGCGTGCCCGAGGGTGAGCGGCAGCAGATCCGCCATTGGATCGACGTGAGCTTGCATCGCGACCCGGGCGACATGGAACCCACCGAAGAAGGCCGGCAGGCAATGCTGGAGACCGGCGCCTACTTCTACGAGCTCGCCGCGAGCAAGCGCCGCAACCCCGGCGACGACATGCTGTCGCGCCTCACACAAGTCACCGTCGACCGCGGCGACGGCGTCGAGACGGGCCTCGACGACAGCGAGATCGCTGGTTTCGCCACCTTGTTGGGCGGGGCAGGCGCCGAGACGGTCACCAAGCTCGTCGGCAACGCCGTGGTGTTGTTCGCACGCCATCCCGAGCAATGGCAAAAGGTGGTCGACGACCCCGACAAGATCCCGCGGGCGGTCGAGGAGATCCTTCGCTACCTGCCTCCCTCGCAATACCAAGGTCGCTTCTCGATCGCCGACGTGGAGCTCGAGAGCGGCACCATCGAGGCCGGCCACCCCGTGCTGTTGATCACCGGCGCGGCCACTCGCGACCCGCGCGCGTTCGACCGCGCCGACGAGTTCGACGTGGAGCGCGAGCCCAATGTCGCGATCGGCTTCGGCCACGGCATCCACAGCTGCCTCGGCGCCGCCCTCGCGAGAGCCGAGAGCCGCTTAGCCATCGAGGAGCTTGCCCGCCGCTGGCGACGCCTCGAGGTCGACGAAGCAGGGCTTCGGCGAGTACAGATGTCGAATGTGGCGGGCTACTCGAACGTCCCGGTGACGGGGATCTCGTGACGCAACAGGCGCCGAGCCTCGGCCGCAAGATCGCCGAGCAGGCGGCCGTGCGCCCACACGACGAGGTCTACGTCCACGTCGCGCTCGACGGCACGGAGCAGACGCTCACCTGGGAGACCTTGCACCGGCGGTCGAACCAGGTCGCGGCTGCGCTCGCCGACAAGGGCCTCGGCCTGGGCGACCGGATCGGCATCGCGCTGCGGAACTCGCCTGCCTTCACGTACACCGCGTTCGCGGCGTGGAAGGTGGGGGCCATACCGATCCCGATCCGGTGGGACCTCCCCGACTGGGAACTGCAACGCCTCCGAGAAGTCGTCGACCCGCGGGTGTTCGTCGGCGCAGACGACCTCGAGTGGATCGAGTCCACGACCGACCTTCCGCCAGCCGACCTGCCCGACGTCACATCGCCACGTGCGTACGGCATCTGCAGCAGCGGCTCGACGGGCACGCCCAAAGTGATCGTCGTCGCCGCTCCTGGTGAGTTCAACGACATGTACGCAGGCTCGATCGTCGACACGTGGGAACCGGCACCACGGCCGCAGACCATCGCCGTGCTGGCGCCGATGTACCACGTCAACGCCTTCGTGACCTTGCAGTACCTGCTCGCCGGCGACCGCCTCGTGGTCCTCGAGAAGTTCGAGGCAGCACGCGTCGTAGACGTGATCGAACGGCACCGGATCACCACGTTCACGGCCACACCCACGATGCTCCAGCGGATCGCCGATCTCCCTGGTGTCGACGAGCGCGACTTGTCGAGCTTGGTGTGGATCCTCCAGGGCGCGGCCCCGATGCCGCCGTCGCTCGTGCACAGATGGGCGTCGCTCATCGGCGCCGAGCGCATCGTGATGGCCTACGGCATGACCGAATCCATCGGCATCACCGCGCTGCGCGGCGACGAGTGGATGACCCACGAGGGCAGCGTGGGCAAAGGGTTCCGCGGTACCGAGATCCGCATCCTCGACGAAGACGGCAAGCAAGTGCCCACCGGTTCGGTCGGGTCGATCTACCTGCAGTCGCCGACGTATGGCGGCTCCACGTATCTGGGTCAGGCACCGCAACTCGACGAGCGCGACGGGTTCCGCACGGTGGGCGACGTCGGCTACGTCGACGACGACGGTTACCTGTACCTGGTCGACCGCCGCGTCGACTTGATCATCAGTGGCGGCGCCAACGTCTTCCCCGCAGAGGTGGAGACTGCGCTGATCGACCACCCAGCGGTGGCCGACGTCGTGGTGGTCGGGTTGCGCGACCCCGAGTGGGGTCGGCGGGTGCACGCGATCGTCGAGCCTGCCGATCCCGGCACGCCGCCGACGGCAGGCGAGCTGATCGCATATGCCAAAGGCCGCCTCGCTGCCTACAAGGTTCCCAAGACGATCGAGTTCGTCGAGCGGGTGCCGCGCAGCGAAGCAACCAAAGTGAACCGGCAGCGGCTGGTCGAGGCCCGCGGCGGCTGACGCGGTCAGTGGGATCCGGCGGCGAGCAGTCGTTCGGAGATGTCGCCGAGCGCAGCAGGCGAGCCGTCGTAGACCACTTCACCGTGCTGCAACAACACGACGGAGTCGGCGATCTGCATGGCGTGGCCGACGTACTGCTCGATGATCAGCAACGCGGTGCCCGCGCTGCGGACCTGGTCCAGCAAGCCGTACACCTCGTCGACGATGATCGGGGCCAACCCGAGCGAGAGCTCGTCGACCACCAGCAACCGCGGCGGCCGCACCAGCACCCGGGCCAGCGACAACATGCGCTGCTCGCCGCCCGAGAGCGTGCCGGCACGCTGCTTGCGGCGGTCGCCAAGGCGGGGGAAGAGCTCGAACGCCCGCTCGAGACCGGCGGCCACACCCCGTCGCCCCAAGCTGCGTTGGAAGTCGAGGGTGAGGTTCTCCTCGACCGACAGCGACGCGAACACCGACCGGCCTTCCGGCGCGTGGACGATGCCGAGCGGCGCGATCCGCCACGCTTTGAGATTCGTGATGTCGTGACCATCGAAGCGCACGGCGCCGGACGTGACCGGTACCAAGCCGGTGACGACCCGGGCGAGCGTGGTCTTGCCGGCACCGTTGGCACCGAGCAGCGCGACGACTTCGCCCTCGCCGATCGAGAACGACACGTCGAACACGGCGCGGAACGGCCCGTAGCCCGCGTTGACCGAATCGAGCTCCAGCAGCGGCGCACCCGGCGCGGTCACGACTCGCTCCCGGATGTGGCCAGCTCGCCCAAGTAGGCCTCACGCACCCGCCGGTCGTTCAGCACCTCTGCGGTCGGGCCTTCGGCGATGACGGTTCCGAAATCGAGCACATAGATCCGCTCGACGAACTGGCGCACCATCTCGACGTCGTGTTCGACCAGCAGGACCGCCGCGCCGCGTTCACGATGCACGTTGCGCAGCGTCTCGGTGAGCGCCGCGGTCTCGCTGCGGTCGAGCCCCGAGGACGGCTCGTCGAGCAGTAGCAGGCGCGGCTCGGTCATCAAGGCTCGGCCGACCTCGACGAGTCGGCCGCGACCAAGGCTGAGCGACTCGATCGGCCGATCGGCGCAGTCATCCAGACCGAGCAGCGCCAAGGTGGCGTCGACCCGTTTCCTCGCGTCGGGCTTGGGACGGCTCAGCCCGACCACGTCGCGCCACACCGCGCACTTCCCGTCGCGCATCTGGTCGGCGAGCAACAGGTGCTCGCGGGGCGTCATGCCAGTGAACAGCTCGATGCGTTGGAAGGTGCGCCCGAACCCGAGGCGGGCCCGCTTGAAGGTGGGCATGCGACCAAGGGTCTGCCCGCCGAGGTGGACCGAGCCCTGGTCGGGGCGCAACACGCCGAACATGCAGTTGAACAGGGTGGTCTTGCCGGCGCCGTTGGGTCCGATCAGACCGACGAGCTCGCCATCGTCGATGCGAAGGCTCACGTCGTTGAGCGCCTTGATGCCCGAGAAGCTCAACGAGATGTTCGACGCGTGCAAGAGCGCGCTCATCGGGCTTCACTCCCCTCGCCGATGCCAGCAGCTGTGGGCTGCGGATCCGGCGCACCGTCGGCCACGGCGACCGGCTCGGGGGGCGTGGCGACCGGCGACGGGGAACCCCGGTCGAGCAGTCGCTGGAGGCGGTTCATCGTGAGCCCGTTGTAGTACTGCAGCACGCCTTCGGGGTGTTGCGCGAAACCGATGGCGCCGAGGCCGAACAGCACGATCTGCCACTGCTGGGAGATGTGCAGCGCTTGGAGGATCTCGGGGGAGAACGTGAACGCGCACGCCGCGGCGATCGCGCCCAGCACGGTGCGCGTGCCCATGATGACCACGAGCACCAACCACAGCAGCGCGCCGACGACGGTGAAGTTCGCGTCGTAGTTGGCCGCACCTTCCCGCATGCTCAACAGCGCCCCGCCCAAGCCCGCCAGCGCGGCCGACACGGCGAACGCGAGGATCCGCAGTCGCGTCGGGCTGACGCCCATCGACGCGGCGGCGACTTCGGACGTGTCGAGCGCCCGCAAGCTCCGACCGACCAGACCGCGGCGGATGCGCGCGACGACGAACGACGCCAGCGCCAAGATCACGAAGCACAGCAGCATGTAGCTGCGATCGTCGGTGAAGTTGATCGGGCCGAGCTGCGGGCGCGGCACGGCAATCGGCAACTGCCCGCCGCTGGCCCAGTCGAACTTGCGAATCACGCTTTCGAAGAACATCGCGAACGCCAACGTCGCGAGCGCCAGATAGATGCCGCCGAGCCGGAGCGCCGGGATGGCCAAGATCGCGCCCACGAGCGCGGCGAGCACCACGCCGATGACCATCGCCGGCAACACGCCCATGCCCTGTTTCGTGGCGAGCTGGCCGGCGGTGAACCCGCCGATGGCCGCGAACGAGCCCTGCGCCAGCGAGATCTGGCCCGCCATCCCGGTGAACACCGTGAACGACAAGAAGATGACGGCCAGCGCGGCAGCCTTGGTGCCGAGGCCGACCCAGTAGTTGTCGGCGGCGAAACCGAAGTACAGCAGCGCGCCGGCGACCACCGCCACGCCCATGATCCGGGTGGCAAGGGTGAGGGCCGGGCTGCGTTCGTCGGTCACGTCGCCGGCAGACGGCGGGTCGACACCGGCAAGGGGATCCGCGTGGCCGGTGTCGCGCTGCAACGACGGCTTGAAGATCAAGACCACGAACAGCAACACGAATGGCAACGACGGACGCAGGCCCTGCGAGACGATGCTGTTCGCCGGCAACCAACGAGCCAGCAGCTGCGCACCGATGCCGAGGCCGAGCCCACCGACCACTGCCAGAGGCAGGCTCGACAGGCCGGCGAACACGGCAGCAGCGATCGCCACCACGATCAACAAGAAGAAGTTCTGCGACGACAGCTGCGGATACAGCGGGCCGAGCAGCGCACCGGCGAGCCCGGCAAACAAGCTCGACAGCATCCACCCTGCCGACGACACCCGATCGGAGCTGATCCCTGCGAGCTCGGTCATGCGGGGGCTCTCGACGACCGCGCGCATTCGGAGCCCGATGGCCGTGTAGCGAAACAGCGCCGTCAGCACCACCAGCGCGCCGAGGGTGGCCACGATCGTGGCGATGTCGTCCCGGAAGAAGCCGTAGCTACCGAGGTGGTACGTGGTGTCGCCGGACCCGACGATGCCCTCGACCCCGTACAGCGGCGCGGAGCCGAAGTCCAGCGCCAGCTTCACGATCTCGGGCAGGGCGAGCAACAGACCGATGGACACCGCCAGGCGCGCCACATGTGGCGCCGTGCGCAGATGGCGGAACACCGCCCAGTACAACAACACCCCGAGCAGCGGCGCGAACAGCACGACCGCGACGAGCACGGCCGGTGGGATCGGCCACCCGTGCTTCACACGAAGCTCGTAGTACAGCGCCGCCGAGGCGTACGCCTGCGCACCGAACGCCAGGTTGAAGACGCCCGACACCTTGTAGGTGAGGACGAACCCCATCGCGATGAGCGCGAAGACGCAACCCACCGGGAAGCCCTGGATGAACGAACTGACGATGTCGTGCACTGCGAAGTTCTCCCCGAGCCGTCACGGCGCCGCGCGCCGGACCGCTAGTGGGCTTCCTTGAACGTGAAGGGCTTGTTGGTGGCGAAGGTGACGTGCACGGGGGTCTGCCACACGTCGGGCTTCTGGCCGTCGAAGCACACCCAGGGCTTGCCGTTGTCGTCCCACACGCCCACGAACTTCCCGTTCGGCCCGACCTTGACGAAGTTGGCGCACTCGAACGGCCCCCGGTTCGTGGCGACCTTCGGGTCGCCGTGCTGGCGCGTCCAGTCGATCGGCGGGTTCCAGCCGTCGCCGACGTACCAGCTCTGCGTGTTCCAGGCGTTGATCAAGTTGGCCCAGGTGAAGTCCGGGCCGGCGGCCTTGAGCGCGTTCACGAACTGCAGACCCGAGATCCAGCCCTGGGCGGTGAGCTCGGCGACCTGGATGTGGTGAGCCTTGGCGTACGCGACGTACTCCTTGACCGCGGCAGCCTGCGGCTGGTGCTCGAACGCGGTGATGTTCGCCAACATGATGTCGCCTTCGAGGTACTTGGCGTTCTTCGAGACGAACGTCTGGTCGTACATGTTGGCGTGCATGAAGGTGACCTTGTCGCGGATCCCCTGCTTGACCATCTCCTTGGCCACTGCGAAGTCGCCGTTGTAGTCCATGCAGGTGACGAGGAAGTCGACGCCCTTCGACTTCATCTGCGAGACCTGTGCCGAGTAGTCGGTCTGGCCGAACTGCAACGACGAGTCTGCGAACACGACGTGTGCCCCGACGTCGTTGCCGAACTTGGTGAACGAGTCCTGCGTGCCCTTCGCGCACCCGGCTGCCTGGGGCACGCCATACGCGAGCACGCCAACCTTCGTGGCCTTGACCTGCTTGGCCACCCACGGCGCCATGTGTGGCTGCGGCGCGCAGTCGCTGAAGCACACCGGGCCGATGTTCGGGAAGAAGTTCTTGGGCCCGGCCCACTCGGGGTTGATGTTCCAGCCGAAGGTCGGGATGCCGGCGGCTGCCAGCTTCGGCGCACCAGTGAACAGCTCGACCGCCTCGAAGACCGCGTACACGTTGTCCTGGCTCAACATCGCGTCGGTCTCGGTGGCGTTGTTGGCGGTCTGGTCATCACGCTCGGACGCCAGCTTGATCTTGCGGCCCCAGACGCCGCCCTTGGCGTTGATCATGTCGAAGTAGCCCTGCAGCCCCTTGTTGTACTGGCTGAGGTCGGTCCCGAGCGGGTTCGTCTTCGACACGATCGACCCCACGCGGATCTCCGTGTCGCTCACGCCCGGCGCGGTCACCGCCTGGTGCTTGGAGTAGTCCGAGCCGGAGTACGTGGTGACCGGCCCGTTCGACCCCGAGCCGGTGTCGGTGGTCGAGGACCCCTTCGAGGCGTTGCTGCACGCGGCAGCCACGAGGAGCAGCAACAGCACGGCCGCAACGGTGCGACCGCGGCCGGACATCAAGCGGTTCATCAGTGGGATCCCCCGATCTTCGTCGTCTGGCTGGCCAGCCAACGGCCCGATGCATCGAACAGCTTCAGGGTGCGCAGTCTAACAGCGGTGTCACCCCCCGACCAGGCCCATTTTCGACACGGCGTCGAAAATTGGCATCGGCCGGCCGACACGCATGACCCCAGTGTTCTTGTGGGCCGTGGTGAGGCTGGCCTCCGCCTGGCCGGCGCAGCGACTGGCGCAGGTCGACCCCGCGCCGCCGCGCGAGTGAGCAAGCGGACCAAGCGGTCCGAAATGTCTAACACCAACGTCATGTCGCGGGCGCTCAGCCTTGGCGCTGGGCGTCCTTGAACGTGAAGGGTTTGTCGGTGTCGAAGCGGACGTTGACCGGCTGATACCACTGGTCCCGGTTGGCCCCGTCCCAACACACCCACGGCTTGCCGTGGTCGTCCCACACCCCTTTGAAGTCGCCGTTGGGCTGGACGCGGACCACGTTCGTGCACTCGAACCTCGGCGCGTGCGCAGGGTCGCCCGGGTTGCCGTGTTGGCGACTCCAATCGGTCGGAGGCACCCATCCGTCGGCCGTGTACCACGTGGTGGTGTTCCACGCCTGGACCAGGTTCTTCCAGGTGAAGTTCGGTCCGGCCGCCTTCAACGCGCTCACGAACTGCATCCCGGCCACCCAGCCCTGCGCGGACAGCTCGAGGATCTTGACGTCGTGCGCCTTGGCGTAGGAGATGAACTGCTTGACCGAGGCCGGCTGGGGCTGGTGCTCGAACGCAACCACCCCCGACGTCACGACCAGGTCACCGCTGAAGTACCGGGCGTTCGCCTTCACGAAGTCCTGGTCGTACATGTTCGGGTGCATGAACGTGACCTTGTCGCGGATGCCCTGCTTGACCATCTCCTTGGCCACCGCGAAGTCGCCGTTGTAGTCCATGCAGCTCACGAGGAAGTCGACGCCGGCGGCCTTCATCTTCGACACTTGGGCCGAGTAGTCGGTCTGGCCGAACTGCAACGACGTGTCGGCGAACGCCACGTGCGCGCCGACGTCGTTGCCGAACTCCTTGAACGCGCTCGAGATGCCCTTGCCGCAACTGGCCGACTGTGGAACGGCGTACGCCAACACGCCGACTTTCGCTGCGTGCACCTTTTGAGCCATCCACGGCGCGACGTGCTGGAAGGGCGAGCACTGGTTGAAGCAGATCGGCGCCACGTTGGGGAAGAAGTTCTCGGGCCCTTGCCACTCGGCGTTGATGTTCCACCCGAAGGTGGGGATCCCGGCCGCCGCGAGCTTCGGCGCGCCGGTGAACAGCTCGACCGCGACGAACGCGGCGTACACGTTGTCTTGGCTCAACAGGGCATCGGCTTCGGTGGCGTTGTTGGCCGTCTGGTCGTCCCGCTGGGACACCAGCTTGATCTTGCGACCCCACACGCCGCCTTTCGCGTCGACGTAGTCGAGGTAGGCCTGCAGGCCCTTGTTGAACTCGTTCATGTCGGTCCCGAGGGGGTTCGTTTTCGACACAATCGACCCCACGCGGATCTCCGTGTCGGTCACGCCTGGTGCGCTCACGGTCTGGTGCGTGGAGAAGTCGGACCCCGCGTACGTGGTGACCGCCCCGCCGCCTCCGGTGTCGATCGCGCCGCCACCTTTCTTCGCGTTGCTGCATGCCGCGGCAACGACGAGCAGCACGACCAGGGCCGACACAGCGCGGCCTCGCATGGACATCGACCGGCTCATCGAGCCTCCCCCGTTGATCCGATGGTGCTGCGACTGCGGGTGCCGCGCGACGGTAGCTGACCCCGGCCGCGCCGGCCTTGGATCGTCACCTCGTCAGGTGTTGCGGCCACCGTTGACGCCAATGACCTGGCCCGTCACGTAGCCCGCATCATCGGACACCAGCCACGAGCACGCGCCGGCGATGTCCTCGGGTCGGCCGGCCCGGCGGACCGGAGTCAGGGCGGCGTGGTGCTCGACGGTGTCGCCGAGCAGCCCCTGCGCCTCCGACTCGCGCAGCATGGGCGTGTCGACGAAACCTGGCGGGATGGTGTTGACCGTCACGCCTTTGGGCCCGAACTCGAGTGCCAACGCCTTCGTCAGGCCGATCAGTCCGGCTTTCGACGACACGTAGTGCGTCATGTACTGCTGGCCGCCCTGGGCGCTCGACGAGGAGATGTTCACGATCCGACCCCAGCCCGCCGTCAACATGTCGGGCAGCACCGCTTGGCAGAAGTAGAAGGGCCCGTTCAAGTTGACCGCCATGATCCGGTCCCACAAGTCGTCGGTGATCTTGAGAAACCCGGTGGTCGCGCTGATGCCAGCGCTGTTCACCAGGACGAGGACCGGCCCGAGTGCGCCACGTGCTGCTGCCACCGCTTGATCGACCTGCGCTCGGTCGGACACGTCGACGCCTCCGAGCGCCACGGCCTCACCACCAGCCTCGGTGATCTCCCCGGCCACCGCCTCGGCGCCGTCGTCGGACAAGTCGACGACGGCCACCGCGAAGCCGTCGCGGGCGAGTCGCAACGCGATGGCCCGGCCGATCCCGGACGCGCCGCCCGTCACCAGCGCCACACGCCGTTCACTCGCGCCATCGTTCGCGTCATCGGTCACGTCACGGCCTCCTCGCCGGCGGGGGGTTGCTCGGTGCGGCGACCGGGCGACTCGTGGTTCGTCCGGGCCACGGCCGCGAATCTAGTTCTCATTTGGGGAACTGTGCTTTTCACGCTCGGAGAGCGGGACGCGCCGTCAGATGGCGGGCTCGCCGGGCGCGACGGTGGGATGCGAAGATCGGACATTGTGGACACAAGCGGCATGCGCAAGGGCGTCCACCGGGCGACCACACGATGGCGTGCGGTCGCGGCGGTGGTCTTGTTGGGATCGACTCTCGGCGGCATCGCCGCGCCCGCGACCGCGTCGCCCTCTTCACCGTCTGGCCGTCCCGCGTTCGCGGCGCATGGGAGCGTCGAGCAGGTGTACGCCACGGGGGTTCGGCCATCGGCCCGCGTCGCATTGCTCGACCACCGCGGCGCGACGGTCGCCACCCGGCGAGCGAACTCGTTGGGCGGCGTGCTGTTCCGCGGCGTGGCACCCGGTGAGGGGTATCGGGTGCGCCCCCAAGGCGGGGCGGCGTCCCCACCCCTCGAAGTGCTGCCGCCGGACGCCGCGCCACCGAACCTCGACGTCTACGACCAGACGCTGCCCACCCACGGCTACGGCTATCTGACCACCCGGGACGGCACGAAGCTGGCGATCGACGTGCACCTCCCGACCGATGTGCTCGATGCGCTACCGATCCCCGGCGGCGTGAAGATCCCCCAGCAGCTGAGGGACGCCTTGAACTCGGTGGCGCTGAACGGGCTACGGCTGCCCGGCGACATCCAGCTCCCGCAACTGCCCGTCGGCGGCCCCTACCCGACCCTGATCGAGTACGGCGGCTATGGCTTCGCCGACCCAGCCGGTCCCCAGAACGGGATCGCCACGGTCGCCAACCTCATGGGCTTCGCCGTGGTCGACGTGAACATGCGCGGCACCGGCTGCTCGGGCGGCGCCTTCGACTTCTTCGAACCGCTGCAGGACCTCGACGGTTACGACGTGATCGAGACGGTGGCCCGCCAACCCTGGGTGCTGCACCACAAGGTCGGCATGCTCGGCATCTCCTACGGCGGCATCAGCCAGCTGTTCACCGCCCAGCTCAACCCGCCGAGCCTGGCCGCCATCTCGCCGCTGTCGGTCATCGACTCGACCCAGACGACCTTGTATCCCGGTGGGATCTTGAACACCGGGTTCGCCCTCGCCTGGGCGAAAGAACGGGTGCACGACGCGTTGCCAGCATCGCCCACCGGCGGCCAGAAGTGGGCCTACGACAAGATCCAGCACGGCGACACGATCTGCAAGGCCAACCAGGCCCTGCATCCCGAAGCCGTCGACCTGCTCGCCAAGATCAAGGCGAACTCGCATTACGTGGCGTCGGTGGCCGACCCGCTGGCCCCGATCACGTTCGTGCACAAGATCAAAGTGCCGGTCTTCCTCGCCTGCCAGTGGGAAGACGAGCAGACGGGCGGTCACTGCCCGGATCTCGCGTCGCACTTCACGGGCACGGACAACAAGTGGTTCACGTTCACGAACGGGTTCCACATCGACTCGCTCGACCCGGTGACGTTCAACCGCTGGTACGACTTCCTCGAGCTGTTCGTGGCGAAGCAACCACCGATCTACAACACCGCGCTGATCAAGGCCACGGCGCCGCTCGTGTACCAGACGGCGATGGGGATCGACGGCCTGAGCCTGCCCGACGACCCCGTCCAGGGTGCGCTGACGTACAAACGGGCCTTGGCGATGTTCAAGCAGCTGCCCCCGGTCCGTGTCGTGTTCGACAACGGCGCGGGTGGCTCGAAGC
The DNA here is from genome assembly GCA_035547835.1 of Acidimicrobiales bacterium. NCBI lineage: Bacteria > Bacillati > Actinomycetota > Acidimicrobiia > Acidimicrobiales > Acidimicrobiales bacterium. Next base: position 344,350 of record DASZTW010000005.1, read on the forward strand.
CGGGCCTCCCCTACCCCACCTCAGAGCGCTCCTTCGCCACCTTCCCGCCGCGCTCGACCCGGGCGGAGACCTGGTATCTCAGCAGCGGTGGCGCGCTCACCAACTCTCGGCCGACCCGCGCCGCGGCCGACGGCTTCACGTGGGATGCCGGGGCTCGCCCGCTCACGGACTACGCCGGCGCCGACCCCTGGCAGGCGCTGCCCGCGTTCACGTGGCGCCAGGCCCCCAAGGGCAGCGCCGTGTCCTACGTGACGTCGCCCCTCGCCCAGGACACCACCGTCGTCGGGGCCGGACGCGTCGACGTGTGGGTGCGGTCGTCGTCGCCGAACGTCGACTTGCAGGCCACCATCAGCGAGGTGCGTCCCGACGGCAAGGAGACGTTCGTACAGAACGGTTGGGTGCGCACGAGTGAGCGCGCGCTCGACGGGTCGAAGAGCACGTTGCTCCAGCCGGTGCTCAGCTTGCGGGCGTCCGACACGTCCGCGATGCCGAAGGGTCGCTACGTCAAAGTGACGATCCCGCTGTACTACCAGGGCCACCAGTACCGGGCCGGTTCGCGCATCCGCGTCACGATCACCGCACCGAACGGCGACCAGCCGGTGTGGTCCTTCGCGGTGACCAGCCCCACCGGCACCGCGCACGTGGCGATCGCCCACTCCCCGTCGATGCCGTCGCAATTGGTCCTGCCGGTGATCCCCGGCGTGGTACCCAAAGCCGGGCTGCCTCCGTGCCCCGGCCTGCGCGGCGAGCCTTGCCGGCCGTACGTCGCCATCGCCAACCGTCCTGCCTGAGCCGGCCCGTCCAGCGCTCCACTCCCGTCGGGGAACCCGCCGCGCGCGGACGGCGGGGAAGTGCGGGAGCGTCCGCACACCGCCGCACACGGCCGTGTCACACCGCCGTGTCACACCGCCGCGGCCCGACCTGGTGCCGCCACATCCCGTCGCGCCATCGCCTCCGAACGCGAGAAACCCCCTGCTGAGCAGGGGGTTTCGATGGAGCGGACGACGGGATTCGAACCCGCGACCCTCACCTTGGCAAGGTGATGCTCTACCAACTGAGCCACGTCCGCGTGAGGCGACCACTATAGCGAGGCCCGCCGGAGCGGCCGAACAGCGGATCAGGCCGGGGGACCCGAAGCGACCGACGCGACCCGCTCCCGGACCCGCTTGGCGATGTCGTGGGCGATCGGCACGTCGAAGATGCGGTCGATCTGCACCCGCGTCGCCGCCCACGTGAACGCCAGCGCGGCAGTCTGGTGATCCTGCCAGCCCTGGACGACCAAGTCGCTCACGTAGATCGTCTCCACGATGTCGGGCTGCCACTGGCGTCCGTTGATGATGGCGACGCGGCGGTCGGTGACCATCACGATGCCGGGCACCTCGTTGAACATGCCTTGTGCGACGAGTTCGACGTGCTCACCGGAGTCGAGGCGGGACGCCGCGACGGTGAGCGATGGGACCGCCGAGTGGTAGCTGGCGGGGCTCAGCCGGAGCACCGCTGCGGACATCCCGGTGGGGTCGTCGATGACGGGGATGGGCCCCGTGACGACCGGCCCGCTCGGGGTGAACGAGCCCATCGGCGCCGGCCGTTCGACTGGCGCGACGCCGGGCGGGGGCGGCGCGGGCGCGACCGCGCCGGGAGGCGGGCCGACGGGGGGCGGGGGCGGCGGCGTGGCGCCCGCACCCGGCGGCGGGGGTGGCGCCGACGGACCCCGGCCCCAGGCCGTCGGTGGGCCGGGCGGCGGCGGGCCAGGCGGTGCATACGCGGACGGGGGCACGCCGGCCGACGGCGGGACTCCCGTCAAGGGAGGGACCGGCGTGGCTGGCGGGAGCCCAGCGGTCGGCGGGCCTTCGGCTGCCACCTCCGACCGCGGCAGGTCCTCGCCAGCCCCGCCCCCAGGATCCGGCGACGGCTGGTCCTGGTCGGTCTCGCTCGCAGCCAGGTCGGGCGCGGGAGGCGGTTCGCGGTCCCAGGGCGGCGTCGGCGTTCCGTCACCAGTCCCCGGGGGCGGGTCGGTCACCGATTGCGGTTCGCTCGGATCCTGGGGTTCATCGGTCATACGTGTGCTCCACCTCGGGGCCCGCTGAGGAGGTTCGACGTCGAGCTCGACATCACCTCACCGTACCGGAGGGTCTTCCACCCCCCGATCGGTCAGATGTCTGACGGCTCGTCGTCAGGGTGCGCCGGCAGGGAGATCTCGAGGTTGGCGTAGCGGCTCTCCCGCCGCCCACGACCGCGCCGGCCGCTGCGGAACGCGCCCGCGTCGGCTGCGTCCTCCGCGGGTGGCGCGGCGCCGCCGGGCACCACCGCGACGCGGGTGTCCGCAGCTTCGGGGGCGGCCCAGCCATCGTCGTCGTCCACGGACGCCTGCTCGGCGTCCGCAGCGGAGGACCCGGCGCCCGGCAGCGTGAGCGCGGCGCCTTTGGCAGCCGCACCCCTCGGGGGTCGAGTGCGCGCCCAGTAGCGCCAGGTGAGCACGGCCATCAACAGGGCCACCAGCACGAGGCCCGCCACGATGGCCCACACCTTCCAGTTGGTGGTCCGGTGCTTGTCGGCGCTGTGGTCCGCCTTGGTGACCGACGCCGCGATCGTGCTCGTGGTCGTGGTCGGGTTCACCGATCCGTTGACGAGGTCGACCGTGGTCGTCACGCTGACCGAGCTCGGCGTCCCGCCGGAATCGGTGCCGTCGGAGGTGCCGGTCTGCGCGCCCGCGCGGGCCGCGGCCAGACACAGTCCGACCACCACGGCCGTGACGGCGACAACCGTGAGCAGGCGGCGCGAACGAGCAATGGAGATGCTGGGGTGCAATGCCTCGAGTCCTCTGAAGCGAAGGGCCCAGTGTAGGGCCGGGACACCTCGCGGCTGGGTCAAGGCGCGGACCCCAGGTCTTTGGTGGCGCCGCCTTCCCATCTGGTGTTGTATTTGCCACCTCTAGTCTGTTAGGCACTCCTTATCTCGATGTTCAGGACGAGCAGACAGGACACACTCTCATGAACCTCAGGTTCCGATCCGACCCGCGCGGGTCTCGACCCAAGTTGGCAGCGGCGGGCCTCCTCGTCGGCGCCGCCGCGATGCTCGGTGCATGTGGCTCGTCGGGGTCTGGTGGATCGGCAGGCCAGAGCGGGGACGGCGCGAAGCCCCTGAAGGTCGTGCTGACCGACCAGGGTTGCGGCAGTGTCGACCTGCACGCGAACGCCGGTGACATCTCCTTCGAGGTCACCAACAAGGCGAAGACCACCGGCGAGTTCGAGGTCATCAGCCCCGGCCCACACCTCGTCGCGGAGCGTGAGGGCATCCCCGCCGGCGACACCGTGACCTTGAAGGCAAGGGTCACCAAAGGCGTGCACCAGCTCGTGTGCACCACGCCGGCCAAGGACCGCGGGAAGCTCACGGTCACCGGTGAAGGTGGCGGCCTCGATCCGAAGGTGACCGCCGCGCTGCAACCCGCGACGACGAGCTACAAGGCGTATGCGGTGCAAGAAGTCGACGCATTGCTCGCCGGCACGCAGCAGTTCGTGGCCGCCGTCAAGGCCGGCAACCGCGACCAGGCCAAGGCTCTGTACGCCACGACAAGGGTCCACTACGAGCGGCTCGAGCCGATCGCCGAGCTGTTCCCCGACCTCGACGCGGCGATCGACGCGCGCGCCGACGACTTCGGCCAAAAGGAGCAGGACCCGAAGTGGACGGGCTGGCACCGGCTCGAATACGGGCTGTGGGACAACCAGCCCATGCCGTCGCTGTCGGGCCAGGCCGACAAGTTGCTGAGCGACACCACGGCGCTCGTCGCCAAGATCAAGACGCTGACCATCGACCCGTCGGTCGTGGCCAAAGGCGCGGCCGGCCTGATCGAGGAAGCGGCGCAGACCAAGGTGACAGGCGAGGAGGAGCGCTACAGCCACACCGACGTGGCGACGCTGGTGGCGAACGTCGATGGTGCCGAGAAGATCATCGACCTGCTGACCCCTGCGCTCGGCGACGTGAAGGACGGTCCGGCGCTGCTGCAGCAGTTGAAGGAGGACTTCGCCTCGTTGACGGCGGTCACCGACCGGATGAAGGACGCCGCGGACCCCAGTGGCTACCAGCCGTACGACAAGGTGAGCGACAACGACCGCGCGTCGCTCAAGGCGGGCTTGAGCGACCTGAGCGAGGAGCTCGCCACCGTGCCCGGACTGCTCGGGCTGGCGGTGAGCTGACCGGGATGCGGCGATGAGCTCGGAACTCGGTGGTGCACGTGTCGGGCGCCGCGGCGTGCTCGCCGGGCTGGGTGCCACCGCGGCCGGCGTCGGTCTGGCGGCCTGCGGTACGACCAGCGCGAGCGCACGCCCCGGTCCGGGCTATCCCGACGACCTCAACGGCGACGGGTTCGGCACCGACCGCATTCCGCGCTTCGGCCGCCATCAGCCCGGCATCACCACCCCGGCGCCCGGTCACGCCATCGTGGCGGCGTTCGACGTGGTCAGCGTCGCCCGGACCGACCTGGTCGCCATGTTCAAGGCGCTCGACCAGGAGATCGACTCCCTCATGCGCGGGGGCAAGGTCGCCGCCAGGAGCGACCTGTTCCCACCGACCGACAACTTCGTGGTCGGCCCGGCGCGCCCCGCCGACGGCCTTTCCGTCACGGTCAGCGTCGGCGCGTCGCTGTTCGACGACCGCTTCGGGCTGGCCAGCCGGCGCCCGGCCACGCTGCGCCCCATGCCGAGCTTCCCGAACGACCAGCTCGATCTCGCCCGATCCCACGGCGACGTCGCCGTGCAGATCTGCGCCCACACCCCCGATGCCTGCCAACACGCGTTCCGGCAACTGATGCGGGCCACTCGTCGCCAAGCTGTGTTGCGCTGGATGCAGGAGGGTTTCATCCAGCCCAACACGCTCGGCGCAGGCCGGTCGTCGTCGCGCAACCTCCTCGGCTTCAAGGACGGCACCGCCAACCCCGGCACGGGCGACCGGGAACTGATGGACGAGCTCGTGTGGGTGGCGGCAGGGGCACGCGGCGAGCCGGCCTGGGCAGCGGGCGGCACGTACCACGCGATACGCCTGATCCAGATGCACGTGGAGTTCTGGGACCGCACCCCACTGCGCACGCAGAACGAGCTGATCGGTCGCGACAAGGCATCCGGTGCGCCGCTCGACGGAAGCCGAGAGACCGACACTCCCGACTTCGCGAACGACCCCCAAGGCAACGTGTTCCGGCTCGACGGCCACATCCGGCGCGCCAACCCGCGCACTCCGGCCACCGAGAAGAACCGCATCTTGCGGCGCGGGTTCAACTACTCGCGCGGGTTCTCCGCCAACGGCCACCTCGACCAGGGACTCGTGTTCCAGGCGTTCCAAGCCGACCTCGACCGCGGCTTCATGGCCGTGCAGGAACGGCTGAACGGCGAAGGGCTAGAGGAGTACATCACGCCGGTCGGCGGCGGGTTCTTCTTCGCGTTGCCCGGCGTGCGGGACCATGGCGACTGGCTCGGTCGCACGCTGCTCACCTGACGGCCGGAACGCCGGGTCGCGTTCGGACCGGGCAGGCGCTCGGGCTCATCGACGCTCGGCCGCCAAGCGCTCGAACACGTCGAGCGCGCCGGGATCCACCAGCGCGCCGCGGCTCGCGGCTTGGTCCGCGGGCATGCCCGCCAAGATCCGCTTGACCGGCACTTCGAGCTTCTTGCCCGACAACGTGCGCGGCACGGCGGGAACGGCTTCGATCCGGTCGGGCACATGGCGGGGCGAGAGCTGCGTGCGCAGCGCGGCAGCGATGCGAGCGCGCAGATCGTCGTCGAGCACCGCTTCTGGCGCGAGGCGGATGAACAGCAGCAGCTCGCCTACCCCGTCGCCGGCGTCGTCGAGGTGCACGACGAGGCTGTCGGCCACTTCCGGCAGTTCCTCGACCGCGGCATAGAAGTCGCTGGTGCCCAACCGGACGCCGCCGCGGTTCAACGTGGAGTCGCTGCGGCCCGAGATCACGCAGGTGCCGTCGGCGGCGATCGTGATCCAGTCGCCGTGGCGCCAGACACCGGGGAAGTCCTCGAAGTAGGCCGCTCGATAGCGCGAGCCGTCGGCGTCGCCCCAAAAGCCGACGGGCATCGAGGGCATCGGTTCGGTGATCACCAGCTCGCCCTGCTCCCCCACGACCGGGTGGCCGTCGGGATCGAACGCCGCCACGGCGCAGCCGAGGTATCGGCAGCTGATCTCGCCGGCGCGCACCGGGGTGAGCGGCGAACCGCCGACGAACGCCGTGCACACGTCGGTGCCTCCCGACACCGACGACAACAACACGTCGGCTGACACGGCGTCGTACACCCACTCGAAGCCTTCCGGCGGCAGCGGCGCACCGGTGGAGCCGATCGTGCGCAACGCACGCAAGTCGAACGACTTCCCCGGCCGCAGACCCGCCTTCCGGCACGCCATGAGGAACGGAGCCGAGGTCCCGAAGAACGTGACGCCGAGGTCAGCCGCCATGCGCCACAACCCGTCGACGCCATGATGGCCAGGGTCACCGTCGAACGACACGATCGACGCGCCGACCATCGGCCCCGATGCCAAGTAGTTCCACATCATCCAGCCGGTGGTCGAGAACCAAAAGAAACGATCGCCCGGCTGCAGATCGCCGTAGAGGCCGAGCTGCTTGGCGTGCTCGAGCGTGATGCCACCGTGTCCGTGCACGATCGCCTTCGGTAGCCCGGTGGTACCTGACGAGAACAAGACGTACAGCGGGTGGTCGAACGGCACTTGCTCGAACTCGAGGCGCGCTTCGTCGGCGCCGCCGAGGAGCACGTCCCAACCGATCGCGCCCGGGACCCGACCCGGATCCTGTTCGAGGTACGGGAGCACCACCGTGTGCCGGACCGACGGGAGCCCGGCGCGGATCGCGGCCACTTCCTCGACACGATCGACCGCCTTGTCGCCATAGCGGTAGCCGTCGACGACGAACAGCACCGAGGGCTCGATCTGAGCAAACCGGTCGAGCACGGACCGGGTGCCGAACTCCGGCGCGCACGACGACCAGACGGCGCCGAGGCTGGCGGTGGCGAGCAGGGCGACAAACGACTCGGCGATGTTCGGCACATAGCCGGCAACCCGATCACCCCTGCCGATGCCGAGGCGGGCCAGGCCCGCACGGCACGCCGCGACCTCGCGGCGGACATCGCCCAGCGTGAGCACCACCGGCTCTCGTGACTGCGACAGGGACCACACGATCGGTGCCGTGTCCGCGACGCCCGGCGCCGCCAGGACCTGCTGCGCGTAGTTCAGCTCGGCGCCCGGGAACCAGGTCACGTCCGGCATGGGTCCGCCCGCCAGCACGTGGGCCGGTGGCGCGGAGAAGGCGATCTCGAACTCATCCGACAGCGATCGCCAGAACTCGGCGAGGTGATCGATCGACCAGCGCCACGCCGCTTCATGGTCGAGGAGCTCGACGCCGTGGTCGGACTCGAGCCGGTCGAGGAAGCGACCCAGCCGGGTGGCCGCGCGCGCGTCGCGTCGCGGGGTCCACAACGGAGCAGGGCGCGCGGTCATGGCTGCATTCTGGCCGACCACCCGCGACGGCGACCGCAGCCTCGAGGGTGGGCAACGTCGCCGTCACGCAGCTCGCAATTACTTTGACGTCCAACTAACGTTGCGGGATGCCCCCCGAGGCGCCCCAGCGCAACTCCCCCGTCAACCCGGTGCGGTTCGTCACCGCGGCCAGCCTGTTCGACGGCCACGACGCGTCGATCAACATCATGCGCCGCATCTTGCAGAGCCAAGGCGCCGAGGTGATCCACCTCGGCCACAACCGCTCGGTCGGCGAGATCGTGTCGGCGGCGATCCAAGAGGACGTGCAGGGGGTGGCCGTCTCGTCGTACCAGGGAGGGCACGTCGAGTACTTCAAGTACCTGGTCGACCTGCTGCGCGAGCAGGGCGCCGGCGACGTCCGCGTGTACGGCGGCGGCGGTGGAACGATCATCCCGGCGGAGATCGCAGAGCTCCACGCCTACGGCGTGGCCCGCATCTTCTCCCCCGAGGACGGGCAGCACCTCGGTCTCCCCGGGATGATCCACCAGATGGTGCGCGAGTGCGACCGCGACCTCGCAGCCGACCTCCCGCCGTCGTTCGATGGCCTGCTGGCCGGCAGCGTGCACGACCTCGCCCGCACGATCTCCGGGCTCGAAGCCGGCAAGTACGACGGGACTGCGCTCGCCGAGCTCCGTCGGGCCGCAGCGCGCCGAACGGTCCCGGTGCTCGGCATCACGGGTACGGGCGGCTCGGGCAAGTCGTCGCTCACCGACGAGCTGCTGCGGCGCTTGCGCCTCGACCAGGAAGACAAGGTTCGTGTGGCGGTGGTGGCCATCGACCCCACCCGACGCAGAGGCGGCGGCGCGCTGCTCGGCGACCGCATCCGCATGAACACGGTCGACTCCCCCCAGATCTACTTCCGGTCGCTGGCCACCCGGTCGGCCACCCAGGAAGTGCCCGAGTCGATCGACGACATCGTGGCGGCGTGCAAGGCGGCCGGCTTCGACCTCGTGGTGGTCGAGACCCCGGGCATCGGCCAAGGCGACGCGGGGATCGTTGGCCACACCGACGTGTCGCTGTACGTGATGACGCCCGAGTTCGGTGCCGCGTCGCAGCTCGAGAAGATCGACATGCTCGACTTCGCCGACGCGGTGGCGATCAACAAGTTCGATCGTCGCGGCGCCGACGACGCCCGGCGCGACGTCGCGCGCCAGCTCGTCCGCAACCGGGAGGCGTTCGGCGCCAAACCCGACGACATGCCGGTGTTCGGCACGATCGCCAGCCACGTCAACGACGACGGTGTCACGGCGCTGTACGAGTTCCTCCGCGACGAGCTCGTCGGCCACGGCCTCGCCATCGGCGAGGGGTCCGGCACGCTCGCGCCCGTCGACCACAAGGTGACCACGTCGTCGACCGTGATCGTGCCGCCCAACCGGACCCGCTACTTGTCCGAGGTGAGCGAAGCGGTCCGGTCGTACCACGCCACCACCGAGACACAGGCGCTCGCCGCCCGCCGCGCACAACAGGTGCATGCCGTCGAGGCGCTGCTCGCGTCCCGGTCGCCGGAGCCCACGGGCACCGTGGCAGCCGGCCCGACGAACAGTGGCGAACTGGCTGCGTTGGCGTCCACGGTCGACGCGGAGCTGAGCGACGCCACCCGTGCGCTGCTCGACGACTGGCCCGCGTTGCGCGAGTCGTACTCCGGCGACGAGCGGGTCACCGTGGTGCGCGACCGCGAGATCCGCACCCAGCTCACCACCGAGTCGCTCAGCGGCACCCACGTGCCCAAAGTCGCGCTCCCCCGCTTCGACGACCATGCAGAGCTCGTGCGCTTCCTGCGACGCGAGCACTTGCCCGGCCACTTCCCGTTCACGGCAGGGGTGTTCGCGTTCAAGCGCGAGAACGAGGATCCGACGCGGATGTTCGCCGGTGAAGGCGACGCGTTCCGCACCAACCGACGCTTCCACCTGCTCGCCGAAGGCCAGCCCGCCACCCGCCTGTCCACCGCGTTCGACTCGGTCACGCTGTACGGCTTCGACCCCGCGGAGCGTCCCGACATCTACGGCAAGGTCGGCACGTCAGGGGTGTCGATCGCGACCCTCGACGACATGAAGGCGCTGTACGACGGGTTCGATCTCTGCGACCCCACCACCTCGGTGTCGATGACGATCAACGGCCCGGCGCCCACCATCCTCGCCATGTTCCTCAACACGGCCATCGACCAGCGCCTCGCGAGACTGCGCGAGGACCACGGGCGTGAACCCACCGCAGAGGAAGCGGCAGCGGCGCGAGCGTGGGTCCTGCGCAACGTGCGGGGCACGGTGCAGGCCGACATCCTCAAAGAGGACCAGGGCCAGAACACGTGCATCTTCTCGACCGAGTTCTCGCTGAAGATGATGGGCGACATCCAGGAGTGGTTCGTGGCCAATGAGGTCCAGAACTTCTACTCGGTGTCGATCTCCGGCTACCACATCGCCGAAGCGGGCGCGAACCCCATCAGCCAACTCGCCTTCACGCTGGCCAACGGCTTCACGTACGTCGAGGCATACCTCGCGCGTGGCATGGACATCGACGACTTCGCGCCGAACTTGTCGTTCTTCTTCTCGAACGGCATGGACCCCGAATACTCCGTGCTCGGGCGAGTGGCACGGCGCATCTGGGCGGTGGCGATGCGCGACCGCTATGGCGCCAACGAGCGGTCTCAGAAGCTCAAGTACCACGTGCAGACCTCGGGCCGTTCGCTGCACGCCCAGGAAATGAACTTCAACGACATCCGCACCACGCTGCAAGCCCTGATCGCCATCTACGACAACTGCAACTCGTTGCACACCAACGCCTTCGACGAAGCGGTGACGACGCCCACCAACGAGTCGGTCCGCCGGGCGATGGCGATCCAGATGATCATCAACCAGGAGTGGGGCCTCGCCAAGTGCCAGAACCCGCTCCAAGGCGCGTTCATCATCGATGACCTCACCGACCTGGTCGAAGAAGCGGTGCTGTCCGAGTTCGATCGCCTCACCGAGCGGGGCGGTGTCCTCGGCGCCATGGAGACCGGTTACCAGCGCGGCCGGATCCAGGACGAGTCGCTGCTGTACGAGTCCCGCAAGCACGACGGCACGCTGCCGATCATCGGTGTCAACACGTTCCGCAACCCGGCGAGCGACGCAGGCGACCTCGCCCACGACGGCGTGCCGGGCCACGACGGCAAGCCGCTCGAGCTCAGCCGAGCCACTGAGGCCGAAAAGGAAGGCCAGCTCGCCCGTCTCCACGAGTTCCACCAGCGCCACGCGGCAGCGCGCGAGCCCGCGATCGATCGCTTGAGGGCCGCCGCGCTCGCGGGCGACAACGTGTTCGCCGTGCTGATGGAGGCCGTGCGCGTGTGTTCGCTCGGCCAGATCACCAACGCCCTGTTCGACGTCGGTGGCCGCTACCGCCGCAACGTCTGAGCTCGGCGACGTTCGGAGAGATGCGGGGTCATGGGACCCGAAACGCTCCGAAGGTCAGGCCGGGGCGCCGTCGAACCAGTCGGCGAAACCGCTCGGGACGTGGGGACCGATCACCACCTGTTCGAAGACGCCTTGGCCGACGTCGCCGTTCCAGTGCACCTTGCAGAGCTGGTGGACATGGAAGTTCTCCGGGGCAAGGGGGTCGAGGTCGTCCAGCTTCCAACGGTTGCCCGTGTCGGCGTACTCACCCAGGTAACGGCCGTGGCCCCACACGGGATCCGTGTAGCCCACGCCCTTCATGTGGAAGTCGACCAGCGGCTCATAGCCCAACTCGTCGACGGCGCCGTCGCGCCAGTGGAAGCGCACGGTGGAGCCCGCGGCGCGGCGGGTGCCCGGCCGCCAGTGCACGTCGACGTCGACCCGATGGGCGTGACGCACCGTGGCCCAGGCCTCCTCGCCGTACGTGGCCGCACCCGGTGCCAGCGCCGGCGACACCACGCCCGACTCGAACGACCGCAGACCCTCGGCGTTCTCCGACACTCCGAAGAACGAGCAGCGGTCCGCGAAGTTCGTCGGCCCCCACAACCAACAGATGCCGGTGGGGTGCAACGGAGGGGCGCCACCCGGCGGCTCGCCGATCGGCCGTAGACCCCACGAGCGGTCGCGGGTCCCGAACGTCGACGACGGGTCGAGGTCCATGTGGTTGCCATCGATCTCGATCCATCCCGACCAGGTGCCCGACTGTGCCAGGCGGGTCGAGTCCATCGTGACCTTCTGACCGCTCATCATCGTCTGGCGCGGCTCCTCGATGGCCGGCGTTCGTGCCGCGAACGTGAGATCGGCGCGCAGCCCGTGACGAGGGGCGTCGACCGTGTACCGCAACGTGCGCAACGGCTCGACCACCTCGACCTCGATCGGACCGAGCTTGGTGGTGTGGCGTTCGGCCGGGATCCGCTGCGAGGCCAGCACGGCGTACTGCTCCCCGTCGATCGCGATGCTGAAGGCCGCGTCCATCACGTCGCGGTTGGGATAGTGACCGAGCGCGCCGACGAAGTAGAAGGGCGCCGATGCGGTGGCGTCGTAACCGCAAAAGAAGTACCGGTCGTACACGTTGGGATCGGCTGACGCGGGTTGGGCGACCGGCGCACCCGCCTGATGGATCGGCAGATCGTCGTACGGGCTGAGCATCGTCGTTCCCCCGGGTGCTGACGCAGGATGCGACGGCCGCTGGCCGTCGGCTGGTGCACCCTACGGCAGTCCAGAACCCGGTTGCGCGCCACCGACACGAGGTAACCGCGTTCCATTGGATTTGGTCCCATTTGGCGCCGGTCCACCACTTTGTCGGGCCGGCATGTCACAGTCATCTGAGCCCGTCCACCGACACGTCGGAGGAGTTGCATGCCCGAACAAACGAGAAAGCTCGTCGCCGAAGCAATCGGGACCGCACTGCTGGTGTTCTTCGCATGTGGTGTGGCCGCGTTGAGCTTCGGATTCAAGGTGACCGGTACCGCACCGTCGGCCGGCGTGGTCGCCACCGCGCTCGCCTTCGGCCTCGTGCTGTTGGTCCTCGTCTACGCCATCGGCCCGATCTCGGGCTGTCACGTCAACCCCGCGGTCACCATGGGCTTCTTGGTGTCCAAGCGGTTCACCGTCCAAGAAGCCGTGCAGTACTGGGTCGCCCAGTTCATCGGGGGCATCGCCGGTGCAGCCCTGCTGTGGGCTGTCTTCGCCGGCACCGCCGACTACCACGTGAAGACACAGGGCCTCGGCGCCGACGGCTACGGCAAGTTGTCGATGACCGGCCTCAACGCCGGCGGCGCCTTCCTGGCCGAAGTGATCCTCACGTTCCTGTTCGTCTACGTGGTGCTGGCGGTCACGGGCCGCATGGCTTCCGCACCCGCCGTCGCCGGGGTGGCCATCGGCTTGGCGCTGGTGGTCGTCCACCTCATCGGCATCCCGCTGACCGGTACGTCGGTGAACCCTGCTCGCTCGCTCGGCCCGGCATTGTTCGTGGGCGGCGACGCGCTGAAGCAGATCTGGCTGTTCATCATCGCCCCGCTCGTGGGCGGGGGCCTCGCCGCCGTGGTCCACGAGATCCTGGCTCCCGCCGAGGCATCGCGGGCCGCCTGAACTACTCGCCGGACCATCCGTTTCACAACCGGGGCCGGATCGACCCGCCGCACGGCGGGCATCCGGCCCCGGTGCCGTTTTTGCGCCACCGGGCAGGGCCGTGGCTGCTCAGGTGGTGACGCCGCGCTCGGCGAGCGCGTGCTCCTTGGCCCAGCGATAGTCGGCCTTGCCCGACGGCGACCGCTGGATGTGCTCCACGAAGATCCACGCCTTCGGGAGCTTGTAGCGAGCGACGTGCCGGGCGGCATGCGATTCGAGCTCCGCCGCCGAAGCCGTACGCCCCTCACCCAGCTCCACGAGTGCGACCACGGCGTTGCCCCAGCGCTCGTCGGGCCGGCCGCACACGGTCACGTCGTAGACCGCCGGATGGCCGGCGATGGCTTGTTCGACCTCCTCGGCGAAGATCTTCTCGCCACCGGAGTTGATGGTCACCGAGTCGCGGCCGAGCAGCTCGATCGACCCGTCGCCCAACAGCCGCGCACGGTCACCCGGGACGGAATAGCGGATGCCGTCGATCTCCGGGAACGTCCGCGTCGATTTCTCCGCGTCGCCGAGGTAGCCGAGCGGCACCCATCCCGACTGGGCCAGCCAGCCATTGCCGTCGTGGCCGGCCGGCAACAGCGCGGAGAGGTCCTCACTGACCACCACCGCGCCGGGCGCAGCCGAGAAGCGGCCCGTCGACACGGCGTCGCGGGTCGACAGGTGGCTGCCTTGCGCGCCGGTCTCCGAGGCGCCGATCGCGTCGCTCACCATCAGGCTCGGCAACTGGGCGAGCAGCCGCTCCTTGATCGACGGGGTCAACGCCGCGCCGCCATTGCCGACCACGGCCAGCGACGACAGGTCGTACGAGTTTCGCTCCATCTCCTCGACCAGTGGGCGCGCCACGGCGTCGCCGACCGTGGTGAGGCTGACCGCGCGCTCGCGCTCGACGGTGCGCAGCACGTCGGGCGGGTCCATACGGGTGTTGTCATGCGGCAAGACAACCGTGCCACCACCGTGCAGCGCGATGAACGAGCCCCATTGCGCGGCGCCGTGCATGAGCGGCGGGATCAGCATCATGCGCAGGCCGTCGCCCGACGCGGCGCGCGCGGCGAGGTCCTCATAGGAGCTGACCGGGTCCCACACCCCGGGGACCTGGCCGCCCATCGCAGAGAGGAAGATGTCGTGCTGACGCCACAGCACGCCTTTCGGCATCCCCGTCGTGCCGCCGGTGTAGAGGATGTACAGGTCGTCGGGCGACGGGTCGACCGGCGGCGCGTCCGACGGCGCCGAAGCCAGCGCCTGCTCGTAGTCGACCGCGCCCGGGAGGAGGTCGTTGCCCGATCCGTCGTCGACTTGCAGCAGCACTTCGAGGTCGGGCAGCGAGTCGCGCACCTTGGCCAGGGTCGGCGCGAACGCCGCGTGGTACACGACCGCTCTGGCGTCGGAGTTGGCGAACAGGTAGCGCAGCTCATCTTCGACGTAGCGGTAGTTCACGTTGAACGGTGCCACCCGCGACTTGAACGCGCCGAGCAGACCTTCGAGGTACTCGTTGCCGTTGTAGAGGTAGAGCGCGACGTGGTCCTGGCCCGACTCGTGGTTGGCGAGCTCGGACCGCTCGCGACGCACCCCGAGCCCACGGTCGTGCAAGTAGTTGGCGAGGCGCCGGCTCCGGCCCGCGAGCTCGGCGTGGGTGATCCGGCGATCACGCCACACCACGGCCTCGCGATCGGGCACCGCCTCGGCCACCACCTCGTGGGTGCGGGCCATCGTGAACTCGACATCTGACACAGCGTCAGATGTTAGGCCGTCGGGCGGTGCGAAGGTGCGGGGCTGAGGCCCACGCGAGCCGGCCGGCCGCGGTGAGGCGCTACCTGGTGGAGCCCTTGGTCGCGTGGGTGAGCGCCTGGTCGAAATCGGCGAGCACGTCGTCGGGGTGCTCGAGGCCCACCGACACCCGGATCGTGCCCGGGCCGATCCCGTTTGCGGCAAGCTCCTCGGGCAGCAGCCCGACATGGGTCGTGGAGGCCGGGTGGGTGACGAGCGTCTCGGGGCCGCCGAGCGACGGCGCCATGAACGCCACTTCGACGCTCTCAACGAACCGGGCGCCGACCTCGTCGGCCGACGCTTCACCCGCCGGCTGCACATCGAAGGAGATCTGGCTGCCGGGCAGGCGCATCTGGCGCTCGACCAGGCCGTGCTGGGGATGCGAGGCCAGGCCGGGGAAGCGCACCTCGGTCACACGGTCGTCGGCTTCGAGCGCCTCTGCCAGCCGTTGCGCCGTCTCGCACTGGCGGTGCAGGCGGGCGGGCAGCGTGCGCACGCCGCGCAACGCGTTGGCCGCGTCGTACGCCGAAGCGGTGGCGCCTTGGAGGATGGCGAAGCCGTACAGCCACTGGATCAGGTCCGCCGACCCCGCGACAACCCCCAGCGTGGCGTCGTTGTGGCCGGCGATGCCCTTGGTCGCTGAGTGCAGCACCAGGTCTGCCCCGTGGCGGAGCGGCTGCTGGCCGAGCGGCGTGGCGAACGTGGAGTCGACCACTTTCATCGGGCCCTTGATCGCACCGAGCGCGTCGAGATCGACGAGGTCGAGCTTCGGGTTGGCCGGTGTCTCGGCCCACACCACCTGGGTGCGACCGGGGATCACCGCCGCGGCCCACGCGTCGGGATCGGTGCCGTCGACGAAGGTCACGTCGATCCCAAACCGCGGGCACACCGCCTGGAACAGCAGTTGCGTGCCCGAGTACAGCTGGCGTTGCGCGACGACATGGTCGCCCGACGAGCACAGCGCGAGGATGATGCCCGACACCGCACCCATGCCCGACGCGTACGCCCGGGCCGCTTCGGCTCCTTCGAGCTCCGCGATCACGGACTCGAAGTCGGCGACGGTCGGATTCCCATAGCGGGTGTAGAAGCGGCTCGGCGCCACGGAAGTGGCCTGCTGGCGGGCGTCGGCAACCGACTCCGTCGTGAACGTCGACGACGGATAGATCACCGGCGCCAAGCTCGTCTCGCCAGGTCGGCGGCCACCTCGGATGGCGGTGGTCTCGGGATGCAAGTGATCGGTCATTGGGTGGCTCCGGTGATTTCCAACTCGTCGAAGAACGCGGTGAGGGCAGCGCCGACTTGGCGGTGCTCGATCAGGAAGGCGTCGTGGCCATGGGGACTGTCGATCTCCGCGTATCTCGCCGGCACGCCCGACCGCCGCAGCGCGTCGGCGATGTAGTGCTGCTGGTACGACGGATAGAGCACGTCGCTCGACACGCCCATCACCAACGTGGGGGCCGTGATCCGAGTGAGCGCGAGGTCGATGCCGCCGCGGTCGCGGCCGATGTCGTGGAGGTCCATGGCCTTGGCCAACACGAGGTAGCTGTTGGCGTCGAAGCGGCGGACCAGCTTGTGGCCATGGTGCTCGAGGTAGCGCTCCACCTGAAACCGCTGCCACATGTCGAACGACTCGTCGATGGGTTCGACCACGTCGCGCCCGAAACGGTCGGTGAAGACGTCGTCGGTGCGGAAGGTGATCTGGCTCATCATGCGGGCGAGCGACAAGCCCGCGTGGGGACCTTTGCCGGGTGGCGCGTCGTAGTAGTCGCCGCCGTTCCAGTTGGCGTCGAGCGCGATGGCTCGGCGACCGCAGCTCCACCAGGCGATCTGCTGTGCCGTGGCGGCCGCGCAGGTGGCGATGGCCACGACCGAACCGACGCGGTCGGGCCACATGACGCCCCACTCGAGCGCCTGCATCCCGCCCATCGAGCCGCCGATCACCGAATGCCAGCGAATGATGCCGAGCACCTCGGCCAACCGGGCCTGCGTGCGCACCATGTCGCGGATGGTCACCACCGGGAACGACGGGCCGTACGGCGCGTTGCGATCCGGTCGGTGCGATGCCGGGCCGGTGCTGCCCTGACAGCCGCCCAACACGTTCGGACAGACGACGAAGTAGCGGTCGGTGTCGAGCGGCCGGCCGGGGCCGATGATCGCATCCCACCAACCAGGGGTGGCCTGACCGGGCCCGGTGCGACCGGCCGCGTGGGCGTCGCCGGTCAGCGCATGACACACGAGGATGGCGTTCGAGCGGTCCGCGTTCAGCTCGCCCCACGTCTCGAACGCGATGGTGATCTCGCGGAGCTGTCCGCCGCCTTCGAGCACAAACGGTCGGTCGACGGCCATCTGCAGGAACTGCCGGTCGGCCGTCGGGTCGCTCGGCCGCCAGGCACCCGACGCAGGCAGGGTGGAATCACGGGGGCGTCGCCACGCGTCAGGCGCGAGGTGGTTGCCGTCGTCGGCCCACGCCGGGCTGCTCGCCACGTCCTCCTCCATCTCGAATCAGGGGAAGGACACCCGAAGCGAGGCGGCCGGAGCCGTCTCGGACACTTCGTTGCCGCCGGTTGGCGGCCACATCCCCGTCGCAGCGGGAGAGCACCTTGGGTGTCCGGTCCCAGGTTGCCGGACCCGGTCGCCCGGGTCGCTCATGATGCCAGGGCCAGATTGCAGCAGGCCCAGGCCGAAGCCGTCAAGCCGAAAGGCCCCTCAAGCCGGCAGCGCGCCGATGACAAGGAACATCAGTGCCGTCCCGCTGATGGTGGTCAGCAGCGTGGCCCACGAAGGGTGATTGGCGTGCGCTTCCGGGAGGATGTCCGCCGCGCCGATGTAGAGCAAGAAGCCGGCGAACGCGCCAAGCGACACCAGCAACACCTTCTGCGGCACGTCGACGGCCAACGTCAGCGCCGCGCCGGCGAGCGGCGCCAGCGCGTCGAGTGCGAGGAGGCGCAGCGCTCGTGTGCGATCGTTGCCGTGGCGCAGCATCAGGCCCACGGTGTTCAGTCCGTCGGCGAAGTCGTGGGCGACGACCGCGAGCGCCACGGCGACGCCGACCCGCGTGTCGACTTGGAACGCGAGGCCGATCCCGAGGCCGTCGGCGAAGCTGTGCGCGCACAGGGCAAGGGCCGACGCCAGCCCGACCGTGGGGTGCCCGTGGTCGTGCCCGTGGGCCGCGACCTGATCGAGGCCGTGGGCGTGCTCGTGGTGCTCGCCGTATTCGTCTTCGTGCGCGGCGTGGATCAGCAGCGACTTCTCGAGGACGTGGAAGGCCAAGAACGCCACGACCAGCGCGCCCATCGGGAGCCGCACCGAGACGTCGAGATGGCGAACCAGATCGAATATTTCCGGCAACACGTCGAACGCGACCACACCGAGGATGACGCCGGCGGTGAAACCGAGCACCAGATGCAACCGGTCGCGAAAGCGCAGCGCGAACAGCCCGCCTGCCGCGGTGGATGCGACCGTCGCCAACGCCACGAGGATCACCACGTGCGGCACTCTAGCCAGAAGTCAGAACGATTCTCAATCTCTAACTGGGACCGGCGCGCGGCGAGGCAGCCGAGCGAGCCACCACCCCACCACGGGATGGTCGGGCGCGAGCCCGTAGGCCTCGGCAGCGGCGGACGCGAACGCGGCGAGCTCGTGGGCATCGAGCGCGGCGGTGGCCGCGTGCCAGCTCGCGTCGATCGTGGGGAGCGGCACGGCCAGCACTTGGCGCGCCGCGAGCTTCACGGCATCGGCCGACCGGGCCGTGCCAGCGGTCTCGCGGAACGCCCATGCACTGGCCGGGGGGGCGGTGAGCGCCGCGGCGATCCGCGACACATCGGCGAGATCGAACGGCTCGACGCTGATGACGGGGACCGATGGCACGAGCACCCCGGTGCGGTCGGCCACTGCTTCGATCACACGGGTCTGGGTGGCCACCAGGATCTTGGGTTGGCGCCGCGCGTCGACCCAGCGTGCGAGGTCGGGCGCCTCCGCTCGCAGGGCAGCCAGGTCGACCACGGGTCGGAGCCAGCGTCGTCCGGCGAACCGGAACGGGGTCGCGGCCCAGCGGTGGCGGCCAGGATCGATCATCCCGACCGTGATCAGCGGCGCGAAGCGCGCCACGTCGAGATCATGACCGCCCGGGGCCTCGCACACGAAGGGAGCGAGGCCGTAGTACTGGTCGCGGAACCCGGCGGTAGCGGTGGCCAGGTCGCCGACCACACCCGGACGGTCGGCGGCCGGTGCGCGCAGGTCGACCCGTGGCACCCCGAGCACGTCGACCACCAGACCCGCCCACTGCTCGCCGCGGGCCGAGCCGGGGTCGGCGGGCACCGGGTCGATCGGCGTCACGTCCGGCCCGGACCACCGACGCACGATCCCGTCCTTGTCGTGGTCGAGGGCGATCACGGGCGCGCACGTGCGAACGGCGGCCTCGAACACCCGCTCGGGCGCCACCCACATCCCGTGCAATCGTGCACCGTCGACGGCCGCCGCTCTTGCCGGGCCGGCGTCTCGGGCCCCCAGCACCGACAGCGGCTGCACCAAGACGACGCGTCCGGCGGGCGCAACCGCCCGGCGGCCGGCCACCAGGAACAGCGCGGCCGAGTCCGTGTAGCCGCGCACCAGGGCACCCCACACCCGCTTGAGCGCGGCGCGGCGATCGGCGTCATGCCGGGTGGCTTCGGCGAGCTGGCCGAGGAAGGGTGGGTTGCCGATCACCAGGTCGGGGTGCCGGCCGGCCCGGTGCAGCAGTTCGGGCACGAGCAGCGCGTCGCCGACGACGAGGCCCGGCACGCCCCGGTCCGGCACGTGGCCCGACTCGAGCGCGGCCCACAACACCAGCGCCGCTTCACTGACCGCGACGGCGCCAGGGTCGACGTCGACGCCGCCGACCCGCTCGGCGACAACCTCGCCAGGATCGACGCCGGCGCGCGCCAACCATCGGGCCGCAGCGAGAAGGAACGCGCCGCCACCGCACGACGGATCGACGATCGTCCACGTGCGGGCGAGAGCGGCCGGGACGCGGTCGACCGCGGCGGCCATCAGCCCGTCGGCAACCGGCCGGGGTGTGTACACGACACCCCCGGCGCGCTTGTGATCCGCGGACAACCCGCCCTCATAGAGGGACCCGACCGCATCGGGCGCCTGGTCGCGGGTGACGTCGGCCAGCGCGGTTGCCCACGAGTCGGGCACGGGCACGGGCCGTTCCGACAAGAGCCGGGGGGCGGACCCGGTGAACTGGTCGACGTCGACACCGAAGCGGGCCGCGAGCAGCCGGGCGGCGGCGGCCACGCCGCCCAGCGATGCAGCGCTCACGGGATCCGACGACCCTCCGTGTGGGTCAGCTCGGCAACTGTGCCTCGATCGCGGCGACCAGCTCCTCGGCCTCGGGCTCGGTCTGCGGGCGGAAGCGGCCCACGACCTCGCCTCGAGGGGAGACGAGGAACTTCTCGAAGTTCCACTGGATGTCGCCGGCTTCGCCCGCTGCGTCCGGCGTCTGGGTCAGGTCCGCGTAGAGCGCCGAGCGGCCGTCGCCGTTGACCTCGATCTTCTCGAACATCGGGAACGTGACGCCGTACGTCGAGGAGCAGAACGTGGCGATCTCGTCGGCCGTCCCGGGCTCTTGGCCCATGAACTGGTTGCACGGGAACCCCAACACGTTGAAGCCGCGGTCGCCATACGTCTTTTGAAGTCGTTCGAGGCCCTCGTACTGCGGGGTGAGGCCGCACTTCGAGGCCACGTTGACGATCAGCAGGGCCTTGCCGGCCTGGTCGTGCAAGTCGGCAGCACTGCCATCGAGGGCGCGAACGGGGTGGTCGTAGATCGCCACGGGTGTACCTCCAGGTTTCTCGGCGTCCGATCAGTATGCCGAAGGCGAGGTCACCGGCGCGATCCCCGGATCCGCCCGTCGACCACCGTCACCCCTTCGGCCCGCAATCGACGGCTCTGCTCGCGCACCAAGTGCGGCGCCAAGCGGCCTGATGCCGGCACCACGCGCCACCAGGGCAGCCCGCCGGAGCGCTCGCGGAGCAGCGCGCCGACCGCTCGTGCGTGACCGGGCCAGCCGGCTTCCATGGCGACTTCGCCGTACGTCACGAGCTCGCCCGGCTGCAGGCCCGCGATGACCGAGCGCGCGGCGGCCTCGAACGCGTCCCGGTCCCAGGCCCCCGTCAGCATCCGCCACTTGTAGCCGACGTACGCTCGCCGTGCGATGGACGACCGCCGTACGCAGGAGCTGCACGCACTGATCGATGAGTGGCCGGTCACCCACGCGGCGGTCGGGGCCGCGCGCCGCGACGCAGCGGGCCACACGAACCCGGCCGTCATCCACGGCGACGACGCCCTGGGATTCGAGTTGGCTTCGGTGACGAAGTTGCTGACCGCCACCGCCGTGCTCGTTGCCTGCGAAGAGGAGATCGTCGGCCTCGACGACGCGGTCGACGGAGTGGCCGGGGCGACCGTGCGACACCTGCTCGCCCATGCATCGGGCCTCGGCCCCGACGGTCAGGTCCTCGCCCCGCCAGGCACCCGCCGCATCTACTCCAACGCGGGGTTCGACTTGCTCGGCGAGATCGTGACCCGGGCCAGTGGTCTGCCGTTCGCCACCTATCTCACCGAGGCCGTGCTCACCCCGCTCGGCATGCACGCCACGCGCCTCGACGGATCGCCCGCGTCCGGCGCGGTGTCCACCGTTGCCGACCTCCGACGCTTCGCTGCCGAACTGCTGGCGCCTGACCTGCTCGCAACCTCCACGGTGGCCACTGCCAGCACCGTGGCGTTCCCCGGTCTGGCCGGCGTGTTGCCGGGCTATGGGCGCCAAGCACCCAACGACTGGGGGCTGGGGTTCGAGCTGCGCGCCACGAAGTCACCCCACTGGACCGGCGAGCGGAACTCGCCGGCCACGTTCGGCCACTTCGGCCGAGCGGGCACCTTCTTGTGGGTGGACCCCGTGGCTGGTGTCGCGCTGGTCTGCCTCACCGACCGGCCGTTCGGTGCGCGGGCGCTCCCCCGGTGGCCGGCCCTGTCCGACGCGGTCCTCGCGGCCGGCTGAGGTCGCTCAGAGCTGCTCGGGCGAGACCGCGAACAGCCCCTCGGCGCCCGCGGTGGCCGGCGCCGCCAAGCCGTGCACCGCCGGGAGCAGGTGGTCGGCGAAGAACCTGGCGGTGTCGACTTTGGCGGCGAGGAACCCCGCGTCGTGCGATGATCCGCCTGCGTCGAGCAGGCTCCGGGCGGCCGCGGCGGACCGGCCGAGCAACCACCCGCCGACCGTGAGGGAGAGCATCCGCAAGTACGGCGCGGCGCCAGCCAGCAGGTCGTTGACGTCGGCGACACCGTGCTCCAACAGCCAAGCGGTGGTCTGCTCGACCGTGTCGACTGCCTCGGCGAGGCGGCCACCGATCGCCGCGAGGGCGTCGTCGCCCGAACCGGTGAGCTCCGCGGCCGTGGCCCGCATCCGTGCGACCTGGTCGGCCACCACGCCGCCGGCCCGCATCGGCAGCTTGCGCCCGACGAGATCGATGGCCTGGATGCCGTTCGTGCCTTCGTAGATCTGCGTGATCCGCACGTCCCGCAAGTACTGGGCGACACCGGTCTCCTCGATGAAGCCCATGCCGCCGTAGATCTGGATGGTGAGGTTGGCGACGTCGACGCCGACGTCGGTGCCCCAGGCCTTGACCAAGGGGGTGAGCAGCTCGACCAGTTCGCCGGCTCCTTCGCGACGGGAGGCGTCGGGGTGATGCCGCCACAAGTCGATGTGCTCCGCCTCGAGGTAAGCCATGGCCCGCAACGCCTCCACCGACGCCTTCTGGGTCAAGAGCATGCGACGGACATCGGGGTGCTCGACGATCAGCGAGCGCGTGCCGGGCTCGGCCCCCACGGCCCGACCTTGCTGGCGTTCCTGCGCGTACCGCCGCGCGTCCTGGTACGCACGTTCCGCCACGCCGAGCCCCTCGATGCCCACGCCGAGGCGGGCGTTGTTCATCATCGTGAACATGTATCGCATGCCGGCGTGCTCCTCGCCGACGAGGTAGCCCACGGCACCGTCGGAGTTGTCGCCGTACGCCAGCACACAGGTGGGGCTGGCCTTGATGCCCATCTTGTGCTCGATGCTGACCACGTGGACGTCGTTGCGCTCGCCGAGCGAGCCATCGTCGCCCACCAGGAACTTCGGCACGATGAACAGCGAGATCCCCTTGGTGCCCGGCGGGGCGTCGGGTGTGCGGGCCAGCACGAGGTGGATGATCTGCGGCGCCAGGTCGTGCTCGCCGAACGTGATGAAGATCTTCTGGCCCGTGATGCGGTACGTGCCGTCGCCCTGGCGGACGGCCTTGGTGCGCAGCGCGCCGACGTCGGAGCCGGCCTCGGGCTCGGTGAGGTTCATGGTGCCGGTCCACTCGCCGCTGACCATCTTCGGCAGGAACACCTGCTGTTGCGTCTCCGAGCCGTGGGCGACCAACGCCTCGATGGCGCCCTGGGTGAGCAGCGGCGCCATCGCGAACGCCATGTTGGCGCTGTTGAGCAGCTCCTGGAGCACGATGCCGACCAGGTGCGGGAACCCGCCGCCGCCATAGCCGGGGTCGAACGAGACGCCACCCCACCCCGCCGCGACGTACTGGTCGTACGCGGTCTTGAACGACTCGGGGGTGCGCACTTCGTCGCCCTCGAGGATGCTCCCCTCGAGATCACCGGTTCGGTTGGTGGGAGCGATGACCTCGCTCACGAAGCGGCCGTATTCCTCGATCACGCCTTGCACGCTCGCGGGATCGGCGTGGGTGAACGGTTCGAGCTTCGACAGCGCTTCGAGATCGACGATCTGGTCGAGGAGAAAGTCGATGTCCTGCAACGGGGGAAGGTAGTCGGACATGCGCCCCAGCGTATGCATGCACCGGCACGCCCGTTTCAGGGGCGCCGGCGCGCCCCGTCACGGCCGGTCAATCGGCGAAGGGGTCGCAGAGGCGGCAGGCGCCGAGCTGCTCACCATCGGTGATCCGCCGGATCCCGGTCTTGCCGGCCACGACCACGCAATCAGGTCGGTGGGCGACCGTGCCACGGTTGGTGGCCACCAACACCCGCGGCGCGGCGGCCGCCCGGGCTGACTCGCCGGCGACGGGCTCGCCCTCCGACCGGTCCCCGCCCGGCACCGCCGGGGCAGCCACCGGGGCTTCCTCGCCCACAACGAGATCACGGCCCGCCACGGCGCCGACGCCGCGCGCCGCGCCGTTCGTGCGGTCATGGGCAGGCGTCGCCATGGAGCGAAGCGTGGTCTCCAGCCGATCGATGGCGTCGATCACGCGGCTGGCCTGGCGCCGCTGCTCACGCACCGCCTCGGTCATCCAGTGGGCGAAGTAGAAGAAGCCGCCGGCGAACACCAGCGCCAACCCGAGCAGGCCGCCGGAGATCAGGTACGGGATCTGCTGGAACAGGTAAGGCGAATGGGCCGCGCCGTACCAGCCGACGAACACCAACAAGATGCCGATCGGCGCCAGGATCCCGCCGATGATCATCAACGTGCGCTCGGTGAACTTCATCCGCTTGGCTTGCGTGCGGATCTGAGCGATACCGGCCGACAAGCGCTCGAACCGCTGCGCTTGCGGTTCCTGCGCGTCGGCGCCCGCCGGTTCGATCGTCGGGTCGGGCACGGCGACGGTCATCAGCTGGTACCTCCAGGTGGTGCGTCGAGATGTTCGGGGCACGCCCCGCCGGCGGCCGCCAGCGTGCGGTCAGCGAGGCGTGTCGCGCCGAACCAGGCCGCCGCGCCGATCAGCAACAGCAACAGGATCGAAGCCGCCACCGCCAGCGGGTTGGTGCCGAAGGAGATGAGGCTGGTTGGCCCGGCCTGCACCGGCGAGGGCTTGGCGAGCGTCGGAGCCGGCGTCGTGAACTGGCCGCCGTCCCCTGCCAGGTCGGGCGACGGTTCGCCGGGTGTGCCGAGATCGGATGACGGGAGCTCGCCACCGCCGGAGCCCCCCGTGGACGACGCGAGCGGGCCGAGCTCGAACGCAGGCGTGGCGATGGTGGACACGTCGCCGAGGCCGAGCGCCACGTTGAAGATGTGGTGGGCCTTGACCATCTCGACCAGCGCTTGCGGCGACGTGTTCAGCGGGACGCCGGGGATGGGGTCCGACGGCAGCTGCTCGCTCGGGATGAGCGCCAGCAGCTGCGACATCACCGGAGTCTTGTGCCCGTCGTAGTCGAGCGTCACCGACAGGCCGTCCGCCAACCGCTCCCCCTGTGCGCCGTCGATGGTCTCGACCGGCTTGGTGAGCGTGATCGTGATCCCGCCGGTGGCCAGGAGGTCGGTGAGCTTCTGGGCTCCGCCGCCCACGGTGCCGAGCAACTTGTTCAGCCCGCTGACCACGGGCGCCAGCTTCGGTGACAGACCGCTCAAGTCGAGCTTGCCGGCGCCGAGCTGGTCGAGCAGTGGCCCGAGGGGGTTCGACGCCGCGGTGGTTGGCGTCTCGGCAGGCTGCGACGCGAGATGCACGCCGGTGCCGTCGAGCGTGGCCGGCAGGCCGAGGAACTTCACGCCCGACGCGGAGCTGGTGCCCGCTGTGGCCGCCTTGTTGCCGTCGCTGGTGGCGACCAGGTCGGTGACCAGTGCGTCGATGTGCACCAGGCCGCCGAGGATGTCGACGCCGTGCAGCTCGACCCGGGCTCGGCTGACCGCGTGCCCATCCTCGATGCCGCTGACCGAGTGCGACACCATCGCACCGACGCTGATGAGGCCGGGAACGGTCAGCGCACCGTGATCGGCGAGACTCTGCGCGCTGCCCGCGTCGGTGCTCGACGCCATGCGCGCCGTACCGTCGGTCTGCTCGGCGGTGGTCGGGCCAGACGGGTAGAAGGCCTGGGTGCGGATCGGGTAGCCGGGGATCGGCACGTCGTACCCGGCTTCGGCCACGACCGGCCCGAGATCCGACAGCAGCGCGCCGGGATACAGGACGCTCGCCAGCGCGTAGCCGCTCGGCCCGTTGCTGAAGTTGGTCGACGCCTCGGGCAGGCTGACGCCGAGGATCGGCGAGGGCGTGCCCGGGATGAGGCCGGGGCTGTCGTAGCTGAAGGCCACGCCGGCAGCCCTCGACTTCACGATGTAGCCCCCGAGGTCCGGCGTGGTGCCGGTGGCGTCCGCAGCGCCACCTGACCCGCCCGACCCGCCAGGGTCGGTCTGCGCGCCCGCGCTGCTACCGGCCACGGTGGCACCGATCAGCAGGGCGGCGCCCAGCGCCGTGAGCAAGCGACCGGCCCGGCGGCGGGAACGACCTTCACGCCGGCGCATGGACCGGCCCTTCCACGATCGGCTCCCCCGCTCCCGGGAGGTCGCCAGCGGGCAGCGTGGCCGTGGGCTGCGACGACGACGATCCGGCAGTGGCGTTCCGTCGCCCGCCGTGGGCCCACTCGAAGAACAGACCGGCGAGCCCGTTGGGTTGGCGGCCGAGCGCAATGGCGCCGAAGGCGATCACGGCGAACGGCAGAGCCTGGTAGTCGGGATAGCGGCTGGCGATGAACGGCAGCAGCGCGAACAGCGATCCGCCGAGCAGCGCTCCGGTCACGGTGGTGACGCCGCCGACCATCGCGAACAACAGCAACACGATGTTGTTGATCGGGTCGAACTGGATGCTGCCCGCGGTGGCCCCGAGCCCGCCGTACAGCGAGCCGGCCACCCCCGCGACGAACGCCGACACGGTGAAGACGGCGAGTTGGGTGCGGCGCGTGTCGAGGCCGAGGGTGGCGCACGCGGCCTTGCTGTCGCGCACGGCGGCGAGGCGTCGGCCGAACGGACTTCGACGTATCGCCAACACCCCGATGGCGAACACCACGAAGACGACCCCGGCGAGGACGAAGAACGCCTTGTCGCCCGAACAATCGATCCCGAACAACTGCAGTCGGCCGACGGCGACGTCGTGCTTGCCGAAGATGTGCGGGTTGTCGAGCAGCAAGTCGCGTGACACCACCGCGAAGCCGAACGTGACGAGCGCGAGGTACAGCCCCTGCAGCCGCATGGCCGGCAGCGCGACCAGCACACCGAGCGGCACCGCGACGAGGCCGGCGAGGAGCATGCCCCAGATGCTGTTGCCGCCGAAGTACGTGCCCATCGCCCACGCACCGATGGCCATGAACACGTACTGGCACAACGAGATCTGGCCGCTGAAACCGGTGAGCAGCACGAGTGAGAGCAACAAGGTGGCGAAGATCAGACCGCGGGTCATGTCGGTGAGGTGCTCGGCCGGCACGACCCGACTCAGCAGCACGACGAGACAGATGAACACGACACCGCTGACGGCCGAACGGCGCAGGCCGGGCACGTTCGGGGAGCGGACGCCGACGACGCGGCCGACGGTCAGCCGCGCGGCGGGCACCAACAGCAACGCGAAGAACAAGAACACGCCCGGCAGCGCGTTGCGAAACGAGCTCCACACCTGTCCTTGCGGCAGCGCGAAGAACGCGTGGTTGCGCAAGAGCCCGAGGGCGATGGCACCTGCGAACGTGAGCGGGATGCTCTTGAGCTTGCCGACCACCGCCGCGCCATACGCACCCGCCACGAAGAAGGTGAGGTTGACCGGATCGAGGTTCGTACCGCTCGCCAACAGCACACCGGCCACCGCAGCCAGCACCGAGCCCAACATCCAGCTGAAGCGGGCGATCGTGACCGGTCGAGCGCCGTTGAGCGCAGCGAGATTCGGGTTGTCGACGACCGCCCGCATCGCGACGCCGGTGCGGCTCCGGTAAAGGAGGGAGCGCAACCCGAGCGCGACCACCACGGCCAACACCAGCGCCGCCACGTTGTCGTACGTGGGGTGGGCCTTCCAGATCGTCAAGATGTGGTTGTCACCCAGCAGGGGTGACAGCACGGCTGCCGTCCGGGGCGGCCAGGCCTGCTGCGCGATGCCGATGAGCATCACCGTGAGGGCGATGGTCACGACGATCGAGGTCTGGATCGACGAATCGGCGAACGACCGCATGACGCGTTCGAGCACAAGGCCGAGCAGCGGCGCCAGCACGAACACGACGATGAGGAGGGCCGGAACCGTCGGCAGGCCGTGCTGCACCGTCAGCGAGTAATACGCGTAGCCCGCTGCCATCCCCACCGCGCCGTGGGCGAAGTTGAACACGCCCGTCGTGGCGTACGTGAGCACCAGCCCGCTGGCCGCGATCGCGTACACGCACCCTTCGGCCACGCCGATGACCGTGAAGTTGAACAGCTGCCCCATGTCGGGCGCCGTCCAGAAGATGCGGACGAGGTACGCCACCAGCACCACCGCGCCGATGACTTGGGCCCGGGTGCGGGGCACGAAGCGGCTCATCCGTTGGCGAACCCGCTCGCCGGATAGAGATGGACCCACTTGCCGTTCTTGACACCCACGACGGCGAACGCCTGGCTGGTCGTCTTGTTCGCGGGGTCGCGGTCCGTGAGGATGCCGCCGGCCGTGTAGTGGTGGATGCCCTTCAGCGCGTTGGTGACCTTGGCACGAGTCGGCGCGCCACCGGCTGCCTTCAGGCCTTGCACGCACAGTTCGGCAGCAGTCCAGCCCATGAGCGCGAAGAAGTCGGCGTCGCGGCCGGGTGCGCTGCGGGCGTACCACTGGGCGAAGGTCTGCGTCGCCGCGGTGCCACCTTCGATGATGTCGTAGTTGATGCCGATGATGGTGCCGTTGGCCGCGTCGCCGGCGAGCTTCAGGAACTGCTGACCGTACGCCTGCGCGCCGTAGAACGGGACTTTGAGCTGCTTGACGAACGTGGGGTTGGCTTGGACCGCTCGAGCGAGCTTCGCCATGCCGTTGACCTCGAGCGTCGTGATCAGCGCATCGGCGCCGCCGCTCTGCATCTTGGACACGTAGCCGGTGTAGTTGGTCTCCGTGATCGGCGCTTCGAGGGTCATCGTCTGCAACCCCGCGGCCTGCGCGTCGTTGATGTACCCGATCGATCGCTCACGGGCGTCGTTCTGGGCCGGCGTCATGACCGCCACTTTCGTGATGTGATACGTCGACTTCAGGTAGCGCCACATGGCGACCGTGCCGTTGGAGTGCGAGGCGACGTTGACCGGGTTCGGTGAGAACCCGTTGGACATCGTGGCCGACGCGTCGCCGATGGTGAGCGCGCACACCGGGATGTCGGTACCGCCGAGCACGCTGGCGGAGCCGTTGTCGACCACGGTCGTGTTGCCGGCGAAGCCGAACACCTGGCCCATGAGCTGCTGCGCCGCGGCACGGTTGGTGGCCGTGTCGAGGCGATCGTCCGCGGTCACCAGCGAGAGCTTGCGACCACAGACCCCGCCTTGCGTGGCGTTGATGTAGTCGAAGTACGCCTTGGCGCCGGCCCGACCGGTCTGGCCGAAGTCGGGAACCGGCCCGGTGATCGTCGAGATGTTGCCGAACTTGATCTCGGTGTCGGACAGCCCCGGCGCCTTGGTGCCGGCGACGGCCGAGCAGCCGGACCCCCCGCTCTGGGCGGCGCTCGGCCCGCCGGTTCCGCCACCTGATCCACTGGACCCACCAGACCCACCGGACCCACCGGTCGCGCCCGAGGTGGAGCCCTGCGCACCGGTGGCGACCGTGGCGGTGGGGCCACCGGCACCTGAGTCCGTCGCGCCTGCGGTGGACTGGGCGGCACCGCCGCCTCCACCGCCCCCGCCCCCGATCGCGGCGCGCGTCTGGGCCTTGTCCAAGCGGGCTCCACAGCCTGCTGTGGCGACGAGGACCAGCGCGGCGACGAGTGCGAGGAGCGCGTACCTCCGCGATGCGCGACCCAACGCGTTCCTCCCCGAAAGCTGACTCTGGTATCTGACCCCCTGTCAGATATCGTCTTTCACAATTCGACGCAAGACGGGCAGGCACCTTCCACGCCGGCGCCGAACTGCGAGTGAACCACCTGTCACCACCCACCACTGCCGGCCACCCCGGGGGGAGCCGATGTCCGCGCTGCTCGAAGTTCGCTCGATCAACGTGCACTTCGGCGGGAACTACGCCGTCCGCGATGTCGACCTCGCCGTTGACGCGGGATCGATCGTGGGCCTCATCGGGCCCAACGGCGCCGGCAAGACCACCACGTTCAACGTGATCACCGGCTTGCAGGATGCCTCCAGCGGTCACGTCGCGTTCGACGGGCAAGATCTCACCAACCTCCCGACCCATCAGCGGGCGCGGCGCGGGATCGCCCGCACGTTCCAACGGCTCGAGCTGTTCGGCTCAATGACGGCGTTGGAAAACGTCCAGACCGCCGCGGAGATCCACCGCACGTGGTCCCGCGATCGCACCGAGCCCCGCGACGCCGCGCTCGCGGCGCTCACCCGCGTCGGCCTGCACGCGCAAGCCGATCAGCGCGTCGACGCCATGCCCACCGGCCAGGCACGGCTCGTGGAGCTCGCCCGCGCCCTCGCCACCCAGCCCCGCCTGCTGCTGCTCGACGAACCGGCTTCCGGCCAAGACGAAGCCGAGACGGAGTCGTTCGGCGAGCTGCTCGGCGAGCTGGCGGCCGAAGGCATGGCGATCCTGCTGGTGGAGCACGACGTGCCGCTGGTGATGCGCGTGTGCGCGCAGGTCTACGTCCTGGACTACGGCGCCATCCTCGCGAGCGGCACGCCCGAGGAGGTCCAGCGCAACCCAGCTGTGCTCGACGCGTACCTCGGCGCCGCGGTCGAGGATTCGTCGCTCCGGCGGACCGAGGAAGCCCGAGCGCACGAGCTGACGGGCCCGCAGCCATGACGGCCACCCCAGCCCTCGAGCTGAAAGGCATCCGGGCCCGGTACGGGTCGATCGAGGTGCTCCACGGTGTCGACCTCGTCGTCCCGGCCGGCTGCGTGGTGGCGTTGTTGGGACCCAACGGAGGCGGCAAGTCCACGACCTTGAAGGTCGTCAGCGGTGAGATCAAGGCCACCGACGGGTGCGTCCACGTCGCGGGCCGCCACGTGAACGGCGCAGGCGCGGCCGAGCTGGTGCGGGCCGGAGTGTGCACGATCCCCGAAGGCCGCGGCATCTTCCCGAACTTGACCGTGCGCGAGAACCTCCACATGGCGACGTACGCCGGGCGGGGGCTCGCCGAAGTCGAGAGCAGCGCGTACGACCAGTTCCCGCGGCTGAGCGAACGCCGCAGCCAACTCGCCGGGACGCTCTCGGGCGGCGAGCAGCAGATGCTCGCGCTGGCCAGGGCACTGAGCACCAACCCGTCGCTGCTGCTGCTCGACGAGCTGTCGATGGGCTTGGCGCCGTTGATCGTGGCCGAGCTCTACGAGCGGGTGGCCGAGGTCGCCCGCCAAGGCGTGTCGATCCTGGTGGTCGAGCAGTTCGCCCGCACCGTCCTCGGCGTGGCCGACTACGCCGCGATCATGCTGCACGGCCGGATCGTCGACGTTGGCCAGCCCGCCGACCTCGAAGAAGGCCTGTCGTCCGCCTACCTCGGCTCGACGACCTGAGTCACACCAGCACCAGGGCCGGTCCGCCCTCCGGTGCGATCGACGCCGCGCGCCGCTACCGTCGCGGGCGATGACTGATCGCAAGACCTTTGACGACGCCGAGCTGCGCGAGCGGCTGACCGCACTTCAGTACGAAGTCACCCAACGGGCCGGCACCGAGCAGGCGTTCACCGGCGAGTACTGGGACAACCACGATCAGGGCGAGTACCGCTGCATCGTGTGCGACACGCCGTTGTTCCGCTCCGACGCCAAGTTCGAGTCGGGCAGCGGTTGGCCCAGCTTCTTCGAGGCCCTCGACCCCGAGCGGGTCGAGATGGTCGAGGACCGCTCGCACGGCATGGTTCGCACCGAAGTGCGCTGCGCCACCTGCGGCGCCCACCTCGGCCACCGTTTCCCCGACGGCCCAACGCCAACCGGTCAGCGCTACTGCATGAACTCGGCCAGCCTCTGCTTCATCGGCGACGACAGCTGACCGTCCCGACGGCCTGCTCGCCGCGCGCCGGGAGAACCGACGCCTCAGGCGCCGACCGGACCGGCACATCGCGCTCGGGGCGGTCGGTAGGGTCACGGCATGGCTGACCGTACCGACGGGGGGTTCCTCGGCGACGCCCGGCGGGCGGGGCGGCGGGCGCTGCTGCACACCCGCAACCGGCTGCGCCCCACACCGCCCGACCCCGCCGCTTGGCACGCAGGCTTGTCGGACCGCGCGTTCGTCGACATGGCCTACCAACGGATCCTCCAGCGCCCCGTCGACGAAGGCGGCCGCGCTTCATGGCTCCAACAGCTCTCCGACGGTCGCACCCGCGCCGAGGTGGAGGCGCTGCTCGAGCACTCGACCGAGGCGGTCGACGGCGCCCGCGCCCGAGCCGCGCTCGAGGCGTTCCACAGCGGTCGCGTCACGTGGATGCGCAGCCTCCCCCCGGCGAAGCGCATCCTGGACCTCGGCGGCACCGCGCTCGGATCCGACCACGGCGCGCTGCAGGTGATGGGCTACCCGTACGACTTCGCCGAGCTGACGATCATCGAGCTTCCCGTCGATGCACGCCACGAGCTGTACCAGGTGCCGGAAATGAAGTCCGTCGACTCGCCACACGGTCCGGTCCACTACCGGTACCAGTCGATGACCGAGCTGTCGAACCTCGCCGACGGCTCCTACGACCTCATCTGTTCAGGCCAGACGTTCGAGCACATCACCGCGGAGGAAGGCCGCGGGCTGCTGCACGACGTTCGTCGGCTGCTCGCACCGGGCGGCTTCCTCGCGCTCGACACACCAAACCGGGCGATCACCGAGATCGAGTGCCGGCAGACCGGACTTCCGTTCATCAACCCCGATCACAAGATCGAGTACACCCACAGCCAGATGCTCGAGCGGTTCGCCGAGGCGGGCCTCGAAGTCGTCCGCTCGCACGGCATCGGCTACATGCCCACCACCGCGACCACCGGCGCGTTCGTCCGCGACGAGCTCATCGAGCATCCCACCCTCTACGCCGACATCGAGCGCTGCTACACGCTCGCGTATCTCGTACAGGCCAAGCCGGCGACGCAGTGACCCAGGCAACCGAGCTCACGTCGCCGCTCGTGACCGACGGCTTCTTCGCCGGCGACCCGTGGCCGCTGCTCGCCCGCCTCCGGCACGACGCACCGCTCGCGTACAACGACGAGATCGGCGCCTGGTTCGCGTCGACCCACGCCGACGTGCACGCCGCGAGCGTCGACAACGCCACGTTCTGCTCCGGCAAAGGCATCCTCACGTTCGAGATCGGCGTCGAATATCCGACGCCGCCGACGATGATGCACACCGACCCGCCCGAGCACACCCGCTATCGCAAGCTGGTGCAGCCGGCCTTCGGTCCGCGCCAGATGCGCGCCCTCGAGCCGGTGATCCGTGCTCGCACCCGTCGGCTGCTCGACGCGCTCCCCTCCGACGAGCCGGTCGACATCGTGCCCGGTCTGGCCGAACCGCTCCCCCTGCAAGTGATCGGGCTCATCTTGGGCGTCGACGAGGCCGACCACGACCGCTTTCTCGAGTGGTCGGAGGCCGCGATCCCCGGGGCCGCGCCCCTCGAGCCCACCGAGCAACAGCGTCGCATGGCGGCGATGCACGATTACCTCCTCGAGGTCGCCCGCGACCGCCGGGCCAATCCCCGCGACGACGTCATCACTGCGCTCGCCACCGCGGAGATCGACGCCGACCGCCTGTCTGACGCCGAGCTCGAGATGTTCCTGGTGCAGCTGCTTGTGGCCGGCAACGAGACCACCCGCCACGCGATCTCGGGCGGGCTGCGGGCACTCGCCGAACGTCCCGATCAGTGGGCGGCGCTTCGTGAGGACCCCAGCCGCATACCCACCGCCTTCGAAGAAGTTCTGCGCTGGACCACGCCGGTCATCTACTTCATGCGGACCGCCACCCGCCACACCGAGCTCAGCGGCACGCCGATCCGCGCCGGCGACCCGGTCGTGCTGTTGTACGCGTCGGCCAACCGCGACGAAACCGTGTTCGGCGCCGACGCTGGTGAGTTCCGCAGCGACCGCACGCCGAACCCGCACCTCGCCTTCGGCTTCGGCGCGCACTTCTGCCTCGGCGCGGCACTGGCGCGTCTCGAAGGGCGCGTGCTGCTCGAGGAGATGGTCGACCGCTACGCCACGCTCGAGCCCGTCGGCGACGTCGCCCGCACGCAGAGCCTGGTGATCGCCGGCATCAGCGCCGCCACCGTCACCCTCCGCCCCGCCTGACCTCCCGAGCTGTGAGCAGCCAGCCACCTCCCAGGTGGCCAAGTGCTCACAGCAGCGGGGTCGGGCGCACCCCAACCTCGAGCTGTGAGCAGCCAGCCACCTCCCAGGTGGCCAAGTGCTCACAGCAGCGGGTGGTCAGATGGCGATGAGCTCGAAGGCGACGGCGTGCTCGACGCCGGCGCGCGCGCCGGCCGTGCTCGCCATCGCGCGCAGGAACTCGTCGGGGTCGATCGTGTTGTCCCCCAGACCGGCCAAGTAGGCGGCGTGGGCGCGCAGCGACGCCACTCCCCGATCGAGGTGACCGGTGATGTCGACCGCGTGACGCGCGTCGGCTGACCCGCTGACCGCCACCCACTGCACACCCGTCCACGGTTCCAGCCCCTCTTCGAGGAGATCGGTGAAGATCCAGCGGTTGCCGGCGTCGCGGGCACCGTCGAGCACGGCCAGCCACACGTTGCGGTGGTCGGCCATGTTCAGCCGGGGGAGCTCCGTGCCCGCACCCCACAGCAGCCCGCCGTTGATCGTGACCACGAGCTCCGGGCGGTGGCGGCGGATCGCTGCCGCGATGTCGTGGCGCAAGGCCAAGCCGTATTCGACGACGCCATCGGTGTGGCCCATGAACTCGACGTCGGCGACACCCACCTGCGCCGCGCCCGCACGCTCCTCGCCCTCGCGCAACGGGCCGCACTCGTCAGGGGTCATCCCGTCGATGCCAGCCTCGCCGGACGTCACGAGCGCGTAGCGCACCTGTTTGCCCTCGCCGGTCCAGCGGGCGACGGCCGACGCCGCGCCGTACTCCAGATCGTCGGGGTGGGCCACGACGCACAGCACCGACGTGAAGTCGTCGGGCATGGGGATCAGCGGGCGATCAACCGAGGTGAGGTCCGTCATGGCGACACCCTCGCGCGCCGCGGCGCCCCCCATTGGCCTTCGCTCACCATTGGCCTTCGCTCACTCCAACAAGCCCCGGAACGAGCGCACGAGCACGGCGAGGCCGTCGAGCCCCGAGCTGCGGTCGGCTTCGACCTCGCGACGCACGCGGGTGAGGTGCGCGAGCCGATCGCCGTTCGCGCGCACCCACGCAGCGACCGCGTCGCCGACCGCCTCGCCAGGAGCGGCGTCGAGCGCCCGGGTGGTGACTGCGTCGCGGACCCGTGCCGCGTCGGCCAGCAGCACGGCCCGGAAGCTGTGCGACCACCGGCCATCCACTTGCGTGCGGTTCAACCGGTCGCGCAGCCGGGCGAGCCCGAGGTGGTTGGTGACTTCGGTGAAGGCGTCGGCGATCTCCGTGGCGGATCGGCCCGTGTGGTCGGCCAGCGCGGCAACGGACGGCACCCACTCGAGGTCGGCGGGATCGTTGGCCGTCATCGCCAGCTCGGCTGCGACCGCAGCGTCGCGCCCAACGACTCCGGCGATGTCGGCGGTGGATCCGGTCAACAAGTACCGACGCGTCAGGGTCGCGAACAGGTCGGCGAGCGAGCGGCCGGCGTCCAGCGGCGACTTGCCCCCCGTGAGCGACGACGCGACTTGCCCTACTTGCAGGGCGGTCCACGCAGCTGCGACCACCTCGGCCAGTCCAGCACCTGTCTCGTCGGCCAGGCGGTGGACAGTGGCGATGCCGCAACGGTCGACGACTTCGTTGACCACGACGGTGGCGACCAGCTCGCGCCGCAAGCGGTGCTGGTCGAGATGCCGATCGAAGCGGCGGACGACAGCAGGCGGGAAGTACGACTCCAACGCCGCGCGCAGCGCCGGGTCGTCGGGCAGTCGCGAGGCCAACACGGCGGCGCGCAGCATGCGTTTGGTGGCCGCGAGCAGCACGCCGAGCTCGGGTCGGGTGAGCCCAGCCCCGGCTTCGTGTCGGGCGATGAGGTCGTCGTGCGCGGGCAGGGCGTCTTCGTGAAGGTCGAGCAGGTCTCGTTGGACGAGGTCGTCGAGCAGGGTCGTGTACGCGTCGAATGCCTCGGCGGACTCCGCCTGCGCAATGGTGAGCGCATCGCACTGGCGCCCGGTCGCATCCAACACGTCGGCGACCACGTCGTCGGTCACTTCGTGCAGGACCGAAACTCGGCCCGCGTCGTCGAGCTCGCCTGCGTCGACCGCGACGCCCAGGAGGATCTTCAG
This sequence comes from Acidimicrobiales bacterium, assembly GCA_035547835.1. Classification (NCBI taxonomy): domain Bacteria; kingdom Bacillati; phylum Actinomycetota; class Acidimicrobiia; order Acidimicrobiales; species Acidimicrobiales bacterium. Next base: position 380,464 of record DASZTW010000005.1, read on the forward strand.
GTTGACTTCGTGGTCGGACGTGTCGACACCGGCGGAGTTGTCGATCGCGTCGAGGTTGATGCGCCCGCCCTTGCGGGCGTACTCGACCCGGGCGCGCGGCGTGAAGGCCAAGTTCGCGCCCTCACCGACGACCCGGGCGCGCAGCGAGGACGCCTCGACGCGCAAGTCGCTGTTCGCGCGGTCGTCGACCATGACGTCGTCCTCGTTCGACGCCCGCACGAACGTGCCGATGCCGCCGGCGAACAGCAGATCGACTGGCGCCCGCAGGATCGCCTGGATCAGTTCGGGCGGCGTGAGGTGGTCGGCCGCGGTCCGCAGCGCCTCGCGGAGCCGAGGGTGCAAGTCGATTCGCTTCGCGGTGCGAGGCCAGACGCCGCCGCCCTCGCTGATCAGCGACCGGTCATAGTCGTCCCACGACGACCCGGCCTCGTCGAAAAGGCGTCGACGCTCGGCATGGCCCATCAGCGGATCGGGGTCAGGGTCGCAGAAGATGTGCCGGTGGTCGAACGCGGCCACCAACTCGATGGCCGACGACTGCAGCATCCCGTTGCCGAACACGTCGCCCGACATGTCGCCGATGCCCACCACGCGGATCGGCTCGGACTGCACGTCGACGCCAAGGGTCTGAAAGTGCCGCTGGACCGCGACCCACGCGCCGCGTGCCGTGACCCCCAGCGCCTTGTGGTCGTAACCGTTCGACCCACCGGAAGCGAACGCGTCGCCGAGCCAGAAGCCTCGCTCGAGCGCGAGCCCGTTGGCGACGTCGGAGAACGCGGCGGTCCCCTTGTCGGCAGCGACGACGAGGTAGGGGTCGTCTCCGTCGTGGCGGCCTTCCACCGCTTCGACCGACCCGACGCGAAGGTTGTCGGTGACGTCGAGCAGTCCGGAGATGAACTGCTCGTAGCCCTCCTGCACTTGCACCGGCCGGCGCAACACGAACCCGCCCTTGGCGCCGGTCGGCACGATCAAGGCGTTCTTCATCACTTGCGTGTGCGCCAAGTCGAGGATCTCGGTGCGGTAGTCGTCGACCCGCTCGCTCCATCGAATCCCGCCGCGGGCGACCTCTCCGAAGCGCAAGTGGATGCCCTCCACCGCGAGACCGTGCACGAACACCTCTCGATACGGAGTGGGCGTCGGCATGTCGGGCACGGCTGCCGAGTCGAGTTTGAGGGCCAGCGGACCTGAGGTCCGGCCGAGCACGTTGGTCCGCAAGGTGGCGTCGATCGTGCCGAGTACGCCGCGCAGGATCCGGTCGTCGTCGAGCCGGGCGAGATCATCACAAGCGGCAACCGCCTCGGCGTGCAGGAGCTCGGCCTTGCTCTCGTCGCTCGACGGCGTGAAGCGCGCCTCGAAGTAGCGGACCAACAACGCCGAAAGCGCCGGGTTCCCCACCAGCACGTCGTTCACGTAGTCGGCCGAGTACCGGCCCGTGACCTGACGCCGGTAGCGGCGGTAGGCCCGCAGGATCGTGACCTGTTCGACGGCCAGCTCGGCCGCGATCACCAGCCGGTTCAACGAGTCGACTTCAGCCTCGCCGCCGAGCAGTGCCTCCATCGCCGCCGCGAGGCGCGGGCCGTCGGACACCACGTCGAGGCTGCAACCGGCGGGAAGGGAGTCGCCCAGCCGGAGCGCGAAGTCGTCAACGTGCAGATCGCCGGGCTCGAGGTCCCACGGCACGGCCTCGATCGCCCACAACCCGAGGCTCTCGAACACCGGCACGAGGCGGGACAGCTCCTCGCCATCCCCCCGGCTGTACACCCGGCAGCGGTGCGGGCCGTCCGTGCTGGGCACGAAGCGCACTTCCAGACGTCGACCGGACGCTTCGAGGTCGCGCAACGCCGCGATGTCGCGGGCGGCGACATCGGGCGCGACCACATCGCGGTACGTCTCCGGGAAGCGAGCACCGAAACGGCGGGCGAGCCGCGCTGCGTTGCCGCGATCGGGCTCCTGCGCGGCCAACTCGGCTTCGACGCGCTCCTCCCAGGTGCGGCACAAGAAGCGGATCTCATGGGCGATGTCGTCGAAGGGGCCCGGCGGCACCGGCGCGCCATCGCGGACGCGAACGAGGAAGCGCACCAGCGCTTCGGATCGGTTGCCGATCGAGAGGTCGGTGTCGACCTGATCACCATCGAGCTGCGCGAGCAGATGAGCTTCGATGCGCCGCCGCAGCGCCTGCGTGTACGTCTCGGTTGGCAGCGCCAACAAGACCGACACCGACCGGCTCGGCTCGTCGGGGCGGACCAGCACCCGGATCCGGCGGTTGCGGTCATCGCCGAGCAAAGTGCGGATCGTGGCGTCGAGCGACCCGACGTCGGCGCAGAACAGCTCGTCGCGGGGCAACACGTCGAACAGCGACATGAGGGTCTGCTCGTCGTAGCTCCCGGCCACCGCGTCGTGCCGTTCGAGGATCGCTTCGAGCTTCGTCCGCAACACGGGGATCGTGGCGGGCGGTTCACTGTCGGCCGCCCGCGTGAACACGCCGGCGACACGGAAGACCCGCGGCCGCCCGTGATCGGTGATCACCAGGTCGACGCGGTACACGGGCGTGCGGCGGTGGACCCGGCTCACCTCGGTGGTGCGCGCCACCAGCACGGGTGGTGCTTCGTCGGGCTCTGGTACGGGATGGCGGAGCGGTCCGCCGGCCTCGGCCAGCAACCCGAGCCCATGGTCGACCCGCAGGACGGCCCGGTCACCCATGTGGGCGGCTCCCTCGAGCACGAACTCGCAGCAGCCGAGCGGCACGAAGTGCTCGGACTCCAGCCAGTCGACCAACGCCGCTGCCTCGAACTCGCCGGCCTCGCGCAACGCCTGCGCAGCGGCGTCCATCGCGGCCCGGATGGCTCGATGGTCCTCGGTGGCGCGCAACACGTCGTCGAGCACCCCTTTGATGGCATCGACCACGTAGTCAGACCGCGCCGGTTCGACCACCGCATCGAGCTCCAGCTGCACGATCGACTCGCGATGCGCGGCGGCCCGCGCAGGCACGAGGTCGACGATGGCGTTGGACTCCGCGCGCACCGACCCGAGCACCGGGTGGAACAGCCGCACGACGCGATAGCCCAAGCGGAACAGCTCCTCGGACACGGAGGTCACGATGAAGCGCCGGTCGTCGGAGAGGATCTCGACGACCGAGCCCTCCGAGGTGAGCCCGTCGAGCAGCAGCGATCCCGGCTTCGACAACTCCACCAACACGTCGCCCGCCTGGCGCTGGTCGACCCGACCGAACAGCTCCGCGAGCGATCGTGCGAGCGTCTCGCCGGTGCCGTCGGTGACCACCAACTCGGCACCGCCGAGCTTGCCGAGCAGCAGCTGCGCGAAGCGGGTGGCCAGCGCTGGGTTCACACCGGTGGCCACGGAGCGCATGGCACGGACGACGCGCGACGCGGCCTTGTCGGGCGTGCGGCTCATCGGTGCGTGCGGCTCATCGGTCACCGTGGCAGTGAGGACGACGACACCGAGGTCGGGTGCACGCGGTCGATCGTAGTGACCGGATCCCTCGATGACTCGGTACCCTCGCGCCGTGCCCGAGCTGCCCGAGGTCGAGACCATCCGAGGCCAGCTCGAACCCATGGTGAGCGGCCGTCAGATCGTCGAGAGCTGGGCGTTCCCCAGTGGCAAGTTCACCGACGCCCGCACCGCCACCGGGGCGGCGATCGAGGGCATCCGGCGGCGCGGCAAGTACTTGTTGGGCGATCTCGACGACGGCCGGGAGCTCATCGTGCACCTCGGCATGACGGGACAGCTCCGGGTGGTCGAAGCGCACGACCCGATGGCGGGCGACGTCGACGCAGACTCCTTCACGCGTGCGTGGTGGCGCTTCGACGACGGCGACCGTCTGGTGTTTCGCGACGTACGCCGCTTCGGTCGGATCGCCGTGGTCGACGCGGGCCGCTACGACGGCCTTCCCACCCTCGCCGCGCTGGGGCCCGAGCCGTTCGACCCGTCGTTCACGGCCGCAGGCCTGCATGCCGCGCTGGCTCGGTCGTCGGTCCGGATCAAGACCCAGCTGCTCGGTCAGCGGGTGGTGGCCGGCGTCGGCAACATCTACGCCGACGAGGCGTTGTGGGCCGCGAAGATCAACCCGTCGGCCCGCACGTTGTCGCGCCCGCGCGCGGCGGCCCTGCACGCCGCCCTGATCGAAGCGTTGTCCGCGGGACTGCGCAACCGCGGCACCACCTTGCGCGACTACCGCGGCGCCGACGGCGAGGCCGGCAGCAACCAGCACGCCCTCAACTGCTACGGGCGCGCCGGCAAGCCATGCCGACGTTGCGGCGCGCCGTTACGGCGCAAGGTGGTCGACGCGCGCGGCACCACCTGGTGCCCCACTTGCCAACGTTGACCACGCGGTAACGTCGCCCGCCACGCCATCAACCACGCGCCGCGCGAGGAGTTGTCGGTGCCACACGACCCCGAACCGTGGGTGGGCGAGCCCACGCAGGCACTACCCCGTCCCACGACCCCCACGACACAACCGGCCGACACCACGACGGTCGCGCCCAGCGGCCCACGGGCTTACGTACCAGCGCCGCCCCCCGGCGGTGGAGGCGACGACGACGGCTCGGGTGGTGGTGGCGGTGACTGGGGCGACGACGACCAGGGTGGGCCGCAGCGCGACCCGGTCGACCGGGCCCTGATCATCGCGGGTCTCGTCGTGTTGGCGATCATCGTCGGGGTCGCCGCGTTCGTGATCGGGCGGAGCTCTGGCGGCGGCTCCAAGCCGGAGCGCACGACCTCCACTTCAGAAGCCACCACCACGACCGCGGCCACCAGCACGACGCGCCGCGCCACGACCGTGCCTTCTCAGGAGACGACCTCGCCGCCGACGACACAGCCGCCCTCGACCACCACCACGGTGCCCGCCACGACGGTGCCACCCCCCAGCACCACCACCGCACCGTCGACCACGGTCGCGTCGAACCCCACGCTGAGCATCCCCGGCATCGGCCACTGATCCGCGCCGACGGCGGCACTCAGTACGGAGCGACCGGCTCCAAGATGCGGCGCGGCGCCCCGACCAGCATCTGATCGATCTGCGCGTCGGTGACGCCCCGCTCGCGCAACGCCGGAAGCACATCGTCGTGGATGTGGCGGAAGTTCCAGTTCGGCATCATCATCTTGCGCGCTTCGGTGAGGTCGGGATCGAACCAGTCGATGAAGCACGACGCGTCGTGGGCCAGCACCATGCGGTCCGCGTAACCCCGCTCGCAGAGCTTGGCCACGGTGTCGACGCGCTGCTCGAACGGCAAGATCACGTCGGCGCCGAAGCGGTCCATGCCGATCGTCGAGCCGGCGTCCATGAGCTTCATGAGGTAGTCGAGGTCGGCGGTGTCGCCGCTGTGGCCGATCACGACGTTGCGCAGGTCGACGCCCTCCTCGAGGAAGATCCGCTGCTGATCGAGGCCGCGCTCGGTGCCCGCGTGGGTGTGCGTGGTGATCGGCACGCCCGTGCGGCGGTGCGCCCCGGCGACCGCGCGCAGCACCCGCTCGATCGCGGGCGTCACCCCGTTCTCCTCGGTGGCGCACTTGATGATCCCCGCCTTGACGCCGGTCCCCGCGATGCCCTCGGTGATGTCCTTCACGAAGTAGTCGACGATCGGATCGTGGTCGCCGCCGGTCAGCGCGGCCGAGCGGAAGTGGAAGTAGAAGGGCATGTCGCCGTACGTGTAGATGCCGGTCGCGGCCACGATCTGCACGTCGACCTGCTCGGCGATCCGCTGGATGCGCGGGATGTAGCGACCCAGCCCGATGCAGGTCGGGTCGACGATGGTGTCGACGCCGATCTCGCGGAACACCCCGAGCTGCTCGATCGCGTCGGCGACGCGTGCTTCCTCATCCCAGTTGGGGTCGTTCTCGAGGAACTCGCTGTTGAGCACGAAGACGTGCTCGTGCATGAGCGTCACGCCGATCGTGGCGCTGTCGATGGGTCCCCGGACAGTCTGGATCTCGGTCATGTGCTGCACTCTGCCATGCCGCCTCGGGCCATGACGGGTGGTCCACATAACGGAGTACCTTCTCCGGTATGCGCCGTCACACGACCTTGCCGATCGCCGCGCTGGCCGTCGCCGCCTTGCTCGCGGTGGTGCCCGGCACCTCGTCGGCAGCCACCCGAGCGACGCCCGGATCCGCGAGCAGTGGACCAGTCACCGTGGCCGGCGACGACTTCACGACCCAGGCACCAGGCCTTGCGCCCGGCCAACTGGAGCTGACCACGATCTCCACGCGGCCCGCGCTGGTGTCCGGGCCCGAGGCGAGGACCGAGCTGCGCGGGGTCGACCCCACCGACCAGGTGACCGTCACCCGCGACGGCACCGACGTGACTGCGGCGTTCGTGCCGGTGCCCGGACGCGCCGGCGTGTTGCAAGGCCTCGTCGACGGACTGCACCTCGGCGACAACCTGCTCGAGGCCACGGCCACCGGGTCCCGCTACGGCACACGCACCGTGCGGCTCGTGATCACCGACCACTCCCTGCAAGGTCCGGTCATCTCGGGTCCGCACCAGTATCCGTTCGTCTGCCACACCGCGCAGTCGGGCCTCGGGCCGCCACAGAGCCGCGATTGCGTGGTCCCGACCCAGGTCCACTGGTTCGCAGCCGACGCGCTCGGCAACTTCACCCAGCTTGCCGACCCGTACGCGCCCTATCCCTCCGGGACGGCCACCACGAAGGTCGATGGTCGCACGGTGCCGCTGGTCGTGCGGGTGGAGTCGATCGTGATCAACCGCGGCATCGCCCGCCTCGCCGTGCTCGACGACCCGGCCAAGCGCGGGCCGCACGCGCCGTTCACCGCGTCGGAGTGGAACCACAAGCTGCTGTGGCACTTCGGCGAGTCGTGCGGCACGGGCTTCAATCAGGGCGCCAGCCACGAGACCGACGTCTTCGGCCAGCTCACCAGCATCAGCACCGAGAACTTGGCGGGACCGCTGATGGACCTGAGCAGCCGGCTACGCGACGGCTGGATGATCGGCCAGTCGTCGCTGACCACGTTCGGCGTCCACTGCAACCAGGTGCTGTCGGCCGAGACGCTGATGATGACCAAGGAGCACGTGGTCGACGAATACGGGCCCGTCCGGCACACGGTCGGTGCGGGCGCGTCGGGCGGCGCGATCCAGCAGTACACGATCGGCGACCAGTACCCCGGCCTGCTCGACGCGGGGACGCCGATCCTGTCGTTCCCCGACGTGTTGACCACGGCGATGACCGTCCACGACTGCGTCTTGTTCCAGCGCGTGTTCCGCAACGACCCGAACCGGTGGACGGCCACCAAGCAGATCGCCGTCACCGGACTGGCCACCCCGCAGGTCTGCAACGACTGGGTCGACCTGTTCGGCGACAACTTGAAGCCGGACAACTGCCCGGGTGAGATCCCCGACGCCGACCGCTACGACAAGGTGAAGAACCCCGATGGCGTGCGCTGCGACCTGCAAGACGATCTGGTGAACGTGGTGGGCCGCGACCCGACCACCGGGATGGCCAACCGGCCGGTCGACAACGAAGGCGTGCAGTACGGCCTCGTTGCGCTCCGCGACGGCGTCATCACGCCCGACGACTTCGTCACGTTGAACCAGCAGATGGGCGGCATCGACCTCGACGGCAACCACCAGGCCGCTCGCACCACCATGTCGCCGGCCGTCGCAGCCAACGCCTACCGCAACGGCTTCGTGACCGGCCACGGCGCCATCACCGAGATGCCGGTGATCGACCAGGCGGTCCCGGTGAGCGACGTCGTCCCCGCGCTCGACATCCACGACCAGATCCGGCCGTACGAGACACAAGCGCGGCTGGTCGCGAGGTCCGGGTCGCACGGATCCCAGGCCATCTGGAACGGGGTGCCGTATCCCGGCAACGCGATCGTGACGGCCGACCAATGGCTCGACCGACTCGACGCCGTGCTGCAGGCGAACCCCCTGCTCAGCCGGGCACAAGCCGTGGCCGAGTCGGCGCCAGCCGACGCCGTCAACCAGTGCCGGCTGGTGGTCGCGGGCGTCCCCGTCGCCTGCAACCAAGGGGTGCTGCGCCACTCCGGTCCCCGCCAGGCAGCCGGGGGGCCGTTCACCGAGGACGACATCTTGTGCCGGCGCCAACCGGTGACCGCGGCCACCGAGCCGGCCGCGCTGTCGCCCGCCCAGGTCGACGCGCTGCGCAAGCTGTTCCCCGACGGCGTGTGCGACTGGTCGAAGCCATCGGTGGGCTACACCCCGGCGGCGCTCACGTGGCAGCGCTACACCACACCCGGCAAGTCGGTGACGGTGCCGTACACCCTCGCCCGCTCGCAAGTGCCGGGGCCGGGCGGCGCCGCGCAGGGCGCCGAACGATCGAACCCCGACGCGGGGTCAACGCCGAGCCGCACACCATCGGGCACGCTGGCGTTCACCGGCGACGACACGGCCCACCGTTGGTGGCTCGGTGCGGTCCTGCTCGGCGCCGCCGCGCTGGTCGGGCTCAGCCGGAGATGGCTGGGTCGAGCCAAGGGAGCGGGTTGACCGGCTTGCCCAGCACCCGCACCTCGAAGTGGAGGTGCGGCCCCGTCGACTTGCCGGTGGACCCTACGTAACCGATCACCTCGCCGCGCTTCACCTCGTCGCCCGGGCGCACGATGATCGCCGACTGGTGGCCGTACAACGTGGCGAGCGCGTTGCCGTGATCGATGACCGTGCAGTTCCCATAACCCGATTCGGGCCCGGCGATCACGACGGTACCGTTCGCCGGTGCCCGGATGGGCGTGCCCGTGGGCTGTGGGAAGTCGACACCGGCGTGGAACGCGGTCCAACCGTGCACCGGATCGGTGCGGAAGCCGAACGGCGAACCCGGATGCATGACCGCCAACGGCCACGCGAACCACGGTCCGATCGGCGGCGGGAGCTGGCCGGCCTCCCGGGCGGCGAGCAGCGAACCGATGCTGCCGCCATTTGACTGCACGAGCGCGCCGAGATTGACCTGCTGGCGCAACGAGTCGATCTGGCCTTGCGAGCTCTGCAACGCGGTTTCGGTGCGGGTGCGCTCTTCGACGATCTGGTCGCGCTCGGTCGTGGCGCCTTGGAGTTGACGGCGAGTCGTGTCGCGCTCGCGAACGGCGCTCCGGTAAGCACGCGAAGCAGAGGTGTAGTGCTGTTGGGCGCTGTCGACCGTGACCTGCTCCAGCGCAGCTTCCCGGCTGAACTCGGAGGTGTCGCGCCCACGGAGCACGTCGGCCACCCGCTCGATGCCGCTCTGGCCACCGTCGACGTAGCGAGCCAACGCCAACGCCCGGACCTGGTCGGCTGCCGCGTCGCGCTGGCGGCCCAACTCGTCGACATGCCGGGCGGCGAGCTGCTCGCGCACGGTGCTGGCGGCGACCTGACGGTTCGCGGTGATGATCTCGCCGTCGAGTCGTTGCAACGCTGCTTGCAGGACTCCCGTGCTCTGCACGGCGTCGACCAGCGTGTTCGCCGCGTCGGCGGTGGCCGGATCGACGCCGTCGGGCAGGTCGGGCGCGCCGGACGCAGCCGAAAGGGTGGCGCTGCTCGGCGCGTTGGCGGTGGGCGACGCGGCGGTGGTGCTCGTGGACTTGGGCGTGGTGACCGTGCGTGGGGCGGATGTCGGGGGCGCGGTGGTGGGCGGCGCCGTGGTCGAGGTCGTGGTCGGAGGCGTCGAGGTGGTCGTGGTGCCTTCTGCGGCAGGCGGGGCGCTCTGCGCCCACGTGGCGGGCGTTGACGAACCGGCCACGGCGAGGCCGCCCGCCGCGACCGTCGCAGCGGCGACCGCCATGAACTTCCGCCGCCGCGTTCCAGACGTGCTGGCGCGCCCGCGACCCGACGAAAAGGGAGACATCATCACCAGAGGGGTCAGATCAGAACCGGACAAGCTTGCCATGCGCCCGGACCCGTGATCAGCCCAGCAGCTCCTTGGCGAGCAGCTCGTACGAGCGGCAGCGCGCCTCGTGATCGTGGGTGATCGTCACCACCATCAACTCGTCGACCTCCGCTTCAGCGGCGATCTGCGCGAGCCGCTCCACCACGACCCCGGGCCGGCCGTACACATAGCGGGGCCAGTCCGCCTGGCCGTCGGGCATCGGCTTGGGCTCCTGGCCGAGCTCGACGATGGCATCGTCGGGGCTCGGGATCGGTCCGCGGCGACCGTGGGTGATCCGATGGCGGAGCGCCCGCGACGACATCATCAGGCGTGCCGCTTCCTCGTCGGTGTCGGCCACCACCGCGCCGAGGGCGAGCATCGCCACGGGTTTGGGCCCTCCTCCGGCCCCGATGTCGTAGCGCTCGCGGTACGCGGCGAGGCAGGCGCGGGCCGGGTCGGGGTTGATGAACCCCGCGAAGCAGTACGGCAGCGCCAGTTGTGCCGCCGCGGCGGCGCTCCACGGGCTCGACCCGAGCAACCAGACCGCAGGCGCGGACTCCGTGGTGGGCGCCAGCTCGATGCGCGAGTACGGGTGGGTCGACGGGAAGCCGTCGCCCAGCCACGCGAGCAGTTCGACGAGCTGCGAAGCGAAGTCGTCGTGGACCGGCCCGTCGGTCCGGGTGCGCTGCAACGCGTGGCTGACCAGCGGCGTGGTGCCGGGCGCGCGGCCGATGCCGAGGTCGATGCGGCCGGGGTACAGCGCTTCGAGCACTTGGAACGCCTCGGCCACCTTGAACGGGCTGTAGTGGGGCAACATCACCCCGCCGCTACCCAGGCGGATGCGCTCGGTCTCGGCCGCCAGCCGCGCGATGAGCACTTCCGGAGCGGGCCCGGCCAACATCTCGCTGGCATGGTGCTCCGCCAGCCAGTAGCGGGTGTAGCCCCAGGCGTCGCACCGGCGGGCGAGGTCGATGCTGTTCGCCAACGCTCGCGCCGGGCTCGATCCTTCCGAGACGGGTGACTGGTCGACGACGGACAGACGCATGGCGCGAACGAGCCCGCGTCAGCGGACGATCGACTGCATCTCGGCAAGGACTTCGTCGTCGAGCCGGTCCAGCACGTCGAGCGCCTTCAGGTTCTCATGCACCTGCTCGACCCGCGAGGCGCCCGTGATCACCGTCGACACGTGCGGGTTGGCGGCGCACCATGCGATGGCGAGTTGCGACAGCGTGCAGTCGAGCCGGTCGGCGACCTTGGCGAGGTCCTGGACTCTGGCGTTGCGGACGGGGTCGGTCACCAGGTCGCGCAGCCACTCGTAGCCCGGCAACGCAGCCCGGCTGCCTTCGGGCACACCGTTGTTGTACTTGCCGGTGAGCAGGCCCGAGGCCAACGGGCTCCATGTGGTGAGACCGAGGCCGATCTCGTCGTACAAGCGGGCGTAGTCGCGCTCGACGCGGCGCCGCTCGAACAAGTTGTACTGCGGCTGTTCCATGAGCGGCTTGTGCAAGTGGTGGCGCTCGGCGATCTCCCACGCGCCGCGGATGTCCGCCGCGCTCCACTCCGAAGTGCCCCAGTAGAGGGTCTCGCCGCGCTCGACCATGTCGTGCATGGCCCACACCGTCTCCTCCAGCGGGGTGTCCGGATCGGGTCGGTGGCAGAACACCAAATCGACGTAGTCGAGGCCGAACCGTTCGAGCGACCCGGCGATGGCCTGACGCAAGTACTTGCGGTTCAAGGTGTTGCGCATGTTCGGCGCGTCGTTGAGCCCCCAGAACAGCTTCGTGGACACCACATAGGACCAACGCGGCCAGCCGAGCTGGCGGATCGCGTCGCCCATGATCCGCTCGGACTCGCCGCCGGCGTACGCCTCGGCATTGTCGAAGAAGTTCACGCCACCCTCGTAGGCCGCGCCGAGGCACTCGGCGGCCTTCCCGACGTCGAGCTGGGGGCCGAAGCTCACCCACGACCCGAACGACAGCACGCTCACTTGCAGACCGGAACGACCGAGACGGCGATATGGCATGTCCATGGCGGTGAGACTACGGGTGCGGGGACCGGTTCACGACGCCCGACGCGCCAGACTCGTCGCCGTGCCCGCGCCGCCACCGCTCACCGACCTACCTGTCGAGGACGTGGTGACCGACGTGCGCGCCGCGCTGGCCGATCCCGGGCTGGCCGTCCTCGAGGCGCCACCGGGCGCGGGCAAGACCACGATCATCCCGCTGCGCCTGCTCGACGAGCCCTGGTTGGCCGGGCAGCGGACCGTGGTGCTGGAGCCCCGCCGGGTGGCGGCGCGCGCCGCCGCCCGGCGCATGTCCACGCTCGTGGGCGACGAGCCGGGCGGCCTGGTCGGGTGGCGCACCCGGATCGACCGGTCCGTCAGCGACCGCACCCGCGTCGAGGTCGTCACCGAAGGGATCGTCACCCGCCGCCTGCAGCACGACCCGGCGCTCGCGGGCGTCGGGCTGCTCGTGTTCGACGAGTTCCACGAACGGAACTTGCAGGCTGACCTCGGGCTGGCGCTCGCGCTCGAAGCCCGCGCCACGGTGCGCCCGGACCTGCGGATCCTCGTCATGTCCGCGACCCTCGACGGCGGCCGGGTCGCGACGCTGCTCGGCGGATCCGGACCCGCCGCGCCCGTGATCGTGAGCGAAGGCCGCACCCACCCTGTCGAGATCCGCTGGCTGCCGCGCCACCGCAATGACCGCCTCGAAGACGCCATGGCAGCTGCCATCGGCACCGCCGTGCGTGAGCGCACCGACGGCGTCCTGGCGTTCCTGCCCGGGGCCGGGGAGATCCGCCGCGTGGCCGACCGTCTCTCGGGCTCCGAGCTCCCGCCCGGCATCGAGGTGCATCCTCTGTACGGCGCCCTGCCCGCCGTCGAACAGGACGCCGCGCTGGCGCCGCCGTCGCCCGGCATCCGCAAAGTCGTGCTGGCCACCGACCTCGCCGAGTCGAGCCTGACGGTCGAGGGCATCGGCGTCGTCATCGACAGCGGGCTGGCCCGCGCGCCCCGGTTCGATCCCCGCAGCGGCATGACCCGGCTCACGACCATCTCGATCTCCCGGGCATCCGCCGATCAGCGCGCCGGCCGAGCCGGGCGCACCGGACCCGGCATCGCGTGGCGCTTGTGGTCCAAGGTCGAGCACGCCGCGCGCCGTCCCCACCGCGATCCCGAGATCGCCCAAGTCGACTTGGCCGGCCTCGCCCTCGAGCTGGCGGCATGGGGTACGCCCGTGGAGCAACTCGGGTTCTTGGATCCGCCGCCGGCCCGGGCCTTGACCGAAGCGCGCAACCTGCTGCGGGAGCTCGACGCCCTCGACCCCGACGGGAAGGTCACCGCGGCCGGCAAAGCGATGGCCGACCTGCCGCTCCACCCACGGCTGGCCCACATGGTGCAGGCGGCAGCGCCCGACGACCGCTGGCTGGCTTGCGTGCTGGCGTCGCTGCTCGACGACCGAGACGTGCTGCGCGGCCGCGTCGACGAGCTCCCCGCCGACCTCGAGCTCCGCGTCGCCCTGCTCGACGATCCGAGCCGCTCACATCCCGCGCTCGACGGACGCAGCGTGCGGGCGGCGCGCGACCGCGCCCACGATGTCGCTCGCCGGCTCGGCGTGATCCCCCACCCACTCCACGATCCCCTCGGCCGGACCGGCCGGGTACTGGCGCTCGCGTACCCCGACCGCGTCGCACAACGGCGAGGCAGCCCGGGCCGCTTCCGCCTCCGCAGCGGGCCAGGTGCCTGGGTACCGCCCACCGACCCGTTGGCCGCCCACGAGCTCGTGGTGGCCGCCGACCTCGACGGCAAGCGCAGGGACGCGCGCATCCGTCTCGGTGCCGCGCTCGACCCCGGCGACCTCGATGGCCTGTTCGGCGACCAGATCGAGACCCGCGAGGTGCTCACCTGGGACCGGGACCGCGACGATCTGGTGGTGCGGACGGATCGCCGCCTCGGCTCCCTCCAGCTTGCCGCCACCGAACGCAAGCCGACGCCTGGGCCGACGACCGTCGAGGCGCTCGTGGGGCGGGTGCGCGCCACGCGCCTCGCAGCGCTCCATTGGACCGACGACGCCCGCAGCGTGCAACAACGCGTCGCGTTCCTGCGCCGCACCTTCGACACCGACTGGCCCGACCTCGACGACCGGGAGCTGCTGCGCCGCCTCGACGACTGGTTGGCGCCGTTCCTCCAGCACGCCACGGGCCGCCGCGACCTCGATGTGCTCGACATCGGGCTCGCGTTGCGCACGTTGCTGCCGTTCGACCAGCAGCTCCAGCTCGACGATCTCGCCCCCACCCGTCTCACCCTGCCCAACGGCCGCACCGCCACGATCGATTACGCGGGTGAACGGCCCATGGCGTCGGCCCGGGTGCAGGCGTTCTTCGGCTCGGGTGACCAGCCGACCGTGGCAGGTGGCCGGGTCCCCGTGGTGCTGCAGCTGCTGTCGCCGGCCGACCGACCGATCCAGACCACCAGCGATCTCGCCGGGTTCTGGTCCGGCTCGTGGGCCGAGGTCCGCAAAGACATGGCGGGCCGCTACCCCAAGCACGACTGGCCTGAGCACCCAGGCCCCTGAGGCGGCGGGACGCGGAGCGTCAGCCCTCCGGGTCGACCAACCCGCGCAACCCGTCCGCGCCGAACACAGGCTCCAGCGCCGCCCGCAGATCGGGGCCACGGCGGACGGTGTGGCCGCCGTCGACGGCGATGTTCTGACCGGTCACCCACTCGGACTCGGTCCCGAGCAGGAACAGCGCCGCAGCCGCGATGTCGGCGGGCTTGCCGACCCGCGACACCGGCATGCACTCCAGGTAGTCCTCGAGCACGGGCCCGCCGACCGTGATGAACGACACCAGATCGGTGTCGACCAGGCCGGGCTGGATGGAGTTCACCCGCACGCCGCTCGCACCCAGCTCGTCGGCAGCCGCGCGACACAAGTGGTCGATGCCGGCCTTGGCCGGGCCGTACGCGCCGAACCAGCGGTGCGTCAACGGCGACGCGATCGACGAGATGCCGACGAACGACCCGCTGCCTTGGCGAGCCATCTGGCGCCCGGCGTGCTTCAACGTGAGGAACGTGCCCGTGACGTTCAAGTCGAGCGTGCGACGGAAGGCCTCCACGTCGATCTGCGTGATCGGACCGATCGTCTCAGACCCCCCGGCCGACGCGACCACACCGTCGAGCCGGCCCGTCGCCGCGGTGGCGGCCGCCACCGCGGCGACCACCGAAGCTTCATCGGTGACGTCCACGACCACGTGCCGTGCGCCGATGCGCTCCCCCGCTTCGACCAGCCTCGACTCGGTGCGACCGCCGATGGTGACCGTCGCTCCGGCGGCGACCAGCGCTTCGGCACAGCCCAAGCCGATCCCGCTGCCGCCGCCCGTGACCAACACGTTGAGTCCGTTCACTCCCATGGGTCGTGCACGGTAGCTCGATCATCACCGGCACCCCACCGCTCGGGCTGGTTGACTCGGGCCATGTCAGACGCAGCTGTCACGCCTGATCCGCGGCGCTGGTGGATCCTGGCCGTGCTGTGCGTGAGCCTGCTGATCGTCGGCATCGACGGCACGATCGTCAACGTCGCGCTGCCGTCGTTCGTCCGCGAGCTCGGCGCCGGGTCGAGCGCGCTGCAATGGATCGTCGACGCGTACACGCTCGTCTTCGCCAGCTTCCTGCTCCTTGCAGGCAGCCTCGGCGACCGCTTCGGTCGCAAGACGGCGCTCACGGCGGGCCTTGTCTTGTTCGCGGCGGGCTCGCTCGCGTCGGCCTGGGCGGGCACGCCAGGCGTCTTGATCACCACCCGTGCGCTGCAAGGTTTCGGCGCCGCGTTCATCATGCCGTCGACCTTGTCGATCCTGACGAACTCGTTCGACGCGCAAGAGCGCGGGCGGGCGATCGGGATCTGGGCCGGGGTATCGGGCCTCGGCGTGGCGATCGGCCCGATCACCGGCGGCTGGCTGTTGGGCCACTTCTGGTGGGGCTCCGTCTTCATGGTGAACATCCCGGTCATCGCCATTGCCTTGGTGGCCGGAGCGCTCCTCGTCCCGAACTCCCGAGACCCCGACGCGCCACCGATCGACTACGCGGGCGCGCTGTTGTCGGTCCTGATGCTGCTCGCGCTGCTGTTCGGGATCATCGAAGGACCGAGCAAGGGCTGGACGGCACCGTCGATCGTGGCGGCCTTCGCAGCAGGAGCCGTGCTGCTGGCCGTGTTCGCCTGGTGGGAGCAGCACGTCGAGCACCCGCTGCTCGACGTGTCGTTCTTCGCGGACGCCAGGTTCTCGGCCGCGTCGATCGCCGTCACCTTGGTCTTCTTCGCCATGTTCGGGTCGATGTTCTTCCTCACCCAGTACTTGCAGTTCGTGCTCTCGTACGACGCGCTGCAGTCCGGCATCCGGCTGTTGCCGATCGCCGGCGCGCTCATGGTCGCCGCGCCGCTGAGCTCGCGGCTGGTCGCCCTCGCCGGCACCAAGATCGTGGTGACGTTCGGCCTGCTGCTCGTGGCAGCCGCCATGGCGATCATGTCGCTGGCCACGACATCGAGCGGGTTCGGCCTCGTCGCCATCGTCTTGGTGGTGATCGGCCTCGGCATGGGGTTCGCGATGGCCCCCGCCACCGACTCGATCATGGGCTCGCTGCCACCCGAGAAGGCCGGCGTCGGCAGCGCCGTCAACGACACCACACGCGAAGTCGGCGGCGCGCTCGGCGTGGCGATCCTGGGCTCCATCACGGCCGGCGTGTACCGCCACAAGGTCACGGAGTCACCGATCTTCGCCGTGGCGCAAAAGCAGTCGCCGGCGGGCGCGGCGGCCATCAAGGACTCGGTCGGCGCGGCAGCCGAAGTGGCCAAGCACCTCCCGGCCAGCGCTGCCAGAGTGCTCACGGACGCCACCAACGCGGCTTTCGTGCACGCGCTCGACCGCACCGTGCTGGTGGGAGCCGGCGTCGCGGTGCTCGGGGCGATCGTGGCGGCGGTGTTCCTTCCCGCTCGTCCGGCCATCGAAGCGACCGGCGAGGAAGCGTACGGCGAGCTGATCGCCCAGACCGCCCGCCACTTGCACGCCGACCCTCGACGACGGCGCGACGTGCTCGGCGCCGTGCTCCAAGCCCTCACCGAAGCGGGGTTCTCGAGCCTCACGTTCCATGGTGTGGCCACTCGAGCCGGCATCAGCACCGAGTCGATCGACCGCTACTGGGGATCGAAGGTCGACCTGGTGGTCGACGCGCTCACCTCGATCGTGGCCGACCGATCCGTCCCCGACACCGGCACGTTCCGCGGCGACTGCACGCAGTACCTGCGCGAGCTCGCGGCCGGCCTCACCGATCCGCGCCTCGCTCCCGCCATCGCCGGGCTCATCGGCGAAGCGTCCCGCGACCCGGAGCTCGCGCACGAGTTGCGGGAGCGGCTGGTCGGACCTCGCCGGCGCGACATCATGACGATGATCGACCGCGCCGACGCGCGCGGCGAGATCATCACCCCCGTCGACCGCACCGTGTTCGCCGACATGTTGTTGGCGCCGCTCGTCTACCGCAGCATCATCGCCGGAGAACCCCTCGGCACGGTGGTGGCCGACGACATCATCGACGTCGCGCTGTCGGGCACCGTCCGCACCACCCCATCCAGCCCCTGACCCCACCCCACCTCCGCGGCTCCCTGTTCGTTCTGGACGCCTGACCGTCCCCCATGAGGCACGCAGAAGCACGCTGGGGTGCCCAGAACGTGGGTCGAGGGCCAGACTGCGGGGATGGAGCGCATCGACTACGACGAGTTCGGCTTGTTCCACGAGAACGCCGAGGAGTTCGGCCTGCCCTACGACGGGCCGCCGACGGTGGCCCGGACCGCCGTCGAGGTCGAGTCCGGCCGCGAGGTGAGCGCGCTGGTCTGGGGCGACGGCCCGCCGGAGCTCGTGCTGCTGCACGGCGGCGCCCAGAACGCCCACACCTGGGACACCGTGGCGATGGCGCTCGACCGCCCACTGCTCGCGGTCGACCTCCCCGGACACGGCCACTCCGACGCGGGGCGCGAAGGCAGCCTCGACGTCACCACGCTGGCGGCCGACGTGGCGACCACGATCGGCGAGCTCGCCCCGCAAGCCGCCGCGGTCGTGGGGATGTCGCTCGGCGGCATGACCGCCGTCGCGCTCACGGGAGCCGCACCCGAGCTGGTGCGTCGCCTGGTCCTCGTCGACATCACCCCGGGAGTGAACGAGCACAAGGCCGGGGCCATCACTGCGTTCGTCGACGGCCCCGAGTCGTTCGAGCGGTTCGACGACCTGCTGGCCCGCACGATCGAGCACAACCCGACGCGGTCCGAGTCCTCGCTGCGGCGTGGGATCCTCCACAACGCCGTGCAGCGCCCCGACGGCACGTGGGTGTGGCGCTACCGGCGCTTCACCGAGCGCAACCCGCGTGGAGCGCCCGACTTCGGTGCGCTGTGGGACATCATCGGCGACTCCGACACGCCGCTCCTGCTGGTGCGGGGAATGCGGCCGCAGTCCGTCGTCGACGACGCCGACGAAGCCGAGCTCGTCCGGCGCCGGCCCGACGCCACCGTCGTCCACGTGGAGAACGCAGGCCACAGCGTCCAAGGCGACGCGCCGGTCGAGCTGGCACGGATCCTCGACGAGTTCATCCCCCGACCGTGATGCACCAACGCCGCGTGAGCCCCAGCCAACTCCGCCGCCTCGCCGAGGAGCTGGCCGAAGTCGGGTTCACGCTCGACGGCCGTGAGCCGTGGCACGCCCTGGCCCTCGAGGAGATCGACTACGCGCTCCGTCCCCGCGTGCACGAGCGGCGCGTGCCCAGCGTCGGCGCGCTGATCGAACCCACCATGGCGCACACCTCCTGGGAGGAGTCGACCAACCTGCAGATCGACCGGCGGCCGGTCGGCGACCGCTCGATCGACTCCGCTCGGCTGTACGCCGACGGCGCCTCGACCTGGTTGATCCGCCGACTCAACCACCGCGACGAGTGGGCGGTGTTCAACCGCCCAGCCGGCTCGGAGCGAGATCTCGTGGTGTTGGCCGAAGCGCTCGGCGCGGTGGTCGTGCAGCGGCACCGCTCGGGGCTGGTGCGGATCGTCGGCGCGTTCGGCGTCTTCCGTTGGGACGGGCTGCGCTGGCACCACGAACCGCTGGTGTCGTCGTGGATGGACGCGGTGGTCGACGAGTGCACCGGCGGCAGCGACCGCGCGGTCTTGGAGATGTTGTTGGAGTTCGCCGTCCACGATCTCGGGTCGCGCGGAACCGGCGCGATCTTGGTGTACCGGGCGCAGGACGACCTGCAGACCAACCGCGAGCCACGGATGATGCTGCCGCCCGAGCTCGACTTGCGCCGGCCCTTCGACCTGGCTCCCCTCCACCACGTGCTGTCACAGACCGACGGCGCCGCGCTGGTCGACGAGACCGGTGTCCTGCGCGAGATCGGCGTCCGCCTGGTGCCGAGCCCCGAAGCAGAACAAGGCGTCGAGGGCTTCCGCGGGATGCGCCACACGGCAGGGCGGCGCTACAGCTTCGACGACCCGACCGCCACCGTCATCGTTGTGAGCGAGGACGGCCCGGTCACCGTGCTGCGCGGCGGCAGGATCCTCGGAGCGTCCGCCCCCGTCCCCGATGAGGACGACGACCCGATCGTCGACGACGAGCCACTGCCACCGCCCGCTGCGGGGTGACGCCGTCGGCGGGAGTCAGCCGTGGCGCGCCCGGAAGCCCTCCGCCCCAGCGACGACCACTTGGTGCGCAGCCCGCGCCAGGCGAGCACCCCACACCGAGCGCGGCCCGCCATACGGCTCGGTGCCACCGGGCAGGCAGCTCACGACGACGGCGTCCGACGCGGTGCCGGTTCCTGGGATGCCGACTTCGGCGAGCGCTTGCGACTTGGCCTCGGTCACGGTCATGACGGCGTTCACCATGGCCGCGGGCGACAAGGGCGCGGGCACGTAGGCCACCAGGTTGATCGTGCCGGGCAACCACGGCGACCACGTCCCGTCCGGGCCGGCCGCCCACGTCGGCACGCTCACCCCCACCGTCCCCACGCACTCCGCACCTTCGTCGCGGGCCGTGACGTACTGGGTGACCTCTGCCGCCGTGAGCAGTCCAACCCCCTCGCCCTCCGGCAACCCCAACTCGGCAGCGATGGCTCCGACGTGGCGCGCGGGATCGGGCTCGTCGTAGTCGAGCGGCACTTGCGCGTTGACGATCCAGCGGCGCACGCCGAGCCCGCCGCCCAACAAGCCCGAGGTCACCGCCACCGTGCCCGCGGGGAGCCGCCACACCAGCGCTGGTCGAGCGCGACCGTCCGGGCCGGCATACGACACGACCTCGGTGACCAACTCGCTCAACGGTCGACGTCCGTCAATAGTCGATGCCTTTCTTCGCGATGACGCCCCGGTCGTACGCGTGCTTGACGTTGCGCATCTCGGTGACGGTGTCGGCGAGATCGATCAGCTCCGCCGGTGCGTCGCGGCCTGTGCACACGATGTTGACGTGCTCGGGCCGCGCTGCGATCGCCCGGAGCACGTCGTCCCGCCCGATCCATCCCCACGCGATCGGATACGTCACCTCGTCGAGCACGACGAGGTGGTGGTCGCCGGCCGCGATCAACTCGGCCGCCCTCCTCCACGCCTCCGCGGCGACCGCCTGGTCCTCGCTGAGGTCTTCGGAATCCCACGTGAAGCCCTCACCGATCGAGCACCACTCCACCCCGAGTTCCCGGCACACCTTCTCCTCGCCGACATGCCACTTACCGGACTTGAGGAACTGCACGACCACCACGTTCCAGCCGCGGGCCACCGCGCGCAGGGCGGTGCCGAAGGCCGCGGTCGACTTCCCTTTGCCGTCGCCGGTGTTGACCAGCACCAAGCTCGGGGCCCGGCGGCGCGGCGCGGGGTGATGGTGCTCGGTGGGCACGCCGTCGGCGTTGCGGGTCATGGTCGCTCCTCTCGGACCGGCAACACGATGGGCCGTCCACTGTCGTCGTCGATGATGCGCACGGTCGCGCCGTAGAAACGGCTGAGGTTCGCCTCGGTCAGGACCTCGGCCGGCGACCCGTCGACCACCACCGAACCCCGGTCGACCAGCACCAACCGCTCGGCGTACTGCCCCGCGAGCGTGAGGTCGTGCATGGTGGTGATCACGGTCAGGTCGCGCTCGTGACGCAAGTCGTCGATCAACTCGAGCACTTGTTGCTGGTGGCCGACGTCGAGCGCCGTGGTCGGCTCGTCGAGCAGGACGATCGGTGACTCCTGGGCCAGCGCGCGGGCGAGCAGGACCCGTTGGCGCTCGCCGCCCGAGAGCGTCGTGACGACGCGGTCGGTCAGGTCCGCGAGGTCGAGCAGCTTGAGTGCGTCGCGGACCTGCACGAGGTCGTGTACGCCTTCCACACCCAAGGGGCGGATGTGGGGCGTGCGACCGAGCAGCACGTAGTCGATCACCCGGATCCCCTCAGGGATCAACGGCACCTGCGGCACCATGGCCACCACCCGCGCCCGGTCGCGGCGCGACAGCGCGGCGGCGGGCCGGTCGTCGATCACGACCTCCCCGGCCGCGGCGGCCAGACCGGCGAGGACGCGCAACAGCGTGGTCTTGCCCGCCCCGTTGGGACCGACGATCGCCACCCACTCGCCGGTCGTCACCGACAAGTCGACGTCGTCGAGCAGCCGGCGATCGCCGGCAGTGACCGTGACGCCCCGACAACCGATCGCGACGGTCACAACATCCCCCGCGACCGCCGTAGCACCAGCACGAAGAACGGCGCACCGAAGAACGCGGTGACGACGCCGATCGGCACTTCGGCCGGCGACGCCACGGTCCGGGCCAACAAGTCGGTACTGCACAAGAACGCGGCGCCGAACAGGATCGACAGCGGCAGCAGCAACCGATGGCTCCCACCGACCAGCAACCGGATCGTGTGCGGCACGATGATGCCGACGAACCCGATCAGGCCCGACACCGACACCGCCGCGGCCGTGCCGAGCGACGCAGCAATCACCACGATGAGCCGCGCGCGCCGGGCGTTGACACCAAGCGTCGACGCTTCGTCGTCGCCGACCGCCAGCACGTCGAGCACCCGCCGGTAGGCCAGCAGCACCCCGCACGTGAGCACCGCATACGGCAGGAGCAGCCACACCTCGTGCCAGCCGGCGGTCGACAGTCGACCCAGGATCCAGCTGTAGACCTGCTGGATCGTGTCCTGGTTCTGCTGCTGCACGTACGTCTGCACGGCCGTCAGGAAGCTGGCCACGGCGACGCCGGCCAGGATCAGCGCGCCGGTAGAAGGCCGCCGACCCCGCGTCGCGCCCAGGCTGTACGTGAGCCCCACGGCCACCAGCGCGCCCACGAACGCCGCCAGCGGCGTCGACAGCGGCGTCGATCCACCGTGCGCCGAAGTCGCGATCACCACGGTCACCCCGAGCCCGGCGCCGGCCGCAGCACCGAGCAGATACGGGTCGGCGAGCGGGTTGCGGAACACGCCCTGGTAGCCGGCGCCGGACACCGCGAGCGTGGCGCCGACGAGCAGCCCGAGCACCACCCGAGGGAGGCGGATCTGCTCGACGATCGCCACTTGTTGGGCATCGAGGGTCGAGTGGAGCCCCACGAGATGCCGCAAGACCTCCACGGGCGACAGACCAGCCGGGCCGACGATCAGCCCGGCCAGGCCCGCCACCACCACGGCGATCACCCCCGCGACCAACCAAGCTGGCCGGAGCCGAACGGATTCCGCCGGCCTCGGGTCGCGGGAGAGCAACGCCACGACGAACTCCGATCAGGCCGCTGGGGCGGCGTTGGCCGCGTCGACGATCCGGTCGAGCAGGTCGACGATACGGGGTCCCCAGCGGCTGGCGATGTCGTCGTCCAGCGTGATGACCTGATGGTCGGTCACCGCCTTCATCGTGTCGAAACCGGGCCGCGCGCCGAAGGTCTTTTCGTCTTGGCCGCAGCACTTCGAGTCGGCCAGGAACACGAGATCGGGGTTGGCCTTCACCAGGAACTCCGCCGACAACTGGGGGTAGCCGCCGCTCTTGCCATCGGCGTCGGCCGGGTCCGCGACGTTGTCGAGCTTCGCCATCGTGAACAGCGAGCCGACGAAGGTCTTCGACGTCACGGTGTACAGCGTGTTGTCGAGCTCGTAGTAGTACGTCAATGGTTTCGTGCGCGGCTCGAGCCGGGCCACGGCCTTGGCGAGGCCGGACTTGATCCGGGTCACCAGCGCCGCCGCCGCCTTCGGCCGACCGGTCACGTCGCCGAGCTCGGCGATCTGGTGGTACGTGTCGTCGACCGTCACCGCCGCCGGCAGCTGCAGCACGCGGATCTCGAGCTTCTGCAGCCCTGCCTTCAGACCCTTGGTGTCGGTGGCGAACACGACGAGGTCAGGGTGGTACTTGGCGATGGCCTCGACGTTGGGCTCGTACGCCGAGAGCTTGGTCTTCGGTGCGCGGGCCGGGTAGTCGGACTGGCTGTCGACGGCCACTACGCGGTGGTCGGCGCCGAGGGCGAACAACATCTCGGTAGCCGTCGACGACAACGACACGATGCGGTGCGCCGTCGGGCCGGAGGCTGGTGACGAGGTCGACGGTGAAGCCGACTTCGTCGGCGAGGAGCTGCCGCAGCCAACGAGCCCGGCGAGCAGGAGTGACACGGCGAGCACGCCGAGCAAGGACTTCTTCACAGTTGGTCTCCCTTCGGTCGAGGGTGGGGTGCTCGACGACAACTGGAGACCTGCCGTGCGAACCGGGCCCTTTCCTCGAGGCTGGTTCGTCACGCCGTGGCAGCAGGCGACCTGGCTTCCCCGAAGGGACACAGTTGCGGGACAGCGCCGGATTCACACCGGACTTCGCTGCGACCGCGGCAGACGGCTGCAGGGTACGCCCAGCGAACCGGCGGTGCCAGTTACGCACCAGAACTCGACTCGCTGCGCCCGGACGACCACCAGCACCGCCGTGACCGCGGGCGCATTGTTCTGGAACTACTTGCGCGCTCTCGCCGGTTCACGCCTGGCCGGCCCGTCTCGTCGTCCACCCTCTCCCGGCCTGAGCGCCGCACGGGCGCGCAACGACCCCGGGGGTGTGCCCGGGGTCGTCGGCGGTGGTGGCTGGAAGGTGCGGTCGGGTCAGCTGCAGCCGCTGGTGCTGCCGCAGCTCGGGCAGGCGTGGCACGAGCCCGCCCGCACCATCTGGACGCCGCACTGCATGCAGTACGGAGCATCGGAGCCGACGACCTTGGGCTCGGGCGTGGCAGGCGGCGCGGCCGCGGTCGACTCGACCGGCGCGGCGGGCTGGTAGCCGTCGGCATCGGCCTCGAGCCGGGCAGCGAGCGCCGAAGCGGACTCGATCGATGGCGGGTCGGCGAGCACGTCGTGACCTTGCACGGTCTCGACGGCGGTCTCCTCCACCCCCGGCAAGGTGGGTTGCGTGCGCTCGCCCACCGTCAAGATGCCGAGCTCGGCGCGCTCCTCGAAGCTCAGGTAGTCGACCGCCAGGCGGCGGAAGATGTAGTCGAGCAGCGAGGTGGCGAAACGGATGTCGGGATCATCGGTCATGCCGGCGGGCTCGAAGCGCATGTTGGTGAACGCCTCGACGAACGCCCGCAGCGGCACCCCGTACTGCAGCCCGTAGCTCACCGACACGGCGAACGAGTCCATGATGCCGGCGAGGGTCGAACCCTGCTTCGACACGTTGAGCCAGATCTCGCCGGGCCGACCGTCGTCGTACTCGCCGACCGTCACGAAGCCCTTGCAGTCGGCCACTCGGAACTGGAACGTGCGGCTCGTGCGGGTGCGGGGCAGCTTCTGGCGCACCGGTTCTTTGACCGTGACGATCTTCTCCACGATCTTTTCGACGATCTGCGCCGGCGCGGCGGTTGCTGCGTCCGCTTCCTCGTCCGCACCCTCCTTCTTGGCCATCGCGAGCGGCTGGGCGACCTTGCAGTTGTCGCGGTAGATGGCAATGGCCTTCACGCCGAGCCGCCAGGCGTCGATGTGAAGCTGCTCGACGTCCTCGACCGTGACCTCCTGCGGCATGTTCACGGTCTTGGAGATGGCCCCCGAGATGAACGGTTGGACCGCGCCCATCATCGTGACGTGGCCGAGGTAGTGGATGGCGTTGTCGCCCATCGAGCAGGCGAACACGTCGACGTGCTCGGACGCCAGGTGCGGCGCGCCGAGGATCGACTTGTGCTCGTCGATGTAGGCGACGATGTCGTCGACTTGGGCATCGGTGTAGCCGAGGCGCCGCAGCGCGCGGGGCACCGTCTGGTTGACGATCTGCATCGTGCCGCCACCGACGAGCTTCTTCATCTTGCACAGGCCGAGGTCGGGCTCGATGCCGGTGGTGTCGCAGTCCATCATCAGGCCGATGGTGCCGGTGGGCGCCAACACCGAGGCCTGCGAGTTGCGTACCCCGTGCGCCTCGCCGAGCTCGCATGCCTCGTCCCACGCCTCTTGCGCGGCGGAGAGCAGCTGTGCGGGGACGAGCTCCTCGTCGATCTCGGCGGCCGCGGCGCGGTGCTGGCCGAGCACGCGCAACATGTGCTCGCGGTTCTCCTCGTAGCCCGCGAACGGCCCCATCCGCGCCGCGGTCCGGCCCGACGTGGCGTACGCGTGGCCGGTCATCAAGGCGGTGATGGCGGCTGCCCACGAGCGGCCGGCGTCGGAGTCATACGGCAGACCCAACGCCATCAGCAGCGCGCCCAGGTTGGCGTAGCCGAGGCCGAGCTGGCGGAACTTGCGGGAGTTCTCCCCGATCGGGCCGGTCGGGTAGTCCGCACGGCCGACGAGGATCTCCTGCGCCGTGAACACCACCTCGACGGCCTGGCGGAAGCCGTCGATGTCGAACACGTCGCCGCCGGCACCATCGTCGGCGAGGAACTTCAACACGTTGATCGAGGCCAGGTTGCAGGCCGAGTTGTCGACGTGCATGTACTCCGAGCACGGGTTGGAGCCGTTGATCCGGCCGCTGTTGCACGCGGTGTGCCAGTGGTTGATGGTCGTGTCGAACTGCATGCCGGGGTCGGCACACTCCCAGGTGGCCTGGGCGAGCTGGCGCAGGAGGTCGCGCGCCCGGACGGTCTTGACGACTTCACCGTTGGTGACAGCCCGCAAGTGCCAGTCGGCGTCGTCGACGACGGCCTGCATGAACTCATCGGTGACCCGCACCGAGTTGTTGGCGTTCTGGTACTGGATCGAGTGCGAGTCGACGCCGTCGAGATCCATGTCGAACCCGGCGTCGCGCAGCACCCGCGCCTTGCGTTCCTCACGGGCCTTGCACCAGATGAACTCCTCGACATCGGGGTGGTCGATGTCGAGGATCACCATCTTGGCGGCGCGCCGGGTCTTGCCACCGGACTTGATGGTGCCGGCCGACGCGTCGGCGCCCCGCATGAAGCTGACCGGACCCGACGCCGTGCCGCCGCCGCGCAGCAGCTCGACCGACGAACGGATCCGCGACAAGTTGACGCCGGCGCCGGAACCGCCCTTGAAGATCACGCCCTCTTCCCGATACCAGTTCAGGATCGAGTCCATCGAGTCGTCGACCGACAAGATGAAGCAGGCGCTGGCCTGCTGTGGCACGCCGGGCACCCCGATGTTGAACCACACCGGCGAGTTGAACGCCGCCTTCTGGGTGACCATCAGGTGCTTGAGCTCGGCCCGGAAGGCCTCGGCCTCCTCGTCGTCGACGAAGTAGCCGCCCTCCACCCCCCACGTGGTGATCGTGTCGCACACCCGGTCGACGACCTGGCGCAGCGACGACTCGCGCTCGGCGGTGCCCGGGGTACCGCGGAAGTACTTCTGGGCAACGATGTTGGTGGCGTTCAGCGACCACGTGGTGGGGAACTCGACCCCGAGCTGTTCGAAGGCGACCGACCCGTCGCGGAAGTTGGTGATGCGCGCGTCGCGCCGCTCCCACGTGAGCTCGTCGTACGGATGCACGTCTGGGCTGGTGAACCAACGACGGATACCGATGCCGGTCTGCTCGGGTGCGAGAGCCATGGACACTCCTTGTCGGGTCGACGCTGGTCGTCGTGGCGGGTGGATGATCGAGATCGTGTGAGCCACAGCATCTTGTGGTGGCCCTGGTCCCCACGACGGCCTGCCCACAAGATGTAGTGCTCGATTACACCACTGTAATTACGGGCCTGTCAAGGGTGGCGCGGCGGTGCGCTCCGCATTGCGATGGCGGGCACGGACAACCAGGTCCGAGGCGGTCTCCCCCATTGCCGGAACCCGACGTTGGGCGACCACGAACCGCGCTCAGGCGTCCCGGCCACCATGACCCAGCTACGCACCAACTGTTCCGGTTGCCCGTACCCTGCCGTCGCTTCTTGGGCACCCTACGAACTCCCGCCTGTGGAACGTAAGGGGTACAACGCGTGAATTTCTGTGGATTACGAGCCTCGTCGCGGTGGATGAACGAGCCCGTCATCCACAGCCCGGTGGACGATCGAGCGGCCCACCACCACTGCCTGTAGCAGCAACAGTCGGAGCGTTCGGACAGTTGCACGCGACAACATCGCCCGTAAGCTCGCAACATGCCCTCCACCCACGCCATGACCCCGGCCGCGGGGGCCAACGACACCGGAGCTGCCGCGCCCGACCCGCTCGATGACGGGCGGCTCACGACCATGGGCCTGCTGGTCGAGACGTACGCCGGT
This sequence comes from Acidimicrobiales bacterium, assembly GCA_035547835.1. Lineage (NCBI taxonomy): Bacteria > Bacillati > Actinomycetota > Acidimicrobiia > Acidimicrobiales > Acidimicrobiales bacterium. The sequence goes on from DASZTW010000005.1 coordinate 407,931, forward strand.
CTCATGGCGCAGATGGAGCCAGAGATGGAGCGGGCCGCCTTGGGCCGCTCCGAGTTCGACGTGCTGCTCCGCCTGGCGCGCTCGCCCGACGCGCAGCTGCGGATGACCGACCTGGCGGCCCAGGTCGCCATGTCGACCTCGGGTCTCACCCGCCTCGTCGACCGTCTGGTGCGCGACGGCCTGGTGGAACGGGCGGCCTGCCCGACCGACCGCCGCGGCTCGTTCGCCACCTTGACGGTCGAGGGCCGGAAGAAGATCGAGGCCGCGATCGAGCCGCACTTGGCGCTCATCGACCAGTGGCTCATCGAACCACTCGAACCGGAAGAGCTCGCCGCGTTCGCCGGCGCGCTGCGCAAGCTCCGCGATCGGGTGCGCCCAGGGTCGGTGGCCGGTGCCCATGCGTGAGTTGTTCCCCAACCCCGCAGACGACGTCGACCCAGTCGCACGATACGAATCCGACCATCGCCCCCCGCCCGCCGACCGGCCCTGGCTGCTGGTGAACATGGTGACCAGCGTCGACGGCGCCACCGCCGTGGACGGGCGCTCCGGTGCCCTCGGCAGCGCCGGCGACCATCTCGTGTTCCACACGCTGCGCGCCGTGGCCGACGTGGTGTTGGCCGGTGCGGGAACCGTGCGCGCCGAGCAGTACGGGCCTCCACGCACCGACGCGGCTGCGCAGCAACGACGTGCGGCCCGCGGCCAGGCCCCACACCCTCGCCTCGCCGTGCTCACCGGCCGCCTCGACCTCGACCTCGGCACCGAGCTGTTCGCCGCCACGCCGAGTCGACCGATCATCATCACCACCTCCGCCGTGCCCGCGGCGCGACGTCGCGAGGCGGCCGAAGTGGCTGACGTGATCGAGGCGGGCGACCAGCGCGTCGACGTGGCCTTGGCCGTCCGGCTGCTCGGGGAGCTGGGTGTCTCGGTGGTCACGTGTGAAGGCGGACCGACCATCAACGGGGAGCTGCTGGCCGCGGACCTCGTCGACGAGTGGTGCCAGACCTTGTCCGCGGTGGGCGCCGGGGGCACCTCTGCCCGGGCGGCCGCCGGACCCGACGCCGGACTGCGCACCTTCACGCTCGACCGAGCGCTGCTCGACGGCGACACGTTGCTCCTCCGCTACCTTCGCTCCCTTCGCTCCCTCCCCTCCCGCCGCCCCCTCCCCTCTTCCGTTCTGGGCTGAAAATGACGCGTCCCAGCGCGTAAAAATCAGCCCAGAACCGATCGTGGGGGCGGGTGTTGGGTCAGTGGCGCTTGGGTGCGGTGCCCTTGGTGAGCAGGCGTAGCTCGCGGGCGAAATCGGCGGGCTCTTCGAACACCTTGTAGACGCTGGCGAAACGGAGGTAGGCGACTTCGTCGAGATCGCGCAGCCGCTCGAGGACCTGTAGCCCGATCGACTCGGTGGACACCACCTCGCGTCCCTCGACCCGAAGCCGCTCCTCGATCGCGGCGGCGAGGTCGACGAGCTGTTGATCGGCAACCGGACGGTTCTTGGCCGCGGCGCGGAGGCCACCGACGATCTTGTCGCGATCGAACGGGATGCGGTCGCCGGAGCGTTTGACGACGGTGATCGGCGACTCCTCGATCCGTTCGAAGGTGGTGAAGCGCCGACCGCATCCCACGCACTCCCGGCGACGCCGGATGCTCGTGCCGTCCTCCGCCATGCGCGAGTCGACCACCTTGTCGTCCACACCGGTGCAGGTCGGGCAGCGCACGAGGCGGACGCTATCGCCCGCGCGATCGGCCCCGAGATCGTCATCGGGCGCTCGCGCACCGGGACCGGAGCCGGCGAGCTCAGCCGGCGATGGTGATGCGTTCCCCGGGTTGCAGCGGACCAGGGCCGTGCGCCCGCGCCAAGCGGTCGACCACCGCACGGATGTCGCCGCTCGGGTGGAGCTGCGCGGCGATCGACCACAACGTGTCGCCGGGCTGGACCACCACGACGCGGCTGGCGGCCGGGGTGACCGCTGCCGGCGCGACACCGGCGGTCGGCGACCACACGCCGGCCAGTGCGCTGGCGGCGCGGAGCGCACCGAACGTGAGCAGTGCGACAGCGACCACGCCGAGCGCGAGGGTGACGCCGCGCCGGCGGCGGTAGACGCGCTGCAGGCGGGGCGAGCGACCCCCCTCGATCACGCGCAGCGTGGGGCGAGACGACGGCCGGGCGAGCGGGCCTTGGTGGTTGGGTGCTTGAACGATGGCAGCCATGTCGATCAGTTTCCTCAGGGGGTGTGACAGTGAGCGCCAGGGGGTGTGACAGCCAGCGCCCGAAGCGAGGGCGTACAGGTGTTCGTCGTACGCTTGTTCGTAGCGAACCATCGAACGCGGCCGCTGTCAACCGCTCTTCGAACAAATGTTTGTCACCGTCCACGCCGGTTGCTACCCTCGTTGCAAACACACGTTCGGAGTCGCCATGCCCCCGCACAAGCTCACTGCCCGGCAACGACAGATCCTCGACGTCATCGAAGAATCGATGCGCACGCGGGGCTACCCGCCCTCGGTGCGCGAGATCGGCGAGGCTGTCGGCCTCACCTCGCCGTCGAGCGTCCACGCACAACTCGCCACCCTCCAGCGCAACGGCTACCTGCGACGCGACCCAACCAAACCCCGGGCCATCGAGGTCAGCTTCGACCCCACCTCGGGTGCGGTGGCCGAGCGTCGGCCGGTCCGCCATGTCCCGCTCGTCGGCGACGTGGCCGCGGGTACCGACGTGCTGGCGCAGGAGAACATCGGCGAGGTGCTCCCCGTGGCGGCCGACCTCACCGGCGACGGCGACCTGTTCATGCTGCGCGTCCGGGGCGATTCCATGATCGAGGCCGGCATCCTCGACGGCGACTACGTCGTCGTTCGCAGCCAGCCTTCGGCCGACCAGGGCGAGATCGTGGTCGCGGGGATCCCGGGCGAGGAAGCCACCGTCAAGCACTATCGCCGAGCCAAGGGCAAAGTCATCCTCGAGCCGCGCAACCCGCGTCTCGAGCCCATGGAGTTCGACGCCGACGACGTGCACGTGTACGGCAAGGTCGTCACCGTCATGCGCCGCGTGAGCTAGCGCGCTGACCTGAGCCGCGACACCCCGCGGCACCATCTGGCCACCGCGCGAGGCGCGGCGGCCCTCGATGACGAACAATGGAGGCATGCGACGAGCCGCCACCTCCCTCTTGCTCGTCGTGATGTGCACCGCGCTGCTGGGCGCGCGGCCTGCTGGCGCGGTCCGCCAGGCCCCCGCGATCAACGACCCGGCGTACGACCAGGGCCTCCAGTGGAACTTGGCGATGATCCACGCCGAGCAGGGCTGGGCCATGGGTCGCGGGCGCGGCGTCACCATCGCCGTGATCGATTCGGGCATCGACTTGGCCCACCAGGACCTCGCCGCGAACATCGTCGGCTCGGTCGCCTGCATCGGCACCGGGGGTGACGCCGGCCTGTGCACCGGGTCGGGAGCCGACGACGACGGGCACGGAACGCACGTGGCCGGGATCGCCGCCGCGGTCGCGAACAACGGCGTCGGCATCACCGGCGTCGCACCCGAAGCCAAACTGCTCGGCGTCCGGGTGCTCACCGACCACTGCCAGCAGTCCAGCTCGTGCTCCGCGGAGGGCGACTCCGCCGACGTCGCGGCCGGCGTGCGCTGGGCCGTGGCCCGGGGCGCGCGGGTGATCAACCTGTCGCTCGGTAGCGATGCCAGCCCGCTGGCCAACAGCACCTTGGCGACGTCGTTGCGCGAAGCATGGGCGCGCGGCGCCGTGGTCGTGATCGCCTCGGGCAACGCCACCGACCACCAACTCGACGTCGGCGACCTGCCCGTGGTCGTCGTGACGGCCGTCAACCGCCAAGGCGTGCGCGCCGACTACGCGAATGCCGTTGGCAACGCTCGCTGGAGCCTCGCGGCGCCCGGCGGCGAGCCCGGCGACGACGAGACGACCTGCCGCACTGGCGGCCAGCCCCGCGGTGTGCTGTCCACGTACTGGGACCCCAAGCTCGGTGCCAACCAGTACGCCTGCCTGTCAGGTACGTCGATGGCTGCCCCGCACGTCTCCGGGGCGCTCGCCATCCTGCTCGGCGCGGGCTTCACTCCCCGCCAAGCCGTCGAGCGCCTGCTGTCCACTGCGGACCCCATCGTGGGCGGTTCGCCGACGACCACCGGTGCCGGCCTGGTCGATGTCGGCCGGGCAGCCGCGGCCGGCCCACCCCCGAAAGTGACCCGCGCGGCACCGGCGCCGACGGCGACGTCCACCCCTCAAACGGCGGCCAAGGCGGCAGCCGGCCAACCCGCCACGCCGCTCGTGACGGGTCGCACGCCGAGCGCGACCGGCGGCTCGTCCCGCCCGCTGTTCCCGGCGCTGGCGGCCGCGATCCTCATCGCGGCGATCGCGTTGGCGCAGATGCTCGAAGCGCGCCGCCGCGACACGGCCTGACCTACGCACGGGCCGCGCCTCCCGGCTGGTCAGAGGCCCTGGGAGAGCAAGGCTCGCAGGACGCGGAACGTCCACTCGAGCGGCTCACGTTCGAGGCGCTCCTCCGCCGTGTGGGCCAACGTGGAGTCGCCCGGCCCGAAGTTCGCGGCCGGGACGCCGCGGGCGGCGAAGCGAGCCACGTCGGTCCAGCCCAGCTTTGCCACCACACCCAGGTCTGCACGCCCCACGAAGGCGGCCAGCAGCGGGTTGTCGAGCGCCGGCGGCGCAGCCGCGGCGACGTCGAGCACCTCGAGGGTGTCGCCGTCTTCGAGCGCGGGGGCCAGGACCTCGCGCACGTGGGCTTCGGCTTCGACGGCCGATCGATCGGGCGCGAACCGGTGGTTGATGCGCACGGTGGCCAAGTCGGGCACCACGTTGCCCGCCACCCCGCCTTCGATCGCCACGGCCTGGAGCGCTTCGCGGTACACGCAGCCCTGGAGGTCGGGCTGGCGGCCTTCGTACGCATCGACGATGGCCAGCAGCCGTCCCATGCGGTGGATGGCATTGCGGCCCATCCACGGTCGCGCGGTGTGGGCGCGGCGCCCGCGCAACGTGGCTTCGAGGCGCATGGTTCCCTGGCAGCCGGCCTCGAGCTGACCGGCTGTCGGCTCACCGATCAGGGCGAGGTCGCCGGCCAGCAGTTCGGGGCGCTCGCGGAACAGCTCGCCGAGCCCGTTCGCGGCTGCCTCGATCTCTTCGCAGGCGTAGAACACGTACGTGACGTCGATCGCCGACGCCGCCATCGTCCGGGCCAGCTCGAGCTGGATGGCGAGCCCGCCTTTCATGTCGGCAGCGCCGAGACCCCACAACGTGTCGCCGTCGATCCGGGCGCGCTCGTTGCCGTTGGCCGGCACGGTGTCGAGGTGCCCGACCAGCAGTACCCGCCGCTCGCGGCCCTGGTCCGTGCGGGCCACCACGTTGTCAGCGACGCGATCAACGGTGAGCCAGGCGTGGGCGCGCAGCTCGGCCTCGACCAGGTCGGCGAGCGCCGCTTCGCTCCGGCTCACCGACGGGACGTCGATCAGCGCCGCGGTACGGGCCAACAAGTCGCACGGCAACGGGTCGTGGGCAGATGCGGCCGGGACGGGCGCGTCGGCGGACATCGACCCGACGGTAGTGGGCGATGATGCCCGCGGCGCGCCGGGAATCGGCCGGCCTGCCGCTGGTCAGGCGACGCGCGACAACGCCAGCTCGAGGCGTTCGTCGGGCTGCACGACCGCGACCCGCACGTGGTCGCTCCCCGCCGCGCCGTAGAACTCACCTGGACTCACCAACACGCCCGCCCGTTCGGCCAGCTCGCGTGCGAGCGCCCAGGCGTCGCCGTCGGGCGCAGCTGCCCACAAGTAGAACGATCCCTGCGGCAACGCCGCGTCGATCCCGAACGCGCCCAGGAGTCGCTGCGCCAAGGTCAGACGCCGTGCGTACCGGTCACGCTGCGCGTCGACGTGGGTGTCGTCGCCGAACGCGACCGCGCCGGCCGCTTGCACGGGGCCGGGCACCATGAAACCGGCGTGTTTGCGAACCTCGGAGAGGTAGTGGACGAGCGCGGGGTCGCCGGCATAGAAGCCCACGCGGGCGCCGGCGAAGTTGGAGCGCTTGGACAGCGAGTGCACCGCGAGCACCCCGTCGACGCCACCCGACAGGATCGTGCGCGGTGGCCCGTCCCACGTGAACTCCACGTAGCACTCGTCGGAAAGGACCGGTATCCCCCGGTCACGTCCCCAGGCCGCGGCGGCGTCGAGATCGTCGAGGCCCCCGGCGGGGTTCCCGGGGGTGTTGACCCACAGGCACAGCGCCCGGGCCGCGTCGGCGGGGTCGATGGCCGAGAGGTCGATGCGCCAGTGGTCGTCGACCGTCACCGGCACGGCCCGGCACCCCGCGAGCGTGGCGCCCATGGCGTACGTCGGGTAGCTGATCGCCGGGTACAAGACGGTGTCGCGCTCGGGCGTTCGCAATCGCAGCCATTGCGGCAGGCCGGCCACCAGCTCCTTGGTGCCCACGCACGCGGCGAGCTCCGAGCGCGGGTCGACCGTCACGCCGATCCGCCGCGCCAACCACCCGGCAGCCGCGTCGCGGTACGCGTCGGTGCCGATCGAGGGCGGATATCCCCGCGCCGCGACGGGATCCGCGAGCGCGGACATGGCCGCGGCCGGCGGCGGGTCGCACGGCGTGCCGATCGACAGGTCGATCACACCGCCGCGGTGGCGGTCGGCCGCCTCGCGCAACGGCACGAGCCGGTCGTAGGGATACGGCGGAGGGGTGAACCCGGCCATCGGGCCTAGTCGTTGGCGTGGAGCTCGGCGTTGAGCGAGCCCCAGTCGACGGTGGTCGACAGCACTTCGACCCGCCCTGACTGCGAGTTCCGCCGGAACAGCAGCCCAGACTGGCCCGACAGCTCCCGGGCCTTGACGACTTGGCCGTCGGGCATGGCGACCAACGTGCCGGCCGTGACGTACAAGCCGGCCTCGACGGTGCAGTCGTCACCGAGCGCGATGCCGAGCCCGGCCTCCGATCCGATCAGGCAGCGCTCACCCACCGACACGCGCTCCTTGCCGCCGCCGGAGAGAGTGCCCATGGTGGTGGCACCACCGCCGAGGTCGGACCCGTTGCCGATCACCACCCCCTGGCTGATCCGCCCTTCGACCATCGACTCGCCGAGCGTGCCGGCGTTGAAGTTGCAGTAGCCCTCGTGCATGACGGTCGTGCCCGGAGCGAGGTGGGCACCGAGGCGCACTCGGTCGGCGTCGGCGATCCGCACCCCCGCCGGCACCACGTAGTCGACCATCCGGGGGAACTTGTCGATCCCGTACACCGTGGGCACCCGACCGGCCGCCCGCAACCGCAGCCGGGTGGCCTCGAAACCGTCGACCGCGCACGGCCCGGCCGCCGTCCACACCACGTTGTTGAGCAGACCGAAGATGCCGTCGAGGTTGCAGCCGTTGGGCGGCACGAGGCAGTGCGAGAGCAAGTGCAGGCGCAGATAGACGTCGTGCGTGTCGACGGGCGGGTCGTCGAGATCCGCGATCGACGTGGCGACCGCCACCACTTCGACCCCACGCACGTCGTCGCTCCCGAGCACGGCGGCAGCTTCGTCGCCGAGTTGGCCGGTCACCGCAGCACCGTCGAGCCGCCGGGTTCCGGCGGGTTGGTCGGTGCCCAACTGCGGCGCGGGGTACCAGGTGTCGAGCACTTGGCCGTCCGGCGCGATCGTGGCGAGCCCGGCGCCGAACGCGCCCGGCTGCGCAGGGGAATCAGCAGCGTTGGTCACGGGCGACACCGTACGCGCCGGGCCGGGGCAGGCCGACGCCCCGGCGAGCGGACTTCAGACCACGAACTCATGCAGGCGACCCGTGGCGGCGTCGTCGAGACGAGCCCGCAGCCGCAGCGACGACTCGCCGGCCAGCTCGGAGATGACCTCGCCTTCGCGGTGCACAGTGGCGATGATGTCGCCCCGGTCCCACGGAACGTCGAGCTCGACCACTGCGGTGGCGGCGCGGAGGCGGTCGCCGATGGCCAGCAGCAGGTCGTCGACGCCTTCGCCGGTGCGAGCCGAGATGGCCACCGACCCCGCGTGCGTCGACAAGATGCGCTTGACCCCGTCGAGGCGACCGAACTCCTCGGCCAGGTCGACCTTGTTGACGCACACCAACTCGGGCACGTCACCCGCGCCGATCTCGACCAGCACCTCGTGCACGGCCCGGATCTGCCCCTCAGGGTCAAGGGCCGAGCCATCGACCACATGCACCAACAAGTCGGCGGTCGTCGCCACTTCGAGGGTGGACTTGAACGCTTCGACGAGTCCGTGGGGCAGTTTGCGGATGAACCCGACCGTGTCGGTGAGCAACACCGACTCGCCGCCGGGGAGCTGCAGGCGGCGCGTGGTCGCGTCGAGCGTGGCGAACAATCGGTCCTCGACGAGCACCCCCGCGTCGGTGAGCCGGTTCAACAGCGTGCTCTTGCCGGCGTTCGTGTAACCGACGATCACGGCCTGGTGGTACCGGCTGCGTGAGCGCTGCTTGCGCTGCGTGTCGCGGTGCGAGGCCACGGTCCGCAACTCGGCCTCGAGCTTGTGGATTCGGCGGGTGATGCGGCGCCGGTCGACTTCGAGCTTCGTCTCACCGGGACCACGGGTTCCCACCCGCGCCCCGCCGGCCGACATACCGCCCGCCTGCTGTGACAGCCCCTTGCCCTTGCCGCGGATGCGGGGTTGGAGGTAGCGGAGCTGGGCGAGCTCGACTTGCGCCTTGCCCTCGGTGCTGTGCGCGTTCTGGGCGAAGATGTCGAGGATCACCGCGGTGCGGTCGAGCGCGGTACGACCGAGGGCCTTCTCCAAGTTGAACTGCTGCGCCGGGGTGAGCTCGTCATCGAACACGACGGTGTCGCAGTCGGTGGCTTCGGCCACGGCCTTCAGCTCGGCGACCTTGCCCTTGCCGAGGTACGTGGCCGGGTCGGGTCGATCACGCCGCTGCACGACCCGGCCCACCGGATCGGCCCCCGCCGTGTCGACCAGCAACGCCAGCTCGTCGAGCTCGGCATCGACGTCATCGGGGGATCGGCCGTCGGTGGCCACGCCGACCAAGACGATGCGCTCCCGGAACGAGCGCTCGATCAGGCCGCCGGACTCGCCGCCGAACTCGCCGAACGCGCCGCGGTGGGCGCGGTCGTCGGCCACGTCGTCGCCCGCGGGATCTTCGTGCACGTCGGGGCCGGTGGGATCGGTCATGCGCGCACCCGCCCGCAGGGCACCTCGACGTCGGCGATCCAGCTGGACGGTCCCGTGAGGTGGATCGGCTCGCCCAGCGCGACCTGCACGTCGCCGCCCGGCATGGTGACCCCGACGTGGTCGCCGACCAGCCCCCATCGGTGGGCGGCATGGGCCGAAGCCGCGGCACCGGTGCCGCACGCCTCGGTCAGCCCGGCGCCGCGCTCCCAGGTGTGCACCGCGAGAGAGGAGCCGTCGGCCGACGGCGCCACGAAGTGGACGTTGATCCCGTGGGAGTATCGGGCTTCCCAGGCCGGGCCCACCGCCGCCCGATCAACCGCCGCCGGGTCATCCACGAGCAGCACGAGGTGGGGGTTGCCGAGCTCAACCTCGGCTTGGCGAATGGGCGCCGTGCCGGCCGGCGCCGCGCCCGCCGCGTGGCCACCCGCGGGGCCGGGCGCGCCGGTGTCAGGGGCCGGGCCGGCCGCGGCGGTCCCCATGTCGACCGTGGCCACGATGCTGCGGGGATCCCCGTCGGGTGCGGGGCCGAAGTCGACCGTGCGCAGCCCGGCGTCGGTCTGCACGGCCAGCTCGCCTTCCTCCATCCCCGCGTCGCGGGCGACGGCGTGGACGAAGCAGCGGATGCCGTTGCCGCTCATCTCGGCCCGCGAGCCGTCGGCGTTGTGCAGCACCATCGTCAGCGGGCCGCCGGCAACGTCGGATGGCGTGCCGACCAGCAGACCGTCGGCGCCCACCCCACGATGGCGGTCGCACACCTGTCGAGCGAGCGCGGCGAGATCGACGGCGTCGGCCGTCGATCGGTCGGTCAACCAGACGAGGAAGTCGTTCCCCAGCCCGTGGTACTTGCCGAGGTGGAGATGCCCGGTCGTCGGCGGGCGCGGCGCAGCGAGGGTCATGGTCGTGCCAGTCTCGCAGGCGACCGCCGGGGTGCCACCTGATTTCAGCTCTTGCGCGACCAGCGGTCGACCAGCACCGGGACGGCGGACAGCGGATCGTCGCCGGTGTCGATCCACGAGATGCGCGGGTCGCGCCGGAACCAGGCGCGTTGGCGGCGGGCGAACGCACGGGTGCGGCGGATCGCGAGGTCGACGGCGGCGTCGAGGGTCGCCGCGCCCGCGAGGTGGTCGAGCAGCTCGCGGTAACCGAGCGCCTGACCGGCGGTGCGACTGAGCGACCGGCCGACGGGCGGGTCGGCAAGGACGCGCACCTCGTCGAGGAAGCCAGCCGCGAGCTGCTCCCGGTAGCGCTCCGCGATCCGCCCGGCCAACACCTCCGGCGGCACCCGCAGCCCCACCAGGTCGAACCGGGTCGGCGGGTACGCCCCCAGGCCCGGGCCGAACGACGAGAAGGGCCGACCACTGCCCAGCGTGACCTCGAGCGCCCGCACCACGCGCCGACGGTTCGTCGGTTCCATGCGCTCGGCGGCCGCCGGGTCGAGGTCGGCCAGCCGACCGTGGAGTGCCACCGTGTCGGCGTCGGCCTCCAACTCGGCGCGCACCGCGGGCCAGCGCCCCGGGATGTCGAGGCCGTCGACGATCGCCTGGACGTACAGACCCGTTCCGCCCACGAGCAGCGCCCGGCGGCCCCGCGCCTCGATGTCGGCCAACGCGGCCTGCACGACGGCCTGGTGGTCTCGCACCGTGAACTCGTCCCACGGGTCGACCAGGTCGATCGCGTGGTGGGGCACCTCGGCGCGCTCCGATGCGGTTGGCTTGGCGGTGCCGACGTCCATCCCGCGGTACACCTGCATCGAGTCCACCGCCACGAGCTCGACATCGCCGAGCAGCCGTGCCAGAGCCATGGCCACGGCGGACTTCCCTGAAGCCGTCGGCCCCACGATCGCCAGGTGGGCTGCGGCCCCTTGGCTCGACGACGTCACCGGAACTGATCGAGCAGCGAGTAGAACTCCAGCCGCAGCGGGTCGGGCTCCTCGAACCCGTACGCGGCGAGAAACCGTGGCAGGCACTCGCCCCCGAAGTGCGTCACCAGCGACCGGGCGGCCGTGGCGAGGTCGAGGTGGCGGTCGCCCACTCCCAGGCCTGCCCAGTCGACCACCCCGGTCACCGCGCGGGTGTCGGGCCGCACGATCACGTTCCCGACCGAGAAGTCGCCGTGCACCACCACGCGGTCGGCCCCGTCGGGATCGGCGGCCACCAGCGCCCGGGCGTGGCCGAGCAGCTCGTGGGGTGAGTACCGCTGGTTGGCGGCGTGGAACTTCGACGAGTCCACCAGCCCCGCGGCCACCCGCTCCTCCGCCGCCGCGATCAGCGCGGAGGGGGCTGCCTCGAACGGGCAACGGTCGACCGGGAGCGCGTGGACCGCCCGCAACGTCGAGCCGAGGAGGTCGGCGACGTCAGGCGGGTCGAGGAACCAGTGCAGCTCCGGCACCCCTTCCGCCGCGGCCGACACGATCGCCGCCGGTTGGTGCGCCCCGGGGTCCGCTGCCTGATGGCCGAGCACCGCCGGCACCGGCAGCTGGCCGAGATCCGTGGCCTCGAGCCACTCCCATCGGGCGAGCTCGTCGGTGATCGCGGCGGCCACACCCGGCTCGGCGCCGGCCTTGACGAACACCGACCTCCCGTCTTCGAGCTCCACTTGCCACACCGTTGCCGTGCTCGTGCCCGGCACCGCGAGCCACGCCCCGCCGTCGACCAGGCCACGGAGCTCGGGACTCAGGGTCGCCTCCACGCCATCGACGCTATCTGAGGGCCACCCCGGGCCCCGGTGGCGCCTGGCGCGGGCGAGAAGGAGATCGTTACGGAGGGTTCGCATTCCTCGCACGTTCCCGCAAAGAGGTGCTCATACGGTCGCAGCACGATGGACACGAACACGGTGTTGCTGCACCTCCTCGTGGTGCTGGCCGCCGCCAAAGTCGCCGCGCTCGACCGGACCGGCCGCGTCGCGGCATCGGCAGGGCGCTCATAGGGTGGGCGGCGTGTTGCAGTTGGACGACCTCCACCGGAGGTACGGCGACGTCCAGGCGCTGGCGGGCCTCTCGTTCTCGGTGGCGCGGGGGCAGGTCGTGGGGTTCGTCGGACGCAACGGCGCAGGCAAGACGACTGCGATGCGGATCGCGCTCGGACTCACCCGAGCGGACCGCGGGTCGGTCACTTGGGACGGCCGACCCGTCGAGCCCGACCAGCGGCGCACGCTCTTCGGCTACCTGCCCGAGGAGCGAGGCCTCTATCCGAAGATGTGGGTGATCGATCAGCTCCGCTACTTCGGTGAACTCCACGGCCTCAGCCGTGTCGAGGCCACGAGCCGCGCCGAGCGCTGGCTCGACGACCTGGGCCTCGGCGACCGCCGGCGTGCGATGGTCGATGACCTGTCGCTGGGCAACCAGCAGCGCGTGCAGCTCGTGGCCGCGCTCCTCCACGGGCCCGAGGCGCTGGTCCTCGACGAGCCATTCAGCGGCCTCGACCCCGTCGGCGTCGACGCGCTGGCCGGTGCGCTCGCCGGACAAGTCGACCGGGGCGCGGCCGTCGTGTTCTCCAGCCACCAGCTCGAGCTGGTGGAGCGATTGTGCGACTCGGTGGTGATCATCGACGCGGGCCGCCTGGTGGCCAGCGGCACGATCGACGAGGTCCGCCGGCGCCATGCGGGACGCCGGATCGAGGTGGTGTTCGCGCCGACGGGCGCGGGCACCGCCGTCGCCCCGACCGACGGCCGTTGGCTCGAGGGGCTGCTGGGCGTGCAGCGAGCCGAGCACATCGCCGGCGCGTGGCGAGTCGACCTCGCGGAGGACGCCGACGACCAGGTGGTGCTCGACGCCGCCCGGCACGTCGGCGCCGTCGAGCGGTTTGGCCCCGTGGTGGCGACCCTCAGCGACCTGTTCCGCGAAGTCGTCCACTGATGCGACGCGGTGGGTCGGCCGGGCGCGACGTGGGCCTCATCGCCCGCCGGGAGATCGACGCGCGGTTGCGCCAGAAGGGCTTCCTCATCGGTTCCGCGATCGGGATCGCGGTGGTCCTCGTGGCGGCGATCCTGCCTGGTGTGCTCCACCGCAAGACGACCACGCACTACCGCGTGGCGGTCGTCGGCACCGACGCGGCGGCGTTGGCGGCCTCGATCCGCGACGTCGCCGATCGCGTCGACGTGCCCACCACCGTCGACGTTCGGGTGCTCACCGATCGGTCGCGTGCCCGCGCCGAGGTGCGCGGCGGAGAGATCGACGCAGCGCTGATCGACGGCACGACGGTGGTCGACAAGTCCCTGGCCCCCGAGCTCGCCGTGGTGCTCGACGGCGCGTTGCGGGTGCGGGCCATCGACCAGGCGGTTGCATCCGGTGAGTTGCAGCGTCGAGCCGCGGCAGCGCTCACGTCCGCCGGCCTGACGAACGTCACGACGTTGCGCCGGGCAGATTCCGCCTCGGAACGCCGCAAGAACCTGATGTTCATCGGCACGATCCTGTTGTACGGGCAGATCCTCACGTACGGCATCTGGGTGGCGGTCGGGTTGGTCGAAGAGAAGTCGTCGCGGGTGATCGAAGTGCTGCTCTCGACGGTGCGGCCGCGTCGCCTCCTGGCGGGGAAGATCCTCGGGATCGGTGCGCTCGGGATCGGCCAGCTCCTGGCCATGGCCGCGGTCGGACTGATCGGCGCCAGCGCCGCCGGCACCGTCGCGCTCCCGCCGGGTTGGCCGCTGACGCTCGGCACGCTGGTCGGCTGGTTCGTGCTGGGCTACCTCATCTATGCGTGCGGGTTCGCGGTGGCCGCGTCGCTCGTGTCGCGCCAAGAGGAGATGCAGGGGGTCCAGCTGCCGGTGACGTTGCTGGCGGTGCTGTCGTTCCTGGCCGCCACCATCGCGTTCCAACATCCCGACGGTGGCCTCGCCGTCGCATCGACGTTCTTCCCGCCGACTGCGCCGTTCGTGGTTCCGCTGCGCATGGCGGCCGACGCCTGCCCGTGGTGGCAGGCCGGCGCGGCCCTCGCGCTCACCGTCGCCGCATGCGCCGCCATGGTGACCGTGGCGGCGCGGATCTACGCCGGTGCGGCGCTGCGAACGCGGGGACGCACACGGCTGCGCACCGCGTGGCGTGGGGCGGAGTGATCCACCGCGATCGTCAACCGGCGACGACCGGGATGCGGGTGCGGTGCCGCGCCGGCTCGACCACTTCGACGAGCGAGCCACGCAGGAAATGGGGGGCCGCCCCGGTGACGCGGACCGTGGCGTACGTGCCCGGGCGCAGCCGCGCAGTCGAGGCGAAGTGCACCAGCTTGTTCTGGCGCGTGCGGCCAGTGGTCATCGACGCGTCGCGCTTGGACGGACCTTCCACCAGCACTTCTTCGGTACGCCCGACACGCGCTTCGTGGCGGGCCAGCCCGGACCGCTCCACGACGACCCGCAGACGGTCGAAGCGATCGCGCACGACGGTGGGGTCGACGCACTGGTCCACCCGTTCGGCCGCCTCCGTGCCGGGACGCGGCGAGTAGATGAACGTGTACGCACTGTCGTAGTCGGCTACCGCGGCCACCTCGAGCGTGCGCTCGAAGTCGTCGTCGGTCTCGCCCGGGAAGCCGACGATGATGTCGGTGGTCACGGCCAGGTCGGGGATCGCGGCCCGAGCCGCTGCCAGCTTCTCGAGATAGCGCTGGCCGGTGTAACCACGGTGCATCAGGGCGAGCACGCGGTCGCTGCCGGACTGGAGCGGCAAGTGGAGGTGCTCGCACACTGAGGGTGTCTCGGCCATGGCTGCGATGGTCTCGGGCCGGAGATCCTTGGGGTGGGGGCTCGTGTAGCGGACACGCCGGATGCCATCGACGTCGCCGACCGCCCTCAGCAGCTCCGAGAACAGCGGCCGGATCCGTACGTCATCACCCGCCCGGCGGCGAGCCACCGCCAGATCGCGGCCGTATGAGTTGACGTTCTGACCGAGGAGGGTGACCTCGGAGACGCCGTCGGCCGCCAGCCGTTCGACTTCGGCCACGATCTCGTCGAACCCCCGGCTGATCTCGGGTCCCCGCACCGCCGGCACGATGCAGAACGCACAGTGGTTGTCGCACCCGATCTGGATCGTGACCCAAGCGGCGTGCCCCTGCTCGCGCCGCGCGGGCAGCGCGGACGGGAACAGCTCGTGATCCTCGGCGACGGTCTCGGACAAGATCTCGGTGACGGGACCCGAATCCCTGGCCACGTGCAACAGGTCGGCTGCCCGGTGCACGTTGTGGGTGCCGAAGACGACATCGACGTGCGGGGCGCGTTCACGGATGCGCTCCTGGTCCTTTTGCGCCAGGCAGCCGCCCACCATGATCTCGAGATCGGGGCGTTCGGCCTTGCGAGCTTTGAGGTGCCCCAGCGCGCCATACAGCTTGTTGTCGGCGTTCTCGCGGATGCAGCACGTGTTGAGCACCAACACGTCGGCGTCGTCGGGCGACGCGGCACGGACCAGACCGTCGGCCTCCAAGAGCCCGGCGATCCGCTCCGAGTCGTGCTCGTTCATCTGACACCCGTACGTCTGGACGTGGTACGTGCGGGCAGGGGTGGGATCCGCAGACATGGCGGCACGAGTCTACGAGCAGCGGCCCGGCCCCCCGGAAGCGATGCGGCGCGTGCGGTCAGGCGTGGTGCGGTACGAGCAGGCTGTCGTCGAGCTCCACGCCGCCGTCCGCCGTGTCGGGCCGGCCCTCGATCGAGAGGCGGATGGCCGTCCGACGCTGCCCGTCGATCTCGATGTCGGCGAAGCTCGGCGCGCAGACGAGGTCGAGATGCGAGTCGTGCAGGAATCCCCGTGCGATCGCCACCGCTTTGATCGCCTGGTTGAGCGCCCCCGCTCCGACGACCTGGACCTCGACCGTGCCGATGTCACGGACGATCCCGGCCATCGCGCCAGCCACCGCGTTGGGGTTCGAGCGAGTCGAAACCTTGAGTGTTTCCAACGCCAGCTCCCCAACTGTCGCCAATGTGCAGGCATGGCCGCAACGACCCGGCCACGTGGATCACCTTTCGACGGAGCAGGGGTCGGTTCCTGCACCTCTGTCCGATTTGTCCCGTTGACGAGCGGCACGCGGCCCGTAGAGTGCGGGCCGTGGCCGCCGTCATCGTGATCATCGTCGTCGTCGTGTTGCTGCTCCTGGCCGTGATGTCGCTGCGGATCGTCCAGGAGTATGAGCGAGGCGTCATCTTCCGTCTCGGCCGCTGTGTCGGCGCCAAGGGACCCGGCCTGTTCGTGATCGTGCCGTTCATCGACAAGATCGTGAAGGTCAATCTGCAGGAGATGGCCGTCCCGGTGCAGCCCCAGCAGGTCATCACCATGGACAACGTCACGCTCTCGCTCGACGCGGTGGTCTTCTTGCGGGTGACCAGCCCGGAAGCGTCGGTGATCCGGGTGCAGAGCTGGTACAACGCGTCATCGCTGCTCGCCCAGACGGCACTGCGGTCGGTGGTGGGCCAGCACGACCTCGACGAGCTGCTCAACAACCGCCAGCAGATCGACGGCGAGATCAAGGAGCTGCTCGACCAGCAGACCGAGGAGTGGGGGGTCGAGGTGCGCCGGGTCGAACTGCGCGACATCGACCTCCCCGAGCAGATCCAGCGGGCGATGAGCCGTCAGGCCGAAGCCGAGCGTGACCGACGTGCCAAAGTGATCGCCGCCGAAGGCGAGCTGCAGGCCTCGGTCAAGCTGTCCGAAGCCGCCACTGCGATGTCGGCCGCCCCTGGCACGTTCCAACTGCGCACATTGCAGACGATGGCCGAGATCTCCACGGAGAACTCGTCGACCATCATCTTCCCGATCCCGACCGAGGTCATGGAGGCCTTCCGGGTCTTCGCCCACAGCGGCAGCGAGCTTCCACGCGTGGTCACGCCCCCGCCGCCGCCCACGGCCCCCACCGACGCCCCGCCGAACCCCAGCGAGCTGTGAGCACTTGACCACCTACCAGGTGGTCAAGTGCTCACAGCAGCGGGATGCGGCGAGCGTCAGTCGTCGAGCGTGATCGGCTCGTCGTCGCGCTCGGTCATGACATCGGCCGAACCGCCGGGGTCGGCCGACAGCAGGTCGTCGGCCGCGCCGTCGACGTCGTCATCGACCCCGACCTCCTTGCGGATCTGCTCGGAGATCTCGACCATCAGCTCGGGGTTCTCGGTGAGGAACGACTTGGCGTTCTCGCGGCCCTGACCGAGCTGCTCACCCTCGTAGGTGTACCAGGCACCCGACTTCTTCACGACGCCGAGGTCGACCCCGATGTCGAGCAGCGAGCCTTCACGACTGATCCCCGTGCCGTACATGATGTCGAACTCGGCCTGGCGGAAGGGCGGGGCCACCTTGTTCTTCACCACCTTGACGCGAGTGCGGTTGCCGACCACCTCGACCCCGTCCTTGATCGCCTCGATGCGGCGGATGTCGAGCCGGACCGACGAGTAGAACTTCAGCGCCCGCCCACCGGGCGTGGTCTCGGGCGACCCGAACATCACGCCGATCTTCTCGCGCAGCTGGTTGATGAAGATGCAGATGGTCTGGGTCTTGTTCAACGTGCCGGTGAGCTTGCGGAGCGCCTGCGACATCAGGCGGGCCTGCAGGCCGACGTGGCTGTCGCCCATCTCGCCTTCGATCTCGGCTCGTGGAGTGAGCGCGGCGACGGAGTCGATCACCACCACGTCGAGCGCGCCCGAGCGGATCAACATGTCGGCGATCTCGAGGGCCTGCTCGCCGGTGTCGGGCTGCGAGATGAACAGCTCGTCGACGTCGACCCCGATGGCCCGCGCGTACACCGGATCCATGGCGTGCTCGGCGTCAATGTAGGCGCAGATCCCACCGTTGCGCTGTGCCTCCGCCACGACGTGCATGGCCAAGGTGGACTTGCCGGAGGACTCGGGGCCGTAGATCTCGACCACCCGGCCCCGGGGAAGGCCGCCCACCCCGAGCGCCAGGTCGAGCGCCAGCGCGCCTGTGGGGATGGCCTCCACCTTCATGGTGGTCTTCTCGCCCATCTTCATGACCGAGCCCTTGCCGTACTGCTTCTCGATGCTGCCCAATGCCACTTCGAGTGCCTTGAGACGATCCACGTCGTGTCCTTTCCTTCGCCGGTTCGCAACCGGCAGCGTGTTGTCGTTCGGAGGCTGCATGGCCGCAGCGATCAACTCGGTCTCGACGCTACGCAGGGGGTGTGACAGTGCCGGGGATCCCCGGCGAGGTGCCGCTCCTGCGAGAACGACATCAGCGTAATTCACGAACGCCCGTTCGATCAAGCCTTCTGCGGCGCCCGCCGGTGAGCGCCCGCACGACCGCCCCGGTGACCGCCCGGACGGCTGCTCGGCCCGTGCCGGTCAGCGGTCGAGGTCGGCTTCGGTGACCTCGTGGAGGAGGGGTTCGCCGGCCTGGTAGCGGCGCAAGTTCTCGCAGAACAGCTCGGCGGCCCGCACGCGCCGCCCGTCGCCGGACGCCGAGTTGTGGGGTGTGAGCACCAGTCGCGGATGGGTCCACATCCACGAGTCGGCCGGTACCGGTTCGACCGCCATCACGTCGAGCGCGGCACGGGCCGGAACGCCCCGATCGAGCGCGGCGTGGAGCGCGTCCTCGTCGACCACTGCACCGCGGCCCACGTTCACGAGCAACGACCCGGGCTTCATCGCCGCCAGGAACCGGGCATCCACCAGGCCCGCCGTCGTCGAGTTCGCCGGCACGCTGAGCACGACGACGTCGACCTCGCCGAGCACGGTGTGCACCTCGGCCAGCCCCACCGCGCGGTCGACCGGGTCGCCGGGCTGGGGATGGCGCCGAACGCCGATCACCTCCGCGCCGAACACCCGCGCCCGTTCGGCGACCGCGCCGCCGATCGCGCCGAGCCCGACGACGAGCCACGTCGTGCCGCGCACCTCGCGGAACTGGTGCACCCGCCACTCCCCTGCGGCCTGCGCGGCGCGCCAGCGCTCGGCCTGTTGGAAGTGGTCGAGCGCAGCGCGGATCACGTACTCGGAGATGC
The DNA here is from genome assembly GCA_035547835.1 of Acidimicrobiales bacterium. Classification (NCBI taxonomy): domain Bacteria; kingdom Bacillati; phylum Actinomycetota; class Acidimicrobiia; order Acidimicrobiales; species Acidimicrobiales bacterium. The sequence continues at coordinate 427,025 of DASZTW010000005.1, forward strand.
TGACGTAGTTGACGTGCGAAGTGGTGAGTCGGGTACCGCGTCGCACGACTTCGGCGAAGACGGGCTCGTCGGTGCCCGCGGCCGACGACTGGAACCACTTCAGCGACGTGCCGTAGCGCACCATGCCCATGAACTTGCGGATCGGCCCGCCTTCGTCGAACAGGTCGGACGTGAGCCAGGCGATGTCGGGCGCCGCGTCGTCGCGGGCCACCACACAGCCGTCGTCGTCGACCAGCGAGGCGTCGTCCTGCATGCGCAGCAGCCGGATGTCGGGCGCCACCGCCCGGATGCGGTCGCCGAAGCGCGCCGCGGCCAGCTCCGAGATCAGCACCTCCACCGCCCGGAGGGTACCGGCGCAGGACCCGGGAGATCTCCGACCCGCGGTAGAGTTATTCGTGGCCGCCGGAAGGGGGAACCGTGAGCGCCGATGAACCGACCCTCCACCACCACGACGTGATCCTCGGGCAGCTCGACCCGGACGCCGACATGGGGTTCGGAAAGGACAGCACACTGCGCAAGGTCGTGTCCGAACCGGTCTGCGGCCTGTTCGCGCAACGGGCCTTGGTGATGGACGTCGCCCACCCGAAGGTCGGCGCAGGCGTCCGCGACCACAGCCGCTTCCAGCACCTCCCGGTGCGGCGGCTGTGGGGCACGATGGACCTCGGCACCCAGCTGGTCTTCGGCGACGTCGACATCTCGCGGGCCGCCGCCCGCCGCATCTACGCCTTCCACGACCACGTGAACGGGCACGTGGCCGAGCCGCCGGTGCCCGATGACGATGCGCACCGCTACACCGCGCATGACGCCACGCTCCTGCGGTGGGTGTGGGCCACGATCATCGACAGCGTCGAGGTCGCGTTCACCCGCTGGGTCCGCCCGTTCGCCGACGGTGAGGCCGACGCGTTCTATGCCGACGCCTGCTCGTTCGCGCGGTTCTTCGGCATCCCGGCCGAGCTCCTCCCTCCCGACCGAGGAGCCTTCGCCGAGTATCTCGACGAGGTGTTGTCGAGCGACCTGCTGGGCTCGACACCCACGAGCCAGGCGATGGTCCACGACGTGCTGTGGCACCCGATGGTGCCCGGCCCGCTCGCCCGCACCCCGCGCGTGATGGCCATCGGGCTGCTCGACCCCCGCCTCGCCAAGCGCCTCGACCTCGAGCTGAGCCCGGCCGACCAGCGCCTGTTCGACCGCCTCGACCGGCGGCTCGCCCGCTGGTACCACCGGCTCCCCGCCGTGCGCACCAAGGGGATCGACGCTTACCTGTTCTTGCGCCGCCCCACGATCGGGTTGAAGGAGCGGCTCACGCCCGGGCGATGAGGAAGGCGATCCCGAGCACGGCCAGCACGGCCCCGTAGATCCGCTCGAGTCGCACCGACTCGGTCCGCAGGGCCACCCGAGCCCCCAGCGCCGACAGCGGTACTGACGCCACCGCGAACACACCGACGACCGACCAGTCGAGGTGACCGAGCGCGGCGTGCACGATCGTGCCGGGCACGGCCAGCATCGACGCCACCGCGAGTGACGACCCGAACGCCGGCTTCATCGGCATGCGCAGCACGGCGACGTACAGCGGCGCCAGCAAGAACCCCCCGCTGTTGGCGAGCAGGCCGGCTGAGACCCCGACGACCGCCGCGACCGCGATGGTGCGCCCGGTCAGGTGCGGCACGTCGCGCACCGCCTCTGTGCTGCCAGGACGCAGCAGGAAGCGGATCCCGAGGGCGGCCACCACCACGTCGGTCACCCCCACCAGGAACCCGCCGCTGATCCAGTTGGTCGCGACCGCGCCGATCACGGTGGCCGGCAGACCGACGATCAGGCTCCACTTGACGGTCGGCCGGTCGACGAAGCCCAGCTTCCAGTAGGGACGCAGCGCGCTCAACGTGCCCGGCACGGTGGCGGGCAGCGGTGCGGCCACCGCAACGATCGGCGGAACGCCCACCGCCGCCAGCATCGGCGTGGCGATGGCCGAGCCGCCCTTGCCGAACAGCCCGCCGAGGAAGCCCACGCCGGCGCCGATGGCGAGGATCGGGAGCCAGTGGAGGACGAAGTGCACGACCTCAGGGAAGCAGGAACCTGTTCATTCGTCCAAGACATATGTCAAATGATTCCCATATGCTTTCCCTATGGAACTGCGCCAAGTCGAATACGTGGTAGCCGCCGTCGACGAGGGGGGTTTCACGAAGGCCGCCGAGGCGATACCGGTCAGCCAACCGTCGCTGTCGGTCGGCATCCGGTCGCTCGAGCGCGAGCTGGGCGTCGCCTTGTTCGACCGGGTGGGACGGGGCGTGCAGCTCACCGCGGCGGGTGAGGCGTTCCTCGTCCCGGCCCGTCAGCTGCTGCGCGACGCGGCCACCGCCCGCGAGGCGGTGGCGGCAGTGGCCGGCGTCGCGGCCGGCCACCTCGACCTGGTGTGTCTGCCGACGTTGGCCGTGGAACCGCTTGCCGGGCTCCTCGGCGAGTTCCGCCGCCACCACCCCGGGGTGCAGGTGCGGGTCGTCGATCCGGTCGACGTGGCCGACGCGCTCGACGCCGTGCGCACGGGTCGGTGCGAGCTGGGGTTGGTCGAGCTGCCCGCCGCGGACGACTTGGTCGAGCAGCGGTTGCTCGATCAGGAGGTCTACGCGGTGCAGCCGCCCGACGCCGGCGACCATGGACGGGTGGCCCGCAGGCGCCTGCCGGTCGCGTCGCTCGCCGACCTGCCGATCGTCACCACGCCGATGGGCACGTCGATGCGCGGCCTCATCGACGACGCGCTCGAACACGCCGGCCTCGCACCGAACATCGCCGTCGAGACCGCGCACCGCGAGGCACTCCTGCCGCTGGTGCTCGCCGGAGCCGGCACGGCGTTCCTCCCCGAGCCGATGGCCCGCCGTGCGACCGACGCCGGGGCGGTGGTGTCGCGCCTCGAGCCCGCGGTGGTCCGGACCGTCGGGCTGGTGTACCGGCCCGGCCCGGTGTCCCCCGCCGCCGCGGCGTTCCTGGCACTCCAACCGTGACCGCTCGCCGGAAGGACCGGGGCCATGCGCCGCTCGGCCATGATCATGGGGTGAGCGACACACCTGAGGAGACCGAGGCCGAGTTCCGCCAGCCTGCATTCGAGCCGCCGCCCGGGGCCGCGCAGCTGCTGCTGGTGCGCCACGGCGAGTCCGCGCCGTACCGCCACGGCGAACCGTTCCCGCTGGTCGGTGGGCAGGGCGACCCGCCGTTGCACCCCGTCGGCGAGGAACAGGCCGAGCGGGTGGGCGAGCGGTTGGCCCACGAGGACCTCGCCGCGATCTACGTCACCACGCTCCAGCGCACGGCGCAGACCGCCGCGCCGCTCGCGGAACGACTCGGGTTGATCCCGGTGGTGGAGGCCGATCTGCGGGAGGTGCATCTCGGCGAGTGGGAGGGCGGCGAGTTCCGCAAGCACGTCGCCCACGGGCACCCCGCCGCCCTCGCCGCGTTCGAGGCCGGCTCGTGGGACCCGATCCCCGGCGCCGAGCAGGCCGTCGATCTCGAAGCGCGGGTGCGGGCTGCCGTCAACCGGATCGCGGCCGCCCACGCCGATCAGTGCGTGGCCGTGTTCAGCCACGGCGGGGTCATCAGCCAGATCGCCGCGATCGCCACCGGCGGCCGCCCGTTCTCGTTCCTCACGGACAACGCAGCCGTGTCGCACCTCGTGGTCGACGCCGATCAGCGGTGGCTGCTGCGCACGTACAACGACACCACCCACCTCCACCCCGGGCTCACCCGCCGCACCCCCCGCTGAAGATCCCCGAGGGTGGGAGGTCAGGCGCCGAAGACCTTGGGGGCGGTGGGGGCCTCGCCGCGGGCGTCGGCCAGCAAGCGATGGCGGAGCAAGTCGAGCGCGGTGATCACCGTGAACTGGCGGACGCGGTCGCGATCGCCGGGCAGGGTCAGGCGGCGGGACACGACGTCGTCGTCGGCCATCGCCAGCCCCACGAAGACCGTGCCGGGACGTTCGCCGTCTTGCTCGTCGGGCCCGGCCACACCGGTCACGGCCAGGCCGATGTCGGCACCCACCACCCGGCGCGCCCCCGTCGCCATGGCCTCGACGGCGGAAGCGGACACGACGGGCCCGGCGGGGACGTCGAGCAAGTCGTGCTTCACCTCGCTGGCGTACGACACCACGCCACCCACGAACGACCGGCTGGCGCCCGCCACGTTGGTGATCCGGGCGCCGATCAGGCCACCAGTGAGCGACTCGGCCAACGCGAGCGTGGCTCCGCGATCGCGGAGCAGGCGGAGCACGGCGTACTCCATGGTCTCGTCGTCGACGCCGAACACGAGGTCGCCGAGCAGCTGCCGGAGCGTCGCCTCCTCTGGCTCGACGATCGAGCGGGCCGCCGCTTCGGTCTCCGCCTTCGCCGTGATCCGGACTTTGATGCCCTCCATGCCACTCGCGAGGAACGCGAGGGTGGGCGTACCGATCGAATCGAGCTCCTCGACGCGGCCCGCCAGCCGCTCGGCCAACCCCGACTCGCTGTCACCCCAGGTGCGCAGCGTGCGGCTCACGATCGTGGCGGTCACCCCGGCGCGACGTTTGAGGTCGGGCAGGACCGCCCGCTCGATCATCTCGTACAGCTCGTACGGCACGCCCGGCACCGCGTAGATGACCTTCGGGCTGTCGTCGCCCCCGTCGCCCACCGGGCAGATCAGGCCGGGCGCGGTGCCGCGGGCCTGCGGGATGATCGTGGCGCCGTCGGGCACGTCGGCTTGGCGCAGGTTGTTCTCGGGCATCGGCCGGTTGCGCGACGAGAACATGGCGCCGATCACGTCGACCAGCGCCGGGTCGCGATGCAGATCGACGCCCATCACCTGGGCGATCGCGTCGCGGGTGATGTCGTCCTGGGTCGGCCCGAGGCCGCCGCACACGATGACCGCGTCGCTGCGATCGAGCGCGGCGGTGAGCACGGCGACGATGCGGTCGAGGTTGTCACCGACCTTGGTCTGCTGCAGGCAATCGATGCCGGCCAGCGCCAGCTGCTCACCGAGCCAGGATGAGTTGGTGTCGACGATCTGCCCGAGGAGCAGCTCGGTGCCGACCGCCACGACCTCGCAGCGCATGTGGCTACGCGGTGCGGGTCTCGGCCATCGAGGTGGCGGCCGCCCGCCCGTCGAGGACGTACTGGAGGCCCGACACCACCGTCATGGCCACGGCGACCCACAGGACGGTGATGCCGATGCCGGGATGCCCGGCCGTGAGCGGCGCCAGCACCAACCCGACGGCAAGCTCCTGCACGAAGGTCTTGGCCTTGGCTGAACGGCGGGCGGGAACAGCCAACCCCCGGCGGCCCCAGTACGACCGGTACGCGCTGATGCCGAGCTCGCGGGCGCAGATGATCGCCACCGGCACCCACGAAAAGACGTCCTGGTGGACGAGGGTGAACAGTGCGCCCAACACCAGGAACTTGTCGGCCAGCGGATCGAGGAACGCACCGGACCGGGTGGCGCCGTGACGCCGGGCGATGATCCCGTCGAGCCCGTCGGACCCGGCGAGGATGAACGCCAGCAGGAACGTGGACCACGCGACCCGGTTCTGGACCATGGCCAGGATCAACAGCGGCACGCCCGCGATCCGGGCGAGCGTGATGCAGTTGGCCCACGTGAGCAACGCAGAGGCGCCGTACCGCCAGGTTCGGCTCGTCGTGGTCACGTCGGTCATGGGTCCCCCGGCTCCCGTTCGAGGTCCGCGGCGAGGTCGGGACCCGCCGCCCCGACCACCCGCAACGTATGAAAGCTACCGGGCCGGAGCGACGGTGGCACTCGGACCACGCCATCGATCTCCGGTGCTTCCCGGTGTGTCCTACCCACGCCGGGTGAGTCCACGAGCACTTCGACCCGTGCACCGAGCATTTCGTCACGTTTTCGTGCGGTGATCTCGTCCTGCAGTTCGGTCAGCTCGGCCATCCGCTCCTCGACCAGCGCCGGGGGGACCTGACCGTCGAGGTCGTACGCGTACGTCCCCTCCTCCGCTGAGTACCGGAAGAAGCCACACCAGTCGACTTGCGCCTCCGCCACGAACTGCAGCAGCGCGTCGTGGTCGGCCTCCGTCTCACCCGGGTAGCCGACGATGAAGTTCGAACGGAATGCGGCGTCCGGCGCCTGGGCGCGGATGTCGGCGATGCGGTCGAGGAAGCGCTCGCCGTCGCCCCAGCGGCGCATTCGCCGCACCAGCGGGCGCGACACGTGCTGGAGCGACAAGTCGAAGTACGGCACGCCGGTGGCCAGCACCGCGTCGACCAGCGCGTCGGTCAGATCCGACGGATACAGGTAGAGCAGCCGTGTGCGGGGGACCCGGGCCGCCACCGCCTGCACCAACGGCACGATCGAGCGTTCGCCGCGGCCCTGGTCGCGCCCGAACGACGCCAGGTCCTGGGCCACGAGCACGATCTCTTGGGCGGCGAGCTGGTCGACCTCGGCGAGGATCGTGTCGATCGAGCGTGAGCGTTGCGGGCCACGGAAGCTCGGGATGGCACAGAACCCGCATGCCCGGTCGCACCCCTCGGCCACCTTCACGTACGCCCACGGAACTTCCGATGCCGGCCGCGGCAGGTTCAACAGGTCAAAGTCGGGGACGGCGGCCGACCGGGCGGCGGGCCGGGCCCCGATCGTGACGGCGACGCCCTCGGGCGCCGGGTCCACCGCGCCGGCGTTCGGCGCCAGCAGGTTGACGGACTGCCCGAAACCGGCCACGAGGTCGACTTCGGGCAGCTCTGCGGCCAACTCGTCGCCGTAGCGTTCGGCGAGGCAGCCAGTGACCACCAGGCGGGCGCCGTCGCGCCGGGCGCCGGCCGCGGCGAGGATCGCCTCGACCGACTCTTCGCGCGCCGCGTCGATGAACGCGCAGGTGTTGACCACCACCAGGTCGGCGTCCTCCACCGACGCCGCCGCGGTGAGCCCGTCGGCCTGCAAGGTGCCGGTGAGCTTGTCGGAGTCGACCTGGTTCTTCGGGCAACCCAGCGTGGTGACGTGGAAGGACCCGGTGTGCGACCCCCCGTCCCGGCGTCGGGGTGAGGTGCGCGGTGACCGGCTCGACGACGGACTCGACGACATGGTGGTGCTCATCCTCCCATGCCTGTCCGCCCCACCCCAGCCGGGACCCGGGTCACCAAGCGACGAAATGGGTGACCGGAACCCGTGACGCGGTCGTTAGTGTCGTGCGCCGTGTCGGGGTCGAGTGCCGTGCCGGGGGCACCTCTGTTGATCGAAGCCCGCGGGCTCACCAAGAGGTTCGGGTCGTTCGTCGCGGTCGACGCGATCGACTTCGGCGTCCGGCCCGGCGAAGCGTTCGGGTTCCTCGGCCCGAACGGCGCCGGCAAGTCGTCGACCATGCGAATGCTCGGCACGGTCTCGCCGGTCACCGAGGGCACGTTGCGGATCCTCGGCCTCGATCCAGCCTCCGACGGCGCCGCCATCCGGGCCCGGCTCGGCGTCGTGCCCCAAGAGGACACCCTCGACATGGAGCTCACGGTCGAGGACAACCTCTACATCTACGGCCGCTACTTCGGGCTGGCGAAAGCGCGCATCCGCGAGCGCACCGACGAGTTGCTCGACTTCGTGCAGCTCACCGAGCGGCGCGACTCCAAGGTCGACCCGCTGTCGGGAGGCATGAAGCGCCGACTCACGATCGCCCGCGCGCTGATCAACGATCCCGAGATCGTGTTGCTCGACGAACCGACCACCGGCCTCGACCCGCAGGCCCGGCATCTCGTGTGGGACCGGCTCTACCGGCTCAAGCAGCAGGGCGTCACGCTCGTGCTCACCACCCACTACATGGACGAGGCCGAACAGCTCTGTGACCGGCTGGTGGTGATGGACCAGGCCAAGATCGTGGCCGAAGGGTCGCCGCGAGGGCTGATCGAGCAGTGGTGTGAGCGCGAAGTCGTCGAGCTGCGCTTCGCCATCGACACCAACGAAGCCGCGGCCGACAAGCTCGAGGGGGTGGCCGCCCGCATCGAGGTGCTGCCCGACCGCGTGCTCCTGTCCGCCGACGACGGCGACGCCACCCTCGCAGAAGTCGAACGGCGCGGGTTGCAGCCGCTCGGCGCGGTGGTGCGCCGGTCGTCGCTCGAAGACGTGTTCCTCCGGCTGACCGGCCGGACGCTGGTCGACTGAAGCCCACATGGCTGCCGTCGCTGCCCCCGTCCCGGCCGGAGACGCCGCACCCTCCGGCGAGCTGCGACCGCTCGCCGCTCCCGCCCGCCCCTGGCGAGGCGTGTTCGGTTACTACCTCGTCGCCTACAAGCGCACGTGGCGGGCGTCGCTGTTCAGCAGCTTCGGCAACCCGATCCTGTACCTGCTGGCGCTCGGCTACGGGTTGGGCGACCTGGTCGACAAGGGCCACGCCACCGGCGCGTCGGCATCACTCCCCCATGGGGTGGGCTATCTCGCCTACCTGGCGCCGGGGCTGCTGGCCGCCACGATGATGCAGACCGCGGCGAACGAGTGCACGTATCCCGTGTTCGCCGCCATCAAGTGGCTCCACATCTATGACGGCATGCTGGCGAGCCCGATCGGTGTCCGGGCGGTGGTCACGGGCGAGCAGCTCTGGGTGGCGGCCCGCCTCACCATGAACAGCGCGGTGTTCGTGGCCGTGATGGCGGCGTTCGGCGCGGCCCACTCACCGTGGTTGCTCGCCGCGCTCCCCGCGTCGGTGCTGACCGGTCTCGCCTTCACGTCGCCGATCGCGGCGTTCAGCGCGGCGCAGGAGAACGACTCGAACTTCTCGGCCCTGTTCCGCTTCGGCGTCATGCCGATGTTCTTGTTCTCCGGCACGTTCTTCCCGGTCGACCAGTTGCCCGCCGCGCTCCGGCCACTCGCCTGGATCACGCCGCTGTGGCATGGCGTCGACCTCTGTCGCACACTCGCGCTCGGCACCGCACACCTCGGCATGACCGCGTTGCACGTCGCCTACTTGCTGGCCTGGTTCGCCGCCGGGTTCGCCATGGCGTTGCGCACGTTCCGCAAGCGGTTGGCCGAATGACCGCCGTCGACCAGCAGCAGGCACCGCCGCCCGGGTCGGCTTCGATGGTGGCCCGCATCGTGCCGCCGTTCCTGCTCGGCCGGCGCCGCGCCGCACTGCTGATCGAGCGCAACCTGCTGGTGTTCAAACGCACGTGGGTCGTGATCGTGGGCGGATTGTTCGAGCCGCTGTTCTTCCTCGGCTCCATCGGCGTGGGCATCGGCGCGCTGGTCGGACACCTGGGAGGCGGTGGCCACGAGCTCACCTACACGCAGTTCGTCGCGCCGGGCCTGATGGGCGCCGCCGCGATGAACGGTGCCGTGTACGAATCGACGTTCAACATCTTCTTCAAGCTCAAGTACGCCAAGACGTACGACGCCGTGCTGGCCACCCCCTTGAACGTCGCCGACGTCGCAGTGGGCGAGATCGGTTGGGCGTTGCTGCGCGGCGGGGCGTACGCAGTGGTGTTTCTCGCGGTGATGGCGGTGATGGGGTTGCCGACGTCGTGGTGGGCGCTCGTCGCCGTGCCCGCCGCGGTGCTGATCGGCTTCGCGTTCGCCGCCGCGGGCATGGCAGCAACGTCGTACATGACCACGTGGCAGGACTTCGACCTCGTCCAGATGGCCATCGTGCCGATGTTCTTGTTCTCGGCCACGTTCTCGCCGCTGGCCACGTACCCGCCCGCGGTGCAGTGGATCGTCCGGCTCACGCCGCTGTACCACGGCGTGGTGCTGTTGCGTGACCTGACGTTCGGCGCGCTCGGCTGGTCGACGCTCGGCCATGCCGTGTACCTCGCGATCATGGGCGTGCTGTGCCTCCAGATCGCCATCCGCCGCCTCGGCCGCCTCCTCTGCGTGTAGCACGGCCGCGTCACCGCGGCCCGGTGCGCCCGCGGCCGGTCGACGACCTCAGAGCTGCGGAGCGAAGCGCTCCCAGGCCGACTGGCGGGTCATGCCGAGGGCGGACCCGATCCGCGCCCACGACACGCCGCGTTCGCGCAGCTGGCCGACCCACGCCACCAGGCTGGTCTCGACCCGGTCGACCGACGCTGCCAGGCCGGGCAGCGCGGCCAACAACTCGTCGTCAGAGAGCGATGCCCACGGCGGCACCCATTCGGCCGGCGCGCTGCCGCCCGACGAACCCGCGTGTGCGGCCAGCACGTCATGGCACAGGCCGATGCAGACGTCACAGATGTACACGCCGGGCCCGGCCACGAGCTTGGCCACCTCCGCGCTCGACTTGGTGCAGAACGAGCACCGGAAGACTCGATCGCGCTCGGTCGAGCGGCTCGTGGTGGCAGTGGACGACGTGGTCGTGGATGCCGATGGCATGGTGATCCCCCTGATCAGTCCGGCCGCCCTGCAGCAGCCGATGTGTCAGGGTGAACCTTACAATGTCAGGTTGCACCTGACAAGCGCCGGTCGGTGGCGGTTCAGCCGGCAGGTGTGGGCTGGCGGAGCTGCAAGTTGTTGCACGCCTCGCACACCGATTCGGGGACGATCCCAGCCGCCATCAACTTGGCGAAGATCGCGCAGCCGAGGCAGAACGCGAACACCGACTCGAGCGCGGCGGCGGCGGTGATCAGGGCGACCAACACCCACGCCACGATCGGCACACCAGCGAAGTACGCGATGACCGCGCCGACCGACAACGTGGCGCCGATCCCCTGCGCAAACCGCTTCGGCGGGCCGGGGACGAGCTTGGGGCGTGCGAGGCCCGACCGGTCGAGTCCGGGCGCGACCACGCGGGTGGCCACTTGGCCGAGCGGGCTGAGGGTGGGGCCGGTGAGCACACGGGCGACGAAGCCCGCTGCCAACACCGCCAGCAACCACGGCGACCGGGTGATCAGGGTGGCCACCGTCAACAGCACCACGCCGCCGGCCACCGTGCGCGCCGCGACCTCGTTGACCGGGTCGGGAAACGAGAACAGGCGAGACGAGAGTTGGCGCATGCCAAAACCCTACCGATCCGGTCGGGATTTGCACCAGCGCGCAGCCGGCAGCCCGCCGGTGACTCAGAACGCGGGGTCGTCGACGTCGGGCGCGCCGGCGCCGTCGCCGAGGTCGCCGCCTGTGCCGCCGTCGAGCTCCTCGGGGCGCATCAACACCGCCCGGGCCTTCGAGCCTTCTGACGGGCCGACGACACCGCGCTGCTCGAGCAGGTCCATCAAGCGGCCGGCCCGGGCGAACCCGACCCGGAGCTTGCGCTGCAGCATCGACGTGGAGCCGAGTTGCGAGCGGACCACCAGCTCCATCGCCTGGGCGAGCAGCTCGTCGTCATCATCGTCGCTGCCGCCGCCGAGCCCGCCACCGCTCGGCGGGCCCTCGTCCGTGCCTTGGACCTCGTCGTCGTACGCGACATCGGGCGCTTGGCGCTTCCAGTGCGCGACCGCCGCGCGGACTTCGTCTTCGGTGACCCACGACCCTTGGATGCGCCGCGGCACCGACGACGCCGGACCCAACAACAACATGTCGCCCTTGCCGAGCAAGCGCTCTGCGCCGGGCTGGTCGAGGATGACCCGGGAGTCCTGCAACGACGACACCGCGAAGGCCCAGCGAGCCGGGATGTTGGCCTTGATCACGCCGGTGATCACGTTGACCGAAGGGCGTTGGGTGGCGATCACGAGGTGCACACCGACGGCCCGCGCCATCTGCGCGATGCGGGTGATCGACGCTTCGACGTCGCGGGCGGCGACCATCATCAGGTCGTTCAGCTCGTCGACCACCACCACGATGAACGGCAGACGCTCGTACGTGCGACCGGTGCCGAAGTCGGGTGGTGGGCTGCCGTCGGGGCCCGGCTCGGTGAGATCGCCACGGTCGTACGCCGCGTTGTACCCGGCGATGTCACGGACGCCGACCTCGGCCAGCAGGTCGTAGCGCCGCTCCATCTCGCGCACGGCCCAGGCCAGTGCGTTGGCAGCCTTCTTGGGATTGGTGACGACTTCGGTGAGCAAGTGCGGCAGCCCGTTGTACTGGCCGAGCTCGACCCGCTTCGGGTCGACCAGGATCATGCGGACCTGGTCGGGGGTCGTCCGCATCAGCAGCGAGGTCATGATCGAGTTGATGCATGACGACTTGCCCGCGCCGGTGGCACCGGCGATGAGCACGTGGGGCATCGACGCCAAGTTCGCGAGCACCGGCTTGCCGGCGATGTCGCGGCCGACGGCGACTTCGAGGGGGTGCTTCGCCTTTGCCGCTTCGTCGGACGCGAGGATGTCGCCGACGGTGACCAGCTGCTTGCGGGCATTGGGGACCTCGACCCCGATGGCCTGGCGCCCGGGGATGGGGGCGAGGATCCGGACATCGGGGGTGGCCATCGCGTACGCGATGTCGCGGTTGAGACTGGTGACCCGGGCGACTTTCACGCCGGGGCCCAACTCCAGCTCGAAACGGGTCACGGTGGGGCCGACCGTCATGCCGACCAGGCGGGTCTCCACACCGTGCTCGGCCAGCGCGTTCTCCAGCGTGCGGCCGGTCTCCTCGAGGCTCTTGCGGTCGACCTGCAACGTGCCGGTGCGCTGGAGGAGCTTGGCCGGCGGCAGCTTCCACGACGACGGGCGCGCGCCCGGACCCAGCGGGATCTCGAGCTGCTCCGTGGGGCCGTCGGGGGCCTTAGCCCCGCGCCGGCCCTTCTTGGCGATGGTCGCGCTGTCCTGGTCGAACGGCGTCTCGGCCCCCGCAGGCACCGCCTCGGCGGGCTGGTCGGCAACGGTGTCGAGGTCGCCTGCCGGGTCGAGCGCGCCCGGCCCGTCGCTCGCTGGCGCGTCAGCCTCGCCGGGGCGCTCGGTTCTGGCTGGCCCGACTCGGAACAACGACCCGAGTCGCCTGCGGGCCGCGGAGCCTGCCGGTCGCATGCCGCCCGCGGCCGCCTCCGTGGCCGTCCGCAAGCTGACACCGGTGATCAGCACGACCGCGAGCACACCGATGAGCACCAGCACGAGCACCGCGCCCCACGTGGCGGCCACGGCGCGCAGCGGGTTGCCGATGACCGCGCCGATGAGGCCCGCGGCGTGGGAGAGCTCGTGGAGCGGCGCGTCGAAGTGGGGTGCACCGCGGCCGAGGTGGAGCAAACCCATGAGGGCCACGGCACCGAGCGCCGCACCGAGCCCCCGGCGCAGTCCGGCGTGCGGGCTCGGGAGCGGCCGGGTCACCTCGTCGGAGCTCGAGGCCGGGGCTCGTTTCGCTTCCTCGTCGCCGCCCCGCCGACCCCGGATGAGCAGCACGCCGATGACGAGCAGCGCGGGCGGCACGAGGATGCGCACCACCCCCACCAGGGCACCGAACGCCGTGTTGAGACCCCGGCCGATCGGGCCGGCCTGGTGTGCGTAGATGCCGAACCCGGCGAGCAACCCGACGCCCAGGCACACCAGGCCGAGTAGGTCGGCGCGGTGGCCTTCGGTGGCGTGCACCAACAAGCGCAGCCCGCGACGGTACGACGGCTCGCGGCGCTGCTTGCGAGCCGGCGAGCCGCGGCGGGCGTTCTTGCCTCGGCGCGGAGCGGAACGGGACCGGCTCCGTTTGGTCGCGGTCACAGTGCGGCCACGGTACCAGTGAGGTGTGACCGTGCCGTGGATGCGCCGGGGCGGCGCGGGTGGCCTCGGCGACCCGCCGAAACACCCGGAACCGGGCGGGGTGCGACACAAATCACACCGAGTCGCCCCGGGAACGCGATGGCCAACTCCCCGCCGCGTCGCCCAGACTCGTGGGGTCGATCCTGCGACCCGGGGTCGACCCCGAGAAGTCTCGGGGCGAGCTGGGGGAAATTCCCGATGGTGGCGGCCGGCGGGTCCCGCGACGATGTGCATTGGTCGTGTAACCAGGTGAACCGGTTCTGGGACCACCTCGACCGCAGCCCCCGACCCGAATGGACGGATCCCCTGTGACGTCAGCTCCTCTCACCGAACCCGCCGGGCCGCCCACCACCCAACCACCGCTCGCGGCCCGTGCCGTCGACGCGGTCAAGCAGTACGGCTCGGGCCCCACGGCAGTGCGCGCGCTCGATGGCGTGAGCGTCGACCTGGCCGCTGGCCAGTTCACCGCGGTGATGGGGCCGTCGGGGTCCGGCAAGTCCACCCTGATGCACTGCCTTGCCGGTCTCGAGACGCTGACGAGCGGCAAGGTGTTCATCGGCAACATCGACCTGTCGACGCTCAACGACAAGCAGCTCACGCGACTGCGACGCGACAAGGTCGGCTTCGTCTTCCAGTCGTTCAACCTGGTCTCGACGCTGACCGCCGCCGAGAACATGACGCTGCCGCTGACCCTCGCCGGCGAGAAGCCCGACAAGGACTGGTACGACGAGGTGATCGCCACCATCGGGCTCGCCGACCGCCTCAAGCACCGGCCGAGCGAACTGTCCGGCGGCCAACAGCAGCGCGTGGCGGTCGCCCGCGCCCTGCTGGCCCGACCGGCGATCATCTTCGCCGACGAGCCCACCGGCAACCTCGACTCCCGTTCGGGAGCCGAAGTCCTCGACTTCCTGCGCCGCGCCGTCGACCAGTACGGCCAGACCATCGTGATGGTCACCCACGATCCACTCGCCGCCGGCCGGGCCGACCGCGCGCTGTTCCTCGCAGATGGCCGGCTCGTCGACGAGATGGCCGACCCCTCGGCCGACCGAGTGCTCGATCGTATGAAACGACTCGGGGACTGATCCGCTGTGTTCCGCACCGCGCTGAAGGACCTGGCCCACCGCAAGCTGCGACTCGTCGCCACGGCCGTGGCCGTGGTGCTCGGGGTCGCGTTCGTCGCCGGCACGTACGTCCTCACCGACACCGTCAGCCGGTCGTTCGACGACCTGTTCGCGAGCGTCGACAAGACCACCGACGTCGTGGTCCGATCTGCCCGCACGGTCGGCGACGACGGCTTCGGCGGCCAAAAGACGCGCGCCCAGATCAGCGACTCGTTCGTGAAGGCCGTGGCCAGCGTGCCCGGGGTGCGCAGCGCGCAAGGCCACATCCAGGGCTACGCGCAGCTCCTCGACCAGCAGGGTGACCCGATCGGCAACCCGCGCAACGGCGCGCCGGTGCTCGGCCTCGCGTGGGACCCCGATCCCACCCTCAACCCCTTCCGATTCGTGGCGGGCGGCCCGCCGCACGCCGACGGCCAGGTCGTGATCGACAAGCGATCAGCCGACAAGGGCCCCTTCAAGGTCGGTGACCCGATCGGGATCCTAACCCAGGTCGGGCAAGTCAAGGCAACGGTCGTGGGCATCGCCCGGTTCGGTTCCGCCAACAGCCCCGGCGGCGCATCGGTGGCGCTGTTCAACCCGCCCCAAGCCGCGCGAGTGCTCGGCCAACCGGGCAAGGTCGACTCGGTGCTGGTGGCTGCCGACCCCGGCATCTCCCAAACGACGCTCGCCAGCCGGATCCAGCACACGTTGCCCGGCAACCTCGAAGCGGTGACCGGCGCCAAGATCACCAAGGAAGACCAGGATTCGGTCAAGAGCTTCCTCGGCTTCTTCAGCACGTTCCTGCTCGTGTTCGGGATCGTGGCCTTGATCGTGGGCGCGTTCATCATCGTCAACACGTTCTCGATCATCGTGGGACAGCGAACCCGCGAGCTCGCCTTGATGCGTGCACTGGGTGCCACCTCGCGACAAGTGATGGCCTCGGTGCTGGTGGAAGCGCTGGCGGTGGGTGTCATCGCCTCCGCGGCCGGTCTCGGTCTCGGGATCTTGGCCGCGGCCGGCCTGCGGTCGCTGCTCGCGAGCTTCGGCGTGGAGTTCCCGCCGGCACCGCTCGTCGTCGCGACGCGCACCGTGGTGGTCAGCGTGCTGATCGGCACGGTGATCACGTTGCTCTCTGCCCTGTTCCCGGCCCGCAAGGCCGCGCGGGTCGCGCCGATCGAGGCGATGCGCGCGGTCGAGGTCGACGACACGGGGCACTCGAAGATGCGGCTGGCCGTCGGGATCGTGCTCATCGGGATCGCCGCGCTGCTGGTCGGTTCCGGCGTCAGCGGCAGCAACCCGCTGCGGGTGGGGCTCGGCGCCGGCGTCACGCTGCTCTCGTTCGTGGTCCTCGGCCCAATCCTGTCCAACGTGCTGGGTACCGTGATCGGCACCCCGATCGCCTGGCTCCGCGGCATCTCGGGGCAACTGGCGAAGGAGAACACGGTCCGCAACCCCCGGCGCACCGCGTCGACCGCGTCGGCGCTGATGATCGGCGTCGCGCTGGTGGCGTTCATCACGGTGTTCGCGTCGTCGGTGAAGGCGTCGCTCAACGACACCATCACCAACAACTTCCGGGGCGACTTCGTCGTGAGCAGCAAGGCCCTCGTGTTGCCCGACCAACTGGTGACCAAGCTCGACGCGCTGCCCCAGCTCCAGCACGTCGTGGCGATGGCCGAGGCACAGTTCACCTCCGACGTGGCCAGCCGCGCCATGGCCACCGATCCCGCCGCATTCGCCGAGATCTTCCACCTCGACATCAAGCAGGGCAGCCTGCGCCACCTCGGTGTGGACGGCATGGCGGTCACGCAGTCCAAAGCCGACCAGCGCCACCTGCAGATCGGCTCCAAGGTGCACGCCACGTACATCGACGGCTCGCGGCACACCTTCACGGTGCGGGCGATCGTGGCCGACAGCGGCGCGATCCCTTCGGCGATCATCGATCAGCGGGCCGCCGTCGGAGCCAACCGCCAGAGCGGGGTCGACCAGATCCTGGTGAAGGACGCGCCAGGGGTCGGGGCCGACCGGGCGCACGCCGCCATCAAGAAGGTGATCGCCGGCTATCCGGTCGCCGAGGTGCAGACCGCCAAGGAGTTCGCCGACGGCATCGGGAGCCAGCTCAACGGCATGTTGAACATGGTGTACGCCTTGCTGGCGCTCGCCGTGCTGATCGCGCTGGTCGGCATCGCCAACACGCTGGGTCTGTCGATCCTCGAACGGACCCGTGAACTCGGTGTGCTCCGTGCGGTGGGGATGTCCCGGGCGCAGGTGCGCTCGACGATCCGATGGGAAGCGGTGCTCATCGCCGCGGCCGGCACCGTGCTCGGCCTGGCGTTGGGCCTCGGCGCGTCGATCGCCGTGCTCGAGGCGATCCCGAGCGATCAAGGCCTGACGTCGATCCGCATCCCGTTCCAGCAGCTGATCAACGTCGCCATCATCGGCGTGGTGGTCGGGATCATCGCGTCGATCTGGCCAGGCCGCCGCGCGGCAAAGCTCGACGTGCTCCAAGCCATCGCCACCGAGTAGCGACCCTCCGGCGGGGCCCCGGGCCCGGGGTCCGGCCCCCGGTCGCGGGCGGGCGGCCTGCGCCACCCCGCGGTGCTACCCCCCTGCCGGCTCACCATCGAGCGACGAGCCGCAACGGGGACACGTCGCCGGTGGCGGGTCGTCGAGCACCGCGTCGCACTTCGGGCACAGCCGCCCCAACCAGCAGGCCGGGTCGCCGGCGTCGGGTTCGTCCATCACGTCGAGCTTCGCGCGGCCGGACCCGGCCCGGCCCGACCCGACCCGGCCCGACCCGACCCGACCCGACCCGACCCGACCCGGCCCGCACCGTTCATCAGCCGATGCGGCGGGCCTGGCCCGACCAGTACGGCTCGCGGATCTCGCGCTTCATCAGCTTCCCGCTGGGGTTGCGGGGCAGCTCGCCGACGAAGTCGACCGACTTGGGAACCTTGAAACCGGCCACGCGGTCGCGGGAGAAGGCGATCAGGTCGTCGGCGCTCACGTCGCCGTCGGCCACTTTGACGACCACGGCTTTCACGGCCTCACCCCAGCGCTCGTCGGGCACGCCGATCACGGCGACATCGGCCACGGCCGGGTGCTTCGCCAGGACGTTCTCGACTTCGGCCGGGTACACGTTCTCACCGCCGGTCACGATCATGTCCTTGACCCGATCGTGGATGTACAAGAAGCCCTCGGCGTCGACATAGCCCGCGTCGCCCGTCTTGAACCAGCCGTCGGGCGTGATGGCCGCGGCGGTGGCCTCGGGGTTGTTCCAGTAGCCGACCATGTTCTGCGGCGATCGGGTCCAGAACTCGCCCACCTCGCCGACCGCGGCGTCGGATCCCGTGGAGGAGTCGACCACGCGGAACTCGACCCAGGGATACGGCTTGCCGCACGACCGCAGGAGGTCCGGGCGGTTGACGGGATCGTGGTCGGCCGGATCGAGCTGCGTGATCGCGCCCGAGGTCTCGGTGGCGCCGTAGACCTGCGCGAAGTCGCACTGGAAGGTCTCGAGCGCCGACTGCAGCGTGGTGTCGCTGATCGGCGACGCGCCGTAGACGATGAGCTCGAGCGACGAGAAGTCGGTCGTCGCCACGTTCGGCATCTGCAACAGGAACTGGATCACGGCCGGCACGAGGAATCCGTGGGTGACCCGGTGCTGTTCGATCACTTCGAGCACCCGCGCCGGATCGACCTCGCGCAAGATCACGGTCGTGCACCCGAAGTACAGGCCGACGCCGGCCCAACCGAGCCCACCGATGTGGAACAACGGCATGATCGCCAAGTTGACGGACACCCCGGGCTCGAACGCCCACCGCTCGCCGATCGGATCGAGCAGCGCGAACACGTTGGCGGTGCTGAGCATCACGCCCTTGGGCAGACCTGTGGTGCCCGACGTGTACAGCTGGTACGCGATGTCGGCGGCGGCGGCCACCAGACCGGGGTCTTGCGCCGGCGCCGCGTCGACCCACGTGCCGTAGTCGATCCAACCCGCGTGGTCGCCGATCGCGATGATCGTCTTGACCGTCGCAAGGTCGGCCTGGATCGCCTCGACGTGGCCGAAGAACTCGGCGCCCACGATCACGACCTCTGCTTGCGCGTCGTCGATGATCTGGGCCATCTCCGGTGGAGCCAGGCGCCAGTTGACGTTGACGGCCACCGCGTTGCACTTGGCGAGGCCGAACACCACCTCGTAGCTCTCGATGCTGTTCTTGTCGATCAGCGCCACCCGGTCCTGCGGTCCGACGCCCAGCTCGCCCAGCGCTGCCGCGACCTGGCTCGTGCGCCGGTCGAGCTCGCGCCACGACACGCGGACGTCGTCGAGCACCAGCGCAGTTGCATCGGGCCGTTCGGCGCCGTGCACGCGCACGATGTCGCCAAGGCAGCGGATGTCCATCACGTCCCCCCAGGGCTCCCGGTCCTTCCCGGCGACACCCGCCGGCCGCGCCCGACGTTACCGGTGACTGCCCCCCCGATCCCACCGGTACCGGTCCCCTCCGCCCCCCCGCCACGGGAACCCGGAGTCGGGGGAGATCCGGCTGCCCCGGCGACCACATCCCCACCCGGTTCGGACCTTTGGGTCGCGGTCGCGGTCGGAGTGCTCAGGCCTCCATGACCACAGGGACGATCATGGGGCGGCGCTTGGTGCGCTCGTTGACGAACCGACCGGCGGCGCGCCGCACGACTTGCTGGAGCCCTTCGACGTCGTTCGTGTCGTTGGCGAACGCCGCTTTGACCGCGTCGGCCACCACGGACCGACCCTCTTCGAGCAGGTCCTCGGCTTCGGGTGCGTGGACCCAGCCGCGGGTGATGATCTCGGGACCGGTCAACACCGACCCGCTCCGCACGTCGACCCCCACGATCACGACCACCACGCCTTCGGCTGCCAGGACTTTGCGGTCCCGCAAGACACCGTGGCCCACATCGCCGACGATGCCGTCGACGTAGAGGTAGCCCGCTGGCACCGCCGCCTTGTCGCGACGGATGCCCTCATCGCGCAGCACGAGCTGGTCGCCGTCCTCGCACACCAAGATGCGGTCGGCGGCGACCCCCATCTCCTGGCCGAGCCGTGCGTTGGCCACGAGGTGGCGGTACTCGCCGTGCACCGGCGTGAACCAGTCGGGCCGGCACACCGACAGCAATGTCTTGAGCTCCTCGGACTTGGCGTGCCCCGTCGCGTGTACGTCGGAGATGCCCGAGTGCACGACTTGCACGCCGAGGCGCACCAGACCGTCGATCACCTTCGACACGTTCATCTCGTTGCCGGGGATCGGGTGCGAGCTCAAGATGACGGTGTCGTCGGGACCGAGGTCGATCCAGCGGTTCTCGCCGTTCGCCATCAGCGACAAGGCGGACATCGCCTCGCCCTGCGACCCGGTGGAGATCACGCAGATCTGCCCCGGCGGGAGGTCGCGGACCTCCTCGATGTCGCGCAGTTTGGCGTCGGGGATGCGCAGCAGGCCCATCTCGCGGGCCAGGCGCACGTTCTTCTTCATGGACAGACCGAGGGTGGCCACGACCCGTCCCGACTCGACGGCCGCGTCGGCGATCTGCTGGATGCGGTGGATGTGGCTGGCGAAGCAGGCCGTGACGATGCGCCGTCCTTCGGCCGCCCGGAACAGCTCGTGCAGGACTCGCCCGATCGACCGCTCCGATCGGGAGTGGCCCGCCTCCTCCGCATTGGTGGAGTCGGCGAGCAGCAGCCGGATCCCTTCGTCGTGGGCGATCGCGCCCATGGCGCCGAGATCGGTGGTGCGGCCGTCGACCGGCGTGAGGTCGATCTTGAAGTCGCCGGTATGCAGGATCGTTCCCTGCGGCGTGTGGATCGCGGTGGCGAACCCGTGCGGCACCGAGTGCGCCACTGGCAGGAACTCACACGTGAACGGGCCGATCTCGCGGCGCTCGTGGTCGGCGACGGCGATCCACTCGGCGCGGTCGGCGAGGCCGGCCTCCTCGACCCGGTGGCGGGCCAGGCCGAGGGTGAGCGCGGAGCCGTAGATCGGGAACTTCAGCTCCCGCAACAGGAACGTGAGACCGCCGACATGGTCCTCGTGGCCGTGCGTGGCGATGCAGCCGATCACCCGGTCGCCGTTCTCGAGCAACCACGTGAAGTCGGGCAGGACGAGGTCGATGCCGAGCATGTCGGCATCGGGGAACATCAGTCCGCAGTCGAGCAGCAGGATCTGGCCGTCGGACTCGATGGCAGCGCAGTTGCGGCCGATCTCCCCGAGCCCGCCGAGGAACGTGATGGTGACGTCGTCGGCCATCAGCGGGTGAGGTGCAGGTCGGCGATCAACGCCTGCGCCCGCTGGTCGAGTCCGTCTGGATCGGGCCCCATCGGCAGCCGGCACGGACCGACGGGCAAGCCGATGGCCCGCAGCAACGCCTTGGTGGGGACCGGGTTCGGGGCGTCGTCGCTGGTCTCATACGCGTACGAGGACAGCAACCGGGCGTTGATCTTGCGGGCCTGGGTGACGTCGCCGGCGGCGAACGCCGCGATCAGCTCGCCGGTCTCACGGCCGATCCAGTGGGTGGCCACACCGACCGCCCCCACCGCCCCGACCGCGAGCAGCGGGAGCGTGAACGAGTCGTCGCCGCTGTAGACGTCGAAGTCGTCGGGCGTCGCGGCGATCAGCGCGGCCGTCTCGGCGGGGTTGCCCGCCGCGTCCTTCAGGGCCACGACGTTGGGCACCTCGTCGGCCAGGCGCACCAACGTGTCGAAGGCGATCTTGCGCCCCGCCCGGATCGGGATGTCGTACAACATCACCGGCAGGTCGGTGGCCGCCGCGACCGCGCGGAAGTGTGCCTCCAGGCCGGCTTGGCTCGGGCGGTTGTAGTACGGCGTGACGGCCAAGATCGCGTCGACGCCGAGCTCGGTGGCCTGACGGGTGAGGCCCACGGAGTGCGCCGTGTCGTTGGTGGTGGTGCCGGCCACGATCGGGACGTCGACCGCGGCACGGACCGACTCGAACAGCGCGATCCGCTCGTCGTCGGTGAGCACCGGGCTCTCCCCCGTGGTGCCGGCCAAGACCAGGCCGTCGTTGCCGTGCGCGACCAGCCATCGGGCGAGGTCGGCAGCAGCGCCGAGATCGAGTGCGCCATCGTCCGCGAACGGCGTGACCATGGCAGTGAGCACCGCACCGAAGCGGGCCATTGGGCGGATCCTTTCGCCACCGCTCCCCGAGCGTCCGGCCCGGCGGCCGGCGGAGCGGACGCCCGCACGATACCAACCACCCCCACCCCACCTTGCGCCGGTTCCCACCCGCCCGCTGTGAGCAGTTGACCACCTGGTGGGTGGCCAACTGCTCACAGCTCGGTATTGAGGGCGTCGACGATGGCCAGGATCTCGTCGCCGTAGTTCTCGAGCTTGGTCGGACCGATCCCGTCGCACGCAATCAGCTCGGCCGGGGTGGTCGGGCGGGCGGCGGCGATGCCGCGCAGGTGCTTGTCGTTCAACACGACGTAGGCCGGCACGCCGTCGGCCTTGGCCCGGGCGCTGCGCCAGGCCTTCAGGCGACCTTCCACCTCGGCGTCCGCCGCGTCGAGCACCACGCCGGCGCGGGCGATCCGCGCCTGGGCCGGGCGACGGGGCGCCCTTCCCGCCAGCTCGTCGAGGAACGGCGACGGGCGGGTCTGGTCGACCAGCAGCGTGGCCCGATGCTCGGCCCGGGTGATGGCGACGTGCAGGACCCGGCGCTCCTCTTCGACGTCGCCCGCCAAGCGGTGCGGCACCACGCCGTCGGACACGCCGAAGACTGCCACCCTCGGCCATTCCCTCCCCTTCACCCGGTGGATGGTCGACAGCGTCACGCCTTCGGTGTCGGCCTCGCGCCGGAAGGTGGCGCGCAACCAGTCCTCGAAGCCCGCGACGTCCGGGTGGAGGTCGGCCACTTGCAGGAGGCCTTCGAGGTCGTCGAGGTGGCTGGTGCCCTGGCCACCGCCGGTCCGGTCGAGCAGCGTCATCGCCGAGCCGAGCCCGACCCCGTCACGCACGGCCACCAGGACGTGGCGGGTGGTTCCCTCACGGCCGGCGTCGCAGACGATCTCGAGGTCGTCGACCAGCCGGTCGAGCTTGGGGCGCTCCTTGTCGGACAGGGTCGGGCCGATGCCGCGCAGCTCGTGCAGGTGCCACGCCGACCGGCGGTGGAGCCGGTCGGGAAACCACTGGGGCAGACCACGGGTGGGCCGCCGGAGGATCTCGACGATGTCGGCAGGGTCGATGGACTCGGGCGACGCGGCAATCCGCAAGTAGGCCATCGCAGCCCGCAGGCCGGTCCGCTCGAGCACTTCCGGGCCCAGCACCGACTGCACGGGAACGCCGGCCTGGTGGAGCGCGACGTGCGGCGCGAGCAACAGCGAGTTGACCCGCGCGAGGACCGCCACATGGGCGGGGGCCACCCCCGGCTCGGCCAGCCAGCTCTGCACCACCTCCACCGCGGCGCCCGCGCCCCCATCGGCTGGGTGGCGAACGACCGAGAGCGCACCCGGCGTGGGATCGGCCGACGGGCCGGTGTGGATCTCCTTGGGCACGCGGCGGTGGTTGTAGCCCAGCAGCGTGCGGGCGCCTTCGACCACCTCGACCGGGCACCGGTAGTTGACCGTGAGCGGATGGTCGGCTGCGGCGGGAAAGCGCGCCGCGTAGTCGATCAGGAACGCAGGGTCCGCCGAGGCGTGCCCGTAGATCACCTGGTCGTCGTCGCCCACACCGAACACGTCGAGCTCCGGCAGCGCGAGCAGCCGTACGAGCAACAGGTGCGCGGGCGTGAGGTCCTGGAACTCGTCGACCAGGAGGTGGCGACACGTCGATTGCAGCTCGCGCCGGAAGGGCCCGTCAGCCAGCAACGTCTCGATGGCGGCGTAGACCTGGTCGTCGAAGTCGACCGCGCCCCGGTCGGCGAGCGCCCGGCGATAGGCCGGGAACAGCTCGGCCAGGCCCGGAACGTCGTCGCGCTCGGCTTCGACCTCGACGGGGTCACGCAAGCCGAGGCGGATCGCCGCGAGCGACTCGACGTACGGGCCGATGGGGTCGGTGTTCGACCGTCGCTGGCGCCGCACCGGGGCGAGGTCGTCGACCAGCCGGCGCACGTCGCGCTCGTCCAGCAACGGCGGGACCCCGCCGCGGTGGCGGGTGAGCACCCACAGTCCGAGCGAGTTGAGGGTGCGGACGTGCGGCCGCACGTCGGCCGTGCGGGCCTCGAGCTCGAGCTGCGCGGCCTTGTTGTACGCGACGGCCACGACGCCGGCGGGCGCGTACCCGCGATCGCGCAGGAGGTGCCGGAGGCGCTCGGTGAGGACGCGCGTCTTGCCCGAACCGGCCGGTGCGATGACACGAGCCGGGCCACTGCCGTGCGCGACGGCCGCCAGCTGATCGGGTGCGAGGTCCGCCTCGGGGGCGACCGGCGTGGGTTGGACCGCGAGGACACCGCGGTCGACCGCCTCCGACGGCACGACGACCGTGGTGTCGACCCCGTCGCCATCGCCGTCGCCACCGAGCTCGGCGGGGGTCCAGGGCCGGAGTGGCCCGCCGTCGACCCACGCGGCGCGCCCGTCGGGCAACCTGAGGTCGGCCGGACCGTCCGGCGTCTCGATCCCGCCGAGGCGGGCAGCCTTGCGCCCCCACCACCAGATGACCTCGCCCCCGCGGGCGTCGTAGCTGTTGGCCCACACGAGAAAGTGCAGGCGGTCAGCCCACGGCTCGTCGGACACGTCGAGCGTCCAGGGCTCGAGCGCCTCGCTGACCGGGGGCCGGAAGCGGCCGGGGTCGACCGCCAGCCGGATCACTACCGGCTCCCGCGCGGCCCACGCGCGATGCAGCCGGTCGACCACGTCAGGCGCCCGCCCCACGGGCCGCTCGGCGAGGACCGGCTCGTCGATCACCACCTCGGCGGCGGTCGCCCAGGGCTCGGGCACCCGGTCGCCCACCCCGACCACCACCGCGCGACCGAGCGCGACGGGTCCGGAGACGGGCATCACCCCAACCTACGCCGGGGGTGTGTCACCCCATCTTTTTCTGGGCACCTGACCGTGCCCAGGGCGGCACCCTGCGGTGCCCCGCACGTGGGATCAGGTGGTCGGGACCGGGTGGTGGACGCGACGGAAGCGCAGGCCGGCGAGGGCCACCACCCCCGTGGCGGCCGGGCCCACCAACGTGATCCCCCGCCACACCAACGCGACCGCCAGGCCGTCGGCCAGCGGGACGCCGAAGTGGTGCAGCACCAGCGTGAGGGCGGACTCGGCAACCCCGATGCCGCCGGGCACCAACGGCACCCACGACGCCACGATCGTGAGCGCCGCGGCGAGCAGCGCCTCCTCGATGCTGATCGGCCGACCGGCCGCTTCGAGGATCGCCCACAACGAGACACCCATGGCGAACGGTCCGACCGTGAGGAACAGCCACGACACGTGACGGCGGGCGCCGCGTCCGAGCAGGTCGTGAGCCTCGCGGTGGAAGCGGAGCACGGCCTCGCGGACCTGCTCGGGATGAGCCCGGGCCGGCAAGACCCGCACCGCGAACGCACCGACGGCCGCCAGCGGCCGGGGGTGGCTCGTCAACAGCCAGGTGCCGACCAGGAACAGCCCACCGCCCGCCACCCCGATCCAGGCAATGGTGGCCAGGCGACCGGTCAGCTCGCCGAACGCGACGGCGGCGATCGCGCTGGCCGCGCCCAACAGGACGAACCCACGTGCTTGCAGCCACTGGCCCCACGCCAAGGCGATGCTCGCCCGGCGCTTGGGCAGGCCGCGCCGACGGAGCTCGAAGAACGACAACGTGAACCCTTCGACAGGTGCGGCCGGCATGATCGCGCCGAGGCTCAAGTTGACGAGCGACGCGGCCTGCGCGGCGGTCCGGCCGATCACGGTGGGTCGGCCCTGCAGGCGCCACAGCGCCTCCCCCGCGAAGGCGAGGCCGGCCACCTCGACGGCGCCGGCGACACCCAGCCAACCGGCATGGAACCCGGCCATCGCGGTGATCGAACGGCTGACGTCGCCCACCAGGTGGATCGTGATCCAGATCGCCACGCCGGTCGCCGCGAGCATGGCGGCGGGATACAGGACCCGGTGTGAACGGAACCGCCGCCCGCTCGCCGCCGACACCCGGACGAGGTCACCGTCGGCTCCGTCAGCGTCAGCAGGGGCGGCAGGGTCGGCCACGGGGTCAATGGTAGTGCGGTCGCCCGCCCGGCGGCCCTCGGACCAGTCGCCGTGCCGGGGCTGCGGCCCGCGCCGCGGCGCAGGCACAGTCGGGTCGGGGTCGCGGGCCATCCGGTGCTCGGTTCGGTAAGTCGCTGGGCAATCCCTCCAGCACGGCGCTACCGTCGTCACCCCCCTCCTGCCACCGCCGCCGGTCAGGTCCCCACCGATGAGCGACCTTCCTCCTTCACCGCGCCGCGACGCTCCCGTCGCCCTGGCCGCCGAACGGGCCGCGCTCGAACGCGCGCGCTCGGCGACGCGCGACAAGCTGGAACGGTTCGCCCGCATCTCCGGCGGTGGCGCCGACGCGCTGGCCGACGAGTACATCGACGCCGTGGTCAGGGGCACGATCGAGACGTACCAGCGAGAACTGGTCACCTTCGGGCGCGTCGACGACGGCCAGACCTGGCGCATCGGCCTGTACGGCATCGACGAAGGCGGCGACCAGCTGGTGATCGACTGGCGGGCGCCGTTCGCATCGGCCTTCTACCAGGCCCGCATGACCGAGCCGCTGGGGCTCGACCGCCGCGTCACATACGTCGGCTGCATCGACGACCTCTTCGTCGAGGACTTCGCCACGGGGGAAGTGTCCGGCTCCTCCCCCCTGCTCCACGAGTTGGCGCGCAGTCGCGGCACCGAGATGCGCACTGCGGTGGCCACGCTCCAGTCGGAACAGGACGACCTGGTCCGCCTCGACCCCACCGAACGGCTCGTCCTCCGGGGCGGGCCGGGTACGGGCAAGACCGTGGTCGGCCTCCACCGGGCGGCCTGGCTCGTCTACAACGACACCCGGCTCACCGCGGGGCGGATCCTGGTGGTGGGCCCGAGCGACAAGTTCTTGCGCTTCGTGGCCGCAGTGCTGCCCACCCTCGGCGAGGCTCGCATCACCCAGACCACGTTCGACCGGCTGCTCGGGCCGTCGACGCCTGCGGGCAGCGACGAGCGTTGGCTCGATCTGCTCGACCGCTTCGAGGCCTCGCTGTACCGGCCGGGTCGGGTTCGGGTCGGGATGCGCCGCGTCGGCGAGGACGAGGTCGTCGAGCTCGTCGAACGGCTGCGCGCCCGACCGATGTCATGGCGCGACCGGCGCAAGGTGTTCGTGTCGCGCCTCGCCCACCGCTGCGACGCGACGGTCGGCGAGGCCAGCAGGGCGGCCGCTGAAGTGTGGCCGTCGATGAGCGCCCGCCAAGCCATGAAGCAGCTCCGCAACCGTCGCACCCTCACCGACCTGGGTGCCGACCCCGACCTCGTCGACGCATGGCTGGCGCCGGCCGGCCACCGAGCCGCGGCGGTGGCGTTCCCCGACGGCGCGCTGGCCGACGAGATCCTGGCCCGGTTCGAGGGGGTGCCCGCCACGTACGGACACGTGATCGTCGACGAGGCGCAGGACCTCTCCCTGTTGCAGCTGCGCGCCGTGATGCGGCGCTCGTCGGGTCTGACCCTGGTGGGCGACGACGCCCAGCGATCCAACCCCAACGGCATCGGGCTCACCCGGGCCGCCGCCCTTGTCGACGTGCGGCCCGCGGTCATGGCGACGGCCTACCGCATGTCGGCCGAGATCGCCGGGTGGCTCAACGAGCACGCCCGCGCCCACGGCATCGAGGCGGTCGAGCTGCTCGGCATCCGTCCGACGGGGCGCCCGGTGCGCGTCGCGCCCGATCCGATCTCCGCCGAGGCCGAGCTGCGCGACCGGTGGGAGAACGTGGCGGTGATCCGTGCGGACGAGGTGTGGGTGCACAAGGGCGTCGAGTACGACGCGGTCGTCGTCGACACCACCGACATGGACCCCGCGCAGGTGTACCTCGCTGCGTCGCGTGCCGCCCACGAGCTCGTCATCTGCTGACCGCTGACCTCCGCCCGCCCTCCACCACCCGAACCGGGTGGGGATCCGGTCGCCGGGAGAGCCGGATCTCCCGCCGGCGCCGGCCCGGGCCCGCACCATCAGCTGAGGGCAACGGCGGGCGGCGGGGCTTGCGGCTCGTCAGTTGACCTGGCGGGCCGCGCCGGCCCAGTAGCGCTCGCGCAGGGCCTTCTTGTCGGGCTTGCCGAGGGCGCTGACCGGGATGTCGTCGACCACGTCGACCGACTTGGGGGCCACGTGGCTGCCCTTGCGGTCCTTCACCAGCGCGATGAGCTCGTCGACTTCCACCGTCGCGCCAGGACGCGCCACCACCACTGCCTTGACCGTCTCGCCCCAACGTTCGTCGGGCACGCCGATGACCGCGACTTGCGCGACCGATGGGTGCTCGCCGATCACGTCCTCGACCTCGCGGGGGAACACGTTGAACCCACCGGTCACGATCATGTCCTTCTTGCGGTCGACGATGTAGAAGAACCCGTCGTCGTCCTCGCGGGCGATGTCGCCCGTGTGCAGCCACCCGCCGGCGAACGCCTCGGCCGTCTGCTCCGGCTTGTTCCAGTAGCCGAGCATCACGAGGGGGCCCTGCACACAGATCTCGCCGGGCTGGCCCTTCGGGACCTCGTTCCCGTCGTCGTCGAGCAGCCGGACACGCACCCATGGCGCCGGCCGCCCGCACGACGCCAGCCGTTCGGGCCTCGACAGGTCGTGGTCGGCGCGGTTCATCACGCAGATCGCCATCGGGCACTCGGCTTGGCCGTAGAACTGCACGAAGATCGGCCCCATCTTCTCGATCGCCTCCGTGAGCCGCGTGGGCGACATGGCCGCGGCGCCGTAGTACACGGTCTCGAGGCTCGACAGGTCGGCGTCGGCGAACCCGGGATGGTCGAGCAGCACGTACAGCATCGTGGGCACGACCATCGTGGCCGTGATCCGGAACTTCTCGATCGTCTCGAGCACGAGCTCGGGATCGAACCACGGGATCACCACGATCGAGCCGCCTTTGAGCAGCGTCGGGATGAAGAACGCGGCGCCGGCATGGCTGAGCGGGGTGGCGATCAGGAAACGGGGCTCGTCGGGCCAATCCCACTCGGCGAGCTGGATCTGGGTCATCGTGACGCTGCTGCGCGGCGGCATCATCACGCCCTTTGGCTTGCCGGTGGTGCCACCGGTGTACGCCAGGCTGCCGACGTCGTCGGGGTCGACGCGGGCCGCCACCAACGGTTGCGGCTCGAACCCGGCCGCCAGCGCCGGCAGTGACTCGCCGAGGTCCGACGGGTCGAACGTGAGGATCCGCAGCGACGGGAGCGCCTTGGCGAGCTCGGCGGCTCGCTCGCCGAAGATGGTGGTGTCGACGACCAACGTCTCCGTGCCGGCGTCGGTGAGGATGTAGACGTGGTCGTCGAGCGACCCCATCGGGTGCAACGGCGTGCCCCGCGCCCCGAGCACCATGCCGGCACCCATGTTGAACAGCACTTCGGGCCGGTTGAGGGCGAGCACCGCGGTGGGGCTCCCCTGCCCTATCCCGAGCGAAGCCATCGCTTGGGCGTAGCGGCTGACCTCGGCGGCCACTTGCGCACCGGTGAGCACCTCGTCGCCCAGGTAGACCGCAGGCTTGTCGGGGTTGCGGTTCAAGGCGGCGACGAGGAGATCGCCGTTGGAGACCATGTCGTGGAGCGTCACGAGGTCACCGTAGTTGAAACACGTTCTAGTCGGGTCAGTAACCCCCGGCACCGCCGCTCGCCGCGGTCGTCGTGGTGGCCGCGCTCGACGAGGTCGCGCCGCCGTTCGCGGTCGCACCTGCGGGCACCTTCACGACGTGCCACGTGCCGCCGAAGGTGTTGAGTCCGTCGCCGTAGGCATCCCCTGCGTCCTTGTCCCGCACGAACGTGTACAGCGGCTTGCCCTCGAAGTCGAGCACGGTCGCACCATTCGGGCCCATGGTGGTGCCGAGCCCGTTCACGCCGGCCGTCGCGCTGGCCGACGTGGTGGCCGGCACGGTGGCGGCGGGCCACACCGCGAGGCACGACGCGTCACACGAAGCGGGCGCGGCGCCGTTGGTGAACGTGTACAAGGTGAGGCCGTGCGCGTCGGCCAGGATCTGGCCGAACTGGTCGTTGACCTTCACCTTGAAGACGCCGGCGCCGCTGGCAGCCGAGCTCCCGGTCGCCGCGGTGGTCGACGAGCCCGAGGTCCCTCCGGTGCCGGCCGTCGCGGCCTTCGACGACTTCGCTGAGCTGCAGGCGCCGGCCAGCACGAGTGCCGCCAGCGCGCCCAGCAGGATCAGCGCCACGCGGCGCGCGGTGATCCCTTCGTGCGCGACGCCCTTGCTCCTTGGTGCGGTCCTCATGGTCGGCCTCCTCCGATCGCGGGTCACCTCCCACGTACGCCGATCCACCCCGAAGGGATTTTCCCGACCCGACGATCAGGCGCGAATCGCCTCGACCGCCGTCCAGACCGCCAGACCGATCATCAAGACCCCTGCGACGCGCCGCACCAGCTCGAGGGGCACGACCCGCAGCAGCGCCCGACCGCCGAGCACGGCGATCCCCGCCACCGCCCACAGCCCGAGCAGCGCGCCGAGGCCCACGGCGATCGGGTCGTGGTAGCGAGCCGCCAAGTTGGCGGTGGTGATCTGGGTGAGGTCACCGAACTCCGCGAGGAGCACCACCGAGAACGCGGTGGCGATCACCCGGGGCGACGGTGTGGCGACTTGGGTCGCCGCTCCGCCGGTGGTCGTCCCGCCCGCGCCGGCCGCGGCGCCCTCGCGCGCCGCGGCCTCCTCTCTGCCCAGCAGCAACAGCAGTCCGCCGCCGAGGAACAGCACCGCGACCACGATGTCGACGGCGCGCCGAGGCAACAGCGTGAACGCCTGTCCCACCGCCACCGCGAGGACCACATGGCAGGCGAACGCGCCCGCGGCGCCGAGGAACACGTCGCGGGGACGAAACCGGGTCCCCAACACCAACGACGCGAACATCGTCTTGTCGGGCAGCTCGGCGGCGAAGATGACGACGAACGTCGCGCCCAGCGCGGCGAAGTTCACGAGGCGGCCGCTCCCCTGCCGCGCGGCGCCGTGAACGAGCTGACCGCCTCGACATGCCAGGTCTGCGGGAACAGCTCGATCAGCTCGGTCTGCTGGTGTTGATAGCCCGCCTGTCCCAACAGCGCGGTGTCCCGACCGAGCGACGCCGGGTCACAGCTGACCAACACCACCAACGCCGCGCCGGTGCCCGCCACCGCCTGCACCGCCCGGCGGCCGAGGCCGGTGCGAGGTGGGTCGGCGACCACGATGTCGGCCGGTGCAGGGTGCCACTGGTCGATCGCCGCGCGCACCACACGCACGTCGAGATCGGCCAAGTTGTGCCTCGCGTCGGACACGGCCGGCGCGTGCTGCTCGACCGCGATGACCCGCCACGGCCGGTCGGGCAGCGCGGTCGCCAGCCCACCGGCGAACAGGCCGACGCCTGCGCACAAGTCGACCAGCGTCGACGCCGCCGGCGCCCACCGCTCGACGGCGGCCGCCACGGCGGCGACCAGCGCGTCGGCGCCGTCGGGTCGGGTCTGGAAGAACGAGGCCGCCGAGATGCGCCACCGCCGCCCGGCCGCCTCCTCGTGGAACCAGGCGCGCCGACCCTCGGCGAGCTCATCGGCTCCGACCACCACGACGTCGCCCGGCAGGTCCAGGCCCGCAGCGCTCGGCGCTGCGAGCACGAGCCGTTCACCGGTGCGCGCCCCGACACGGAACGTCACCTCGTCGACGCCGGGGTACCGCGCGTCGAACAAGTCCGCCATGGCCGGGTGGGCGACCAAGCAGGCGTCGACCGGCAGGACCTCGTGGCTGGCCGGGCGCCGGAACCCCGGCCTCTTTCCGACGACTGCGGCCCGCACCGTGGTGCGGTGGCCGGTCACGTCCAGGACGGGACCGTCGATCAGCCGCGGGTCGTCGTCGGCGAGGTCGCGCAGACGACCCTGACGGCGCAGCGCGTCGGCGACGATCTGGCGCTTGAGGAGCCGTTGTGCCGCCGGCTCGATGTGCTGCCAGGTGCACCCGCCGCAGCCCGCGGCCACATACCGGCACGGGGGCTCGCGACGCGCGTCGGACGGCTCGAGCACGTCGACCACGACCGCCTGCGACCAGGAGCGGTGCTCGGCCAGCACCTGCGCTCGCACCCGCTCCCCCGGGAGCGCCCCTTCGACCAGCATCACCTTCCCGTCGCGATCGCGTGCCAAGGCGTCGCCCCCGGCCACCACCCGCGACGGCGTGACCTCGACGCCGCGCGCCAACTCAGCGGCGGGCGGTCGAGGCATTGGCCGAGACTATCCACGAGGCCGGCGCGATCAGGCAGGATGCGGGGGTGACTCCACCGCCACCTGCCACGGCTCCGGCCCGGCCCGTCGAGATCGTCCCGTCCGTCCTCCCGGCCGACTTCGCTGCGCTCGGCGAGGAGTGCCGACGCCTCGAGGCCGCCGGCGTCGACCGGATCCAGTGGGACGTCATGGACGGCCGCTTCGTGCCCAACCTCACCGTCGGACCCGACGTGATCGCGGCCTGCCGTCGCCATGTCGACGTGCCGTTCGAGGCCCATTTGATGGTGCAAGAACCACAAGAGCTCGCATCGCGCTACGTCGACGCCGGATGCCGCCTGCTCATCCTCCACGTCGAGTCGACCGTCCATCTCCACCGTGCACTCGGCCACGTCCACGATCTCGGCGCCCGGGCAGCCGTGGCGCTCAACCCGTCGACCCCCGCCGTGATGGTGGCCGACGTCCTCGATCTGGTGGAGATGGTGCTGGTGATGACCGTCAACCCGGGTTTCGGTGGCCAGTCGTACCTGGCGACCATGGAGTCCAAGATCGCCGAAGTGCGCGCGATGGTGGTCGGGCGCGGGCTCGACGTCGACGTGGAGGTCGACGGCGGCATCAGCACGAGCACGGTCGCCGGCGCAGTCGCAGCGGGTGCCAACGTCTTGGTGGCGGGCAGCGCCCTGTTCCGCGACGACCAGGGCCTCGAACACGCCGTGGCGGAACTGCGCATGACGGCCGAATCCGCGCAAAGCTGACAAGAGTGATCCAGATCGACGACCAGGACCGGGTCCGCCTGGTGACGCTCGACCGCCCCGACGCGCTCAACGCCATGAACGGCGAGCTGTACCGGGCCACGGGCGACGCGCTGAACGACGCCGCACGTGACCCCGGCACCTCCGTGGTGGTCATCACCGGCAACGGCCGCGCGTTCTGCGCCGGCCAGGACATCGCCGAGCTCGGTCAGATCGCCGGCGACGACGGCGCGGCAGCCGGCTCCGGCTTCCCGTACCTCGCCGCCGCGCTCACGTCGTTCCCGAAACCCCTCATCGCGGCCGTCAACGGGATCGCCGTGGGCATCGGGTTCACCATGCTCCCCCACTGCGACCTCGTGTACGTGGCCGAGTCGGCCCGGTTCCGCACACCGTTCGCCGCGCTCGGCGTGTCACCCGAAGCCGCCAGCAGCGCGCTGTTCCCGATGGTCATGGGCTGGCAGGCCGCCGCCCACACGCTGCTGACCGGCGCGTGGCTGTCAGCCGACGAAGCCGTGACGGCCGGCTTCGCGCTGGCCAAGGTGGCCGACGACGCGCTGCTCGACACCGCCCTCGCGGCCGCACGCACCATGGCCGCACTTCCCCTGGTGTCGCTGGTGACCACGAAACGGCTGATGCGGACCGAGCGTGACGCGCTGGTCGCGCGGGCCACCGATGCCGAGAACGCCGCCTTCGCCGAACTGCTCGGCGGACCCGCCAACCAGGAAGCGATCGCGGCGTTCCTCGACAAGCGCGAACCCGACTTCTCGAAGGTGACCGACGCGTGACCCCCTACGAGGTGGTGCACCGGGGCGAGATCTACCGCCTCCGTCGCTACCTCGCCGCCGGCGCCGCAGCGCCAGCCGGCGGAGCACCCCCGGCGATCTTGCTCGTGCCGCCGATGATGTTGAGCGCCGAGGTGTGGGACGTCAGCCATGCCACCAGCGCGGTCCGACTCCTCGCGGGAGCGGGCATCGACCCGTGGGTCATCGACTTCGGCGCACCCGAGCACGAGGTCGGCGGCCTCGAACGCACGCTCACCGACCACGTGCTGGCGATCGACGACGCGCTCGACCGGATCCGCGACATCCGCGGCGTCGACCCCCACATGGGTGGCTACTCGCAAGGCGGCATGTTCTGCTACCAGACCGCCGCCTACCGACGGGGCAAGGGCATCGCCAGCCTTGTCACGTTCGGCAGCCCGGTCGACACGCTCGGCATGTTGCCGTTCGGGATCCCCGGTGAGCTGGCCAGCGACGCGATCGGGTTCCTCGCCGACCATGTCCCGGCCAGCTTGTACCTGCCGGCGTGGGCGAGCCGCACGGGCTTCCGGCTCCTCGACCCGGTCAAAGCGATCCGCCAGCGGGTCGCCTACGTCCGCGACCTGCGCCACCGCGACGTCGACAGCCCGCGCGAGGAGCAGCGCAGGTTTCTCATGCGGGAGGGCTGGGTGGCCTGGCCCGGTCCCGCCTTGGCCGAGCTGGCGCTGCAGATGGTGGCCCACAACCGGATGCTGTCCGGCGGCTTCGTGATCGAGGGGCGCAGCGCCACCTTGGCCGACATCGTCTGCCCCGTGCTGTGCTTCGTCGGCGACCGCGACGAGATCGCCTCGCCCGACGTGGTGCGAGCGGTCCGCCAGGCCGTGCCACGCGCCGAGATCTGGGAGCGATCGCTCCCGACCGGTCACTTCGGGTTGGTGGTCGGCACCCAGGCGGTCGAACAGACCTGGCCGGTCGTCGCGGGTTGGCTGCATTGGCGCGACGGCGACGGCCCGCAACCCGACATCAAGCCGCTCGAGGAAGTCGATCTCACCGGGTCGGGCGCCGGCAACCCGGTCACCGACACAGTGTCGCTCGCAGCAGCCCTCGGTTCGCTGGCGGTGCGCAACACCACCCGCACCATCCGACGTGCCGGTCGGTCGATCGACGAGCTCCGCCACGACCTCGCCCAGTCGCTCCCCCGCGTGGCACGCCTCGAACGGGTCGGCCCACAGTCACGGGTGTCGCTCGGCTCGCTGCTCGACGAACAGGCCGGTACGGCACCCGACGCGACCTTCTTCTTGTTCGAGGGGCGCGGCCACACGTACCGCGACGCCAAGCGACGGATCGACAACATCGTCCGCGGCCTGATCTCCGTCGGGGTGCGCCAAGGCGAGCACGTCGGGATCCTGATGGACACCCGTCCCAGCGCCGTTGCCGTGCTCGCTGCGCTCAGCCGGCTCGGCGCAGTGGCAGTGCTCTTGCGCCCCGATGGCTCGCCCGTGCGCGAGGCCGAGCTCGGCAGCATCAGCCGGCTGATCACCGACCCGGAGCACGTGGTGCTGGCCCGCGAGATCAGCCACATCACGCCGCTCGTCCTCGGTGGTGGCGGCGAGCCACGAGAGCTCGGCTTCGGCCTCACCGACATGGAGCGCATCGACCCCGACGAAGTTCGGGTGCCGTCGTGGTATCGACCGAACCCCGGCCGCGGTCGCGACCTCGCGTACATCTGCTTCACCGGCTCGGGGGCGTCGACTCGGCCCAATCGGATCACCAACCGTCGCTGGGCCTTGTCGGCGTTCGGTACCGCGTCGGCGGCCAACTTGTCCGATGCCGACACCGTCTACGGCGTGACGCCGATCCATCACCCGTCGACCCTCCTCACCAGCATCGGGGGCGCGGTGGCCGGCGGCGCCCGCCTCGCCCTCGCCACCCGCTTCGAGCCCGAGACGTTCTGGAACGAGGTCCGCCGCTACGGCGTCACCGTGGTCTCCTACACGTGGACCCTCACGCACGAGCTGCTCGCCGCGCCGGTGTCGCCGCTCGAACGTCACCACCCGGTGCGACTGTTCATGGGGTCCGGCATGCCGCTCGGCTTGTGGCAACGGATCCTCGACCGCTTCGCGCCCGCCAAGGTCCTCGAGTTCTACGCCTCGACGGAAGGTCGAGCCGTGCTCGTCAACGTCGGGGGCGACAAGCCCGGCTCGAAAGGGCGACGGCTGCCGGGCAGCGCCCTGGTCCGGGTGGCCAAGTACGACCTCGAGGCCGGCCGCCTCGTCGAGGCCGACGACGGCTTCGCGGTGCCGTGCCGACCCGGCGAGGTCGGCATGCTCCTCGCCCGCGCCGACGCCGAAGCGGCCACCAGCAACGCCGTCCCGCTCCGCGGGGTGTTCGGCCGCGACGACGCCTGGCTGCTCACCGGCGACTTGTTCGAGGTGGACCGCGACGGCGACTTCTGGCTCGTCGGCGCCGCCAACGAGATGATCCGCACGCCGTACGGGACGTTCGGGCCGCGCCCGATCGAGCGGGCGATGGCCGGCGTCCCCGCCGTCGACTTGGCCTGCGCGTACGGCCTGCCGGGCCTCGCCGCGGTGGCGGTCACCTTGCGGCCAGGTGCCTCGCTCGACCCGGCCACCCTGTCGGCCGCGCTCGGCTCACGTCCCGACCACGAACGCCCCGACATCGTGCGGGTGGTGCGGGCGATCCCCACCACGACCTGGTTCCGGCTGCGTCACCAACCCCTTCAGGCCGCGGGCGTGGTGCCCGCCCGGCGCGGCGCGCCGGTGTGGATCCTCGATCGGGCGAGCGGCCGCTACTCGCGGCTGACGGCCTCAGCAGCCGAGTCGATGGCCGCGTCGGTCGCCGGCTCGTTGGCCACCTCGTCGTCGTGAACGACGTGCAGCCTCGGCGGTGACGCCGGCGCTTCGGCCGGGGCGGGTACTTGTTCGACGACGTCGACGTACGCGTCGGTGCGGAAGCCGAACCAGGTGAGCCGCACTTGCTGCAGCGCCAACGACAAGCGGTAGCGACCGGCCGCGGGCGCGTTCAGCACGACCTCTACCGTGCCGGTTCGTCCCGGGTCGATCCGCACCGGGAAGGCGGCGAGCGGCCCGACTTCGGGGTCGCCTTCTTGACCGTCTGCATCGACCGGGTACCACCGCGCCGCCACGCCGATCACGTTCGGCGGCACCGTGGTCAGCGGGAACGGGCACCGGTTGGTGACCTGCACAGGAAGCACTTGCATCGTGCCGGCGACGAACGTCTCCGGCGGCTGTGCACGGACTTCACCGTCGAGCGACTCGGGCGGGTGCGCTTCGCCCGCCGCCGCGACCGCGGCCGCTTCGGCCGGTGCGGCCAGCGCGATCTGGCGGTCGTCGGGCGCCGGCTGACGGTCAGCCCCCCGGGTGGCACGCAAGTGCTGCTCGGTCGTGCGCGACGGGTTGGTCGCGAAGCCGCGCCACAGCCCGACCACCAGCTCGGGTGGCGTCGGCAGGATCTCGTAGATCTCGAGGCACGGCAGTGTGAGCCGGTCGACCTCCTCACCCGCGGCCAGGTCGACCACGACCACTTCGGCCCGCCGCTCGTCGGTCTCACGGTGCGCGCTCACGCCCACGAACGCCCAACCGTCGACGATCGCGAGCCCCCGCGCGTAGTGGCCGATCGGGAGCTGACGCAGCCGTTCACCGGCCGGCGACAGCTCGGTCAGCATCCCCACCGACGACTCGCACACGT
This sequence comes from Acidimicrobiales bacterium, assembly GCA_035547835.1. Classification (NCBI taxonomy): domain Bacteria; kingdom Bacillati; phylum Actinomycetota; class Acidimicrobiia; order Acidimicrobiales; species Acidimicrobiales bacterium. The sequence goes on from DASZTW010000005.1 coordinate 464,264, forward strand.
ACCAGCGGCCGTCGACGAACCGCGGATCGTGCGGCGCGTCGAGGTTGGCGAGCACGTCGGCGCCAGTGGCCAGGTTGACGACCACGCCCTTGCCACGGTGCTGGTCGCTGCGCCACGCCTTGTGCCGGTCGAAGCGGCCGAACGCGCACACGTGCAGCTGGCCGTCGACGACCGTCAGTGAGTTCGGGTGCCACGCGTCGGGCACGGTCGACCCCCGCCACACGAGCGAGGGGTCGCCGTCGGAGGTGAGCCGGAGCACCGCGTTGTACCAGCTCGACGTGAGGTGGACGGCATTGTCGAAGATCCGGATGTCGTGCGGGTCGCGTACGCCGTCGAGACGCACATAGGACCGCACACCGGTCGGGTCGTAGCTCAAGATCTCGCACGACCCCGTGTACTCGCCCGGCGCACGCAGCAGCCGCCACAACCGCCCGCCGCCGATGTCGAGTCCCACCGTCGACAAGTCGTCGATCGGCTGCACCACGCCGTCGGCGATGTCGTAGATCCCGCCGCCGGTCAGCCCGAAGCCCGTCACCAAGAGACGCTGGCCCGCCAGCGCCGTCTGCCACCCGCTCATCTCACCCACGCTACTGCTGCCCCGCCGGCCCATCTCAACGGGCAGGCCACCGGCTCACGACGTACTTCTCGCGTTCGACGGCGTCCGGACGGCACCTTTCGCGCGGTTGTGGGGGCCGCACAGGCGTTGGAGGTTGTGCAGCACGGTCAGGCCGTCGGGCCCGTAGGGCCGGATGTGGTCGTATTGCAAGAAGTCGTGTGCCGTGCAGCCGGGGTGTTGGCATTCGGTCTGGCGTTCGTCGATGACGCGGCGCTGTCGCCGCGACGGGTGGCGACGGCGAGGGCTGGCGTCGATCGGCATGCCCTCCATGTCGTGCACGAGCAGCGACACGAAGGCAGTTGGCAGCGTCTTCGTGACGGCGTGGTCGGCGAGTGGGGTGCCGTCGGCGAGGGTGTTGCCGTCGGGCCGCACGTGGATGACGACTTCGGTGTCGACGTTGCCGCCGCCGTTGGTGACGGCACCCACCAGGGCGTCGGCTCGTTGTTGGCCGAGCGACGCGCCCGCGGGCGCACGGTCGGCCATCACCGCCTGGTCGACCACGGCGATCATGTTGCCGGCGGCCTCGGGCGTGAGCCGTGCGGTGATGGTGATCATCCCGTCGGGGTCGGTGCGCCAGCTCACGCACCGCTCGTCGTGTTGCCGCGCGGCGATCACGGCGGGGTCTTCGTTGCGTTGCGCCCACGCGGCGATGGCTTTGCCGAGGTGCGCTGCTGGCGTGCGGGCGGCGATCTCGACCAATGCCGACGCGTTGTCGGCGGTGAGGTGCGCGACGAGCACGCGCGCCTTCGCATACGACACGTCGCCGTCACGCATGGCCTCATCGAGGAGTGGGTGGCAGCGCATGGCCTTGGCGACTCCGAGTTGGCGGCGGGCGGTGGAGGGGTCGATGTCGCAGGCTTCGGCGAGCCATGCGGCGCATGACAGGGCGCCCCAGGCGGCCCAGCTGCCGCGAGCATCGAGCTCGCCGATGAGCACCAACAGTTCGTAGGTGCCGGCGGCGAGGTGGCTGGTGAGCCCGATGATCTCGGCGCCGAGCTGTTTGGGCTCGAGGTCGGCGGCGCGCCCGCGGGCGCGGCCTGGTAACGAGGCATCTGGTGCGGAGGGTGGTGGGGAAGCGACGGTTGCTTGGGTGGGCATTGCTGCACCTCCGGGGGCTGATCGAACGCTGTTCGATCAGCCTAAAGAGGGGGTGTGACAGTGAAAGTGATCCGCTAGGCGTGAACCGACGAGAAACTCCAAGAAATTCAGCAGAGGGCGCCCGCGGGCGCGGCCGGGGGAGGCGATCCCTGCCGATGCCTGCGCCGCCCTGGCACACCAGCAAGTCGCCGAGCCTGACCCGGTAGCCCGGACCCCGTCTCCGCCATGCCCGTCTCCTCGTGTGCCCGCCCGAGCCTGTCACACCGTGGGCCTACGCTCGCCGTGATGGGTTCGATCACCGTGCCGGCGGGTCCGGCAGCTGTCGCGGCCCTCGCCGAGCGGGTCCGGGCCGCGCAGGCGGGCGACCCGCTGGCACCGGTCACGGTGGTCACGCCGTCGCGACGCAGCGCGCTGGCGCTCCGGCGTGAGCTGGCGAGCGGCCGCGTGGGCGGGACCGCCGGCATCGTGAACGTGCGGTTCGAGATCGTCGACCGCCTGGTGGAGCTGCTGGTCGAGGGATTGGGCAACCAGCGTCGACTGCGCCCACCCGTCCTGCGCGAAGCCGTGCGGCAGGTGCTGGCGATGCATCCGGGTCACTTGGGTTCGGCGGCGTCACACCCCGCCACGATCGAGCGCGTCGCGCAGGGCTACGAGGAAGTGCGCCGCCACGGCCCGGCTGCCCGGGACGGCCTGGCGAAGGCGGGCACCCGCGGCCGAGCCCTCGCCGAGCTGTACGCCCGGGTCGATGAGCGACTGGTGGGCTGGGCCGACGACGCGGCGCTCGCGGCACGGGCCGCCGCCACGTTGCGAAAGGGTGGCGGCGCGGCCACCGAGCTCGGCGAGCTGATCTGGTTCTCGCCCGACCTGTCCGACCCCGCGATCGCGGCGCTGGTGACCGCCACACCCGATGCCACCGTCCTCACGCTGGCGCCGCCGCCCCTCGACGAGCTGGCGGAGGGCACGACCATCGTGTCGCTCTCCGACCCCGACGACGAAGCGCGCCACTCTGCCCGCGCCGTGGCGGCGTTGGCCGAACAGGGCGTTCCGTTGCATCGCATCGCGGTCCTGCACCCGGGTCAGCGCTACGCCCGGTTGGTGCACCAACACCTCGAGCGGGCGGGCATCCCCCACCACGGTCCGGCCGTGCGCACCTTGGCGCAGACACCCGCCGGCCTGGCGCTGCAGGGCCTGTTGGAGCTGGCGGCCGACGACTTGTCGCGCGACCACGTGTTCCAGTGGCTGGTCAGCGCGCCGATCGTCGACCCGGCCACGGGCGAGGCGCCGCCCCGGTCGTTGTGGGACGTCGAGTCGCGCCGCGCGGGCGTCCTCGGAGGGCTCGACCAGTGGCAGACGCGGCTGCAGCACCGCATCGACCGCCTCGAGGAGGCGACCGACCCCGACCACCACGACCCTCGGGTCGACGCCGACCTGGCGTTGCAGACGTTCGTGCAGCAGCTCGCCGAAGTTGTCGGCGGCGCGGTCACGCAGCCCTGGCCGGCGTGGTCGGCGTGGGCCACCGACGCGCTCCGCACCTACTTGCGGCCCCGCGCGCCGCGTGGTCATTGGGCCGACGACCAGGTCGACGCGTACGAGCACGTTCTCGAAGTGGTCGACCAGCTCGCCGCGCTCGACGCCATCGAGCCCGGCGCCCGCATCGACCCCGCCCGCTTTGCCGCGGCCCTTGCCGCGCAGCTCGACGTGCCTGCGGGCCGCACCGGCACGTTCGGCGACGGTGTGTATCTCGGGTCGATCCTCTCGATGGCCGGCCTGTGCGCCGACGCAGTGATCGTGGTCGGCGCGGCCGAAGGCCTGCTCCCTCGCGGGACCGCGGTCGACCCGCTGCTCGGCGACCTGGGCCGCGAGCGCGCCGGCCTCCCGCCGCTCGGGGGCACGGCCGACGACCAGCAACGCGACTTCGCCCTGGCGCTCGCCACCGCCGACCAACGGGTGGTCACATGGCCGCGGGGCGACTTGCGGGCCAGCGCGGCGTACCTGCCGTCGCGGTGGGTGGTCGACCTCGCCGGCGCGCTGGCCGGCGAACCGGTGAGCGGCGAAGCGCTGATCGAAGGGTCGATCGAGCATCCGGCCATCCGGCACGTGGCGTCGTTCGCCGACGGGCTCGCCCACTTCCCGTCGCCCGCCGATGCCGGCGACCGTCGGCTCGCGGAGCTGTGGCACGGAGGTACCGGTGCGGTGCTCGGTCCAGCCGTGCTCGCCGACCCGTTGCTGCGCGCCGCGTTCGGTGCGGAGCAGGCACGCGCGCTTGGTGGGTTCTCCGAATTCGACGGCCGCCTCGATCCAGCGGGCACCGAGTTGCTCGCCGAAGCGCGCACCCAGTCGGCCACGAGCCTCCAGACCTATGCCCGCTGTCCCCGGCAGTACCTGTTCTCGCGGGTGTTGGGCTTGCGCCAGATCGACCGTCCTGAGGCCATCGACGACATCAGCCCCCTCGAGCGCGGATCGCTCGTCCACCTCGTGCTCGAGCGGTGGGTCCGCGACCGGATCGACGGCGTGCCGGGCGCCGACACCGACGAGCACCTCATGACCATCGCCGATGAGGCGTTCGCGGAGGCAGAGGAGCTCGGCATCACCGGCCGGCCGCTGCAATGGGCGTCACGCAAGCGCACCATGCGCCGCGAGCTGCTCCACGTCGCCCACGTCGACCGCAAGGGTGCAATGCCCGCCGGCAACCAGCCCTTGGCCGTCGAGATGACCTTCGGGCGCGACGACGAACCGCCGTTGGTGATCGACCTCCCCACCCAAGGACCCATCAAGTTCGCCGGATCGGTCGACCGCGTGGCACGCACCACGGACGGCGCGCTCGTGGTGGCCGACTACAAGACCGGCAAGGCTTCGGACTACGCGAATCTCGAAAAGGCGCCGGTGAAGGAGGGGCAGCTCCTCCAACTCCCCCTCTACGCGCGAGCCGCACGTGAGCGCTTCGGCACGCCGGACACGCGGGTGAGCGCCCACTACTGGTTCATCACCGACGGGGCGAAGTTCGTCACGAGGGGCTACGACCTCACCCCCGAGATCGACCGCATCTTCACCGACACGGTCGATGTGATCGTCGACGGCATCCGCGCCGGCCGCTTCCCCGGTCATCCGGGGGCCTACGACTACTGGCACGACGAACACCGCAACTGCCACTGGTGCGAGTTCGACAAGATCTGCCCCACCGGCCGCGGCGGGCAGTGGGAGCGCAGCTCGAGTGACCCGGCGCTCGAGACGTACGTCGAGCTCACCACCGGCGCACGCGCCGACGGGGCCGAGCCGTGACCGCCCCGATCTCCCCGGCACCGGTCGACCAACGAGCGCGCGACGACATCCGCGAGCAGCTCGATCGCACGGTCTTCGTCACGGCAGGGGCCGGTACCGGCAAGACCAGCGCGCTGGTGGGCCGGGTGGCGCAGCTCGTCGCGAACGACACGCCGCTGCGCAACATCGCGGCCATCACGTTCACCGACGCGGCGGCCGCCGAGCTGCGCGGCCGCCTCCGCCACCGGCTGGTGGCCGACGAGCGGGAGGGCAAGGTGGCGCCCGGCACCGTGCACGACCTCGACGACGCGGCCATCTGCACGTTGCACGCGTTCGCGCAGCGGATGTTGAGCCAGTACCCCATCGAGGCGGGGCTCCCGCCGGCGTTCGAGGTGCTCGACGAAATCGAGTCCACGATGGAGCTGCACGACCGCTTTGGCGTGTTCCTCGACGAGCTCCTCGCCCGTCCCGATCTCGAACCGCTGTGGATGCGGGCCTTCGCGCTCGACTTCAAGCTCGAACGTCTGGAGGAGCTCGCCGAGGCGCTGCACGACCACCGCGATCGGCTTCCCACCCAACCGCTCACGATCCCACCGGCGCCGAGCCTCGACCCCGCGCCGCTGATCGCCGCGATCGACGCCGCGCTGGCGCACGCCGGCCACTGCACCGATCCGACCGACAACTTGCTGGTGAGGCTCACCGGCGAAGGGTCGTTCGCGTCGGCGCGGGCACGCCTGGCCGAAGCCGGCGACGACGAGCCCGCCGTGCTGGCGGTGCTCACGGCCGGTCCACCCAGGACCGACGGTGGCGGCCAGACAGCCTGGGGCGGCAAAGAGGGCAAGGACGTCGTCGCCTCGGCGATGAAGGCCGCCGCTGCCACATGGAACGAGCTGCTCGCTGCCACCCGCACGCACTTGGCCACGGTCTTCATCGAGGAAGTCCGCCGCTTCACGCACGAGTCCGCAGCGGCGCGCCTCACCAACGGGCGATTGGTGTTCCACGACTTGTTGGTCCAGGCGCGCGACCTGCTTCGCCAGCACCCCGAAGTGCGCGACCAGCTCGCCGCCCGCTGGACCCACCTGTTGATCGACGAGTTCCAAGACACCGATCCCCTGCAGCTCGAGATCGCGGTGCGGCTCGCCGCCGACCCGGCGTCGGGCAACCCGTCGAGCGATCCGATCGAGTCCCTCGAGCTGCAGCCGGGGCGGTTGTTCTTCGTGGGCGACGCTAAGCAGTCGATCTACCGGTTCCGGCGGGCCGACGTCACCGCGTTCATGCGGATCCTGGACACGTTCGAGGCCGACGAGGTGCGGCTCACCACCAACTTCCGCTCGGTGCCAGGCGTGATCGAGTGGGTGAACGAGATCTTCGAGCACCTGCTCGTCGACCAGCACGGTCAGGCGCCCCACCAGGCGCTGGACGCGTTCCGCCAGCCGACCGCCGACGGTCCCCGGGTACACGTCGTCGGCGAGCAGCACGAGGGCGTGAAGACGGCCGAAGTCCGCACCCAGGAAGCCGCCGACGTCGCGACGATCATCTCTGGCGCGATCGGGTCCTGGCCCGTCGCCGGCCAAGACGGCGAGCGCCGCCCGGCCGACCGGTCCGACGTGGCGGTGCTGATCCCGAGCCGCAGCGCGCTCCCCCACCTGGAAGCTGCGTTCGTCGCTGCGGGTCTGCCGTACCGGGTCGAGAGCGCGTCGCTGGTGTGGGGTACGCAGGTCGTGCGCGACTTGCTGGCCGTGCTCCGGGCGATCGACCAGCCGGGTTCGGAGATCGACGTCGTCGGCGCGCTCCGCACCTCAGTCCTCGCGTGCTCCGACCAGGACCTGCTCGACTGGCACGAAGCACGCGGTCGGTGGCGGCTGCACGCGCCGGACCCGGCGGGTGTCGACGCCGATCACCCCGTCGCCCGCGCCATGGCACAGCTCAGAGCGCTCGCCCGCGGCCACTGGTTCCGGGGCGTGTCCGACCTCGCGGACCGGGTCACCCACGATCTCCCGTTCTTCGAGTTGGCGCTCGCCGACGACAAGGCCCGCGACCACTGGCGTCGCCTCCGGTTCGTCCTCGAGCAGGCGAGGGCCTTCGACGAGCGGCCCGATGCCACGTTGCGGCGGTTCCTCCAGTGGGCGGAGCTCCAAGCATCTGACCACGCCCGGGTCCGCGAGCCCGCGCTGCCCGAGAGCGACCACCAGGCGATCCGGATCATGACCATCCACGGCGCCAAAGGCCTCGAGTTCCCGGTCACGGTGGTGTGCGGTCTGAACGTCGCGCCGTCGACGAGCGCGGCCACCCAAGTCGTGTGGGAGGGCGACCACTTCCGCGCGCGGCTCGGCGCGCCGTTCCCGATGGACGGCTTCGCGGAGGCGAGCGACGCCGACAAGGAGCTGGCGAAACTCGAACGCGCTCGCTTGTTGTACGTGGCCACCACACGCGCCCGCGACCACCTCGTGCTGTCATTGCACCGCCCGAGCCGCACGACCACCGACGCCGACATGCTCGAGGAGGCCTGGCGCCAGGCCGACCCCGGCCAGACGCTCGCGGAGGTCCTCGAGGGTGCCGACCCCGCACCCGGGCCGGACAACGGCGTCGCAACCGGCGACGGCGGCGAGCCCGCGACACCGCCGGCCAGCCGCACCCCCGGCACCGCGGGGGACGAAGTCGACCGCTGGCGGGCCGAGCAAGCCGCTTGGGTCGACGCCAGAGCTGAGTTGCTCACCCGCACCCGGCGCGCGCCCGTCGTCGCCGCAACTGCCGTCGCGCACGTCGACGACGAAGCCGAGGCACCGCTGGGCTCGCCGGTCCAGCGCCTCGGCCGTGCCGGAACCGCCATCGGCCGCGCCGTCCACGCGGTGCTCCAGACGATCGACTTGGCCGACCCGTCGAACGTCGAGGAGCTCGCGATCCGCCACGCCGACAACGAGCGGGTGGCCGACCACGCGACCGGCATCGCCCGCATGGTCCGCGCCGCCATCGCGTCGGACGTGGTGGCCACCGCGGTCGCCCACCGGCACTGGCGCGAGCTCTACGTGGCCGCACCGCTCGGCGGCGTCGCTCCCCGAGACGAGGTCGTAGCCGAAGGGTTCGTCGACTTGCTGTACGAAGACGACGGCGGTCGCCTCGTGATCGTCGACTACAAGACCGACCGGCTCGCAGGCCACGACGCCGATGGGTTGGTGGCCCGCTACCGCCTCCAGCTGGCGACGTACGCCGTCGCGCTCGAGGCGACGACAGGCAAGGAGGTTGCCGGCGCGGCGCTCCTGTTCGTGGCCGGGACCGAAGCGCGCACCGAGTGGATCGCCGGACTCCGCGAAGCGATGGACGAGGTGCGCTCGATCGTCAGCTCGTCGATCCGCCCGTCATCTCACCCTGGTGGGTGACCACGCGGTCGACGATCCCGTAGTCCTTGGCCTGCTCGGCCGTGAACCATCGGTCGCGATCGGAGTCGGCCTCGATCTGTTCGACGGTCTGACCGGTGTGCTGGGCGATGCGCTCGTTGAGCAGCTTCTTCGTGTAGGCCATCTGCTCGGCCTGGATGGCGATGTCGGCCGCTTGACCCTGAAAGCCGCCGGAGGGCTGGTGCATCATGATCCGCGCGTGCGGGAGGGCGTAGCGCTTCCCCTTCGCGCCGGCACACAACAAGAACTGGCCCATCGAGGCGCCGAGCCCCAGGCACACCGTTCCGACGTCGGGAGTCACGAACTGCATCGTGTCGTAGATCGCCATGCCGGCCGTCACCGACCCGCCGGGCGAGTTGATGTAGAGCCAGATGTCGCGGTCAGGATCCTGACCGGCGAGGTACACGAGCTGCGCCGACAGGAGGTTGGCGATCGTGTCGTTCACCTCGGACCCGAGGAACAGGATTCGCTCCTGGACGAGCCGGTGGTAGATCTCCGACGTCGGGTCGGTCATCGGGAATTGGTCGGTCGGCCGGATCAGCGGCGGTGTACCCATGGCCCGGCAGGCTAGCGGGGCTTTCGAGCCATCCCGCGCGGCCGCCGGTTGGGACTACGAGGTCGTGCGGCTGCGCCGCAACGCCCAGCCCGCCAACACCAACAGCAGGGCCGCCAGCACCAACAGCCCGATGCCGAGACCGGTGTGGGCGAGCAACCCTGACGGGCTCGTGGCGACCGACGCGCTGACCGCGGCGTCCACGAACGGGTCGCACGCGGCACTGAAGTCCGCGCCCGCCACCACGACCTGGTACGTGCCGGTCTTGCCCGCGGGGAGCTGGAAGTGGAGGACGACGTGGCCGTGCGGGTCGGCCACACCGGTGCCGTACGTGACGCCGTTGAACACGATCGATGCGTCGGCCCCCGGCGGCACGCCGTCGACCACGGCGGTCTGGGGGCTCCCCGGGCTGCCGCTGAACGTCGCGGTGCAGTGCACCGTCAGCCGGGTGGTCGGTGTCGAGGTCGTCGTGCAGCCGTACGTGGGGTCACACGTCTGGCGGGTGGATGCGGAGGACGGGCGCGCGGCGGTCGACAAACCCACCGCCACCGCCAAAAGCAGGAACACCACGACCGTCAGCCGCGTGCCTGCTCGCCCACTCACCCCTGTCATCTCGTCTCCCACTCGGCACCTGCCGCCCGTTGGCCGCGCCTCGCTTTGGGGAGAGTTTCTACACCAAGTGGGTGATTTCCCCCCACACGGGGGCAGAAGAACGGTGCCGACGGAGGGAGTCGAACCCTCACTGGCGCGGACCTAAACCGCGTGCCTCTGCCGGTTGGGCTACGTCGGCGACGGACCCGATCCTACGGATGCTCCGGAGGGCGACCGGCAGGCACGGCAAGCTCGGCGGCCAATGCACGGGCGGCGCGCCCGCGGTGGCTGATGGCGTGCTTGGCTTCGGCGCTCAGCTCGGCGAACGTCAGGCCGCCATCGCCATCCGGCACGAACACCGGGTCATACCCAAAGCCGCCTGCGCCGCGCGGCTGCTCCGCGATCGACCCGTCCACGACTCCTTCGACCACGACCTCGCGCCCATCGGGCCACAAGGCCACGATCACGGTACGGAACCGGGCCGCGCGTTCGGCGGGCGATGCGGCATCGGCGGCCCGCAGTTCGTCGAGCAGCTTGGCGACGTTGGCCACCGCGTCGCTGTCGGACCCTGCGTACCGGGCCGAATGGACGCCCGGACGACCGCCCAGCGCATCGACCTCGAGCCCGGTGTCGTCCGCGATCGCCGCCTCCCCAGTGGCCGCGACAAGGGCCTGGGCCTTGAGGCGGGCGTTGCCTTCCAGCGTCGAGGCCGTCTCGTCGACCTCGGCCACGTCCGGCGGACGCGGCAACAACACCACGTCGTCGCCCAGGATCTCGGCCAGCTCACGCGCTTTGTGCGCGTTGGCGGTCGCCAGGACGAAACGCGCCAAGGCACGATCTGGCATCGTTCCGCTCGCCGCTCAGGCTCCGTCGATCACGCCGGCGCTTGCGCCAGCACGGCCGACTGCGCGGCCACGATCTCGCCGATGCCGGCCTGCGCCAAGCTCAGGAGGTCATCGAGCTCGCCACGGGTGAAGGCCATGCCTTCGGCCGTGCCTTGGACCTCGACGTAACGGCCGGCGCCGGTCATCACCACGTTCATGTCGACCTCGGCCCGGGAGTCCTCCTCGTACGGCAAGTCGAGCACCGCGGTGCCTTCGACGATGCCGACCGACACCGCGGCGAGCCGATCGGTCAGCGGGTGCTCGGCAAGGTCGCCGCGCTGCACGAGTCGCGACAGCGCGTCGTGGAGGGCCACATAGCCGCCGGAGATGGCCGCAGTGCGGGTGCCGCCGTCCGCCTGCAACACGTCGCAGTCCACGATGACCTGCCGTTCGCCGAGCAAGGTCATGTCGCACACCGCCCGCAGCGAGCGCGCGATGAGTCGTTGGATCTCCTGCGTGCGACCCGACGGCTTGCCGTCTTTGACCTCGCGCCGGATGCGCTCCGACGACGCGCCCGGCAACATCGCGTACTCGGCGGTCACCCACCCCTGACCGCGTCCACGCATCCAACGGGGTACGTCGAGGTCGATCGAAGCGGTGCACAGCACGCGGGTGCGCCCGAAGCTGACCAACACCGATCCGGGGGTCTGATCGGTGAAGTCACGCTCGAAGCCGAGCGGTCGGAGCTGGTCGGGGGCACGGCCGTCGTTTCGCATCACGCCAGCATCGCAGCCCCGCGCCGTCACCAGCGCACCGGCTCCACCTCGGCCACTTCTGGACCGAGCAAGCGGGCGCCTTGGCGGCGGAACCACTCGATGTCGCCGGACGACAGGAACCGGTGCCGCCCGGGCCGGTCGCCGGCGCGTCGCGCGACCCGCCCCCCTACCGCCTCGTGCACCCCGTCGAGGACGGCCCGCACCTCGAACGCGGTCTCGTCGGCAGAGGACACCAGCACCACGTCGCGTCCCATCACGCCACCGATCGTGCGTGCCAGGAACGGGTAGTGCGTGCAACCGAGCAGCAGGCTGTCGACCTCGGCGTCGACCAGCGGCGCCAGCAGACGTTCGGCGAGCACGCGCACCTGGTCGCTGTCGGTGTCACCGCGCTCCACGAACTCCACGAAGCCGGGACAAGCGGCACACGTGAGGTCGACCCCCGGGTCGATCTCGGCCACCAAGCGTTGGTACGCGCCGGACCGGACGGTGCCGACGGTCGCGATCACGCCCACCCGCTTGGTGCCGGTCGCGGCCAGCAGGGAGCGGACGCCCGGGTCGATGACCCCGATCACTGGCACCGCGACGGCGGCCCGGAGGTCGTCGAGGGCGGCGGCGGCCGCGGTGTTGCAAGCGACGATCAGCGCCTTGGCGTGGTGCTCGGCCACCAGCAGGCGGCCGATCTCCAGCGCGAACTCGCGGACCTCGGCCGCGGGGCGGCTGCCGTAGGGGTACCGACCGGTGTCGCCGAGGTAGACGAGGTCCTCGTCGGGCAGCAGGTCGATGACGGCCCGGGCGACGGTGAGCCCGCCGAACCCGCTGTCGAACATGGCGATCGGGCGGGGATCGTCGCCATCGGCCATCGGACCCGGATCCTACGGCCTTCCCTTTCGCCCCTTCGTGACCGGCTGATCGGACCGGTACGGCTGCGTCAGAAGTAGATGACCTTGCTGGCCTGTTCCTCGGCGGCGTCGAGGTCGTCGGTGTAAGCCCCGGTCGACAAGTACTTCCACCCGGCGTCGGCCACCACGAACACGATCACGCCGCGCTCGATCTGGGCGGCCAGCTTGGCGGCGCCGGCCAGGGCGGCGCCGGCGGACAGGCCCGCGAAGACACCGCATTCGTGTACCAGCCGACGCGTCCACTCGATCGACTCGCGCGGCCGCACGATGCGCTTGCCGTCGAGCAGTTCGAGCCCGCCCCACTTCTCGAACACCGGCGGGATATAGCCGTCGTCGAGGCTGCGCAGCCCTTCGACCAGCTCACCTGACGGCGGCTCGACCGCGTACACCTTGACGCCGGGCTTGTGCTCTTTGAGATACCGGCCGACGCCCATCAGCGTGCCGGACGTGCCGAGCCCGGCCACGAAATGCGTGATGTCGGGGACGTCGGCCAGGATCTCGGGACCGGTCGTGTCGTAGTGCGCCTGCGGGTTGGCCTCGTTGCCGTACTGGTAGAGGAACGCCCACTCGGGGTGCTCGTCAGCCATCTGCTGGGCGCGCCGCACCGCGCCGTTCGACCCTTCGGCTCCGGGCGTGAGGATGATGTCGGCCCCGAACGTCTCGAGCAGTTGGCGTCGCTCCACCGACACGTTCTCGGGCAACACGATCGTGATCGGATAGCCCTTGCGTCCGGCGATCATCGCCAAGGCGATGCCCGTGTTTCCCGAGCTCGGCTCGATGATCCGCTGCCCCGGTCGCAGTGATCCATCGGCTTCCGCCGCCTCGATCATCGCTCGGGCGATGCGGTCCTTGACCGAGCCGGCCGGGTTGTTGCCCTCGAGCTTGGCCAGTATGCGGACGTGGGCGTTGGGGCTCAGCTCGCTGACATCGATGACCGGCGTGTTGCCGATGAGCTCTTCGACCGAGCGGTACACGGCCACGAGACGGGCTCCTCAACAAAAGGTGACTGTTCGACTCGGGATTCTACCCGGCCGCCAGCTCCACTCCCTCTTCGACGATCCGACCCTCGTCGAGCAGCCAGCAGCGCAGCGACGGCACCTCGTCGCGCAACGACACGATGATGTAGTGCCAGCCGACCAGCAGCGGGTTGTCAGCTTGGGCCACGTCGGTTGGCGACGGGTACGGATCGGTGTGCGTGTGCGAGTGCATCACGCCCACGATCTCGATGCCGAGCGGACCGAACGCCTCGTCGGCTGCCTGCCAGCCGTCCGGCCCGATCGAATAGGTCTTGGCCGACTCGTCGGCGTTGCGGCACGGCACGAACGCTTCGATCACGGCGCCACCCGGGGCGCCGCCGAGCAGCCCGCACGCCTCGTCGGGATAGCCGTCGTACGCGTGCGCGAGCATCTGGCGGTACGCGATCGGGTCGAGGCGGATCACCGTGCCGAGGGTAGCGGCGGTCGGCCCGGCGGCCCCGGACCTCAGCCTGCCAGCGCGTACACGACCGTCACGTTGCTGTCGGCCTCGACCGAGCCGGGTGCCAGGGGCACCGCGGACGCCGCCCCCGAGGACGGAGCCGCCCGCAGCGCGTCGAACTGCCCGTTGGACATCGTGTTCACCTGGTCGTCGCGAATCGAGCAGATCCGTCCCAGCCGCTGACCGGCCGCCTTGGCCGTGGCAGTCGCCTGGCCCACAACCGAGCGGACGGCGTTGGCGCGCGCCAAGTCGTGCAAGCCACTCGGGTCTTCCATCGAGAACGTCAGCGAGCTGATGCGGATCGCATCGCCTGCTGCGTCGGCCACCGCGTCGATCAGCACACCGGCCTTGTCGAGGTTGCGGAGCTTGGCCGTCACCGTGTCGGTGACGTGGTAGCCGGTCAACCTCGGTGGCTTGCCAGCGGGATAGGCGTATTGAGGCTCGATCGTGAGGCCCGACGTCTGCACGTCCTTGGCGGCCACGCCGCCGAACGTGAAGGTCTGGTGCAACTTGGTGGTCCTGGCGTTGTTGTCCGCCAATGCCGCCTTCGCCGTCGCGCCGGTCACGTCGACGCTCACCACCACCGTGAGCAGGTCGGGCGTCGCTTGCGCCTGGCCGCTTCCGTGCAACGTCATCTTGGAAGCCGACGCGCCGCACGATCCACCGGCGCCGGCCGCGCTGGCGCCGGATGAGCCCGACGAGCTGCAGCCGGCCGCGGCACCCATCACGATCAGCGCCGCCGTCACGATGCCGAGCCGCCGCAAGTTCGTCGTCTTGTCGAATCGCATTGTGCACCCTCCACCCGAAGTCCGACCATCGGAAGGTCGATCGTCAACGGGGTATGGACGACGGGTGCAGCCGATTGGTTCCCCGGTAGCGTTGCCTGCCTCATGAGCGCCCCGGCACGCGACGGCATCAACGTGGTGGCCACCAACCGGCAGGCCCGCCGCAACTACGACGTCCTCGACTCGTTCGAGGCCGGCGTGGTGCTGCGCGGCTCGGAGGTGAAGTCACTCCGCGAGTCGAAGGTGTCGCTCACCGACACGTACGCCCGCATCGTCGGTGGCGAGCTGTGGCTGATCGGCCTGCACGTCTCGCCGTACTCGCACGCCGCCGCCCACAGTGGCCATCAGGCCGACCGCGACCGCAAGCTCCTCGTGCACCGCAAGGAGCTCGAGCTGCTCGCCCGCCGGGTCGACATCGACCGCCTCCAACTCGTGCCGTTGTCGCTCTACTTCAAAGACGGGCGGGCCAAGATCGAGATCGCCGTGGCCCGTGGCCGCAAAGTCCACGACAAGCGCCAGGCGATCGCCGAGCGCGACGCCGACCGTGACACCCAGCGGGCGCTCGCCGAGCGCCGGCGTCAGGACTGAGCTGCGACGGCCTTCAGCTCGCGCGCCCAGAACGCCTCGGCCGCCTGGCGCAACAGCACCACGGCGTCGTCGACGCTCAGGACCGTCGCGTCGAGCACCAGGTGGTACAGCGCCGGGTCGGAGGTGCGCCGGCCGTACAGCCGGTCGACGTAGCGATCCCGAGCGCGGTCGGTCTCCTCCAAGTGGCGCTTCGCCGTGGCCGCGTCGATCTGCTCGATCGCCATCCCCCGCCGCAGGCGGCGGTCCGGCGGCCCGTCGAGACGGACGTGGAACACACCTGGTCGGTCGGCCAAGACCAGGCACCCCGCGCGGCCGAGGATCACCGCGCCTTCGCACGCCAGCTTCCCGACCGACGCCTCGACGGTCTCCCGGAGCGGACGGCGGATGTCGTCAGTCGTCACCGGCGCGAGCGTCATGCCGCCGGTCACGATGGCGAGCCGGTCGAGGAACCGGGTCCAGCGACCTTCCTCACGCTCGGACTCGCCAACCGCTTGCGCCTCGTCCTCCGCGCCTTCGGCGACGTCGGGCGTCAGCAGGCGGTCGGCGAACTCCAAGCCGAGCGCGGTGGCCAGCCGTGGCGCGATGAGGCTCCCACCAGCTCCGTAGCTGGCCGAGATCGTGACGACACGGGCGTCTCCCATGTGCCCCAGTGTCGCACGTCACAACGGCTCGGTTGGCGGCCTGCCTCGCCCGCGTTGGGGCCTGGGTGTCACGGCCAGCCGGTACGATGGTGCGACCGGGTTCGACCGGTGGTTCATTGACAAGGGGCTGATCGGTTTCGACGTTGGGACCGGAAGCCGACATCCGTGCGACCGGAGTTGCTCAGACTCCTAAAACGGGGCACCCAAAAGAAGCGCCGATAGCGACTTCGCTCTCGCCGCCTGATCTTCAGGTGATCTGAGAGTCATCGCGACCAGCAATGGCACGCGGGGCCTGTCCGCCGCAGCCCGGCAACAGAAGCGGTGGATGACGGTGGGAAAGACCACTGACGGCGTGAAAGACCGCTGACCTCGGAGAAAGTTCCGGCGGTGGCTCCCTCGGGGGCCGCCCGACCCGGCGGTGCGTCAGCCGTGAAGGCGCGAACTCGGGAATGGTCGTAGCGCGGGCGGCAACCGCTCGACGGACGCGGGTTCGATTCCCGCCAGCTCCACTGCGTCACTCGCTGGTCACTTGGTGACGCTCGCTCCGCCGTGGGCAGTCGCTCCGGCGCACATCGACCCAAAACGGTATAATCCGGACACCTCTCCGGAGGCACTCGGCTGGCGAGCGGGCTTGGACTCAAGGGCAACGGCGCTGCGCGCGTCGGTTGGGGTCCCCAGCGTCGAGCCAGACCGAGATCCAGGTGTCCCAGCTCACGCGCCGTGGTGGCGTCGCGGTCGTCGCCGTCGTGGCGCTCCTGCAGTCGTTCGTGCTGCCGCCGGCCTCCGCCGGTGCCGCACCCACCGCCCCGGCAGCCACAGCTGGTCACGAGGTGGCGTCGTCGGGTCCGTACCTCCCGGCCGGGTTCGCCTGGCTGCGCGACGCACGCTGGACCGCGATGATCGTCCACCGGGTGGCGGGCAGGTCGGCGACGGCCGATGAGGTGGAGGCCGTCACGAGCGGGCTTGCCGATCACGACGTCCGCTACGCCGACATCACCCGATGGTACCAGTCGACGGCCGACGGTCGCGCGGTGACGGTGACCGAGCTGTACGCCAACACCTTGCACCGGGTACCCGATCAGGGCGGGCTCACGTTCTGGTCGAATCGGCTGGCCCAACCGGGCGAGACCATGTCGACCATCCGTGCCGACGTCTTCGGGTCCTACGAATGGTTCCTGCAGGCCGGCGGCACCAACGCCGGCTTCATCGATCAGCTCTACCACTACATCATGTTGCGGGCTCCGGACCCGAGCGGAAGAGCCCTGTGGTTGTGGGTGCTGGACCACGGGGCGTCGCGGCTCGACGTCGCCACGTCGTTCATCGCCTCGAAGGAAGGTCGACTGCTGCGTACCGCCGACGCGTACCGGCAGGTGTTGCATCGCGATCCCGACCCGGCGGGCGCCGAGTTCTGGTCCGAGCAGCTCCGCACGGTCGACGACCTCACACTGCGGGCGATCCTCACGGGCGCGGCCGAGGTGCTCGACCAGGCGGCCACCACCGCGTTGCCCGCCGGCCTCACCCCGCCGAACGGTGTGGGCGACTGCGGGACACCCCCACCGACGGACCCCGCCGCCTGGCGGGCGACCTATCGCCAGCTGCACGGCCGGGCCTGGTCCGGTGGCGACGGCGGCGCGTCCGCCCCGCTCGACGGCGGCGCGGTGTTGTTCGTCCATGGCGACACCGCACAAGGCGACGTCGACGCCGATGGTCGCCGCTCGCTGACCGGCTTCGTGCACAACACGATGGTGGTCGCGGTCGGCGGATGTTTGATCCCGATCACCGGACCCGATTTCGGCGCGGTGATCCCCGACGCGGCGGACGGTCACTACTACTGGCCGGCGGCCCCCATCGTCGACGGCAACGACATGTGGGTGCCCGTCGCCCGCATGCGCACGACGCACCCCGGCACCTGGGGGTTCGCCCAAGACGGGATCGACCTCGCGCACTTCAGCCTGGCGGGCGGGCGCGTTCCCACGTACCTCGGCACCGTCTCCACACCGATGTCGAACGACACCGTCGTCGCGTGGGGGAACGGCGAAGTGCGGGTCGCCGGCTGGTGGTACGTGTACGGCGTCGCCGCGGATGGAACGGGCGACGACGTGTTCGCGGCGCGGGTACCGGCCGGCCGGCTCGGCGACGCGTCGGCCTGGCAGTTCTGGGGCGCAGGAAGCTGGAGGGCCGATCCATCGGCCATCACCCCGGTGCTGGCGCCGACTGACACTCCGACCCCCCTCTCGCCGAGCATGGGGTTGTCCGTCGTCCAGCGCCCATCCGGCAAGTTCGTGATGATCACCAAGAACTACAACGTGTTCTCCAACGAGATCGTCGCGTGGGTCGCGTCGACGCCGCTGGGGCCGTGGACGCCATCGGGAACGCCGACCGAGCTGCCGGTCGAGCACAGCAGCTTCGGGCAGACCCTCAGCCAGTACTCGGTCGCCGCGCACCCGAGCCTGTCGACCGGCGACGATCTGCTCGTCTCGTGGTTCAACCTCTACTTCGGCGACGACGCGGTCCCCGACGAGGCGTACGCGCCGTATGGGCCGTTCTTCACCACCATCCCGGTCCCGGATTGACCGGACAGGCAGGCACGAACCGACTCGACGCGGCGCTGGTCAGGCCAACAGCTGGTACGTGGGGTTCAGCAGCGCGAGACGACCCTTGTGGCGGCCGACGGTGCCGGCCACCCGGAGCCGCCGGCCGACCGTGATGCCGGGCACGTCGCGCCGGCCGAGGAAGACGACCTGGATCTCGCCATGGGCGTCGGCGAGGGTGACCTGGAGGGAAGCCACGCCGGACCACGGCTGCACCTGCAACGCCCGGACATGGCCGGTCAAGTCGACGCGCTGGCGGAAACGCACCGCGGCGATGCCCTCGGCGGGCTCGGCCGCCACCAGGTGCAGGTCGACGGGTCGACCCACCCGGCGCACGTCGCGTCCGAGCTCTTCTTCCTCGTGGCTGTACACGCCCGGCGTTCCGGTGTCGATGGTGGCATCGACGGTCAGTCGCCGCGCGCCGCCGTGATCGAGCTCCGCGGCCTGCTCGAGCACGTCGGCGGCCGTCAGGTTCGACCGCTTGCGCCCGGCGGTGAGGTGGTAGGGCACGAAGGTCACGTTGACGTGCGGGAGCTCGCTCAGCTCCTCGGCGATGTGGTCGCCGGTCCGGTCGTGCAACAGCCGGTGCCAGACCCGCCGGTACTCGGTGCGGGGCAACAAGACGGTGAGCTCGGTGTCGCCCGCCACGGTCAACTCGGCGGCGAGCTCCATCGCGCCGCGCGTCACTCGTCGGTCGGGGCACTCGATGATCTGGAGCGGAACCCGTGAGAGGCCGAGCTGGCGCCACTCCAGCGCGAGCATCTCGGCGCGTGGTTCGTCGATCGCCCAGTGGACGGCGCGGACCTCGTCGGGCATCAACGTCCGTGCATATTGGATCGCCCGAGCCGTCGGCCGATCCAGCTCGTCGACCAGCACCAACACCACATGGCGCTGCAGGATCGGCATGGTGGCCACCGTCGGCGCCGCCGACTTCAGCTCGACCGCCTCTTCGACGTACTGGCGGTTCATGCGAACCAACAGCGCGACCAGGACGGGGATCAGCACCAAGATGAACCAGGCGCCTTCGGTGAACTTGGTGACCAGGAACACCACGTCGACCACGAGCGACAGCAGCGCCCCCATGCCGTTGACGAAGACGCCGCGCTGCCAGCCCGGCTCCCGCTTGCGGATGTGGTGACGGGTCATGCCCGCCTGACTCATCGTGAAGCTGGTGAACACGCCGACCGCGTAGAACGGGATGAGTCGGCTGACGTTCGCGTCGGTCACGATCATCAACGCGATCGCGCAGCCCGCCAGCAACATGATGCCGTTGGAGAACACGAGGCGGTGGCCGCGCTTCATGAGCTGGCGCGGCATGTACGAGTCGCCGGCGGCGAAGTTGGCCAAACGGGGGAAGTCGGCGAACGACGTGTTGGCGGCGAGGCACAAGATCAACAGGGTGCTGGCCTGCAGGAACACGTACACCACGAAGCCCGGCCCCGCGTGGCCGAACACCTCCTTGCCCACCTGCGCGAGCACGGTCGGGCTGCCGCTCTCGTAGGGCGACGGGTGGGTCTTGGTGGCGAGGAACGACAAGCCGAGGAAGCACGTGCCGAGCGTGACCCCCATGATCACCAACGTGCGTCGCGCGTGGCGCCATTCGGGTTTGTGGAAGGCGCTGACCCCGTTGGAGATCGCCTCGACACCCGTGACCGCGGTGCCAGCCGACGCGAACGCCTGCAAGACCTTGAACAGTGCGGCCCCGTAGAAGATCTTGTCGGCCACGCCCATCGATCCGTGCGCCCCGGCACCGAGCAGCTCCGCGCCGTGCGACAACGACACGTGGGACAGCCCTCCCCCGGCGGCCCGCACGATGCCCGCCACGATCATCGCCGCCATCGCCGCGATGAACAGGTACGTGGGGACCATGAAGACACGGCCGGACTCCTTGACCCCCCGCAAGTTCATGTACGCGATGAACACCACCACGAACAACGCCATCTCGAGGTGGTAGGGGCGCAGCCCGGAGAACAACGACGTCAACGCCGCGATGCCTGCCGACGCGGAGACCGCGACCGTCAAGATGTAGTCGGTCAGCAACGAGACGCCGGCCACCAGCGCGGGCTTGTAGCCGAAGTTGTCCCGGGTGACCATGTACGCGCCGCCGGCGGTCGGGTACTCCTTGATCGTCTCCCGGTACGACAGGATCAGGAACGTCAGCACGACCAGCATCGCGACCGTCACCGGCACGACCATCGAGAACGCGAACACGCCGATCACCGGGATCAGCACGTGCAGGATCTCTTCGGTCGCGTACGCCGACGACGAGATGCAGTCAGAGGAGAACACCGCCAGCGCGGTGGGAATCCCCAACCGCTGGTGCTCGAGCTCGTCGGAGTCCAGCGGCGGGCCCAGCAGCTTCAGCTTGGCTCGGTATCCGAAGCCCTCCGGCAGCACCGGCCGGTTCACCAGGGCATTGGGCTCGAGCGATCCCTCCGAACCGGGTTCGAGGCCCGGTTCCTGCGGCGCTACGGCAGTCACCACGCCAGTCAAGCCGCCGCGCGGCATGGAGGGAACCGGATCGGGACGGCGCTGGCGGACTCTTGACGCGTCCGACACCGATCCTTGACGCGTTCTTGACGCGGTTCAGGGCTCGAAGCGGTAACCCATCCCCGGCTCGGTGACGAAGTGCCGCGGGCGGCCCGGCTCGGGCTCGAGCTTGCGGCGCAGTTGTGCGAGGTACACGCGCAAGTAGTTGGTCTCCCGCTCATATTGCGGGCCCCACACCTGTTGGAGGAGCTGGCGCTGGCCGATGAGCTTGCCGGGATTGCGGACCAGGACCTCCACCAGCCGCCATTCGGTGGGGGTCAGACGGACTTCTCGGCCGGCCCGCTCCACACGCTTGGCCACCAGGTCGACCGTGAACGCGTCGGTGACCACCAGTGCTTCCTCAGGTGCTGGCGCGTTGCGGCGCAGCGCGGCACGCATGCGGGCCAGGAGCTCGTTCATGCCGAACGGCTTCGTGACGTAGTCATCGGCCCCCGCGTCGAGCGCCTCGACCTTGTCGGCCTCGTCGGAGCGGACCGACAGCACGATGACGGGCACGTCGCTCCAACCGCGGAGCCCGGCCACCACCTCGGTCCCGTCGATGCCGGGCAGGCCGAGGTCGAGGATCACGAGGTCGGGGTGGTGATCGGCGGCCAACCGCAACGCATCCTCACCGGTCGACGCCAAGTCGACGACGTAGCCCCGAGCCCGCAAGTTGGTCGACAGCGCCCGCTGGATCTGCGGCTCATCGTCGACGACCAGGATCCGCGGCGCGGCCCCTTCGAACCCATCCCGCGCGTCGTTCATCGCCGCCGTCCCTTCACCAGCCACAGCGTACGGACCCGCGATGGCGAGTGGGCGGGCCCGTGGATCGCATCCCGTCAAGATCCGCACGCAGCGCGTCAACACGCCGTCAGACCCATTCCACCTGCACCCCGCCAGCGGTACAACGACCGTCACCAACGCAACCGGACCCGGAAACGAGGAGGCGTCCATGGCTGATCTGGTGGCGATCATCGGCACCGTGGCGTGCTTCGCGGTTGCCCGCCTGGTGGTCCACCTCTGCGACCGCGCCATCGGTCCCGATGACGTGACGGAACCGTGAGCGGCGACGACCTCGTCGGGCTCGTGCTCGCCATCGCGTTCGGCATCTACCTCGTGTTCGCGCTCGTCTTCCCGGAGCGCTTCTGATGACGGCTGGGACCGCGTGGACGTTGGTGGTGCTCGTCGTCGCGCTCGTCATCTCGACGAGGGTGCTGGGGGCGTACCTCGCGTGGGTCCATGCGGACACCGCCGCGATCGGCGGCCGCGACGACGCGACTGCGTCCGGATCGATCCGCCGCCGCGCCGACGGCGTGTTCTCCGTCGTGGAACGGTCGATCTACCGGGTGTGCGGGATCGACGAGTGCCGGGAGCAACGCTGGACGGCGTACGCCAGTGCGCTGTTGGCGTTCTCCCTGATGTCCGTCCTGTTCCTCTACGGCCTCCAACGGCTGCAAGGGCACCTTCCGGCCAACCCCACCGGCCGCGGCGCAGTCACCCCCGCGCTCGCGTGGAACACCGCGGTGAGCTTCGTCACCAACACCAACTGGCAGAACTACGCGGGCGAGTCCACGATGTCGCACTTCACCCAGATGACCGGACTCACCGTCCAGAACTTCGTGTCGGCTGCGGTGGGGCTCTCCGTCGCGGTGGCACTCGTCCGCGGGCTGACGCGCCGCCGCGCCGCCACGATCGGCAACTTCTGGGTCGACTTGGTGCGCACCACGGTCCGAGTGCTCCTCCCCGTCTCGTTGCTGGCGGCAATCGTCCTCGCGTCACAAGGGGTGATTCAGAACCTGCACGGGGTCCAGCTCATCCACACGCTCCAACACGGCGTCGTGCAGCACCTCCCGGGCGGCCCGGTGGCGAGCCAGGAGTCGATCAAGCTGCTCGGGACCAACGGAGGCGGCTTCTTCAACGCCAACTCCGCCCACCCGTTCGAGAACCCGACCGGGCTCACGAACATCATCGAGATCTTCCTGCTGCTCGTGCTCCCGTTCGCGGTCACGTACCTGTTCGGCCGGATGGTCCGCGATCGGCGCCAAGGCTGGGTGATCTTCACGGCCATGTTCGTGCTGTGGATCGGCGCAGCGGGCCTCACGGTCGGCCTCGAAGGACAGGCCAACCCCCACCTCGCTCGAGCCGGCGTGAGCCAGCACCTCACCGCACATCAGGCGATCGGCAACGGCGAAGGCGAGGAAGTGCGGTTCGGCGCCGGCGCCAGCGCGCTGTTCGCGTCGTCGACGACGTCCACGTCGACCGGCGCGGTGAACGCCAGCCACGACTCGCTCACACCCGGCGCCGGCGGCGTGGCCCTGTTCAACATGATGCTGGGCGAGGTGAGCCCTGGCGGCGTCGGCTCCGGCCTCTACACGATGCTCGTGTTCGTCCTGCTCGCCGTGTTCATCGCAGGCTTGATGGTGGGGCGAACACCGGAGTACCTCGGCAAGAAGATCCAGGCCACCGAGATGAAGCTCGCGGTGTTGTTCATCGTCGCGGTCCCGCTCGCCGTGCTCACACTGTCCGCCATCGCGATTGCGACGCACGCCGGTCGGCACGCGATCGCGAACCCCGGGCCGCATGGGCTCTCCGAGATCGTCTACGCGTACACCTCGTCGGCCAACAACAACGGCTCCGCCTTCGCCGGCCTGGCCGCCGACACCAGATGGTTCAACACCACCCTCGGGCTGGCCATGTTCGTGGGTCGGTTCCTGCTGATCGTGCCCGCGCTCGCGATCGCAGGCTCGCTCGCCCGCAAGCCATCCGTGCCCGCGACGTCCGGCACGTTCCCAACCGGAACGCCGCTCTTCGCGGGCTTGCTGGTCGGGACCGTCTTGATCGTGGTCGGTCTCACGTACTTCCCGGTGGTCGCCCTCGGACCGGTCGCGGAGCACTTGACGAGATGAAGGACATGACACCGAAGCGTGCGCTGTTCCAACGCGACCTCGTCCGCAACGCCGCCAAGGCCTCGCTGCAGAAGCTCGACCCGCGGGCGCTGGCCCACAACCCGGTCATGTTCCTCGTGGAGATCGGTGCCGCGTACACCACCGTGTTGTTCGTGCGCGACCTGGGTCGCGCCGGTCAGCCTCACCTGTTCGCCGGGCTGGTCTCGGCCTGGCTCTGGTTCACGGTCCTGTTCGCCAACTTCGCTGAAGCCATGGCCGAGGGTCGCGGCAAGGCCCAGGCCGACGCGCTGCGGACCGCGCAGACAGAGACGATCGCCCGGGTCCGACGCGACGGTCGGGTGGTGGACGTGCCGAGCCCCGACCTGGATCTGGGCGACGAGTGCGTGGTGGAGGCAGGAGAGCTCATCCCTGGCGACGGCGAGGTGATCGAAGGCATCGCGACGGTCGACGAGTCGGCGATCACCGGCGAATCGGCGCCGGTCATCCGCGAGTCCGGCGGTGACCGCTCCGCCGTCACCGGGGGCACCAAGGTGCTGTCGGACCGGATCGTCGTGCGCATCACCGCGCGGCCTGGCGAGACGTTCCTCGACCGCATGATCGCGCTCGTCGAAGGCGCCGCACGTCAAAAGACGCCGAACGAGATCGCCCTCAACATCTTGCTGGTGGGCCTGTCGCTGATCTTCTTGCTCGCCGTCGTCACCCTCCAACCGTTCGCGCAGTACTCGAGCGCCGGCCAGCGCACCACGGTGCTGGTCGCGCTCCTGGTCTGCCTGATCCCGACCACGATCGGCGCCCTGCTCTCCGCGATCGGCATCGCGGGCATGGACCGCCTCGTGCAGCGCAACGTGTTGGCCATGTCGGGACGCGCGGTGGAAGCGGCCGGCGACTGCTCGACGCTGCTGCTCGACAAGACCGGCACGATCACCCTCGGCAACCGGGTGGCCGCCGAGTTCATCCCTGCCGCGGGCATCGAAGCCGACCTCGTCGCCGACGCCGCCCAGATCGCGAGCTTGGCCGACGAGACCCCCGAAGGTCGCTCAGTGGTCGTGCTCGCCAAAGATCGGTTCGACCTGCGCGGCCGCGAACTGCACGACGCGGCGCTCGTGCCGTTCACCGCCCAGACGCGGATGAGCGGCGTCGACCTGCCCGACCGCGAGATCCGCAAGGGCGCGGCCGACGCGGTCCGAGCATGGGTCGAGGATCAGCACGGCACGTACTCCGGCGAGCTGCGGGCGGTGGTCGACGCCATCAGCCGCAGCGGTGGGACACCGCTGGTCGTCGCCGAGCGCGCCTGCCCTGACGGCATACCGGTGGCGCTCGGCGTCATCCACCTGAAAGACGTCGTCAAGGCCGGGATCGGCGAGCGCTTCGCCGAGCTTCGACGGATGGGCATCCGCACCGTGATGATCACGGGTGACAATCCGCTGACCGCAGCGGCCATCGCCGAAGAGGCCGGCGTCGACGACTTCCTCGCAGAGGCCACACCGGAGGACAAGCTTGCGCTGATCCGCCGCGAGCAGGAAGGCGGGAAGCTGGTCGCGATGACCGGGGACGGCACCAACGACGCGCCGGCCCTCGCCCAGGCCGACGTCGGCGTCGCGATGAACACGGGAACCCAGGCAGCCAAGGAAGCCGGGAACATGGTCGACCTCGACTCCGACCCCACGAAGCTGATCGACATCGTCGAGATCGGCAAGCAGTTGCTGATCACCCGTGGCTCGCTGACCACGTTCTCCATCGCCAACGACGTCGCCAAGTACTTCGCCATCATCCCGGCGATGTTCAGCGGCGGGTTCCCGGCGCTCGACCGCCTCAACGTCATGCACCTGCACAACCCGTCCAGCGCGATCCTCTCGGCGGTCATCTTCAACGCGTTGATCATCATCGGCCTGATCCCGCTCGCCCTTCGGGGTGTGCGCTTCGTCGCCAGCGACGCAACGTCGGTGCTGCGACGGAACTTGCTGGTCTACGGGTTGGGCGGCCTGGTCGCGCCGTTCGTCGGCATCAAGGCGATCGACCTGCTCCTCCAAGGACTGGGGTTCCGGTGACTCGACGTCAACTGCTGCCGGCCGTGCGGATGATCGTCGCCCTGACGCTCCTGTGCGGTCTCGTGTACCCCGCCGCCGTCTTGGGGGTGGTCCAGGCCGCGTTCCCCCACCAGGCCGACGGATCCCTCGCCCGCAACGCCTCGGGCCAGGTGGTCGGCTCCGAGTTGATCGGCCAACCGTTCTCGGATGCGAGGTACTTCCAGCCACGGCCCTCCGTGGCGGGGTCCGGCTACGACGCCCAGGCGTCCGCTGCCTCGAACCTCGGCCCGTCCAATCCCGAGCTGTGGGCGACCGTGCGCCAGCGGGTGACGGCGTACCGAGCGCAGAACGACCTCACGCCCGGAACGAAAGTGCCCGCCGACGCGGTGACCGCGTCGGCGTCGGGCCTCGACCCGGACATCTCCCTGACGAACGCCACGATCCAAGCCGCCCGCGTCGCCCGGGCACGGCACGTGCCGGTCGGGACCGTGCTGCGACTCGTCCACCAACACGAGGACGGGGCGATGTTCGGCATCTTCGGCGTCCCGGGCGTCAACGTCCTCGAGGTCAACCTCGCGCTCGACGAACGTGTGGCGCGGTGAGGTTCCGCGCCAGCGGCGCGGTCCGTACGATGCGGGGGTGAGCGACGCCGGCTCGCTGCGGATCTACCTCGGGGCGGCCCCTGGGGTGGGGAAGACCTTCGCCATGCTCAATGAGGGCCGGCGGCGCCGCGAGCGGGGCACCGATGTGGTGGTCGGGTACGTCGAGACACACGGGCGGGCCCGCACCGCGGCCCAGGTCGCCGACTTGCCGATCGTCGCCCGCGCCAGCCTCGAACACCGCGGCGCGACCTTCGAAGAGATGGACATCGATGCCGTACTGGCCCGCCACCCCGGAGTGGCGCTGGTCGACGAGCTCGCGCACACCAACGCGCCGGGCAGCCGTAACACCAAGCGCTGGCAGGACGTCCAAGAGCTCCTTGACGCCGGGATCGACGTCATCACCACGCTCAACATCCAGCATCTCGAATCGCTCAACGACCTCGTCGAGCGGATCACGGGCGTCCACCAGCGCGAGACCGTGCCCGACCAGGTCGTCCGGGTCGCCGACCAGATCGAGATCGTCGACATGGCACCCGAGGCGCTGCGCCGGCGCTTGGCGCACGGCAACATCTACGCGCCCGACAAGGTCGACGCGGCGCTGGCCAACTACTTCCGGCCCGGCAACCTCGCCGCACTCCGCGAGCTCGCGCTGCTCTGGGTGGCCGACCGCGTCGACGAGGGCCTGCAGTCCTACATGCAGCTGCACGGGATCGACGCGGTCTGGGAGACGCGCGAGCGCGTGGTGGTCGCGATCACGGGCGCACCCGGTGGCGAGCAGCTCATCCGCCGCGCCGCCCGGATCGCGAGCCGGAGCAAGGCCGAGCTCCTGGCCGTGCACGTACGGGCCGACGATGGTCTGGTGGCGACCGATGACGGCACCTCCGAACGGCTCGAGCAGTGCAAGGCTCTCGTGGCCGACCTCGACGGCACGTGGCATGACCTGGTCCACGACCACGTGGCCGAGGCGCTCACGCAGTTCGCGAAGCGCCAACAGGCCACGCAGCTGATCATCGGCGCGACCCGACGCTCCCGGGTCGCCGAGCTCATGCAAGGCTCGGTCGTCGGCGCGGTGCTGCGCAACACCGAGATCGACGTGCACGTCATCGTCACCGACGAACACACCCGAGCCGCAGCCCGCGCCCGGGGCATCCGACCCCGGTGGACAGCTCGCTCGCTGACGCGTCGAAGGGTGATCGCCGGTTGGGCCATCACCGTGTTGGGTTTGGTGTTGCTGACGCTGTTGCTGGTGCCACTTCGGACGAGCTACCCGCTACCAGGCGACCTGATGGCCTACCTGCTGTTGGTGGTGGCCGCGGCGAGCGTCGGCGGTCTGGGCCCCGGACTGACGTGCGCGGCGGGCGCGGCGATCACCACGAACTGGTTCTTCGCCTCGCCGCTGCACACGCTCGCCGTCGCCAACGCGTCCGACGTGACGTCGCTGGTGGCGTTCGTCGTGGTCGGCGGGGTCGTCGCCACCCTCGTGAGCATCGCGGCGAGGCGACGGCAGGAGGCCACACGAGCGCGAGCCGAGGCCACGTTGCTCGCCGAGGCGGCCGCCGGGCTGGTCGGCGACGAGGACGCCGTCGGCAGCCTGCTCCGCTACCTGTGCGACGCGTTCGGGATCGACGCTGCCGCCGTCGTCCGCCGCGGGGAGCCGACCGGAGCGCCGACGATCGAGGCCGCGTACGGGAGCGATCCGCCTCGCGACCCGACGACGGCGGACCATGTCATCGATCTCGACCCGGCCACGTACCTGGCGGTCCGCGGGCCCGACCTCGGCGCCGACGACCTTCGGGTCCTCACCACCTTCTGCGCGCAGCTCGCCGACGCCCGCGATCGGCACCAGCTCCGCGTCGATGCCGCCAACGCCGAAGTGCTCGCCCGGACTGATGCGCTCCGGACGGCCCTGCTGCGGGCGGTCTCCCACGACCTCCGCACCCCGCTCGCGTCGATCAAGGCCTCGGTGTCGAGCTTGCTGCAGTCCGATGTGGCGTGGAGCGCGACCGACACGGATGCATTTCTGAGCACCATCGACGAGGAGACCGACCGGCTCGACCGGCTGGTCGGCAACTTGCTCGACATGAGCCGGCTCGAAGCGGGCGTGCTCCACCCGTCGCGTGAACCGGTCGACCTCGACGACGCCGTCGGCCGGGCCCTGTCGTCGCTCTCGACGCATCCGGCACAGATCTTGGTCGACCTTGCCGACGGCCTTCCTGCCGCGATGGCGGATCCGGTGTTGCTCGAGCGAGTGGTGGCGAACGTGGTCGACAACGCCCGGCGCCACGCCGGGCGCAGCGCCATCACGGTGACCGGCGGTGCCATCGGCGACCGGGTGCACCTGCGTGTGGTCGACCAGGGCCCCGGACTGCGAGCGGCCGACCGCAGCCGAGTCGTCGAGCCGTTCCAGCGCCTGGGCGACCGCGCAACCGGCGTGGGCCTCGGGCTCGCGGTCGCGACCGGTTTCATGGACGCCATGGACGGGGCGGTCGTGCTCGACGACACGCCCGGCGGTGGCCTGACCGTCGTGCTCGACCTGCCCGCGGAGCCGGCGCACTCACATCGAACTCACATCTGACCGCCGTAGGGTCGGCGTCGTGCGTGTGCTCGTGGTCGAAGACGAAGTGCGCATGGCCTCGCTGCTCGAGCGCGGCCTCGAGGAGGAGGGCTACGCCGTGGAGGTCTCCGCCGACGGCGTCGACGGCCTCTGGTGCGCAAGCGAGCACGAGTTCGACGCCGTGGTCCTCGACGTGTCGCTCCCCGGCATCGACGGGTTCGAGGTGTGTCGGCAGCTGCGCGAACGCGGCCGGTGGATGCCGGTGATCATGTTGACCGCGCGCGGAGAGGTGACGGACCGCATCCGCGGGCTCGACGTCGGCGCCGATGACTACTTGATGAAGCCGTTCAGCTTCGGCGAGCTCGCGGCGCGCTTGCGGGCGTTGATCCGCCGCGGGGCGTCGCCGCGCCCGGTCGCGCTGCAAGTCGGTGACCTCCGGGTCGACCCCATCGCACGCCGCGCCTGGAGGGGCACCGTCGAGCTCGACCTGAGCCCGAAGGAGTTCACGCTGCTCGAGTTCTTCGTCCGCCATCCGGGCGAGCTGTTGACGCGCACGCGGATCCTCGAGCACGCGTGGGACTTCGCGTACGACGGCGTGTCGAACGTCGTCGACCAGTACGTCGCCTACTTGCGTCGCAAGATCGACAAGCCGTTCGGACGCAACGACCTCGAGACCGTCCGCGGCGCGGGCTACCGCCTCCGCATCGAACCCGGCGCGTGACCTCTTGCCGCTGAGGCTCCGACTCGCAGCGATCTTCGCACTGGCCACCGCCGCGGTGCTGGCAGTGGGTGGCTACTTCTTCGTGCACCAGTTGCAGAAGGGGTTGGTGGACTCGACCGACTCCACGTTGCAGACCCGCGCGGCGGGGATCGCCGACGCCCTCGCGCAGCCGGCGGCAAAGCCAGTGGGTCTGCTCGAAGCCGACCGCGCCGCACCCTTGCCGCTCGGCGGTTCCGAAGCGCAGATCCTCGACGCGACCGGCCGAGTCGTGTCGTCGACCAGCGCGAGCCACCGTCCAATGGTCTCGCGCGCCCGAGTCGAGCGCGTGACGGGTCACTCGACCTTCTTCACTGGCGGCGGCGAGGCCCAGCGCTACATCCTGCTCCGGGTGACGTACACCGGGCAGCCGCTGACCGTGGTGGTCCGCTCGTCGCTGGAAGGGACCGACGAGGCCTCCGACCGGGCCGAACGCCAGCTGGTCTTCGGGGCCATCCCGCTCACGCTGCTCGCGGGGCTCGCCGGCTGGCTCCTCGCGGGTGCGGCGCTGCATCCCGTCGAGCGGATGCGCCGCCAGGTCGCCAGCCTGAGCGAGGACGAACTCGGTCCGACGCTCGACGTGCCACGCACTCGCGACGAGCTCGCGTCACTGGCCGGCACGATGAACGACCTCCTCGACCGGGTGCGCCGCGCCCGCCGGCGCGAGCGGCACTTCATCGCAGAGGCGGGACACGAGCTGCGGACACCGCTCGCCATCTTGCAAGGCGAGCTCGAACTCGCCTTGCGGCCCGGCCGTGAACCCGAGGAGCTCCGCAGCGCGCTTTCCATCGCGTCGGGCGAGACGCAGCGACTCCATCGCCTGGCCGAAGACCTCCTGCTGCTCGCG
The DNA here is from genome assembly GCA_035547835.1 of Acidimicrobiales bacterium. Classification (NCBI taxonomy): domain Bacteria; kingdom Bacillati; phylum Actinomycetota; class Acidimicrobiia; order Acidimicrobiales; species Acidimicrobiales bacterium. Next base: position 494,577 of record DASZTW010000005.1, read on the forward strand.
CGAGGCGACGTCGGCGAGTTGCACCTCCATCTGCAACCGACCCATGTGGCCGACGCGGCGCGCCACGCCGTCACCGCGGCGGCCAGTCACGCCCAGGACCTCGGTGTCGAGCTCGTCGTGCGCGACGAGGGAGGCCGCGTCGCCAACCTCGATCCCGACCGCTACCGCCAGGCGCTCGACAACCTCATCGACAACGCGCTCCGGCACAGCCCTCGCGGCTCGACCGTCACCGTCGAGCTCCGCCAGGTAGGTGGTCGGGCGGTGTGCACGGTCACCGACGAGGGCCCCGGGTTTCCACCGGCGTTCCTCAGCCAGGCCATGGACCGCTTCTCGAAGGCGCAGGGTGAGCGTGGGACGGGCGCCGGTCTCGGCTTGGCGATCGTGCGGAGCGTCGCGACGGCCCACGGCGGCGAGGCGTGGGTCGACAACCACCCGATCCGCGGCGCGCAGGCCCACATCGCGGTTCCATCGGGCTGACCCCGGCGACCGCCGGCGCCCGGAAGACCAGCGCGCGCCCCGAGCGGATCATGTGCGGCCTCACATCTTGCTCTCACGATCGCCTCACGACCGTCGCTGCATCGTGAGGACGTGCACATGCGTGGACGGCCCGGCGCGGCGGCCGAGGCAACGGCCGCTGCCAAGCGGACCCTGCTGGCAGCCGCCACCTGGGCGCTCATCGTGCTCGCCGGTCTGGTGGCCGGCTACCTCGTCGTCGGGCCGGCAGGTCACGGAGCGAGCAGGGGAACCGACCTTTCGATCGCCCGTTGGCTCGGAACCCACCGGCCGGTCGGCGCGGCGGGGGCTGCAGGCGTGCTGCCCGACGCGTTGCTCCTGGTCGCAGGCATCGGCGTCGCGCTCCTGGTCGCCCGGGCAGTGCGCCGGCACCGGTCCGTGGCCCCGATCGCCGCCGACGTGGCGTCACTCGGACTGGCCGCGGTCGGTTCGTACGCCTTGGTCGAGGTGCTGAAAGTCGTGTTCGCCCGCCCACGCCCGCCCCGCGCGCTCGCCGCGGTGCGCGACACGGGCTTCGCGTTCCCGTCGGCCCACACCACCGTCGGCGCGGCGCTGATCGTGACCGCGGCGATCGTGGCGTGCCGCCACCTCCCGCGACGGGTCCACCGGTCGGTGGTCGCCGCGAGTGGCGCGCTGTTGGTGCTCGTCCCCCTGTCACGCCTCGCGCTCGGGGTCCACTGGATGACGGACGTGGTGATCGGCAGCATGCTCGGAATCGGTTGGGGTCTCGCGAGCTGCCGCCTGGCCCTGCGACCGTTGGACGCGGCCCGGCGCACTTCCTCCGTGCTCCGTCGCCGCCTCGTCTGCGCGGGCGTGGCGGTGGTGGTACTGCTCTTCGTGCCCGTCGGTTGGTCCTATTCGCGGGCGCTGAGCTACCCGGGCAGTGCGGACGTCGGGACCCGGACGACCGACTGGCTCCGGTCCGAGGGCGCCGGCTCCCTCGTCGATTGGATCGAGAACTTCTGGTACGCACGGACCACCATCGGCCCGGCCAAGGCGTCCGAGGCGTCACATCCGTTCCGCGCCGGGGTGGCGCGGCCGGCGACCCGCAACCAACCGCGCCCTGTCGCGGTGCCGCCAGCCACCGCAGTCGGACTCCGCGCCCAAGGGCGGAACCTCGCTTCGGCGTTCGACGGCAAGTGGGCCCCGGTGGTCCGGCCCGGCGGTCTGCCGACCGCGCTGTACACGACGTACTGGCGGCCGGACCCGACCCAGCCCGACATCGTCGTGGCCGGCATGTGGATCGACAGGAGCCAGACACACCCCAAGCTGGTCGCCGGTACCAAGGAGCCCGGCGGATCCGGGTGGCCGTGGGGTGCCGAGATCCCTCCCCAACTCCGCACCCAGGTGTTGGCCGCGTTCAACGGCGGCTTCCGCATGAAGGACGCCAACGGCGGGTTCGAGGTCGACGGAAGGGTGGCCGTCCCGCTGCGGGTCGGGGCCGCGTCGCTCGTCATCTCGCGGGACGGCACGGCGCGCATCGGCCGGTGGGGCATCGACGTGGGCCGGGATCCGACGGTCGTGGGGGTCCGCCAGAACCTGCAGCTCATCGTCGATGGCGGGCACCCCGTGCCTGGGCTCGACCAGAACGCCGACGGTGCATGGGGCACCTCCCACGTGCAGCTCGAGCACACGTGGCGCTCCGCGCTCGGCGTCGACGCCCACGGCAACCTCGTCTACGTGGCCGGCGCGGGGCTGAACTTGCAGACCCTCGCAACCGCCATCACCCAGGCCGGGGCGGTGCGGGCGATGGAGTTGGACATCCACGATCCGGTCGTGACCTGCAACTTGTACGAGCCCGACCCTGCGCACCCAGGGTCCGTCATCGCCCGGAAGCTGATACCCACCATGCAGCGTCCCGCGACCCGCTACCTCCAGCCCGACCAACGGGACTTCATCGCGATCGTCGCCGACCGATGACGCTGGCGGCGATCACCGCGTGGCCCTTCGGTCCACACGATCCGATCGGTCGCTTGTCGATCGTCGCCCACGACACCTTGTGGGTTGCCACCGTGCTGGCGGCGCTTGTCGCCCTCGTCGCCCTGCGGCGCCTGAACCGCCGAGGCGCCACGCGGGTGGTCGTGGCCGCGGTCGGGTCGTATGCCGCGTCGGAAGGGGCCTGGCGGCTGCTGCGGGCAACCAGGACGTTCGACCCTCAGCCGCCGCACTTCCTTGTCGGGTGGGTCGCTACCGGCGTGTTCGGCATCGCCGCCACGTCCCTCACGTGGCAGGTGGGCTCCCGCGTCGATCGCCTGCTTCGCGCGGGGTGCGCGGTGGTGGCCGCGGTGCTCGCCGCCGCGTCGATCAACGCGTACTACGGCTACTACCCCACCGTCTCGGCGCTGCTCGGCCACCAAGCCCGTAACCAGATCTCCCAGGCCGAGCTCGGACAGCGCGTCCGCGCGACGGCCACGGCGAGCACCGCCACGCCCAGCACGTCGGTCGGACAGCTCGGCGTGTCGGTACCGATCACGATCCCGCCGACCCGATCCGGCTTCCACGCACGCGGCGCGTGGATCTACCTGCCGCCGGCGTGGTTCCACAGCCCACGGCCGACACTCCCGGCCATCATGGTCCTGCACGGCACGCCCGGGTCGCCGGCCGACATGCTGCGCGCCGGCGAGGTCGATGCGGTGAGCGACCACTTCGAGGAGCTCAACGGGGGTCGCAGCCCGATCCTCGTGATGCCGGACATCAACGGCTCCTTCGGCGCCGACACCGAGTGCGTCGACACGCCGAAGGTCCACGCCGAGACGTACCTGGTCGACGACGTCCGCAACTACGTGATCAACCGCTTCGGCGCCGACCCGACCCCGGATGGGTGGGGAGTGGTCGGCTACTCCGAGGGTGGGACGTGTGCCGTCGAGTTGGCCTTGCGACACTCCGACCGCTTCCACACGTTCGTCGATGCCGGCGGTCCGCCGCGCGTGATGTTGCGCTCTCCCACCGCCACGTTCCGCACCTTGTTCGGCGGGTCGCGAAGCGTCGCTCGGTCTTACGACGTGGCGTGGCTGCTCCGCCACCACCGCTACGACGGCATGGCCGGCTGGATCACCATGCCGACCATCGCAGCCCAGCTGAGATGGACCCTTCACATCGCGCACCTCGCCCGTCGCAGCGGCATCGACCTGTACGTGTCGACGACCCACCTCGGGCACACCTATCCCATGTTCCACCAGGTGTTCACCGACGCTCTTCCTTGGCTGTGTGCCCACCTGTCCTCTCCGGTGCTTCGCGCGCCGGCGCAGCCCGTGGGGACCCGGGCCGGGCCACCCTGATGACCGACGCCGGCAGCGCCCTCCTCGGTCGAGACTCGCCCGTCTGGGTCGATGCGACCCGCTGGGTGGCGCCCGGGATCGCTCGCCCGAGTCGCGGGTCACCGTTCGATTCGCCGGGCTGCGCCTGGCGAACAGGCCCCGTGTCGATGGGCCGGCTCGCCCATCGGCTCGCCTCCTCAGCCGGCCAACAGCGCACCTGCGTCGTGATCGAGGGCGTGGCCGGCGTGACGCGTGGCCATCGCCATGAACATCCGGTCGCCGCGCTCGGTCCGCTCGACCAGCATCGAGGCGACGATCGCCATCACGAGACCAGCCCAGGTCTGGCGGCGGTATTCGTACCAGCAGGCTTCCCACCCGTAGCCCTCGACGCCGGCGGCCAGCAGTCCCTCGTGATAGCTGCGGACGAGGTCGCGTTCGACTTCTCGCCGCGCGTCGGGCAGCAGACCGGCGCCGATGAAGTACGACACGTCCTGCACCCCGGGGCCGTGGGTCACGGTCTGCCAGTCGACCACAGCCACCGGCGGCGCCCCGGGCCCGTCGGCGAACAGCAGGTTGTCGAGGCGGTAGTCGCCGTGGACGACCGTCCACGGTGAGGTTTCCGCCAGCACGTACCCGGCGAGGTGGTCGACGAGTTGGCTGCCGGCCTCGCGGACTTCGGCGGTGAGCTCGGCGTCGTAACGCCGCTGGAACCCGTCCCACATCATCGGGATCAGGTTCATCATGAGCTGCTGACCCATCTCGGGATCGCGGTGGAGCCAGGGGTACTCGGCGAGGCCCGCATCACCCCACCTGGGGGCGTGCAGCTTCACCAGCTCGTCGACCGCCACCTGCGCCTGCTCCACCGAACAACCTGCCAGCTGGTCGCCCGCGCGGCTGTTGGCGAGGTCTTCGAGGAGCAGCACGAAGCTGGCGGTCTCGACGTCGATGTCGGCGTACCAGACCTCCGGCGTGCGCATCGGCAGGTCGCCGGCGAGCTGCTGGTAGAAGCGCACCTCGTTCTCGTAGCTGCCCATCGATCGCGCCGTGGCGCGGCTGGTCTCGTCGGCAGCCGGCAGCTTGGCGATCAGCGTCGACGGCACGGCGGTGGGGCCGTCGAACGTGAGCGACGCCCGCAAGCTGTCGCACATCTGACCGGTCCCGACCGCCGCGAGGGCCACGCGGGTGACCTTGCGCCCCTCGAGCGCAGGCGAGAGCGCAGACGTGAACCATTCGGCGGTCAGCAGGTCGGGAGTGTCGGCGATGCGAAGGTCGGTCATGGCACCAACACCGCCCGGCCGACCGGTGCCCGGCTCTCGATGTACGCGTGGGCGTCGGCAGCCTCGGCGGGCGAGAAGCTCCGGTCGACGACCATCACGCGCAGCTCGGCGTGGAAGCCGTCGAGACCGACGGTCACCGCCCGATCACCCACCGACAAACTGGTGACGCCGTCACCGACCGCATCGACCGCCCCGGCGCTCTGGTAGCCGGCGATGTGGGGCACCGCTCCGAGATCGCCGCCGGCCCGGTGCGGCACGTCGGCGCCCTCGATGCTCACGACTTCGGTGCGGATCCGCACCATGGCGGGCCCGACCTCGGGACCCGGCACGTCTTCGTACCGGAACACGCTCGGTTCCCCGCTGGCGTAGTTGACCGCTGCCTTCACGTGACCTCCCCTTCGGCAGTGCAGCCGATCGCTGCTGACCCCTGTCGCAGCACGGCGAGCGTACCGGCGAGTCGAGGCTCGGCGTGCCAGGCCTGCATCCACGAACATGATTGTTCGCAGATCGGCTATCCTTGTCGACGTGCCTGCGACCGACCCACGTCCGCGCATCGCCCCTGGGACCCCACGCGACCTCGGCTTGGTCAACACCGTGATCGCCAGGGTGCTCGGAGCCGCCACCGGCGGACCGCCGCCCAACGTGTTCACCACCCTCGGGCGCAACCGGCGGTTGTTCCGCTCGTGGCTCCGGTTCGCGAGCGGACTCATGCCGGGCGGGCGTCTGCCACGGATCGACACCGAGCTGGTGATCTTGCGAGTGGCGCACCTCAACCATTGCGAGTACGAGTGGGACCAGCACACCCGCCTCGCCCGCGACGCCGGCCTCACCGATGCGGACCTCGAGCGCGTCACGACCGACGTCCACCACGACGAGGCCAATGACTGGACCGGCCGCCAAGCGCTGCTGTTGCGCGTGACCGACGAGCTGTCGAACGACCGCACCCTGTCAGCGGACGCCTGGGAACAGGTGCACGCCCAGTTCGACGACCAGGAGGTCATCGAACTGTTCTTGCTCATCGGGCACTACGTGATGCTCGCCATGACCATCAACGCGCTCGGCATCGCGGTCGACCCGCCGCCCACCCGCCAGCCCGGCACGTTCGTGCGGGCGGCCCGATCGGCCCTCGAACGACGCGGCACCTCGACCCCGCCGACAACCACCGATCATGAAGGACGCACCTGATGCTCGACCGCCTCTTGCCCAACCGGTCATCCGACCTCGCCGGCCGACGCGTGCTGATCACGGGCGCGGCACGGGGCATCGGGGCCCTCACCGCCCGGCGCCTCCACGAACGGGGCGCGCGTCTGGCGCTGCTCGGCCTCGAGCCCGACCTGCTCGGGCAAGTGGCCGCCGAGTGTGATGCCACCGCGTACGACTGCGACGTGGCCGACCCCACCGCAGTCGAGAACGCCGTCGAGAAGGCTGTCGAGAAGCTCGGCGGGCTCGACGTGGCGATCGCCAACGCCGGCATCGCCGCACAGCTCCCGCTCATCGGTGGCGACCGATCCGTGTTCGAGCGGACCCTGGCCGTCAACGTCCTCGGGACGTACTACGTGGTTCGGGCCGCGGGGCCGCACCTCGCCCACGAAGGCGGCTACATGCTGATCACCTCATCGCTCGCCGCAGCCGTCCACCTACCGCTCATGGGTGCGTACTCCGCCTCGAAGGCCGCCGTCGAGGCGCTCGGCAACACGTTGCGGGCCGAGCTGGCCCCGACGGGCGCCAGAGTCGGCGTGGCCTACTACGCCGAGCTCGACACCGACATGACGAGTCGGGGTTTCGGTACCGAGGCTGCGAAGCGACTGACAGGTGGACCGGTGAAGCTGCACCGGGTCGCACCGGTCGGCCCGGCGATCGACGCGATCGAGCATGGGATCGCGACCCGCGCACGGCGCATCGTGGCGCCCCGCTACGTCGCTCCGGTCATCCCGTTCCGGGCATTGGCCCAGCCGGTCGTCGACCGTGCGCTGCGGGGTCGGGTGGCGGCAGGGCTCGAGCTGGCGCGGTCCGAGCGGGTCGAGCTCACCACGCCCCAACCGACGGATGCATAGTGGTGTGTCTGGTGGGTGAGGAGGTGGTCATGGCGAGTCATCCGGTGCCGCTGGCAAGGACGCACGACGAAGGCGCCGTCGTAGCTGCGGTGAGGAAAAGGACGCCGCCCGGCGGTGCCGAGGGCCGCCAGGACCGCCCCGCCATTTGCCAGACGCACCATTAGGATCGATCCGTGCCTGCCCGCACCCCCGCTCCGTCGAGGTCGGCCCGCCTCCCGAGGGGCCGTCACGGCCTGAGCAGGTCGGAAGTCGCCCATGCGCAGCGCAGCCGCATGCTCCGCGCCATGGCCGACGCCATGGTCGAAAAAGGTTACGCCGGCACGTCGGTGGCCGACGTGATCCGGCGCGCCGGCGTGTCACGCGAGACCTTCTACCAGCAGTTCTCCTCGAAGGCCGAGTGCTTCATGGAGGCTTACGACGCCGCCGTCGGGTTGCTGCTCACCAGCGGCGAGGTCGATGCGGCCCGCGACGTCGTCGCCGGCGGCGCACCGGTCAGCGAAGGCGAGCGGCTGGCCCGCTTCGCCGAGCTGCTCGACCTCTACTTGTCGGCGCTGGCGAGCGAGCCGGCGTTCGCGCGGCTCTTCCTGCTCGAGGTGTACGCAGCGGGGCCAGAAGCGATGGCCCGGCGCGCGGCGGCCCAGGAGCGCTTCGCCGACTTGGTGGCGACGCTGCTCGGCGCCGCGACACCTGAAGCGCGCTTCGCCTGCGAGACGTTGGTGGCGGCCGTGAGCTCGATGGTGACGAGCCGGCTCGCGGCGCTCGACCTCGACGGCCTGCGTGCGCTCGACACCCCGATCATGGAGCTGGTGGAGCGGGCTCGGCGGGGACCGATCTTGCCCTCTTGAACCGCCGGCGGCTCAAGAGGCCCGGCGCGCCGGCTCCCGGGTGGGGGTCAACGCCGCCTCGAACACGGCCGCGACGTCGGCGCCGTGGCTGGTGATGGTGTCGGCCCCGAGCTGCACCACCGACATCAGCAGCGACAGCAAGATCGAGACCATGCCGCTGGCCATCGTGGCGGGGTCGATGTCGGGGCGGACCCGGCCGGCGAGCTGATCGGAGTCGATGCGATCGGCGAACGCCTTGCGGAGCTCTGCCACGGCGGGCAGGTCGAGCACCCGGGCGGTGACCTCTGGCTCGAGACCGGCGAGCAATCGCTCGGCCAACGGGAAGTCGGCCATCGCACCCACCAAGGCGAACAACGCGGACTCCCGCCACTCGGCGATGTCGGCTTCGGCCACCACCTGGTCGAGGCCTCGGTGGATCAGACCTGCCGCGTCGTCGTCGACCGCTGCGAAGAACAACGCTTCTTTGTCAGGGAAGTACGCGTAAGCCGCGGTGCCGCTCACGCCGGCATCACGCGCGATGTCGGCCACCGAGGTGGCCCGGTAGCCGTCGCGGCCGAACCGGTGGACTGCTGCGGTGAGAATCGCTTGGCGAGTCTGCTCGCCCTTGCCCTGCGCCATCAGTCACAGAGGATATCAGAATTGAGGGATTGATGGAATCCCTCAATTCGTATTACCATCGGTAACCAATGACGGACACCACGCAAACTCCCCGCAAGGTCCCGACCCGGCGCATCTCCTTCGAAGAGGGCCTGCGCGACGTGCCCAAGCACTACGCGGTCGATGGTGACCTCCTCCTCAGCCACTTCGGGGTGGCCTTGTCGGCCGTGTTCCCCGACGGCGAGGACTACTTCGTGCGATCGGTGCGGAACTTCCGTGATCAGATCACCGACCCTGAGCTCAAGCGCCAAGTCAACGGCTTCATCGGCCAAGAAGCGATGCACGGGCGGGAGCACCGGGCGTTCAACGACCGCATGGACGAGCTCGGCTACCCCGTGAAGGTGGTCGAACGGCTGACCCGCTGGGGCCTGGCGATGCGCGAGCGCATGACCAGCCGGAAATCCAACTTGGCGGTCACCGCTGCGCTCGAACACTTCACTGCGACGCTCGCTGAGGTCGTGCTCACGAACCAAGAGGTGCGCGACCACTTCGGTCACGCCGAGGTCCGCAACCTGTTCGTGTGGCACGCGCTCGAGGAGAGCGAGCACAAGGCCGTCGCGTTCGACGTGTACAAGGCGGTCGGCGGCACCGAGCGCACCCGGGTCTGGGTGATGCGGGGCCTCCTCGTCGGCTTCCCGATCGGCATGGCCTTCCAGATGCTCGCGTCGCTGGCCCTCGACCGCGACTTCTACAAGCCGCGCAAGGTCCTGGCGAGCTGGCGTCGCTTCCGGAAGTCGCCCGTGTTCAGCAAGGAGGTCCGCACGCGGCTGCGCGACTACAACCGCCCCGACTTCCACCCCGACGACTACGACAACGCCGAGCTGATCGAGCAGTGGCGCGAGGAGCTGTTCGGCACCGCAGGCTCCTTGAACGACAAGCTCGCCGGCAAAGCTGCCTGACCGGGGGATCCGTGGAACACCTCGACGTACTCATCGTCGGCGCAGGGCTTTCGGGCATCGGCGCCGGCCACTACATCCAGACCCAGTGCCCGTGGGCCTCGTACGCGATCTTCGAGTCGCGCGATGCCATCGGTGGCACGTGGGACCTTTTCCGCTACCCGGGCGTCCGCTCCGACTCCGACATGTTCACCCTCGGCTACTCCTTCGCGCCCTGGCAGGACGACAAGGCCATCGCCGACGGCGCGTCGATCCTCCGCTACATCAACAAGACCGCGGCCGACGAAGGCATCGACGAAAAGATCCGGTTCCACCACCGCATCACGAAAGCCGACTGGTCGTCCGACGACGCCGTCTGGCGCGTCACCGCCACCCGCACCGACACCGGCGAGACCATCGAGCTGACCGCCGGCTTCGTGTTCTCGTGCTCGGGCTACTACCGCTACGACCAGGGCTACCTCCCCGACTTCGAGGGGAAGGACCGCTTCGAGGGCACGATCGTCCACCCCCAGCATTGGCCCGAGGACCTCGATTACGCCGGCAAGCGCGTGGTGGTCATCGGGAGCGGCGCCACCGCCGTCACGCTGATCCCATCGATGGCCGACGCAGCGGCGCACGTCACGATGCTTCAGCGCTCCCCCACGTACATCGTCGCGGCACCCGACAAGGACCCGCTTGCCAACTTGCTGCGGCGCGTCCTCCCCTCCCGCATCTCTGGGCCCACCATCAAGTGGATGCACGCGCTCGGCACCCAAGGGCTGTTCCAGCTCAGCCAGCGCCGGCCCGAGCTGGTGAAGAAGCTGCTGCGCAAGGGGGTGGAGCGTCAGCTCCCCCGCGGCTTCGACGTCGACACCCACTTCACGCCCCGCTACAACCCGTGGGACCAGCGGATGTGTGTGGTGCCGAACGGCGACCTGTTCAAGGCCATCAAGGACGGGCGGGCATCGGTGGTCACCGATCACATCGCCACGTTCACCGAAAAGGGCATCCGGCTCGAGTCCGGCCAGGAGCTCGAGGCCGACATCATCGTCACCGCCACCGGGCTCGACCTCCTCTTCATCGGCGGCATCGAGCTCACCGTCGACGGCAAGGAAGTCGACATCGCGAATCGCCTGGCCTACCGCGGGATGATGCTCGAGGGCGTGCCCAACATGGCCATGGCCGTCGGCTACACGAACGCCTCGTGGACTTTGAAGTGCGACCTCACGTGCAACTACGTGACCCGGCTGCTGAACCACCTCCACGAGACCGGGCAGCGCCAGTGCACGCCGGTGAACTCCGACCCGAGCATCGAGCGCCAGCCGCTGCTGGGCCTCACGTCGGGTTACGTGACCCGCTCCGCCGACCGGTTCCCGAAGCAAGGCTCCAAGTTCCCGTGGCAGGTCCACCAGAGCTATCTGAAGGACTACCGGGCGCTGAAGGTCAAGGGCATCCACGACGACGCGATGGTCTTCTCGAACCCCGGCCCGGCGGCGAAGGCCGCCGACACACCGGAATCCGCTGTCGCCTGAGCGCGGCTCCTTCAGGCGGGCAGGACCGCGAACGCCCGGACCCGGCCGATCCCCTTCAGGTTGCGGGGGCGCAACGCCCGCTGCTGCAACGTGTCGTCCTCGGCCAGCTCCTCGGCCAGCGCTTCGTTCACGAGGACGCTGCCGGGCCGCGCCAAGGCCGTGAGGCGACTCGCGAGGTTGACGGTGGGCCCGAACAAATCGCCCTCGTGGCGCAGCACCGGGCCGAGCGCCAACCCACTGCGGACCATGAGATCGTCGTGCAGCTTGCGGATCACGTCGCTGAGCTCCACCGCTGCCGCGACCGCGGCCCGGTGGTCCGTCGTCGAGAACATCACCTCGTCGCCGATCATCTTCACCACTTGGCCTCCCGCCTCGCCGATGGCGTTGGTGGCGGCGGCGCCGAAGTCCTCGATCAGGACGGCGAGCTCGTGCTCGCTCAACTCCTGGCTGAGCGCGGTGAACCCAACGAGGTCGGAGAAGCCGACCACCACATCGGAGCCGACCTCGCCCGTCTCGAGCGACAGGCTCTGGCGCTCCGCCTCGACGGCGAGGTGGCGGTGGTACAGGTACACGAGGAGCCGGTCGATGGCGAGTGCCTGCGCGCCCATCGCGGCGATCATGTCGGCCGCCACCATGGGCTCGTCGGCGCCGTCGAACATCGCGTCGAGGCCGCTGATCACAAGGTCCTCGTGGGCCGCGGCGATGCCTCGCATGGCGCGGCTCATCACCCGCGTCTGCTGGACGGCCACTTCGGGCTTCACCAGCCCGTTGCGCACCAAGGTCGCCGCGATGGACACGGCCTCCACGTCGGCATCGGTGAAGAAGCGGGTGCCCTCGGGAACCGATGCGAATCCCATGGCCTGCCACAGCCGCAGTGCCAGCTCCGGCTCCACCCCGGCGAGGTCCCACACCTCTTCGGGCGTCCAGCGACGGGGACCCGGCAGCGCGATCCGCTCACCGACCAGCGCCACCACGCCGCCGACGCCGTGCCGGTGGTACGCGGCGTCGAACTCGGCGCGGGTGATGCCTCGTGCGGCCGCGGCCTGCCACAGGGGATCGTCGGCTTCAGCCATCGCCACAGTTTTGCGGCTCGGCAGCCATCGCGCGCCAAGACGACCTGTGGCACCTGACCGCCCCGAGCGGGCGGTGACACCTGACCGCGCCGGCTGCCTACCGCGGGTAACCGATGTCCGGCGAGACTGGTCCAAACGACCTGCCGGCGGGACCGCCGGCCCGGACGCCGAAGCCGCGACCCGCCGCAGCGGCCGTCGCAACTACCATTGCTCATCCCTCGGATCCGTGCGGCCAGGCTGCACCGAATCCTCCTGTTGATCGGAGCACTCTCCGTGCAAAAGGCAATCGCCCGCCCGGCCGACGAGCGAGTGAACTTCGCGACCTCGATTCCGATGATCGCCTGCCACTTCGTGCCGCTGCTGGCGATCTTCACCGGGGTCACCACCAAGGCCGTGATCTTGTGCGTCGCGCTCTACTTCGGGCGCATGTTCTTCATCACCGCCGGCTACCACCGCTACTTCGCCCACCGGAGCTACAAGACCAACCGGGTCTTCCAGTTCATCCTCGCCGCCGGTGGCGCAACGGCCGCGCAGAAGGGGCCGCTGTGGTGGGCCGGCCACCACCGCGACCACCACCGCTTCAGCGACACCGAGCGCGACATCCACTCACCCCAGAAGGGCTTCTGGTGGAGTCACATGGGGTGGATCCTGTGCGACAAGTACAACACCGTCGACTACGAAGCCAAGATCAAGGACTTCCACCAATACCCGGAGATCCGCTGGGTCGAGAAGCACAACGGCTGGTTCCCGATCGGCCTCGCAGTGCTGTGCACGCTGATCGCCGGATGGTCCGGGCTGCTCATCGGCTTCTTCCTCTCCACCGTGCTGCTGTGGCACGGCACGTTCACCGTGAACTCCCTGAACCACGTGTTCGGTCGGCGCCGGTACGCGACCACGGACACGAGCCGCAACTCGGCGATCCTCGCCCTGTGGACCATGGGCGAGGGCTGGCACAACAACCACCACTACTACGCCGCGTCGGCTCGCCAAGGCTTCTTCTGGTGGGAGTACGACATCAGCTACTACGTGCTGAAGGCGCTCAGCCTCGTCGGCGTGGTCTCCGACTTGAAGACCCCGCCGCGCTGGGCGCGTGACGCCGCAAGGGTGCGCGACGGCCAGCTCGACATCGGCATGTTCCGGGCTCACTGGCAGCGGGCCACGGCCGCGTTCTCTGCGGCGACTTCCCACGCCAGCGACAAGTTGTCGTCGGCCAAGGCAGCCCTCGCCGACCGGCTCGGCGGCGAGTCGCCGGCGGCGTCGCCGGCCACCGCCACCGAGGCCACGCCGCTCGAGGGTGTGGCGGGCGTGTCCCTTGCGACCGAAGCGCTCAGCGCAGACACTCCGGCCGAGCAAGATGCCCGCTCGCGGCGAGAGCAGATGGAAGAAGTCGTCCGGGCGCACCGGGCGGCACTCGAGGAGAGCATCGAGACCACGCTGCGCCACGCCGAGGCGCTGTCGAGGGCCACGAAGCTGCACCAACGTGAGCTGAGACTCGCCGCCGCGGAGAGCTGAGCCGGGGCCGCTCGGGCCCCGCGGACCACCGATCAGGCGTCGTCGAGCTCGGACAGGCGCGGCTGGAGCACGCCGTCGACGGTTGGGCGCAACGGCTCGGTTCGGATCGGGCGATCGATGCCGTTGACCCCGCCGTTCATCGTGGCGTTGCGACGCCCACCGGTCGCGTCGGACGGGCGGGCCGCAGACGACGTACGGATGACCGGCCGCACCCTCCGACCCCTCGCCACGAGCGGCGCGGACCGAGCGCCCGCCGGCCGCGCCGGCGTACCGGATCCGGCCCGGATCGGCTCGCGGCGCCGCGCCACATGGTCGGGGTCGTGCTCGTGGCCGGACGCGGGTGATGGTTCGGCAACGAGGTGCGGCGCAGGCTCGGGGGCCAGCGCCAGCGGCTCGTGCTCCCATGGCTCGACGCGCTCGGCCCATCGCAGTGCCGGCGCGCGCGGCGGCGCGAGAGGCAGTACTTCCTCGGCCAACCATGCCACCGGATCGAACGGCTCCGGCTCCGGCTGCCGCTCCGGCTCCGCCTCGGGTTCGACGGCGACCGGCTCCGGCTCCGCCTCGGGTTCGACGGCGACCGGCTCGGGTGCCGCGAGCGGGTCGACCGGCGCGAACGACTCGACCTTGGGTTCCGGTCCGACCTCGCCAGGCGCGATGGACAAGTCGTCGTTGCCGCGGCCCCAGAAGGACCCCGAGCCGGCGAGCTCACGACCCCACTGCAGGAGGTCGTCGTCGGACGGGCCCGTGGGGAGGTCGTCGAGCTCTCGCCGCCGCCGCTGTCGTCCGACCATACGCCCGCCCTGCCGTCAGTCGAGCCCGGCGTTCAGCTGCTCCAAGGCGTCGTCCTCGGACACGTCGAGTGCAAAGCTGAGCTCTGAGACCAAGATGCTGCGAGCGCGCTCCAGCATCGACTTTTCCGCGGTCGAGAGCCCCTTCCCCTTCTCACGGAGGGCGAGGTTCCGGACCACTTCGGCGACCTGGTAGACGTCGCCGGACTTCATCTTCTCCTGGTGGTTCTTGAAGCGTCTGCTCCAGTTCGACGGCTCGCGCACGTCGCGCTTGCCGATCAGGCGGAAGAGGTCCTCGACGTCGGAGCGGCTGATCGGCGGGCGCATACCGACCTCTTCGGCCTTGTCGGTTGGCACCGACAGCGTGAGCTCGCCGTGCACCATCTCGAGCACGAGGTATTCACGGACCTCGCCGAAGGCGTCGCGCTTCTCTTTCTTCTTGATGATCGCGGCGCCGTGATGTGGGTACACGACTCGGTCACCGACGTTGAACGCCAAGGGAGTCCTCCAACTCCGTCTCCGCTCGGAAACGGACCCCCTATTGTGCCAGGCGAGGCCACACTTCCTGAACTCATCGCCGAGTTCAGGAGCCCTGCATCAGCCGTCGACGTGGTCGACGACTTGGGCGACCAGGCCGGTATGGACGTCATAACGCCATCCGACCAGCTCGGTGCGGTCGCTGATCAGGTCACACGAGCGGATCCGCGCGAGGTCGGCGCGCAGCGTCTCGTCGGGATCCTCGATCGGCCGGAAGTCCCACGCCGACGCGTCGCGGCCGGACGCCTCGCTGACCGCCTGGACGATCGCCGCGTTGGTGCGACCCATCGCGCAGTCGGTGTGTGGCATGAGCACCACACGATCGACGTCGAGCAAGTTGACGCTGAGCACGAGGTTCCGAAGCACGTCGTCGGTCACGCGGGCGCCCGCGGATCGGATGATCTTGGCGTCGCCGGGCACCAGCCCGAAGATCCCGAGCGGGTCGATTCGGCTGTCGATGCACGTCACCACCGCCAGGTGGCGCGCCGCCTTTCCGGTCAAGTCGTGCTCGGTGAAGGTGGCGGCGTACTTCTCGTTGGCATCGATCAGATCGTCGAACATCACCGCCGATCTTGGGCGACCACCTTCGCCGACGCCAATCCTGCGCAGGTCGGACCATCCGCACTCAGTGGAAGCGCGGCTCCTGCCAGTCGGGGAACACGTCGGGCAGGTCCTCGGACACCTTCATCCGGAATTCCGGTGGTCGCTTCTCGAGGAAGGACATGACACCTTCTGTGGCATCAGCCAGCCGACCCGTGGCGAGCACCCCTCGGGAGTCGACACGGTGAGCCTCCATCGGGTGCGACGCACCTTGCATGCGCCACAACATGCGCCGGGTGAGCGCCACCGACACCGGGGCCGCGGCGACGAACTGTGCAGCCAGCTCCCGCGCCGACGGCAACAGATCCTCCGGCGCGTGGACGCTACGCACGAGGCCCCCCGCCAGCGCTTCCGCTGCATCGAACACGCGGCCGGAGTACAGCCACTCCGCCGCCTGGCTGATGCCCACCACGCGCGGCAAGAACCACGTCGAGGCGCCTTCGGGCACGATCCCCCGCTGGGCGAACACGAAGCCGAACCTCGCCGTCTCCGAAGCCATGCGGATGTCCATCGACAGCGGCATGGTGGCGCCCATGCCGACCGCCGGCCCGTTGATCGCGCCGATCACCGGCTTCAAGCTGTTGAAGATCCGCAGCGTGACGAGGCCCGCGCCGTCGCGGTGGCGGGCCATGCGACGCGATTCTTCATCGGCGTCATCGGGCAGGAGGTCGCGGCCACCCCACGACGAGGCATCGGCGTCGTCGCGCGACTCGTAGTCGAACGTCGCACCTCCGCTCGACAAGTCGGCCCCGGCGCAAAAGGCGCGGCCCCGCCCGGTGACGATCACCGCCCGCACCTCGTCGTCGGCGTCGGTGAGGTCGAACGCCTTGACGAGCTCGACCACCATGGCGGGCGTCCCCGCGTTGAGCTTGTCGGGGCGGTTCAGCTCGATGGTGGCGACGCCGTCAGCCACCGAGTAGGCGATGTCGGTGAAGTCCATCGCCGCACCCTAACGGGGCGCATCGGCAGGTCAGTCCCGTCTGGGTGCTACGTCAGACGTCGAGGAAGCGCGTGACGGCGACCAACGACCCGACCGCGCCCACGGCGGCACCGATCACTGCCAACAGGAAGCAGATCCCCGTGGTCTGACCACCGGTGACGACGAGCCCGGTGAAGATGTTGTTCGATGAGCTGTCGCGCGACGCGTTGTCGAGCAACAAGTGCAACGTGATCACCGAGATGATGGCCGGGACCGCGCCCAGTAGCCCCTGGATCAGACCCTCGACCATGAACGGCACCCGGATGAACCAGTTCGTGGCGCCGACCAGCTTCATGACCTCGATCTCGCGCCGACGGGCGAACATGGCCATGCGGATCGTGTTCAAGATCAACATCGACGCGGCGAGCAACAAGAACACCGCGGTGCCGAGGATGACGCTCGACAGCACGCCCGAGACCCGCTCGACGGTCTTCACCGCGTCGAGCGCGAACGTGACCTTGTACACGCCGGGTGCGTTGGCATAGGAGTTGCCCATCGCCTGGATGGCGTCGGCTTGGAGGCCCTTGGGCTTCACCCGGTACGACGTGGGCACGTCCTTTTCGGTGATCACGTCGATGAACACGGGGTCGTTGCGGAACAGGTCCTTGTACTCGGCGTAGGCCTGCTTCTTGTCGAAGTACGTGACTTTGGCGACTTTGGGGTTCGCGTTGAGCTGGCGGCCCACTGCGTCGATCTGGGCCTGCGACGCGTCGGCCTTCATGAAGACGATGAACTGGACGTCGCCCTTCCAACGCTTGGTCGAGTGCGCGACCGCCTTTTGCACCACGAACGCCGAGCCCACGAGCGCCAGCGAGACGGCGACCGTGAGGATGGACGCCACCGTCAGCGTGAGGTTGCGCTTCAGGTTGGTGAGCGTCTCGCGTGCGACGTAGTCGACTTTCAGGGCCATTGCGCTACTCGGAGAAGGGGGCGGGGGCTACTCGTAGACACCGCGTGCCTGGTCGCGGATGATCGACCCGCGGTCGAGCTCGATCACCCGGCGACGCATCGAGTCGACGATTGCACGGTCGTGCGTGGCCATGACCACGGTGGTGCCGGTCAGGTTGATCCGGTCGAGCAGCCGCATGATGCCGACGGACGTGGCCGGGTCGAGGTTGCCGGTGGGCTCGTCGGCCAGCAGGATCAGCGGCCGGTTGACGAACGCCCGCGCGATGCACGCCCGCTGCTGCTCACCACCGGACAGCTCGTGCGGCAAGTTGCCCATCTTCTTGGCCAGACCGACCAGTTCCAAGATGGCCGGCACCTGCGTGCGGATCACGTGCTTGGGGCGACCGATCACCTCGAGGGCGAACGCGACGTTCTCGTACACGGTCTTGTTGCTGAGGAGCTTGAAGTCCTGGAAGACGAACCCGATGTTGCGCCGCAGGAACGGCACTTTCCAGCTCGACAGCTCGTCGATGTCCTTGCCGGCCACGAAGACCCGGCCCTCGTTGGGCGAGTCCTCCTTGGTCAGCAGGCGCAACAAGGTGGACTTGCCGGAGCCGGACGGGCCGACCAGGAAGACAAACTCGCCCTTTTGGATCTCGCAGCTGGCGCCGCGCAGCGCGACGACGTTGCCCTTGTAGGTCTTGGTGACGTTTTCGAGCGTGATCATGTGGGTGCGCGGCTCACGAACGGGGCGTGTGCGACCGTTCGGCGGTCGCGGCAGGGATCCACGCTACCACTGCCCTTGGTGCCCTCCGGGTCATGGGACGGGCCGTCGCGAACGCCGCTGCCATGATCGGCGCCGTGCCAGGTGTGCGCTCATGCGCCAGCGGGGTCCTGTGCGCGACGCCACCGGAGCCATGCCTCGATGAACGGGTCGAGGTCGCCGTCGAGCACGGTCTGCGGGTTCCCGCTCTCGTGGTCGGTGCGCAGGTCCTTCACCATCTGGTACGGCTGCAGCACATACGACCGGATCTGGCTGCCGAACCCGACGCGCTGCTGGTCACCGACGATCGACGCCAGCTCGTCGGCGCGCTTTTGGCGTTCGAGCTCGGCCAGCTTCGCCTTCAGGATCTGCATCGCCCGGTCCTTGTTCTGGTGCTGACTGCGCTCGTTCTGGCAGCTCGTGACGATGCCGGTCGGCAGGTGGGTGATCCGCACCGCCGAGTCGGTCACGTTCACGTGCTGGCCACCGGCACCCGACGAGCGGAACACGTCGATGCGCAGCTCCTTGGGGTCGATCTCGATGTCCGATTCGGCCTCGTCGATCATCGGCGTGACCTGCATCGCGGCGAACGCGGTCTGGCGCTTGCCCTGCGCGTTGAACGGGCTGATGCGCACGAGCCGATGCACGCCGCGCTCCGCCTGCAGGTAGCCGTACGCGTAGCGGCCTTTGACGATGAAGGTGGCCGACGAGATGCCGGCCTCGGTGCCGGCCGTGACCTCGTCGAGCTCGACGTCGAAGCCTTTGGCCTCGCACCAGCGCAAGTACATGCGGAGCAACATGTTCGCCCAGTCCTGCGCGTCGGTGCCGCCTTCGCCGGAGTGCACTTCACAGATCGCGTCGAGCTCGTCGTGCTCCCCCGCGAACAGCGACCGCAGCTCCAGCTCGTCGAAGGATCGGGCCAACGCCGCGACCGTGTCCTCGATCTCGACTGCGGGCGACTCGTCGCCTTCCTCACGGGCCAGCTCGAACAACGTGTCGGCGTCATCGAGCTTCCCGGCGAGCCCGTCGTAGCGCCCGAGGTCGTCGACCACCGCAGCCAGGTCGCCGGTCACCTTGCGGGCCTTGTCGGGGTCGTCCCACAAGTCGGGGCGCGAGGCCTCGGTCTCGAGCTCGGGACGCTCCCGGCGCAGCTCGTCGACCCGGAGGTAGGTGGCCGCTTCGTCCAGCCGGCGCCGCAAGTGGGCCAGGTCGTCGGTGAAGTCGCGCATGGGACTCACAGGATCGCACGCAGCTGGCAACATCGTGCAATGCCATCGTTCGAGGACTTCGTGTCCGAGGCGGCCCACGCTCCGATCGACGGCTGGGACTTCTCGTGGCTCGACGGCCGGGCAACCGAGGAGCGACCCTCGCCGACACCTTCTTCGACGTCGGCGCGGTGGTGTACTACCTCCGCCTGGTCGTGTGGGCGGTGCCGAACTTCGACGTCAGGGGCCATCGCGACCGGTTGCGGGCGATGCACGACCGCATCGAGCACGAGGGAGCGTTCGTCGCGACCGCGAAGCGATTCCTGATCGAGGCGACGAAGCCGGCCTGAGCCGGCCCCGGCTCACGCGCCGTGGCAGTGCTTGAACTTCTTGCCGCTCCCACAAGGGCACGGATCGTTGCGGCCGGTCTTGTCCCACTCCGACTTCACGACCGGCTCTTGGGACGGCTCGTCGCCGACGTCGACCGTGCTGCCGTCGCCACCCGCCCCGTCGCCGCCACCGTCGGCGAGCGCAGCGCGGGCCGCGGCGGTCATGGCCGCGCTCCCGCCCGACGCCGAGGGGTCCTCGGGGGCCGAGTACTGCATCTGCTGGCGTGGTGCCGGCTCCTGCTCGACGATGACCTCGACGTGCATCATGTAGCGGACGAAGTCCTGCGACACGGTGTGCATGAGCTCGGTGAAGGCCGAGAAGCCCTCGCGCTTCCACTCCACGAGCGGGTCCTTTTGGCCCAGGCTCCGCAGGTGGATGCCCTCCTGCAGGTAGTCCATCTCGTACAGGTGCTCGCGCCAGCGCTGATCGATGATGCGCAACATGACCTGCCGCTCGATCTCGCGCATGGCCTCTTCGCCAAACTGCTCTTCGCGGCTTTCGTAGTGACCGGTGGCCTCGCTCACCAACATCTCGTACAACTCGTCGGTGGTGTGACACGCCCGGAGCTCGTCTTCGGTGATCTCGCTCGGCCAGAACGTCTGGATCTCGTTGGTCAGGCTCTCGAGGTCCCACTCCTCGGGCACGTCGGCCACGCAGTGGGTGCGGATCAGCGAGTCGACGGCGTCCGCCAGCGCGGCGACGGCTTCATCTCGCAGATCCTCGCCTTCGAGGATCTGGTCGCGCCGCTTGTAGATGACGTTGCGCTGCTCGTTGAGGACTTCGTCGTACTCGAGCACGTTCTTGCGGGTCTCGGCGTTGCGTTGCTCGACCGTGTTCTGCGCGCGCTCGATGGCCCGCGACACCATCCGGGCCTCGATCGGGATGTCGTCGGGCATCGCCTTGCCCATCACCCAGTTCATGGCGCCCGTGGCGAACAGGCGCATGAGCTCGTCTTCGAGTGAGAGGTAGAAGCGGCTCTCGCCGGGATCGCCCTGGCGGCCCGACCGGCCACGCAGCTGGTTGTCGATCCGGCGGCTCTCGTGGCGCTCGGTGCCGAGCACGTACAGGCCACCGAGCTCGCGGATCTCCTCGCCCTCGGCCTGGCAGAGCTCCTTGAAGTGGTCGACGCGCTCACGGTAGAAGCGCTCGCCTTCATCGCCGTCTTCGGGGTCGAGGCCTTTGGCCACGGTCTCTTTGTGCGCCAGGCCCTCGGGGTTGCCGCCGAGCAGGATGTCGACCCCGCGGCCGGCCATGTTGGTGGCCACCGTGACGGTGCCGATCCGGCCGCCCTGGGCGATGATCTCGCCCTCGCGCGTGTGCTGCTTCGCGTTGAGCACCTCGTGGGGCACGCCGCGCTTGTCGAGCATCCGCGACAGCAGCTCGGACTTCTCGACCGAGATGGTGCCGACCAGCACCGGCTGGCCGCTCTCGTGGCGCGCTACGAGGTCCTCGACCACGGCCTCGAACTTCGCTTCCTCGGTGCGGTAGATGACGTCGGACTGGTCTTTGCGGATCAGCGGCTTGTTCGTGGGGATCGGCACGACGTTCATGTCGTACGTGCCCATGAACTCGGCGGCCTCAGTGGTGCCCGTACCGGTCATCCCCGCCAACTTTTCGTACAGGCGGAAGTAGTTCTGCAGCGTGATCGTGGCGAGGGTCTGGTTCTCCTCTTTGATCTTCACGCCCTCTTTGGCCTCGATGGCCTGGTGCAGGCCTTCGGACCAACGCCGACCCTCGAGCACGCGACCAGTGAACTCGTCGACGATCTTCACCTCGCCGTGCTGGATGATGTAGTCCTTGTCGCGCTTGTACAGCTCCTTGGCCTTCAACGCGGCTTGCAGGTGGTGCACCAGGTTCTGCGACACCTCGTCGTACAAGTTGTCTACGCCGAGGGCCTGTTCGACCTTCTCGATGCCGTCGTCGAACGGGGCGACCATGCGCTTCTCCTCGTCGACGTCGTAATCGACGTCGATCTTGAGGCCACGCACGATGCTGGCGAACTTGTAATAGAGCTTGGCGGCGTCGGCGACGCGACCGGAGATGATCAACGGGGTGCGCGCTTCGTCGACGAGGATCGAGTCGACTTCGTCGACGATCGCGTACGCGTGGCCGCGCTGGACCTTCTCCTCCAGCGACAGCGCCATGTTGTCGCGGAGGTAGTCGAAACCGAACTCGTTGTTCGTGCCGTACGTGATGTCGCACGCGTACTGCTCGCGCTTGTGGTCGGGGTCGAAGTCCGGCGTCGGGATCACCAAGCCGATGGTGAGCCCGAGGAACCGGTGGATGCGGCCCATGGCCTCGGCGTCGCGGGTGGCCAGGTAGTCGTTCACGGTGATGACGTGGACACCCTTGCCGGCCAGCGCGTTGAGGTACACCGGCAGGGTCGACACAAGGGTCTTGCCCTCACCGGTCTTCATCTCCGCCACCCAGCCGGCGTGGAGGGCGGCGCCGCCCATCATCTGCACGTCGAAGTGCCGGAGGCCGGTGACCCGCTTCGAGGCCTCCCGAACCACCGCGAACGCCTCGACCAGCAGGTCGTCGAGGTCTGCACCATCGGCGAGCCGCTCGCGGAACTCGTCGGTCTTGGCGCGCAGCTCTGCGTCGGTCAGTCCGACGAGGTCGTCTTCGAGCGCGTTGATCTCGGGAACGATCTCGGCAAGGCGCTTGACCTTCTTGCCTTCACCCGCGCGGAGGAGTCGATCCAGGAATGCCATGAGACGGTCGAGTCTACCTATCCCCGGAGCGCCTCGACCCCCGGCCACCACCCGGGACGAGCCCCCTCTGGTTCGCCACCGACTACTCGATGTCGAGCAGCTTCTCCCGCACGGCGTACATGACGGCTTCCATCCGAGAGTGCAGGTGCAGCTTCTCCAAGATGTTGCGGACGTGGTTCTTGACCGTGTTCTCCGAGATGAACAGCTTCTGACCCACGGCCTTGTTGCTCAACCCTTCGGCGACGAGCCGGAGCACCTCGAGCTCGCGATCGGTGAGCGTGGGCGTCGGCACCGACGGCCGGGTGTCGGCCTGACGGGCCAAGGTGGTGAACTCGGTGAGCAGCTTGCCGGCCATCGAGGGCGAGATCAGGCTCTGGCCCGACGACACCGACCGCACGGCGTGACCCACCTCCTCGATCGAGATCTCCTTGAGCAGGTAGCCGGCGGCACCGGCCTTGATGGCCTCGTAGAGGTCTTCCTCCTCGTCGGAGACCGTCAACATGATGATCTTCGCCGTCGGCACGACCTCCGCGATCCGCCGGGTGGCGTCGATGCCCGACATGCCCGGCATCCGCACGTCCATGAGCACCACATCGGGCGCGGACTGCTCGGCCAGGGCAGCGGCCTCCACGCCGTCGTCGGCCTCGCCCACCACTTCGATGCCGTCCTCGCTCTCGAGCACCATCCGCAGACCTCGCCGGAAGAGGGCGTGGTCGTCGCAGATGAGCACCCGCACCGCTGACAGATCCTCGTCCGCCTCGGCCGTGGCGTCGGGTTCATCCGAAGTCATCGCCTCCACGGTAGTTCGCTCACCCCTCCTGAACGGCTGTACCCCTAGCCGGCTTCGTCGATCAAGCCGATGTCGCCGTCATCGCGTGCGTAGACCACGGCGGCCCGCGACGTGTCCGCGTTGGTGAAGAAGAAGAACCCGTGCCCCAGCAGCTCCATCCGCACCACGGCTTCCTCCGCCGTCATCGGCATCATGGCGAACCGCTTGCTCTTCACGATCTTCGGCTCACGGGTCGCATCGGCGCCCCCCGCAGCCGGCCTCGCGGCCCCCTCGCCGCCGCCGGTCGCAGGCTCGGCCGACGCCGCTCCGGCCGCGGGGACCGCTGCCCCGGCGTCGGGTCTGGCCGGCCGGACACCGCGGCTACGGCCCACCAGCTTCGACTTGAGGCGGGCGAGCTGCTGGCCGAGCTTGTCAACCGCCTTGTCGACCGCCACGAACTGGTCGGTGGCGCTCACTTTGGTGCGGACGTGGTGACCGTGGCCTTCCAGCGTGATCTCGCACATCTCACGCTCGGCGACCCTCGAGTTCCGGTGCCGGGTGAAGTGCACCTCGGCACGCTCCATGTCGAGGAAGCGGTCGAGCCGGTTGACCTTCTGCTCGGTGAGCGACCGGAGCTTGTCCGACACCTCGATGTGTCGACCGCTGACGGTGATCTCCATGCGGCCCCTCCCAGGGTCGTGCGGATGGTCATGCCGATGGTAGGTCGGGCGACGGCAAGTCGGCACGGGGTGGGGTGTGCGCAGCCGCGAGCGCCGACACCTCGGCCGCGCCAGCCGAGCGCAGGACCCGAGCCGCCGCCGAGATCGACGCCCCGGTGGTGATCACGTCGTCGACGACCAGCACGCGTGCCCCGGCGGGGACCGACTCCCACGCGCGGCACGCCAGCGCGGGGCCTTCGGCCCGGTGCCGGGCGTCTCGCCCGGTCTGCGCCGGGCCCCGGCGCCGCACCAGCAGCGGCATCGCGCTGGCACCGCGCTGTCGTGCCACCGCGCGGGCGAGCAGCTCGGCCTGATCGAACCCGCGGGCTCGCCGGCGTTCGGTCGTCGTGGGAACCCAGCAGATCACCGCCGGGGGTGGGTCAGCGTCGATCAACCCCGCCATGCCCCGTGCCAGCCAGTCGAGCGCACCCCTGGCGTTGTGATACTTCAACCGGGCCACCAGCTCGCGCCCCGCACCCTGGTAGCGCAACAGCGCCGCCGCCCGGGCGACGCCACACGGAGGCGTCAGCGCGCCACACGGCACCAGGCGAGCGAGGCACGACCGGCAGGGCGCCGCGCCTCGGCGGCCACAGATCGGGCACACGCTTCCCAGCAGCACACCCGCAGGCTAGGGACGGGGTGCGACAGCGCTGCTCAGTCCCCGTTCATGGGAATGCGGGGGCGGGTCGAGTTCGCCGGGTCGGCCTCGTGCCGGCGCAGCCGCTGGACCGCGTCGGACAACTGGCGGCTGACTTCCGCGAGTTGCTCACGGGAGCGTCGATCCGAGGTGAGGACCTCCTCGTGCAGCGCCGTGAAGGACTCCTTCGCCGAGTGCAAGCCACGCGACAGGTCGCGAAGCTCGGCTCGAAAGTCGTCCAGGTACGCCGAACCGGGCAGGTCGGCGAGGAGCGCGCCGACGCGGCTCTCGAGCTGCCGCAGCCCGATCTCGACCTCTGGCACCACTCGACCAGCCACCGCACGCGACACCGCCTCGGCGGAAGGCGCGTTGGCCGACTCCGACCCGTCGCCCCCGCCCCACGCCCCGCCGACCGCGTCGTGGACCACTTCGGAGAGCTCCTGGGTGTCGAGCTGGAGCGACACGTTGCCGAGCGCGGACGACACCGAGCGCTCGATCGCGGCCTCCACGGTCTGCTCCACCACCGACGCGAGCGCGGCTTGCACCGCCTGCTGCACGGCGGGCTGCACGGCGCCTTGCACCGCCTGGTGCACGGCAGGGTGCAGGGCGCTCTGCACGGCCTGATGCACGGCAGCCTGCACCGCTCGCTCCACCGCTGGGTCGACCGCGCCGTGCATCGACGCGGTGACGGCCTCGGCAAGTGCCGGGCCGACGGCCGCCTGAACGGCGGGGCCAACTGCTGCGTCGACCGCGGTGCGCACGGCCGGACCGACCGCTGCCGCAACGGCGGGGCCGATCGCTGTGGCGATCGACTCGCCTTCGTCTGGATGCGGGTGCGCGCTCCCGACGGCCCCGAACGTGGTGACCCCCAGCGGGTCGACCGGCGCGTCGAAGAGCGAAGGGGCGGCTGCGTCGCGCAGGTCGCTCGGTGCGCCGATCTCGGCGTCGGGGTCGTCTTGGTGTCCGTTGCTCGCCGACGAGGTGGGGCTGGCATCCGTCGAGTGGGTCGCCGCGTCCATCGACGAGAGCGACGCGGTGTCGAGGGATCCCGCCCAGCGATGAAGCCGCTGGGCCCACGAGTCGTCGGCGTCCGCGCCGACCGGCTCGTGCGGGACCTGAAACACGAGCTCCTCGTGCGGCGCGGCACGCAACAGCACTCGAACGGTGCCGTCGGGCTCGAGCGACCGCACCTCCACGTCCTGTTCTCCGCCGACCGCCGCCAGGGCGCGGCGGATGGCGACCGATGCGCTGCGGTACGAGAGGGCTGGCGGGCTCGGCGCAGGGCCCGGGGGGCCGTCGACGTCGCGGATGACCACCAGGTAGGTGGGTGGCTGGCTCGGGTGGTCGGCGAGGTACGTGTTGAGGAGCAGATCCTCGTCCCGCTCGGCGAGCTCCCCCATGAGCCGTGCCATCAAGCGACCGGACTGCTCACGGGATTCCTCCGTGATCGACGTCACGGCCTTCCGCAGCAGACCGTCGATCTCGCCAGAGGTCAACGAGCGGGTTGACACCATTGGACCACCACCTCCCTCGGTTACCCGCGGAACCACCCTATGCGCCCTGCGCAACATGGTCGGCGCGCAAACAGGTACGGACCCCGCTCACCATCGTCCGCGGTGATCAGGCGGGGTGGGCCCGCCATCGCGACTGCTCACGGCAGAGGCGGCCTTGAGCGCTCGGCGCCCGAGGCGGGATCGGCGCTCGGGGCCTCGAGCGCCGCGACCGTGTCACGGACGGCGGCCTCGATCCCGCCCGGGTGCACGTACGCCTCGTGGTCGAGGAGCACCAGCAGCCCGGAGCCGCCGAGCCGCTCCACCTGGGCCCGCGCCGCGACCGGGTCGAGGCCGCCATCGAGCACGGCGACGGCTGCCGGCAAGTCCTTCGGCCCATCGTTCGACACGTCTGGAGGGTCGGGCGGGCGTCGGTCCGGCCCGGCACCGGCCTGCGCCGAACTGCGACGGTGCACCGGGCGCCGGCAGGCGGCGACCTGGGCCACGACGTCGTCGGCGCCACCCCAGCGCGACCCGTCGATGGCGCCACAGGAGATCACGTCGGCGCCAGCCAGCCGCAGCAGTCTGGCGAGTGTGTCGGGCGCGAGACCGAAGCGCTCGGACCGCAACCACGGCGCGAACCCGGTCCGGGGAGCGAAGACCGGTACGCCGAGGTCCGCTTCACGCAGCAGCCGGACAGTGTCGAGGCCTTGCACACCCGCGTGCACGATCAGGCCGCCGGCGCCCATGTCGACCGCGACGCTTGCCCGGTGCATCACGGTGCCGGCATGGCCGGTGACGTTCGCGAAGTACGTGACATCGTCAGGGGTGGCGGCGCCCACGGCAGCCACCCGATCCTCGATCGGGCACCACGGCGGGTCCGCCAAGGCCACGGGATCGACGATCACGTCGACCCCGCCACGGACGAGATCCGCGGCCACCGATCCCAGCTCGCGCGGCGACGATCCCGATGCCGGCTCGAGCACTGCGCCGACCATCACCCGGTCGGGTGCATCGAACGCCGGACCCGGCAACAAGCCGTCGGGCAGGTCGAGATCGACCAGGCGGCACTCGCGCACGTCGGCCCGGTCCATGATCTCGCCGGCCACGACGGTCGCGAGGAGCAACGTGAGATCGTCGCCCCAGAACTCCACGGGGAACTCGAACGTCACCCGGCCGCGGGTGCCCGCCCCCGGCTCGACGTCGGCCACCTGCGCCCGCGCCGACGCCGACCCCCACGGAACCCCGACTGACGCCGATTCGGCCAGCGAAGCGGCCGACTCGACCGGATCGAGCAGGTACGTGGCCCGGATCACGGCTGGTCCACTACCCGGCGCCGAAGAGCTCCATCGCGGACGCCGGCGGCCGACCGGACACGATGCGCTCGACACGATCGGCGATGCCCTGGTTCATGTCCGGGTGGGTCAGCACGTAGAAGCGGCCCGTGCGCACCGCGTCGACGGCGGCCGACGCCACGAGGTCGGGTGAGATGCCGTTGGCGATGAAGCCCGCGATGGCGTCGCGCGTCGCATTTTCGACCTCGGCGTCGGGATCGCCCGGCGCGGCAGGCCCGCCGGGGCGGTTCCGCGACGACTCGTCGATGCGGGTCTTGACCCATCCCGGGCACACCACGGACGCGCCGACGCCCGGCGCGACCATGGCCAGCTCAGCCGACAGCGTCTCGGTGAGCGTGACCACCCCGTGCTTGGAGACGTTGTAGGGCCCCATGAACGGCGGCGAGGTGAGGCCGGCGACCGACGCGGTGTTGACCACGTGACCTTCACCTTGTTCGACCAGCAGCGGGACGAACGCCTTGACGCCGTGGATCACACCCCACAAGTCGACGCCGACCACCCAGTGCCAGTCGTCGAGCTCGATCTCCCAGAGCTGGCCACCGCCGCCCACGCCGGCGTTGTTGCAGATGACATGCACCGCCCCGAACGCATCGAGCGCGGCGTCCCGCAACGCCACGACGTCGTCCCACTTGGCGACATCAGTGACCACACCCACTGCTTCGGTGCCGCCGCCGCGGTGGCTGGCGACCACCTCGTGCAGCGGACCCGGCTCGATGTCACCCAGCACCAGCCGGGCGCCTTCGCGGGCGAACGCGGCCGCCATCGACCGCCCGATCCCCGATGCGGCGCCGGTGATGACCACCGTCTTGCCGTTGAGCTCCTCCACGTCGTCCCCCGATCGTTCGTCGCAGCCGCACCGTACCCGCCCCGCGGCGGGTGCGGTGCGGCCGCGATGTTCGGGGAACGGGTGGTCAGACGGGCTCCGCCTGCCGGCTGGTCTCGCCGCCTTCGACCTCGACGGGCACCATCTCCACGGGCGCCGGCAGCCCGGATGCGAACCCGCTGGGCGCACTGGCCTGCCCCTGCGGGTGCGACGAGCCGGCCGGCACGTAGCCGGTGAACTGGAACTCCGGCCGGTACGCCGGGCTGCCGTGCTCGTGGAGGTCGAGGCCTTGCAGCTCGCCCTGCTCCGACACCCGCAGCATCTTGATGGCGCGGACCCCGAACATGAGCGCCAGACCGCCAGCCAGCGTGCACGCGGTGATCACCACGCTGCCCAACACCTGGGCACCGAGCTGCTGGAGGCCGCCGCCGTAGAACAGCCCCTTGACGACCGTCGACGTGTCGGCGCCGTTCGGCGTGGGCACGCCGTACTGGCCAGAGGCGAACAACCCGAGGCTCAACGTGCCCCAGATCCCTGCCCCGCCGTGGACGGCGACCGCACCGATGGGATCGTCGATCCGCAGCCACTCGATGAAGTCGATGCCCCAGATGCACACCAGCGCCGCGATGGCTCCGATGAGGACCGCGCCGGTCGGCGACACCCAGTAGCACGGGCAGGTGATCGCCACGAGCCCGGCAAGGAAGCCGTTGGTGGTGATCCCGAGGTCCCAGAACTTCACTCGCTTGTACATCCACGCCATGGCGACCAGCGCACCGGAGCAGGCGGCCAGCGTGGTGTTGGCGGCGACTCGCCCGATGCCGGCGCTGTCGAGCGCCGACAAGGTCGACCCGGGGTTGAAGCCGTACCAGCCGAACCACAAGATCACGCCGCCGAGCGCCGCGATGGTGAGATCGTGGCCCGGCATGAGGCCACCGCCGTCCCGCTTGAACACGCGGCCCAGGCGAGGACCGAGGGCGATCGCTCCGGTGAGGGCCAGCACGCCGCCGATGGTGTGGACCACCGTCGAGCCCGCGAAGTCGTGGAAGACGACCCCGCCTTTGAACCAGCCGTGGAACCAACCCATGGTGCTGCCGAGCCAGCCGCCGGGTCCCCAGATCCAGTGACCGAGGATCGGGTAGATGAAACCGCTCACCCCGACGCTGTAGAGGAGATCACCCTTGAAGTCCGTGCGGCCGACCATGGCACCCGATGTGATGGTCGAGCACGTGTCGGCGAACGCGAACTGGAACAGGAAGAACGCCAGGAACGCCACACCGGTCGAGCCGTACGTGGCGGTGGCGCCCGCGCCGTTCAAGAAGAAGTTCGTGTGCCCGATGAGCCCGTTGCCGGTACCGAACATGAAGGCGAACCCGAACGCCCAGAACAGCAACCCGCACAACGCCGTGTCCGCGACGCACTCGAGGAGGATGTTCACCGTCTCCCGGGTGCGGGCGAAGCCGGCCTCCAACATCATGAAGCCGGCCTGCATGAAGAACACCAGGAACGCCGCGACGAGCGTCCACGCCGTGTTCGTCGCGTTGACCACGTCGGTCACGTTCGGGGCGGCCGCCTGGCCCTTCACGAGGGGCATCGCGCTCGCGACGCCCGAGGCGAGCCAGGTCAGCAGAGCGATCGCGCCGAAGAGCGCGACGATGCCGAGCATCTTGGCGCCCAAGTAGACGCCGAAGAACTTCCGGCGCTCGGGGTCCCGCACGGCTGCGCGGACGCGGTCGCGCCAACTCAGGCCGACCGAGGGTGAGATGCCGCCCGCGGACACGCCGGCGAACGATGCTTGCAACATTGGACCTACCTCCTCGGCGGCAAGGTAGGAAACGCGTGTTGCTCGATCGTCTCGTCGACGTGTCGACCCGGTGAAGAGGACCTGACACCAACCTGGCGACGACGTGTCAGGTTGGTGTCAGGCGCTCGGATGGTTCCTGACGCGGCCGCCCCCGGACGGGCCGGGCGCGGCCGCGTCCGGCCGATCAGTACCGGTAGTGGTCCGGCTTGTACGGCCCGTCGACCGGCACGCCGATGTAGTCGGCTTGGGACTTCGACAGCTCCGTGAGCTTCACACCGAGGGACGAGAGGTGCAGCCGGGCCACCATCTCGTCGAGGTGCTTGGGCAGCACGTACACACCGATCGGGTACTGCTCGTTGTGGGTGTGCAGCTCGATCTGCGCGAGGACCTGGTTCGTGAAGCTGCAGCTCATCACGAAACTCGGGTGGCCGGTCGCGCAGCCGAGGTTCAACAGCCGCCCTTCGGCCAACACGATCACCGAGTGGCCGTCGGGGAACACGAACTCGTGCACCTGCGGCTTGATCTCGACCTTCTGCACGTCGCTCATGCGAGCGAGGCCGGCCATGTCGATCTCGTTGTCGAAGTGGCCGATGTTGCCGACGATGGCCTGGTGCTTCATCCGGCTCATGTGCTCGGCGGAGATGATGTCCTTGTTGCCGGTGGCCGTGACGAAGATGTCGACCTTGCCGAGCGCGTCCTCGAGGGTGGTCACCTCGTAGCCGTCCATGGCGGCCTGCAGCGCGCAGATCGGGTCGACTTCGGTGATGAGCACGCGGGCACCTTGGCCGCGGAGCGACTCGGCGCAGCCCTTGCCCACGTCGCCGTACCCGCACACCAGGGCGACCTTGCCGCCGATCAGCACGTCGGTGGCCCGGTTGATGCCGTCGACCAGCGAGTGGCGGCAGCCGTACTTGTTGTCGAACTTCGACTTGGTGACCGAGTCGTTCACGTTGATGGCCGGGAACTGGAGCTCGCCGGTCTCCATCATCTGGTAGAGGCGGTGGACACCGGTGGTGGTCTCCTCGGACACGCCGCGGATCTTCTCGGCGATGCCGGTCCAGAGCTTCGGGTCGTCGGCGAGGGTGCGGGTGAGGGTGGCCAGCACGACTTTCCACTCATCGGAGTCGTCGTCGGTGGGTGCGGGCACGGCGCCGGCGGCTTCGTACTCGCGGCCCTTGTGCACGAGCATGGTGGCGTCGCCGCCGTCGTCGAGGATCAGGTTCGGCCCGTCGCCACCCGGCCAGCGCAGCGCCTGCTCCGTGCACCACCAGTAATCCTCGAGCGTCTCGCCCTTCCAGGCGAACACGGGGATGCCCTTGGGGTTGTCCGGGGTGCCGTCGGGGCCGACGGCGACCGCTGCGGCTGCGTGGTCTTGGGTCGAGAAGATGTTGCACGAGACCCAGCGCACCTCGGCGCCCAGCGCGGTCAGCGTCTCGATGAGGACCGCGGTCTGGATGGTCATGTGCAGCGAACCCATGATCTTGGCGCCGGCCAGCGGCTTGGTGTCGCCGTGCTCGGCGCGCAGCGCCATCAGGCCGGGCATCTCGTGCTCGGCGAGCTCGATCTCCTTGCGACCGAAGGCGGCCAGCGAGAGGTCGGCGACCTTGAAGTCGGGGGTGTCAGGCATTGCTCCTCCAGGCGCGCCGAACGACGCGCTTCGTTTCACGACGGATTCAGGGCTGGGGTCACCTGACACCACTCATCTCAGCCCGGCGGGGCTGGTCGTCCAGCCCGGCGGGCCAGTGTAGACGCCACGGGATCGCCGCCCCAGCGACGCCGCGGGTCATCGGCCCCGGAGATCGTCAGCGGGCGAGCGCCGCCTTCAGGTCGTCGAGCACCGGGATCGGCCCCGGATCGACACCCGCGGCCGCCGCCAGCTCGAGACTGACGAAGTCGCCGAGCAGGCACAGGTCGAGGAGTTGGGCCACCTCACCCTCACCGGCCGCCCGCACATCGATCACGCCGCCCACCACCTCTCGGCACAGCTCGGTGACGAGATCGAAGCGACGCATCTCCTGGGGGTGCTCGTGGTCGTGGCGCAGGTTGACGAGCGTGAAGACCTGCCGCGTGACATCGCCGTGCTGGCCCCATCCGCAGATCTCGTTGTGGCACAGCTCCGGCATCGTGTTGGCGAATGCCGGCGCCTTGGCGTTCTCGTTCACCTGGCACTTCCATCGCTGCGCGGCGACCCGCCCGATCGGCCCGGCGCTGTACACCAGCGGCAACGTTCGGCCGATGGCACGGGCGATCGGCGCCGCGGGTGACTTGTCACCGACGAGCTCGTCGCGACGCCGGTCGAGCTGCTCGACTGCGCGCTGGACCCACTCGGTGGCACCCGGGAACAGCCCCATCTTCTCGAACGCGACGAGCACCGGCACGGCCATGGCGCCGAGCCCCGAGCGCGGCATCGCGATGTCGCCGGGGAGCCCGATCACCGGCGACCCCCACGAACCAGCCAGGTCCGCGAGCTGCCCGCCGGCCGTGACCGCAAGCACGCGACCACCCGACAGCGCCGCTTCTTGCACGGCTTCGATGGTCTCCTCGGTGTTGCCGGAGAAGGAGATGGCCACCACCAGCGTCGACTCGTCGACGAACGAGGGGGGTTCGTAGCCTTTCGCGACGACGATCGGCACGGCCATGAAGGGTCCCGCCACCGCTGCCACGAGATCGCCGGCGATGCCACTGCCGCCCATGCCCAGCACGAGCACGTTGGCGATGTCGTCGTGTGCGGGCAGGCCCTCGAGGGCCTCCCCCACTCCGATGGCCGCCGCGACCTGCTCGGGGAACGCCGCCGTGACGCCCCAGATGTCGAGGGAATCGAGCCGATCACCCATCGCCGGGCCTCAGTCTTCGAAGGTGGGCCTGATGCCGTCGGCCTCAGCTTTGGCGAGCAGGCGCTCGTGCTCGGCGTCGTCGACGGTCGTGGCCTCGTCGATCAACATCACGGGGATGTCGTCGTCGATCCGGTACTTCCGCTTGAGCCGGGGGTTGTAGAGGAACCCGTCGGCCTCGAAGGGCAGCAGCGGGCCCTTGTCCTCCGGGCAGGCCAGGATCTCCAACAGCTTGGGGTCGAGCGCCATGCTCAGGTCTCCTTGGTGATGAGCGCGCGCAGCTCGTCGACCCGCGCGTCGCAGGCTTCGCGGGTGGCTGCCTCGAGGTTCAGGCGCAGCAGCGGCTCGGTGTTCGAGGGACGGACGTTGAACCACCAGTCGCCGAGGTCGACCGTGAGGCCGTCGAGGTGGTCCTGGTCGGCAGCTGCGTACGCGTCGCCGATCTGCTCGATGACCTGGTTCGGGTCGGCGACCTCGAAGTTGATCTCGCCGGAGTCGGCGTAGCGCTCGAACGGCTTGCGCAGCTCCGACAACGGCTGCCCCGAGGTCGCCACGAGCTCGAGCACGAACATCGAGGCGATCAACCCGGAGTCGGCCCGGTAGTTGCGCCGGAAGTAGTAGTGCGCCGAGTGCTCGCCGCCGAACGCCGCGCCCGTCTCGGCCATGACGGCCTTCACGAATGAGTGGCCGACCCGCGTGCGCACCGGGGTGCCGCCCTTCTCGGCGATGATCTCGGGCACGGCCTTCGAACAGATCAGGTTGTACAGGATCGTGGCGCCGGGCTCCTTGGCCAGCACCGAGCTGGCGACCATCGCCGTGGTGGTGGAGCCGGACAGGCCGACGCCCTGCTCGTCGACCACGAACACGCGATCGGCGTCGCCGTCGAAGGCCAGACCGAGATCGGCGCCCGAGTCGACGACCCGCTTGCACAGGTCGACTTGGTTCGCGGGGTTGATCGGGTCGGCCGGGTGGTTGGGAAACGTCCCGTCGAGCTCGGGGTAGAGCACCTCCAGCTCGAAAGGGAGCGCGTCGAACACGGCGGGCACCACGAGCCCGCCCATGCCGTTCGCGGTGTCGGCGACGACCTTCAACGCCCGTAGGCCGGACGTGTCGATGAAGGAGCGGACGTGATCGGCGAAGGCACCCAGCAGGTCGCGCTCGGTGCGCTTGCCGGTGAGCTCGGCCACCGGCAACGTCGCGCCGGCCAGCTCCTTGATCTCCGTCAGCCCCGTGTCTTGCCCCACGGGCGCCGCGCCTCGCAAGCAGAACTTGATGCCGTTGTACTGCGCCGGGTTGTGCGACGCCGTGAACATCGCGCCCGGCGCGTCGAGCGAGCCCGACGCGAAGTACACCAGGTCGGTCGAGCACAACCCGAGGTCGATGACGTCGATCCCCTGGCTGCGCACGCCCGTTGCGAACGCGTCGACCAGGTCGGGACCACTCGGTCGCATGTCGCGGCCGACCAGGATCTCCGCGACCGTGGCGTCGCCCCGCACGGCGAACGCGGCGAAGGCGGCACCGATGCGGTGGCACAGCTCGGCGTCGAGCTGGTCGGGAACGGTGCCGCGCACGTCGTAGGCCTTGAAGACCGTGTCGATGGCTGCCATGGCGCCGGCCACCCTACTTCGGGTGCTCTCCGCCCGGCGTCGCTCGCCACGCTTGGTTCACGGTCTCGGAGTTGCCGGCTCATCTCATCACCGCGCTGATCGGTTTCGGCGCGTTGATGCTCGGAGCCGTCTCGATCGTCCACTGAGCTCGGGCGCGTCGAGCGATGGGCGCGCCGAGCGATGGGCGCGCCGGTCGGCGTGCAACGCCGGCATGTCGAAGACCTGCGTGGCTGCTTCACCTTCAGCGGTACGAGCTGGCCGACCGAGTGCAGCAGAGCTCGGTCTGCTCGAACTCCACCTTCCAGTCCCGCTGATCCATGACGAACCGTACGCAGAGTACGTACGACCCTGCGGTGACCCTGGCCAGCAGGCTTGCCCAAGAGATTTCGGCGTCGGGTTGTGACCCGAACTCCAGTTCGATATAGTGACGGTTCCCCTCTCGGGGCCGAGGGTGTTGCCGGTCCCCTCCTGATGCCGCCGCGCCGTGCTCGTGCTGCCCGCGCGCCGTACCCGAGAGGAGGCCCCGGTGGACGATCCCTCGTCAGCCGACCACCCGCCACTCGATGACCATCCACCTCCGGCCGGTCACCCACCTGCCGAGGTCGAACAGCTGCTGACCGAAGCCGAGGAGGTGCTCCGGCGGCTCGAAGCCGCGGCGGTCGACACCCTCGATGACGACTCGCTCACCTCGCACATCAAGACCCTGCAACGGCTGCGTTGCCGGCTCGAGGCGACTGAGGCGCACACGCTCGCCGCGTGGGACGGTCGCCGGTGCTGGCAACCGTCGGGAGCCCGGAGCGCGCCGGCCTGGCTCGCCTGGCAGCTGCGCCTCCCGATCGCGGAGGCCCGCCGCCGCGTCCGCCACGCGAGGGTGTGTCGCCAGTACGGGGCGATCGCCGAGGCGTGGGCTGAGGGCGAGATCGATCGCACGCACGTGAGCGGCCTGCTGGCGGTCCGCAACACCCGCACGGCCGACGCGTTCGACGACGATCACGTGGACCTGCTGGATCTCGCCCGCTCGTGCACGTTCGTCGAGTTCAAGGGCCGCTGCCGCATGTGGGAGCTGATGGTCGACCCCGACGGCGCCGAGCAAGGTGCCGCGGCCGACCGGTCGAGCCGTGCCGTGCACCTGTCCCGCACGTTCGGCGGCATGTGGTTCGGGAAGATCACGCTCGACCCCGTGTCGGGCGAGATCGTGGCGGGAACGCTGCGCTCGATCGAACACGAGCTGTTCCGCCGCGACCGGGCAGCCGCCAAGGAACGACTCGGGCGCGACCCGCAGGCCGACGAGCTCGGCCGCACACCCGCCCAACGCCGTGCCGACGCGCTCGTCGAGATGGCCGTCCGAGCCCGCACCGCACCCGCCGACGGGCGGCGGCCCGCTCCGCTGTTCTCGGTGGTCGTCGGGCTCGAGACCTTCCGTGGACCGATCCTCGAGCTGTTCAACCGCACCGTGCTCACACCCGGCAGCGCCGCGGCTTGGCTGTCCGAGGCCGACGTCGAGCGGATCGTGTTCGATGGCCCATCACGCGTGATCGACGTCGGGGCCAGGCGCCGGTTCTTCACCGGCGGTCTGCGGCGAGCGATCGAGGTCCGCGACCGCACCTGCTACCACCCGAGCTGCGACGAGCCACCGGAGCAGCCCGAGATCGACCACGTCCAGGAGGCCAGCCGGGGAGGCCCCACCACGCAAGACAACGGTCGCCTCGCCTGCGGCTTCCACAACCGGTGGCGCTCCACCCACCCGGAGGCGGCGGATCCGGAGAATCCGGCGGCCGACAGTCCCGACCAGCCCGACGGACCGAACAGCCCCGGCCAGCCTGACGGACCGGATGGCGCCGGCGGGGCGGAAGAGCACGCCGGGGCGAACCTGGGCCTGGCCGGTCCCGGCGTTTCCGGCACCGCGCGAACCGGCACGGGGGACAACAGCCCGCCGCTCGACGGTGCGGGCAGTGGGTGCCGTCAGGGCGAAGGCGGGTCCGGCGGAAACGACGGATCTATCGGAGACGACAGATCGGACCGAGACGACGGATCGGACGGCCGCGGCGGCAGTGGCGAACCGTCACCGACGACCGGTGGCGACGAATCGGACCGAGACGACGGATCGGACGGTCGCGGCGGCAGTGGCGAACCGTCACCGACGACTGGAGACGACGGATCGGACCGAGACGACAGATCGGACGGCCGCGGCGGCAGTGGCGAACCGTCACCGACGACCGGTGGCGACGAATCGGACCGAGACGACGGATCGGACGATGGCGAACCGGAGCCGCCCGACTGATCGGCCCGCAACGGAGCCCGCCGCAACTGGTCCGACACGGCTCGAGCCGGCGCGCTCACGCCATCGGGTCTCACCGGCTCAGCCGATGTCCCGCCGCCCATCGCACCGCCTGACGCCGCACTACTAGGCGCCGCGCCGCCCGACGCCGCGCTACCAGGCATCGCACTACCAGGCACCACACGGCCGGACACCGCGGGCGGCCGCTCCTCGAGTTGGAGGTAGCGAGGACGGCCGCGCGGCCAGCGGTCGCCGATCACGACCGGGGCCAGGCGCGCCAGCACCAACGCCACGACCACCCCGGCCAACGTCAGGACGATCGCGAGCCAATCCATCGACGTGCGGCCGTAGTGCAGACGCACATGTGTCGACGTCGGTACCACCACCATGAAGTTGGGCGTCACCCGCCACGGCCCCTTGGCACCCGACGCCTGCCAGTTCGGAAAGTACGACGTGCGGATCAGCACCGGCGTCCCGGGCCGATCGACGTCGAACGAGATCGTGTCGGTCCCGAGGTGCACGTGCGACACCTTGGCAACCCTGACCTTCCGGCGCGGCGTCGTCGGAAGCGGATCAGGACTGGTGGTACCGAGTCGATGCTGGATGTCGGCGCCGATCCCGGCCCACCTGGTCGACCAGTTGGCCGAGTCGGTCTTGACCCGCGGCCAGTTCGACGGCCCACCGGCCGCGAACGGGATCGCCCACCGGCCCGGGTCGTAGAACCACGAGACCGCCGGGTCGAGCCACGAGTGCTGCCCCGGCGCCCGGTCCCACACCGCCGGCAGGTAACCGAGACCTTGCACCGGCGCGCTGCCGACGACGCGGTAGATGTGCCACGGGCCCGACGTGGCGAGCGGCTCGAGACCGGCCTGCTTGCTGGCGGCGGCGACCGCGGCGCTCGACTCCGCCAGGTAGTACTTCACGCCCATCAGCCGCATCTCCGGCACGGCCGCGTTGAGGTCGAGGGTTCGGTACGGCAGGTTGCGCTGCGGGTTGCTGGGTTGAGCAGAGGCCTGTGACGCGAGCAGCCAGTGGTACGGCGTGGTGCTCGACGACTCGAAGTAGAGCCCTTCTTCCGACCCGATGCACGAGTTCGTCCAATACGGCAGGAGCATGAGCGCCATCGGGGTGCCGTAGTCACCCTCGAGGTTGTTGTCCTGCTCCCACAGCGCCCGACCGCAGCCGCGCTCGCGGCCGATGCGACCCATCGTGTCCATCAACGCCTTGTACTCCGGCCACCCGTGCACATATGCCTTTTGCTGCGCGTCGTACACACCGGTCTTGCCTTCGTAACCGCGGTAGTTCCACTCGGCCCACGCACGCATGTCGTTGTGGTCGAACGACGTGAACCACAGCCACTGATGCTCCTGCGCGCCTGCCTTGTTGGTGACCGGTTGGCCGTTGCGGGTGACGGTCGAGTGCCCCGGCAGGATCTGCAGCGGGAACGCGACCACACCGAGGCCGACGGCGGCCAGCAGCGGTGTGGCGACGAGCGCGCCGAGCCGACCCCGACCCTCGTGCCCGCTGGCCCCGCCTTCGGTGTGGGCGAACACCATGGCGACCAACGCCACCGCGAACAGCAACACGTAGCCCCCGACGGCGGGCGACACGCCACCCGATCGCCATGGGCGAGCGGTGAAGAACGCGACGTACGCACCCAGCGCCACGAGCGCGGACGCCACGAACAGCGTGCGCATGCCGAACGGCTGGTCGCCGTCGAGGCGAGTCGACAGGTCGCTCAGGAGACGCAGCGCGCCGGTGACGCCCAGAGCGGCGAGCAGGAAGACCGACAGGTAATAGAAGGGCAGGATCCGGGCGTTCCACAGCTGGACCTCGGGAATGAGGCAGAACGCCAGCGCGGTCACCGCCACGCAACCCGCCAAGAAGTACCCCACCCGGTTCCGGTACACGACCGTGAAGGCGAGACCGAGCACCGCGAGTGCGGCGATCCACAGTTGGTGCTGGGGGAGCAGATAGTCGAGCAAGTTCGTGCTCGGATACGGCAGCTTGTCCCAGCCCATGTCGTTGGTGAGCCGGTGGTTCCACAGGAACGGCACGGTCCAGAACGCGGACAACGATCCCGCCACGACGAGCACCGGCGCCAACCACTGCACCCGCCGGGGCCGGAACTGCACCACCAGCAACACCAGCGTGGCGGCGAGCGCGAAGAACACGGGCAACAGGTGGCACAGCCCCACCAAGGCCAAGAGCACGCCGGCGAGCACCCGGTGTCGGCCGGTCTTGAAGCCCCGCAGCAGCACGCCGAAGTACACGAGCGTCAACGACAGCGCGATGGAGAACGAGTACTCGCCCGCCATCGTCGACGCCATGTTGCCGCCGATCAGGTTGCCGATCCCCTGGTAGACGGGCTCGCGGTTGAACAGGTAGAAGAGGGCCGCCACCGCGAACAGCGGCGGTGCCGGGAAGCGAAGGTCGGCCAGCTTGGCGAACGCCCAGGCGGCCAGCGGGAGCGTCCACAGCCCGAGCACGGTGACGAGCTTGAAGGCGATGCCGTACTGCATCGGCACCGCCCACAAGACCGCGAGCACGCCGACGATGGTGAGGGCCCGTCGGAACCTCCACAAGCGGGGGACGAACCATCCGCTGGCGAGCAAGGCCACGGCGGCCACCAGCGCAGGGGCGAGCACCCAGCTGCGCAGGCCCGCGTACAGCAGCGCGATCAGCAGCGCGGGCACCACCATGTAGAAGCCGTACAGCGGGTAGCCCGCGAACCAGTCGGGGGTCCAACCCGTCACGCGACCGTGTGGCAACAGATGCTCGACCAGGTACTTGGGGCCGATCACGTGGGCTCCCATGTCGCCGCCGGTGGGCGTCGACGCGTGGAACACCAGATCGGGGTGCACCGCGTAGAACATGAACAGCGAGCACCCCACCAGCACCACGAGGGTGACCCAGCCCTCCGCCGGCATGGCCAGCCAGCGGTCGATGCCGTCCGCGATCAACTCCCCCGGCGCCCGACGATCACGGTCGGACCGCTTCCCGCGTGGCCGTGATCCATGGTCGGGTGGCCGGCCGGGCGCGAACCCGCCGGCCACGGACCTGCCGGGCCCGTACCCGCCAGCCTCCGACCCGTCGTGCTCGAGGTCGACGAGCCGCACCGGCCGCAGCTCGCGCCGGCGCGCCGGGGCCGCCGCCTCGGGGGCGAGCGGTTCGGCGTGGTCCGCGCCCGTCGCCTCCTCTTCGACGTCGGTCATCGTGTGAAGTCTCTCATCCGGCGTGGCCGGTCTCTTCGCGACCATCCACGGCGCGAGCGCGCCGACCACCGCCCGCCACGCGTCAATGGTGCGTCAGGAGGAGGATGACGCTGGCGGTGTTGAACGAGAGGTGCGCGGCCACCGAGGGGCCCAAGCGGTCGAAGCGAAACGCGAGCCACGCCAGCACCAGGCCGAACGCGATCAACGCGGGGAGCTGCGCCAGCTCGAAGTGCGTGGCGCCGAAGACGATGGCCGAACCGAACAGCGCCACCGTCACCCCCCACTTGCGCTCCAGCGACCGCAACAGCAGTCCGCGGAAGAACAACTCCTCCACGAACGGCGCCCCGATGGCAACGATCAACACCAACAAGACCACCCCGAGCGGGTCGTTCGCCTTGTCAGTGAGATCGCGGGCCACTTTGCTGAGGTCGATCTTCTTGTTCTGCAGGTGCTCGAGCAGCTTGACCCACGGCAACGAAACCAGCGGCACAAGCAGGAACTGGCAGGCCACCCCGACGACGACACCCAGCGCGAGATCCGGCACCGGCCTCGACCAGGCCCGGAAGTCGGTGCGCAGCCCGTTGCCGCGCTGCCACGCCGCATACAAGACCGAGCCCAGGTAGCCGAACCACAGCGGGATCTGCAGGACCGCGATCAGCCACAGGGGATAGTGGTTCGTGTGGATGTCGGTGTAGCCGGCCGCGGCGATGATCGCCGAGCCGATGACGACCGCCCCGAAGTTGGCGACCAACCAGCCGACGACCGCGTCACCGACCCCCCAACGGACCGGACGCGCTTCAGCAGTCGGCTGCACCATCCGCTCGGGCTCGATCACGCAGACGCGACGCGGTGAAACAACGAGTCCTGCGCGACCTCGACCCCCGCGGGGACGGCGAGACCCATGCCCGCTCCGCCAACCCGCTGCACGGCTGCTGCGGCCGTCGGTGGGACCACCGGTGGCGCTACGGGATCGGCGTCTGCACCCAAGACTGGCTCGATCACCACGCCCGCCGCCGACTGCACAGCGGAGATGACCGACGCGCCCCCCTCCGCCACCGAACGCCCCGCCGTGTCCCCGGCCGAGGCAACACCCGCCGGAGCGCCGGTGGGGTCGGCCGGCGCGTACTGCTCGGTCACCTGCGGGCGCTCGTCGCGCAGCATCCAGCCGCGGGGCACGGAGAGCCGGTCGCCGTGATCGGCGCACAGGTCGTGGACCATCGGGTGTGACTCCTCGGTGAGCGCCACCAGCCAGACCACCCGTCCCTCATAGTCGTAGGAGAGCGTGACCGTGGCGTCCGCCACGCAGCCGGGTCGTGCACACGTGCGACGCATGGAGCTGCAGGCTAGTGCTCGGCCCACGACGATCGGCGATGGTCACGGCGAACGTTGGCGGTCGCGGCACGGGGTGTGAGCACCGTTGCCCCGCCGCCGCGCTGCCTGTTTCGCCAGCCGCGTTTCGCGGCGCCTTCATCGACCACCCCTAGCATGGATGTCCATGACGCCGCAGGGTCCGCCCCCGCCACCACCGCCGCCGCCTCCGCGGCGCCCTTCGGGCGGCCCCGGCGGGCCTGGTGGTCCCGGCGGCATGGGCGGGCCGGGCGGCATGGGCGGCCAAGGCGGGCAAGGCGGCGGGAACCGGCCACCCGTGCGGGTGGAACCCGGCTGGCCGAAGTGGATGGTCTGGGCGATCATCGCCGCGGTCGTGGTGTTCGTCGGCGCGCTGGCGTTCCTCGGCAAGTCGAGCGGCAAGTCGATCTCCTACACCGACTTCTTGACGAAAGTGAACGCCAACCAGGTCAAGTCGGTCTCCTACAACAACTCCAACGGCAAGATCGACGGCAAGCTCACGAACGGTCAGTCGTTCTCGACCACCGGCTTCGTGCCGTTCCCCGACAAGGACCTCGCCACGTTGGCGAAGCACAAAGTCGACGTGAAGCCCCACACGCCGACATCGAGCTGGTTCGACTCGATCCTGCCGTTCGTGATCTTCCTCGGCGGCTTCGGGCTGCTGTTCTGGTTCTTCCAGCGGCGCGCGGCAGGGCAGGTCAACGGGATCATGTCGATCGGCCGTTCGCGGGCCAAGACGTACTCCACCGAGCGACCGGCCACCACGTTCGCCGACGTCGCCGGCTACGAGGGCGTGAAGCAGGAGATCACCGAAGTGGTCGACTTCTTGCGCCACCCCGAGAAGTTCGGCCAGATCGGCGCCCGGATCCCGAAGGGCGTGCTGCTGGTGGGCCCGCCGGGCACCGGCAAGACCCTCATCGCCCGGGCAGTGGCCGGCGAGGCGGGGGTGCCGTTCCTGTCGGTCAGCGGCTCGGACTTCATGGAGATGTTCGTCGGCGTCGGCGCCAGCCGGGTCCGTGACCTCTTCCAGACGGCCAAGAAGCTCGGCAAGGCGATCATCTTCGTCGATGAGATCGACTCGATCGGCCGCAAGCGCGGCGCCGGCCTCGGTGGTGGCCACGACGAGCGCGAGCAGACGTTGAACCAGATGCTGTCGGAGATGGACGGCTTCGAGGCCACCGAGGGGATCGTGATGATGGCGGCGACCAACCGGCCCGACATCCTCGACCCCGCGCTCTTGCGGCCCGGCCGCTTCGACCGGCAAGTCGTCGTACCGTTGCCCGAGCTCGAAGAGCGCCGGGCCATCTTGAACGTCCACTGCAAGGGCAAGCGGATCGGCCCCGACGTCGACCTCGACAAGGTCTCGAAAGGCACCCCCGGCATGAGCGGTGCCGACTTGGCCAACCTCGTCAACGAGGCCGCCCTCCACGCCGTGCGCGAGACCCGGGCCGAGATCACCATGGATGACTTCGAGTACGCCCGCGACCGCGTGCTGATGGGTCAGCGGCGCGACTCGATGGCCCTGTCCGACGAGGAGAAGGAGTCGATCGCGTACCACGAGGGCGGTCACGCGCTGTGCGCGGCGGTGCTCGAGACCACCGACCCGGTCCACAAAGTCACCATCCTCCCCACCGGCATGGCGCTGGGCATGACCCAACAGCTCCCCGACAGCGAGCGTCACATCTACCGCCAGGACTACATCGAAGAGTCGATCGTGGTCGCGATGGGCGGCCGCTGTGCCGAGGAGCTCGTCTACGGGGTGGTCTCCACCGGGGCGAACAACGACCTCGTCGTGTCCACCGAACGAGCCCGCAAGATGGTTCGCGAGTGGGGCATGAGCGAGCGGATCGGCCCGATGGCGTGGGGGTCGCAAGGGCAGGTGTTCCTCGGCGAGGACATCATGCACAGCCGCGAGTACAGCGACGAGACGGCCCGCGTGATCGACGAGGAAGTCGAGCAGATCCTGCGGCGCTGCGAAGAGCGCTGCCGGCAGCTACTGCGCGAGCACCGTCCCGCGCTCGACGGCATCGCTGCGGCCCTGATCGAACACGAGACGATCTCGGGCGACGAGGTACAGCGGATCATCGGCGGCTCCGCCAACGGCAAGGTCACCCAACCCATCCGTTGACACGGCGGGCGGGTCGAGGCGCAGCCGATCCGGACACGCACCGGCCCCCTCGGACCGGTGCGGCGATTCAACTCGGCGGCGTGTCGAGACCGGCGACCGTGCCGGCGAGCTCACCGTCGGGCGGGCGGCCCACGAACGAGGCCCGCACGACACCCGCCGAGTCGATGACCAGCACTGTCGGCACGGCCTCGATGCCGTAGCGATCGTGCAGCGCCCTCTGACCCTGCCAGGCCACTTCCTGCACCGCGACGGTGGATGACGCGAGCGGCGCAGCTTGCGCCCAGACCGCGGCGCAGCTGTCGCACGTGGCCGACGTGAACACCGCCACCAGCCATGGGACGTCGGGCGACGAGAAGTCGGGCCGATGGACCTGGCCGGGCACCGCCCACGTACGCCCCTGCACGGGTGCACCAGGGCGGGTACGGCGCTGCAACACCCAGGCCACCACGACCGCGACCACGATCAGCGCGCCAGCGACGATGAACTTCACCATGTACGGAACCTCACCACGAACCGGGCTTCACCACGAACCGGGCTTCACCACGAACACGACCGACCGGGTTGCGCGAGCTCGGCACGTTCACGGGAAGCGGATCGACGCCCGAGCGGGAACCCCGAGCATGAAGCTCAGACCTCGGGGCTGCTCTTGCAGCGCGCCGGCGAGGACCGGGCGGTCGGCTTGCACGACCACCGACGCAAGGCCGTCACCGCCGAACTGGTCGGCGGCGAAGTCGGCCCGGTCGTGCGGCGCGATCTGCTGGGTGGCCGTCACCCGGCCGCCCTTGCCGTCGAGGCGCCGCAGCCGCACCGTGACGGACCGGTCGCCGGGGTTCGACACCGTCACGAATGCCTGCCCGGCCCGCCCGTCCACCGCCCCGAGCACCCACTCCTCCGCCTGCACCGG
This sequence comes from Acidimicrobiales bacterium, assembly GCA_035547835.1. NCBI lineage: Bacteria > Bacillati > Actinomycetota > Acidimicrobiia > Acidimicrobiales > Acidimicrobiales bacterium. The sequence continues at coordinate 538,940 of DASZTW010000005.1, forward strand.
TGACCCTGGCGTGACCACCAGGCCATGCGCGCTCGACGTCTGCCGCTCACCGAGGCGCTCGATCGCGACCGGCACGCCGTTGGTGGATTGGATGAGCACCGAGTAGTTCGAGTTGCCGGGGATCTGGCGCAGCTTCGAGGCGTCGAACGTAGTGACGGACCCGGCCTGCACCTGGACCGGGATCGCGGGGATCTGGCCGACACCCGCCGGGTTCGCGACCCCGATGTGGACGGCCACCGTCGCGTCGGATTGGCCGGGGTTGTACAGCACGAACTGGTCGGCGTGGCCATCGGCCTTGGTGCTGTAGGGCCACGCCCATCCGGTGCTGAGCGTCGGTTGGCCAAGGGCGAGGCTCAACCCCTTCCGCGGGCCACCCAGCGGACCCGCAGCGCCACTTCCGTCGAAGCTGATCATCCGGGCAGCCACCACCCGGCCGGTGGGTGCCGTGACGGTCGCGCCGAGGGTGGCCCGCCGGCGCTCCACGTCGCTCACCCGCTGCACCACCACTTGCCCCGACGGCACCGGCACCCCTTGCAGGCTCGGCGGTTGGCGTGGCCCGTCGGGGGTTTCGAGCGCCACGTCGACGCTCGCATCGTCGGGGTACGGGTTGTAGAAGACCAAGTCCTCCGTGGTACCGGTCTCGCTCTCGCCCATCGGGAAGTACCAGTTCGACGAGGTCCGGCTGGCGCAGGGCGTCACCGACGTGGCCCCGTCATGGCTCACGAGCAGGTTCGGCACCACCTCCCCGTGGTCGACCACCACCGTTGCCGCGACCCAGTTGCCCTTCACCATGCCGGCCACGTCGACTTGCGCCGCACCTTCCGCTGGCACCGCGACCGTGGCCGCTCTGGTGGAGCCGGAATCCGACACTGCGTTGACCACCACTCGAGCTGGCGATGGTCCGGCGTTGGCGAGGACGACGACCCCGGGAGCGGTCGGGTTGGACGTGGAGCTGGCGACACAGAACCACGCAGTGTCGAGCGCGGCGCGACCGGCCATGACCGGCAGGTACGAGCCGGCGTTGGCCGGGGTGCGCGGCGGCACGGTGGGCGCCGGGTTCCCGTTGGCGGACACTTGGATCGGCCGTGCGTCGTGGCCGCGCACCGTGCGGTGGTGGCGACCGTCGGCCACCGCGGCGCCGATCAACAGCACCGGGACGAGGAGCAACGCGAGGAGGCGGCGGGTCATTGGTGCCACATCCGCTCACGAACGGGATCTGCCGCGGTGCGGGGCACGGGAAGCTGCACCTCACGGCGCTCGCGTCGACGATCAGCCCCATTGGCTCGCCGCCACAGCACGATCAGCAGGATCCACAACGCGACCTGGCCGATGGCGAGCAGCATCCACCCCACCGGGGTGTCGTAATGGAGCGATGCCGAACCCGACTTGGTGACGTCGTAACGCTGGACCGCGCCGAACGCCTCGGACCGTGCCATCGATGTCCCGTCCACGCGGAGCTTCCAACCGGCGTCGTCTGCTTGGTCGACCAACAGCTGGCCGGGCTCGGCGATGGTGCCGTGCGCCGAACGCCGGTCGCTCGCCCACGCCAGAGGGGTGCGCTGGGTCGGCTCCACGAGACGGGTGGCGTCGCCGAGCTGCGAGCCGTCGGCGACGCTGCCGGCAGGCAGCACCACCGGAGTCGGCCGCCACGCCCGGTTGACCCACACCGTGATCGCCGGATTCAGCGCGTTGAGGGGTTGGAGGTCGAGCTGGTCGTCGAGCGCGGCCGTCAAAGCGGCTGGCGGCGGCCGGTGGTGCACCGAGCTCGGCAAGGGCGCGATCTGCGACGGCACGGCGAGGTAGCGCACACCAAGGGGTGCGAGCAGGTGGCCGAGCTGCGCGGTGTCACCACGCAATGCCATGCGGATCGCCGCGCCGAGCTGCGCAGAGCTACCCGGCCACGGGTTGGCCCAGCGGTCGCCGAGCGAGGGCAGGCCCTGGTTCGACGTCCCGTACGACAAGTGGTCGTCGAGGCGCCACCCGGCAACCGGCAAGTCGTCGGGGTCGGACACCCACAACACCCGGAAGGGATCCTTGTGGGCTTCGGACTGGATGAACGACAACGTGTCCTCAAACCCCGAGCTCGGCAGCTTCCACGAACCGTCGACGGCCGCGCCCAGCGTGGGGAGCACGCCGGCCACCAGCCCGGCGGCGGCGACCACCGATGCGAGTTGGCGCCACCCGAAGCGGTAGCTCGGCAAGTCGACCTCGAAGGCGGCCACGCCGAGCGCGGCCGCGAGCGAGAGCCCCGCGGCAGCAGGCGCCAACAGCACGTCGGGGGTCGGCAGCGCGGCGTGGAGCCAACCGGCCTGCCCCGCCCAGAGCAAGCCCCAAGCGGCGAGCGCCACCGTCCAGCCACGCACGGCCCACTCGAGGCGCCACCCGCGACCGATCAACAACGGCAGCGCGGCGACGACGAGGAACGCCCATCCGAGGGGCGCGGCGCCGAGCGGTCCGGACTCGAACCGCAACAGGTGTGCGAACGGCAGCGAACCGCCGACCGCACTGCGCGGGCCCGTGAGCACACCGAGCTGGCGGCCGTCGTGCACGAACCCGAGCAGCCAGGGAAGGTGCAACACCCCCGCGACGGCCAACCCACCGACCGTGGCGATCACCACCCGCAGCGAACCGCTCAGGCGGAACACCACCAGCGAACCGACGACCACCCCGACCGCGATGACCACCAGGGCGAGCGCGGCCGCGGGAGCGACCAGAGCAGCGACCGCCACGGCGAGACCGAGACCCAACGACTGCGCGGCGAGCGGCCGGGTGGGCCGCGTGGCTGCCGTGTCCGCCGTCGCCGCGGGCATGCCACGACGCCCATACGGCGCGACGCCGGCGGCGCGGCACACTCCGAGCAACAGCCACGGTGCAAAGGCCCACGTGACCAACGCACCCCACTCCCCCTGCGCGATGGCGTTGTACGGGACCGGAATCGCCACGTAGACGATCAGCGCCACCGCGCGAGAGCCCGACGACCCGATCGGGCGGGCCAAGCGCCACGAGCCCCAAGCACCGAGCGGCAACATGGCGAGGATCGCCACCTTCCGCAGCACTCCGACGGCGCCGAAGAACACCAGACCGAGCAGCCCGAACGCGCCCATCCCTGCGGGAGCACCGCCCGTGGCCCCGAGACCGACATCGCGCCAACCGCTCCACCACGACTGCAAGAGGTCGATGGGACCGTGCGAGAAACGGGCGAACTCGCCGACGGCCGGCAAGTCGCCGAACAGCAGCCCCCGGCTGCCGGCCAACAGCACGATCGCCACGCCGACGATGGCCGCCACGCCAACCCGGCGGGGGCCGGATCGGCCGGGATCGGACCGGCGACGCCGGCGAGCCATGATCCGCAGCTGATCGTCGCCGGCAGCGAGCTGGCCCCGGATGAACGCGGACACCCGGGCACTCCCCCGCGTCTGCAGGTTGCGGATCTCCCGATCGGGGACCCGGCGGACCGCCTGCAGCTGGCGGCGGCGGGCGCGCAGCGAGGAGAGCTGGCGGAAGTTCCACCACCACCCGTCGAGCTCGGCACGGCTGCGTTCCGTGCGACCGGCGACGAGGCCGTAGACCGCTTCGAGCAGCGACACGACCACGGCCTGGGGCACGATCCACAACAGCGACGCCCGCGAGTAGCAGGTGAGCAAGGTGCGGATCCGGTGACGCGCCCGGAGCCGCACTTGATCGGTGTCGGTTCCCCGCTCGTGATCGGCCTCGCGGTGACGTACCCGCGCCGCCGGCGCCACCATGACCCGCGCGCCCGCCACATGGCTGCGCCACGACAGGTCGAGGTCCTCACCGTGGCGCGCGATGTCGGGCGAGTAACCGCCGATCGCCGCGAACAGGTCGGCCCGCACCAAAGTGCAGGCACTCGGGACGGCAAAGACGTCCCGGACGGCATCGTGTTGCTCCTGGTCGAGCTCGCCGGGATCGGCGTACGGAGCGAGCACGCCTGCCTTGTCGACTGCGACGCCGACCTGTTGCAAGATGCGCGGATCATCCCAGTCGACGAGCTTGGGCCCGATCACACCGGCGTTGGAGCGGAAGGCTTCCTCGACGAGCTGGCGCACCGCGTCGGGGTCGGGCGCGATGTCGTCGTGGCACAAGCAGTAGAACGCGGCGCCGTCGACCAGGTCGAGCACTTCGTTTGCTGCCGGGCCGAAGCCCGGGTTGTGCTCGAGCCGCTTCACGTATGCCGTGGGCAGCACCTCCGCGACCACGGGGGTGGGGTCGTTGGCGCTGCCCGCATCGACCACCAGTACCGACAAGTTCGGGTACGTCTGCGCGGCGAGCGCAGCCAACGTGTCGCGAAACCACGGACCGGGATCGTGCGTGACCACCACGGCCACGACGGCTGGCGCCACCTCCGGTACGGCCGCCACGACGCCCGTGTCGTCGGGACCGAGGTCGTACGGCGCCATCTCGGGGACCTCGTCGCCCCCCGCGCCACCGACGTGAAGGGGCCGGGAGCGCCGCGGCGACCCACCGGGCGGCGCGGGCGCGGGCGGCGCGTCCGACACGTCGGCTGCCGCCTCCGGCGGTGGGGCGGACGCGAGCGTGCCGGCGAGCTTCCGGTGGCGGGCCTCGGGAGTGGGAACTCTGCGGTCGGGCGCGGCCAAACCGGAATCTTGCGTCTCCACGATGCGCTCAGGGTAGTCGCCGCCACCCGGCGGCTCCGGCACCCCCCTGGCTCCTGGCTGTAGCAATCGTCACAACGCAAGTGCTTGCAACTGTTTAACAGAAGGCGTAGTGTTGCTAGCACAACGGCGCCGGACGACGGTGCTCCCCAGACGCTCAACCCGGAGGAAACCCCCATGGCCGAGTTCCGGCTCGACGACATCACCAAAGCCGCCAAGGACGCCGTGTACGTCACGGTCGGACTCGGCGTGATCGGCTTCCAGAAGCTCCAAGTCCAGCGCAACGAGCTCGAAAAGAGCCTGAAGGAGCAGCTGACCGAGCTCCGCAGCGAGCTGAAGAAGCTCAGCGGCAACGTCGAGGGCCAGCGCAAGGTCGCCGAAGAGCGCATCGCTGCCGTCGAGCAGCAGGTCGCCGCGCTCCTCGACCAGGTGCAGGGCCGTCTGCCCGAGCAGGCCGCAGAGCTGGTCGCCCAGGCCCGCACCGCCGCCAAGGACGCCCGCGAGCAGGTTCGCGGCCTCGTCGGTCGAGCTGCCTGAACCACCTCGAAGACTGGACACCGGCACCCGCCCGCCCGGTGTCGTGATCGGCCGCCATCGCAACGATGGCGAGCCGCACAAGAGATGGGCCGCTCCCCCCGGCGGCACTCTCGAGGAACTGGGACCCGATCTCCCCCGACGGGTCCCAGTTCCGCGTCGTGGCGACGAACGCGACCCGGCCTCGGCCACCGCCACACCAATGGTCAGGTCACGAGAACCGCAGGCGGTACTCCGGTGACGTGTACAACCCGTGCACGAGCGGCGCCGGGGAGCCGCCTGACTTCACGACCAGCGAGTACCAGGCGTCGTAACCGGCGGGATCCGCGACCCGACGCAACATGGCCAAGTAGCCCTCGTGGACCATTGCCCGCACATCCCACCGTTGGTGGAACTCGCGGGCGATCGAGAACTGGTAGACGAGGTCGCCCCGGGTGTGGGTCGCGAGCCAGTTCGTCCACATCTGCAACCCCCCGGGATCCGCGGTCCGACCGAACATCTGCACGTACATCTCCGACACGAAGTCGCGGTTCGAGGGCGGGTTGTGGACACTGCGGAACTCGCGGCTGTTGGCGAAGTTGGCGGCGAGCTGTTGCGGGGTCATGCCCGCGGCCACGTACTTCTGCCAGCCGAACGCGCCGCCGAGGTCCGGCACCCGGCCGAGGACGCCGAGGTACAGCCGTACGACTTGACCGAAGACGGCGTCGGCTTCCGGTGAGGTGAAGAACGCCGTCACGACGGCTTCCGGTGTGGTGCGCCCACACGCGATGGCGTCGACCCATCTGGCCGCCTGGGAATCGGGATCCCGGGCGAGGACGTCGTGGTATTGCTGGGTCACCATGGCGGTGATCGACGGGAACGGCGGTGACGGGCTCGACGCGGCGGCGCAGTTGTTGGTCACTTGGAACCAGTTGGACTCGAGCCCGAACGCGCTGCGGAAGTCGTCGCCGCTGAGGTTCACCGACCCGCCGCTGAACACCAGCGTCATCGAGGTGACCCGACCTCCCATGTCGCCGAGACCGTTGCGGCCCGTGATGTCGATCGCCTGCAACGTGCCTTTCCCGTAGCGCTGCTCGATCGCGGTGCGGGCGATGCTGGCCGTCCACGTGTGGTTGGGGTTGCCGGCCACTGCGTCACCGTCGTCGGGCACGGCGGTGAACACGCCGCCAGCGGTGTAGCCACCTGTCGACGCCGAGAACTCGGTGGCGGCGATCACGTTGCCCGGCAGCAACCGCACTTGGCCGGCGGTGGAGCTGATCGCCTGGTTCGACCGAGCATCGACCACCGTCGATGTCGTGCCGCCCTGCACGATCCACTGCCCTGGATACGACTGGCACGACGAGTCGCAGGTGTCGGCGTACGAGTAGCGATGCGAGCCCAACCCGTAGCTGCGGGCGGCGACAGCCTGCGCCTGGAGGGCCGCCATCCCCGCGCCGTTGGCGGCGTCGGCCCAACTGGCCGGCATCTCGCGGGGCACGACCGACTGCAGGTAGCTCTCCACGGGCAGCACGTTGACGAGCGCTTGGCCCGAACCGATGTCGACCGCGCGCAGCTCGCCGATCACGTGGCGTTCGAAGCCGGTCTGGCTCGGCTCACACACCGCCAACGTGTCCTGCACGCTCGTCGCACCGCTGACGGCGGGGAGCATCTTGATCGACGCGCCCGACACGGCGGGGCCGGGGGTCCATGGGCCTGCACAGCCCGGCGCCACCCAGCTCGCCCACGCGGACGGACCGGTGCGCTCGAGCCGCAGCGCCTGACCCAGGACCGGATGCGACACGCCGTCGGGTGTGACGTAGCGCAGCGTGCCCCGCTGCAGCAGCACCGTGGCGTCGGGATACGCCGTACCGGTTCCCAACAAGCTGGTGGGCGACAGCTGCGTGAGCGCCACGCTCAGCGACCGGGTCCCGACATCACCGGCGGTCGAGCCTTGGTAGTAGTGATCGGTGATCTGCTGCCACGTCCAGTGCGATCCGGTGGCATAGCCGTACGCACCCCACTGGCCCATGCCCCGCCCGTGACCCCAACCATGGCCCTGGAAGCTGACCGTGTCGGGCATCGTGGTCACGACCGCGCGGGCTGAGGGCAGCGTCGCGGACGAGACCCGCAGGGCCGCCGCGGGCGCCGCTGCACCTGCAATCGCGGATCCGAGCACCAGCAACGACACGGCCGGCGCGATCCACGCGCGCCGGCCCCCCAAACGATCCCGCACCATCGTTCCACGGTACCTGCGCCGCGGTGCTGCTCCCGGGCACCAAACTTGTCAGCCATGCGCGTCGCCGTCGACTGCACCCCGTTGTTGACCCCACACACGGGCATCGGTGTCTTTTGCGACCACCTGGTCCGCGGCCTTGCCGCGCGCCACGACCTCGACCTCGTCGCGTTCGCCCTGACCTTCCGCGGCCGAGGGCGGCTCGCCGCGCAACTGCCCGACGGCGTCACCGTCGTCGATCGCCCCACGCCCGCCGCCTTGTTGAAGGAGCTGTGGCGCCGCGGTGACCGACCGTCGGTGCGCTTCCTCACCGCGGGCGCCGACGTGGTGCACGGCCCCAACTTCGTGGTGCCACCCAGCGCAGGCGCGGCCGAGGTCGTGTCGGTGCACGACTTGGGACCGCTGCACTTCCCGCATCTCGTGAGCGCCGACGCCCGGCGCGTTCCCGACTTGCTCCGGCGGGCCATCGGTCGCGGCGCGTGGGTGCACACCGATTCCGCGTTCGTCGCCGCCGAAGTGGTCCGGTACCTCGACGCCGATCCGGCGCGGGTGCGCGCGATCCACCCCGGCGTCGCCGTCGCGAGCGAAGGACCGGGCACCACCCCGGGCGACGGCGCGGCCCTGGCGGGTGGCGGCCGCTACCTGCTCGCGCTCGGGTCGGTGGAACCGCGCAAGAACGTCCCCGAGCTCGTGCACGCGTTCGACCGGTTGGCCAGCACACACGCCGATCTGCGCCTGGTGATCGCCGGGCCCCACGGTCTCGCCAGCGCCGACGCGGCCGAGGCCATCGGCGCCGCGGCGCACGGCGACCGCGTCGTGCGCCTGCAATGGGTCGACGACCGCCAGCGATCCGCGCTCCTGCGGGGGGCGGCCGCGTTTGTGTACCCGAGCCGCTACGAGGGTTTTGGCTTCCCCCCACTGGAAGCGCAGGCGACCGGCACGCCGGTGGTCACCACCCGCGCCGGGTCGCTGCCCGAAGTGGTGGGCGATGGCGCGATCATCGTCGATCCGACCGCCGGCCCCGACCTGGTCGACGCGCTGGTGGCCGCGATCTCACCGCTGCTCGACGACCCGACGCCGGCGGCGGCGTTGGTCGAGCGAGGTGCACGCAACGTCGCGCGCTTCACCTGGCCGGCCTGCGTCGACGGGTTGGTCGAGCTCTACCGAGCGGCGTCAGCGGCGAGATAGGCCCACACCTCGGCGGCGTAGTCGTCCCACGTCCGGGTGGGCGACCGCTCCGCCTCGGCACGGAGGCGTGCCCGCAGGTCCGGGTCGTCGAGGAACCTGGCCAGCGCCTCGGCAAGGTCGTGGTCGTCGCGTGGATCCACGAACAACGCCCCGCCGTGGGCCGCGATCTCAGCCATCGGCCCGAACCGCGACGTGATCACCGGCGTCCCGGTGGCGAGCGCCTCGGCAACCGGGAGGCCAAAGCCCTCGTTCAGCGACGGGAACAGCACCACATCGGCCATCTCGTACGCCGCCCAGAGCTGGTCGTCGGGCAGCGCCGTGACGCTGTCGACCAGTCGCCCGCCTGCCCGCAGCTCAGCCACGCGCCCGCGCACCTCGTCGCTCCGCCAGGACTGCCCGCCGACGAAGACGACGTGGAAGCGGTAGCCCTTGCGCCACAACAACTCGGCCGCGTGGAGCACGGCCAAGTGGTTCTTGCGCGGCTCGTGGCTGCCGACGACCAGCACCATCGGGATCGACGGCAGACCAAGCTCCTCAGCCACCTGGGCGCGTGCTTCGGGCGTGGCCTTGCGCGCCTCGACCGCCAGCGGGACAGCGCGGATCTCCGGGCCCTCGACCCCGGTGCCGCTCAAGATCGTGCGCCACCCGGCGTACTCGACCCCGGCGCCTTCGGAGATGGTGGCGACCCGGTCGAGGTGGCGGGTCACCGACATGCCATACGCGAAGAACCCACCGACCTCGATGTTCACGGTCTCGTTCGACGTCATCGGCACGCAATCGAACCCGATCGATCCTCCGGTCGTGCCGGAGAAGCGGAGCATGGCCGTCAACGCGCGCACCCGGTTCCGCTCGACGGCCACTTCTGGCAGCAGGTAACGGCAGTTCCACGGGATCAACACCGTGGGATCAGCGGGGTCGGCGTCGTCCGACATCCCTTCGCCGGACAGCGCTGCGGCGACCTCGGCGGTGGTGAGACGGTGCATCGACGTGCCACGGCCGCCCCACTGCACGAACACGGGATCGTGGTCGCGCGACCAGCGGCGCGCGGACTCGCGGGCCACCCGCTGGATGCCGGTCGCCAACCGCGTGCGAGCGGTGTGGTGGAGGTCGACGATGATCTCGCCGGTGACGACTTCGACCTGGGGCCATCCCATGTCGTCGGGGATCTCCTGCGACAGCACCGCATCCGGCGCGATGTTGAGCGACCGGTCGAGGGCGTGGTCGAGAGCGAGGGCGATCGCTGCCTCGGGTCCGTCGAGGCGGGCGCGGCGGGTGGCCTGCACGATCATGTCCGGGGCCGGGAACCGCGCCGCGAGCACGGCGTGCAGCAGCCAGATCTTCGAAGGGTCGGGCCGACCGTCGATCGGCCGCAACACACGGATCGCCTGCTCGACGAGGTCGATCGTGGTGCGCCCGGGCGACGGCGCCTCCCCCAAGGCGGCCGCGAACACGGCCAGCCGGCCGCGCAGCGCCTCGCGGCGGGTCCTCCGACCCGAGTCGACGCGCGACACCAGTGCGGCGGCGGCGTCGCCGCGACGTCTCATGGCGCCGCTCCGACCAGCGCCTGCCAACTCGCCGACGCATAATCGGACCAGGTGGTGGTCGGGCGGGCGGCGATCTCGCCGTGCAACTCGCGGAGCAAGTCGTCGTCGGTGAGCAGGCGACGCATGCCTTCGTGCAGCGAGTCGTCGTCGCGCGGATCGACCAACAAGCAGCCGCCCGCCGCGCCGATCTCGCCCACGCTCCCGACGTCGCCGATCACTGCGGGCGTGCCGACCGCGAGCGACTCGACGACCGGCAGCCCGTAGCCCTCGTGCACCGAGGCGAACACGCTGAAGCGCGCCGACCGGTACTGCTCGTCGAGCGCCTCCTCGCTGATGGCCAAGTGCTTGTGCACCGGGTGGCCGAGGGTGGCGAGGCGGTCGATCTCGTCGTGGATGTCGTGCACCCAGGACATGCCGCCCACCAGGTGCAACTCGAAATCATGGCCCTCGCGCCACAGCCGTTCCGCTGCGAACAGCACCGACAAGTGGTTCTTCCGCGGCTCGAAGCTCCCGACCATCACGACGCGCGGGCGACCCGAGGGGATGTCGACTGGCTCCGGCGGCATCGGTGGCGCCGGCAGCTCGCACACATGGACGTCGGGGCCCGGCAGGCCCTGGTTGGCGAGCATCTCACCAAAGCCGCGGAACTCGACCGCGGCCGCCTTGCTGATGGCCGCGACCCGGCTGGTGTGCTTGATGACCGTGAGGTACTTCAGGAACTGGTCGGAAAGACCCACCGGCACCATGTCGGCGCTCACTGCGGGGATCAGGTCGTAGCCGATGGCCGCCAAGCGCGAGCCCGAGCAGTCGGCGAGCGCCGCCAACCGATCGCACGAACCGGCCTCGAGCGACTCGGCCAGCACCACCGTGCAGTTCCACGGCACCACGAGCGCGGGGGTGTCGTCGTCGGGGATCGTTGCCCCGACCGTCGACGCCGGCAGCGCGTGACCATCGGCTTGATGCTCGTTCCACTGGAACACACGACGGCGCTCCACGGCGGTCAACGTCCGATAGCCGCGGAAGCCGTCGGACCACGCCACAGGCACCAGTTCGCCGAGCTCGGCCCAATACGGCGACGCCGACCGCACCACCCGCTGGATCCCGGTGTGCAGATCGTGGCGCGCGGTGTGGCTCACGTCGAGCACCACTGCGTCGCGCACGATCTCCATCGGCCAGGCGGCCAGCGGGTTGTGGCGCGCGGCGGGATACCACTCGTCGAGCAGCCACTCCTCGGCCTGGCCGGGGGTGCGGAGCTCGAAGGCTCGCCGGGCCCGCGCCACTTCGTGGGAGCCGGGGAAGCTGGCGGTGAGGGCCACGTGCAACAACCACACCGCGCCGGGCTCGCGACCGCCGACCGCCACTTGCACCAGGCCGGCCAGCAGGTCCGCGGCCTCGATGGCCGAGTCCTCGCTCGGGTCGGGAACCTCGACGTCGAGCACCTCGGCAGCGGCCCGCAGGCGATCACGCAAGCCGGTGAGAGGGAGCGGGCGGTCGGTCTGGCTCATCCCCGACCGCGGACAGCTCGTTGCGCGGCTTTGACTCGGACGCCCGCCCGCTTGAGGGCGTCGACCTTGTCAACCCCGCGCCGCACAGCCCGCAACGGCTTGGTGACCTTCCACGACACTGTGTTGTAGATCTCGTTGACCAGCGCCTCGCCCCCGGTGGGGTCGGCCGACTCGGCCCATCGCTCCAAGTACTTGGCACGCCACCGCGTGACAAGCCCCGCCAGCTCGTTGTTGGCCGCCTCCAACTCGCCGACCCGCGCCGTGAGCAGTGCGAGCTGGCCCCGCTCAGGGTCACGCAGCGCTTGCAACTCCCGCTCGGCCGGCGTGGTGAAGTCGTCGAGCCCCCCAGCCGGGTAGCTCAACTTGGCGGCAAGCTGCTCGGCGTGCTCGTCGGCCACGTAGAAGCGGGACAAGCCGTCGAACAAGCAGAACTGGTAACCCGCGTCGAGCACGAGCTTCTCCCAGCTCTCATGCGCCTGCAGCGTGCTGAGCGGGGCGGTGGACTCGACGACCAGGACCCACGGCCGCCAGCGCTGGAAGTCCATGCCTTCGAGGACCTGGCGCTCCGCGCCCTCCACATCGACGACCATGAAGTGGATCGGTTCGTCGGTCCAACCGGCCTGTTCGATCGCGTCGGCGAGCGTCAACGTGGGCACGGTGATCTCGACCACGTCCCAGCCCGCCTTCAGGTGGCGCGAGCTGATGTCCTCGAACATCGTCGACAGGCCGGTGCCCGGCACCTCGAACATCGTGATGTGCTCGCCGCTCTGGTTCGAGATCGCCGCCTGGACGAGTTGGTCTTCCGGCCGCTGCGCTCGGTGGAGGTCGGCGAACGAGGGAACCGGTTCGCAGGTGAGACCCCGCCAGCCGTGGTCATAGAACGCGCGGGTGATGGACTGGTCGGTGGGATGGTTGGCGCCGACCTCTACGTACCGCCCGTTGGTGACCTGGCGCAACGCCCGCCACAGCACGACGTCCTCGCCCTGCTGGGCGTGTGAGGGAAACCGGGGCACCGGCGCAGTATAGGTGGGTCGTTCGCGGGCCCCCGGAGGCTCGAAGTCCCGCGATCGGCCGCCGCCGCCACGGCCGCGGGCACGGCTCAGCGTCACCAACCTGGGAGGGCGAGGCACTAGCGTTGCACCCTCGATGCACGTGAGCAGCCCCTGATGTCCACCGTGTCGCCAACCCGCGACCTCGTCCACGAACCGCTCCGGCACCCCGAGGCGGAATCCGGCGCGCGGGAGATCTCCAAACGTCCGACCCCACTCGAGCGGGTGGTGCACCTCTGGCGGTTCCGCGAGCTGCTGGTGAACCTCGTCCGCAAGGACCTCAAAGTGCGCTACAAGAGCAGCGTCCTGGGGTTCTTCTGGTCGCTGCTGAACCCTGCGCTGTACATCGTGGTCTTCAGCTTCGTGTTCGGCGTCTTGATGACCAACGGCGTGAAGAACTTCGCGCTGTTCATGATGGCGGGCCTGCTGCCGTGGAACTTCTTCGTGGGCTCGGTGATGGGCGGGACCGGATCGATCGTCGCCAACGGGCAGCTCGTCACCAAGGTCTGGTTCCCGCGCGAGGTTCTGCCGCTCGCCACGGTGGGCGCCAGCCTGGTGCACTTCTTCCTCCAGTCGCTGGTGCTGCTCGGCGCGCTGCTGGTGTTCCGCCAGATCCCGTCGGGCACGTACCTCGTGTCGTTGGCCCCGGCGCTGCTCGGCGTCGTGGTGTTCACGGCCGCGGTCACGATCATCTTCGCGGCGCTCGACGTGTACCTCCGCGACATGCAGCACTTGGCCGAGCTGATGACGCTGGCCTGGTTCTGGGCGACGCCGATCGTCTATCCGGTCACGCTGATGGGCAACAAGATCGCCGAGCACGGCTGGTCGACGGCGTTCCTCTGGATGAACCCGATGACGGCGTTCGCGGTTCCGTTCCAACGGGTGCTGTACAACAACGGCGTCGGTCCGCACATCGACACGCTGAACCGCGCCAAAGACGCCGTGGGAGCGCTCCCGCACAACACCGTGTTGTGGTACACGGCCATCCCGACCATCGCCCTCGCCGGCTCGTTGGTCCTGCTCTACTTGGCGCTGGCGCTGTTCAGCCGCCTCGAGGACAACATGGCGGAAGAGATCTGATGGGCTGGTCGCGCTGATGGGCGGGTGGAGCTGATGGACCCGAACGCCATCGAGGTCGAGCACGTCACCAAGGCCTTCAAGCTGTACCGCGACAAGGCGCAGTCCGCGAAAGAGCGCGTGATCAAGCTCGGTCGCATGCCGTACGAGGAGTTCAAGGCGCTCGACGACGTGAGCTTCGAGGTCGCGCAAGGCGAGACCGTCGGGCTGCTCGGCCACAACGGCTCCGGCAAGTCCACGATGCTCAAGTGCATCACCGGCACGTTGCGGCCCACGTCCGGCCGCATCCGAACGTTGGGGCGCACCGCCGCGCTGCTCGAGCTCGGCGCCGGCTTCCACCCCGACCTGACCGGCCGCGAGAACGTGTACCTCAACGGGTCGATCCTGGGCCTCGACCGGCACTACATCGACCGGGTCTTCGACGACATCGTCGACTTCTCCGAGATCGGCGCGTTCATCGACAACCAGGTCAAGCACTACTCCTCGGGCATGTACTCGCGGCTCGGCTTCGCGGTGGCGGTCAACGTCGACCCCGACGTGTTGCTCGTCGACGAGGTGCTGTCGGTGGGCGACGAAGCGTTCCAGCGCAAGTGCCTCGACCGGGTCAAGCAGTTCCAGCGCGAGGGCCGGTCGATCCTGCTGGTCAGCCACTCCGCCGACCTGATGCGCCAGACGTGCGACCGGGTGGTCGTGCTCGATCACGGCAGGGTCGTCAGCTCTGGCGAGCCCGGCCAGGCGATCCGGGACTTTCGCGACACGCTGCTGGCCGGCGGGCTGGCGCAGACCAACGAGGTCGACGTCGCCGCCAACCGCCCGCCGCCGCCCACCAAGGAGATGTGGTTCACCGAGATCCTCATCGAGTACCCGGGCGGGTCGGACCAGTGCCACCCTGACGACCCAGTCCGGGTACGGGCGCAGTTCGACACCCGCTCGCGCATCGACGACTGGATCGTCGGTTTCATGATCCACGACGCGGCCGGGAACCTGATGGTCGGCAACAACTCCGAGATCCTCGGCGTCGAGTTCGCGCCCGCCGACGGCCCCGGCGAGGTCACGTTCGACTTCGCGCGGCTGCCGCTGCTCGACGGCACCTTCATGATGTCGTTCGACCTCACGACGCACGGCAGCGGCCGCATCTACGACCACCGCGAAGGCCAGGACTTCCTCAAGGTCGTGAACCTCACCAAGTCGATCGGCGTGGCCAACATCCCGATGGAGATCCACCTGCGATCGGACTCGCCCCGCCCCGATAGCGTGCGCGCGGCGATGGAGGCGCAGCCGTGAGCCCAAAGCGATGAAGGCACACCGATGAAGGCACTGGTCACCGGTTCGACCGGGTTCGTGGGCCGCCACCTCGTCGCGCACCTCGACAGCTGTGGCGACGACGTGGTGGGCAGCGATCTGCTCCACGACGGCGTCGACATCTGCGATCCCGGCGCGGTGGGCACCCTCGTGCGCAGGGTGCGGCCCGACGCCATCTACCACTTGGCCGGCTGGGCCGACGTGGGAGGCTCGTGGTCGGCACCGACCCAGGCGTTTCGCGCCAACGCCGAAGGCACGCTGAACGTGCTGGGCGCGGCGACCGAGACCGGGGTGGAACGGGTGCTCGCCGTGTCCAGCGCCGACGTGTACGGGAAGGTCAGCGAAGCCGAGTTGCCGCTGACCGAGGACTCCCCGCTGCGCCCCGTCAGCCCCTATGCCGCCAGCAAGGTGGCAGCCGACTACCTCGGTCTCCAAGCCTGGTTGGGTCGGCAGCTGCCGGTGTTGCGGGTGCGGGCGTTCAACCATCTCGGTCCCGGTCAGACCGACAAGTTCGTGGCCTCGGCGCTGGCTTCACGGATCGCCCGCGCCGAGGCAGATGGAACCCACACGATCACGGTCGGGAACCTGTCGGCTCGCCGCGATTTCACCGACGTGCGCGACGTGGTTCGTGCGTACCGCCTCCTCGTCGAGCGCGGAGAGCCGGGCGCGGCCTACAACGTCTGCTCCGGCACCGACGTGTCGGTCCAGGAGCTCGCCGACGACTTGCGTGACCTGGCCCGGCTACCGATCACGTTCGAGACCGATCCCGACCTGCTGCGCCCGGTCGACGTGCCGGTGCTGCGGGGCGATCACGCCCGCCTGACGGCCGCCACCGGGTGGGAGCCCGAGATCCCCTTGCACCGCACGCTCGTCGACCTGCTCGACGACTGGCGCAAGCGGGTCGCCAATCCCTGATCGGTCCCCCAGCAGTCGACGCTCAGCAGTCGCTCAGCCGGCGGCGAGCCTCGGCGACGAGCTCGCGCTCGGCCGGGTCGTGTGCCTCCGTCGACAGGCGTTGCAGCACCGGCCGCCACCGGTCGATCACCCGGCGCCGTGCGGCCTGGCCACCGTCGAGCCAGGCGAGCCATTCGAGATCGGCGTCGAAGCGGGCGAGCTGGTGCTCGACCTCGGTGTAGCGGGCGACGGTCACCGGCAGCCGCTCGGCTTTCGCCGAGGGGTAGTTCGTGTCGGCCACCAGGTCGTGGGGCTCCAGGTGGAACACGCCAGCGAGCAACGCAACCGTGCGTTCGCTCGGGTCGCTCATCCCGGCTTCCATGTGCGACACAGCCGCCCGCGAGACCGCGAGGCGATCGGCGAGGTCCTGTTGGGTCCAACCGCGCTCGTTGCGCAGGGCCGCGACCCGTCGGCCGAGCGGTTCGCCCGGCTCGCGCCCGAGTGAGTCGGGGGTGATCCCCGCCCGCCTCGGAGCGCCGGCCCCGGATCCAGATCGTGACGCCATGTGCCAACCCACTTAGCAGACAGGTCCGTCCAAAGGCGGTACAAACGGACGCCATGACCCGACGCGCGCTCATCACCGGCATCACCGGCCAGGACGGATCCCACCTCGCAGAGCTGCTGCTCGACAAGGGCTACGAGGTGATCGGCATGGTACGCCGCTCGAGCACGGTGAACTTCGAGCGCATCGCCCACGTGCAGGATCGGATCACGTTCGTGCCCGGCGACCTGCTCGACGAGATCTCGATGGTGAACATCTTGCGGGAGCACCGGCCCGACGAGGTGTTCAACCTGGCTGCCCAGTCGTTCGTGCAGACGTCGTGGGGCCAGCCGGTGCTCACCGGCGAGACGACGGCGCTCGGCGTCACCCGCATCCTCGACGCGATCCGCATCGTCGACCCGGCGATCCGCTTCTACCAGGCGTCGTCGTCAGAGATGTTCGGCAAGGTCCGCGAAGTGCCGCAGTGCGAGACCACGCCGTTCTACCCGCGCAGCCCCTACGGGGTGGCCAAGGTGTACGGCCACTGGATCACGATCAACTACCGCGAGAGCTACGACCTGCACGCCAGCTCCGGCATCTTGTTCAACCACGAAGGTCCACGGCGAGGGCTCGAGTTCGTGACCCGCAAGATCTCCAACACCGTTGCGCGCATCAAGCTCGGGCAGACCGACGAGCTGCGCCTCGGCAACCTCGACGCCAAGCGCGACTGGGGTTTCGCAGGCGACTACGTCGAGGCGATGTGGTTGATGCTGCAGCAGGATCAGCCCGACGACTACGTCGTGTCCACCGGCGAGACGCACTCCGTGCAGGAGTTCTGCGAGCTGGCGTTCGGCCACGTCGATCTCGACTGGCAGCAGTACGTGAAGCAGGACGAGCGGTTCATGCGACCGGCCGAAGTCGATCTGCTGGTGGGTGACCCGAGCAAAGCGCGCAAGGTGCTCGGCTGGGAGCCCAAAGTCAGCTTCGCCGAGCTGGTGACCATGATGGTCGACGCCGACTTGGCGCTGCTGTCGGGCGAGCTCGA
Source organism: Acidimicrobiales bacterium (assembly GCA_035547835.1). Taxonomy (NCBI): domain Bacteria; kingdom Bacillati; phylum Actinomycetota; class Acidimicrobiia; order Acidimicrobiales; species Acidimicrobiales bacterium. Next base: position 556,465 of record DASZTW010000005.1, read on the forward strand.
CCGCTTGAGCCGCCCGAACTCCTGAACTGGCGCGGCTCGCACCACCGGCCCGCGGAAGCGAGCCGTCCGCGACGGCTCAGGCGCCCGTGTCGCTCGCGGGATCGTCCACCAGGCGCAGCGGGTGGTGACCCGCACTCGCGTCGCGCCTCGTGCGGCGCCCCGCGAGGTGCTCGACTTCGTCGAACCCGCCCGTGTCGTCGTTCACGCCGAGCCTCGCCGCAGTGCGCTCGAGACTGCGCGTGAGGCGACCGAGGGAGCGCACGTCGACGCTGGCGTCGAGGTGGCGGACCAGGGCGCCCAGCCGCTCGGTGACCACGCCGAGATCGCCGGCCAGGCGCGTCAGGTCGTCGGCTCCGGGTCGGTCAGCTCGCCGCTGCAGCGCCGAGCTGACGTGCGTCTCGACTTGCCGGCCGAGCAGCCGGAGCTCGCCCTCGAGGTTGCGCTCCAGGCGAGACAAGTCGCCGCTGACGTCGGCTTGCCGGTCGCGTTCCACCGCCGCGAGCATCCGTACGGCATCGCGCAGGCCCGCGTGCAGCTCGGCGAGCTCGGCGGCCTCCGCTCGGGGCCGGCGCTGACTTTCGGCGAGCTGCTCCGCGAGTGAGGCGACCGCCGCCTCCGAACGCTGCATCTGCGCGGCCAGCACCGCGAACTGCTGGAGCGACTGGTCGCGGAACTCCTCTTGCACACGCCGTAGCTCTTCGTCGAGTGCCGGCACCACGCCGCCTTGCGCTGCGGGGGCGCCCTCGGACCGCAGCGCGACAGTGCTGAGTTGACCGGCGACCGCTTCCGAGACGAGCTCGGCCACACCGGCAACGTCGACTTGGATGCTCATCTCGGCCAGGGCGGCTTCGATCGCCGCGGTCAGCTCGCCAGAAGTGACGGGATGCGACCCGGCCGGGGCGGGAACCAGGTCGCTCGACGCCACGCTGGGCATCCGCAGCGCGTGACCGGCGCCATGGCGCTCGTCGGTGTGCGCCGCGTCGTCGACTTCGTACCCGTCGTCGGCATCATCGGCATAGGCGTGCTCGCTGGTCGAGCGCGACGGCGGGACGATCGGCACCGGACCGGTGAGCGGGCCGGTGGCGGTCGCCGGCGGCGGGAGAACGGCCGCTCGGGCCCTCACGTCGTCGGTGAACAGATACGACAGAGGTTGTCCTGGCCTCGCGGCCAGGACCACCTCGTCGTCGGAATCAGCGGGCACCACCACCAGCTCGACGCTCCGCATGGGATCGCGCGAGCGGGCCGCGGCTTCCCGGATGGCAGCCCCTGCGGTGAGATCGCGGATGACCGACTCGGGGACGATGTCGCCCGTGCGGTGCACTTCGACCTCGAACGCCGCAGGGCCCGGTTGTGGGGACAGGAGGCGGCCGATGCGGGAGGGATCGGCTTGTGCCAGCTGCTCGAACAACCGGGCCACCATCTGGCCACCAACCGGGTCCGCGGCGACGTGCGGCGACGTCATCGCGCCACGGAGCATGGCCTCGAGCAAGTCGGGCCCGGCCCCGGGGAACGGGGGATGGTCAGCCATGTGCGGTGATCAGGACGCGACGGGAGCGACGCGTTGACGCCGCTTGCGCACGTACAAGACGCCACCGGCGAGCACGGCGATGCCACCGACGATCGGCAGACCCTCCATCGGGAACGACGGGATCGGGCTGGTCGCGGCGTTGACGCCGCACGTCACCTTGCCGATGTTCACCGAGGTGCCCGTGGCCGTTCCCAACACGCTCAGCGCGTCGAGGTGCAGCGCGGTCGCGGTGACCTGGCCACCGCTACCGGCCACCGTGGCCGGGGAGATCGCCAAGTTGGCGATGCCCGGGATGTTGACGTTGGGCAGCGAGATGTTGATCGGCGTGCCGTTGGCCAGTTGCAGGTTGACGATCTGCGCGTGCGCCGTGGCGTTGCCCGACGAGTCAGCCGTGCACCACTCCAGGACGGCGTCGGCCTTGATGGCCCCGCTCAGCAGCGACACGCCACCGGAGGGTGCGCCCGTCACGGTGCAGGTGCCGTCGTTGCCGATCTGGACCAGGCCGCCCTGGCCGACGGCGCCGGCGCAAGCAGCCGAAGTGCCATCGGTGAACGCCCGAGCTTGCTGGACCAAGGCGCCGGCGGTGGCCACGCCACCGAGTGAGCCCAACAGGCCCACCGAAGGAGCGGTGTTGCCGGTGTGGGTCTCGGTAGTGCCGTCGTTGGCGGCGGTGTAGACGCCGGTGTCGACGGTCGGGATGCTGAGCAAGGTGACGTCGATGGCGTGCCCGGTCGATTGCGAGGTGTCGGCATACGCCGGCACGGACATCAACAGCACGCCGACGGCGGCGAACGCGACCAGGGCGAACACCCTCGATCGTGCGCGTCGGTGATGGGTTGGCTTCTTCATGTTTCCTCCCGCGTTGAGACTGAGACAGTCGGTGCAGTGATGGTGGTTCTACGGGCGAACCGGCCGGTCACGAGAACCGGTCGCGGCGATTCGTCGGCCGGGGCGGCGAGGGCCGCTGCCGGATAGACGGACTGGAGCTGGCTCTGGTAGGGCGAGGCGACCGCGGGGCGCAGGGCGACGGTCGGCCGACGCCGGGCGAAGGAACCCCGGGTGCTGAACCCGCCGGCGAGGCGCCGGGCGAAGCCGGGCAGCGGTCCGTGCGCCAGCCGAGGCACCAACCGCTCCGTCTTCTTCCAGTCGTGGCGCGACGCCACCAGCCGGATGAACGCCCACCACACGGCCAAGTGGTGGAAATACGTGTAGCCGACGTTGACGGCCGCAGTGGCGAACGCCTGAGGCCACGACAAGTTGGGGGCGTTGCGGCGCTTGTGGATCGGGCCCCAGATCATGAAGGGCGCCAAGCCGAACAGCAGGAACAGCGGCAAGATGCCCCAGGCGCCGCCGCGGAACCAGCCCATGAACCCGCCCGGGCTGGTGGCCAGGTAGTAGAGGGCAACCGCGGTGACGCCGCTGTACACCAGGCCACCGATGAGCTGCAGCCACGGCAGGCACAAGAAGTACGCGATCTCGAGGGCGCCGGCCGTCGAGACCTTCATCGACCGCATGACCGGCCACAAGTACCGGATGCACTGCATCGAGCCCTGCGACCACCGACTGCGCTGGCGCAACAAGGGCCGCAAGCTCTTCAGGCCTTCCTGCGCCACCCATGTGTCGTGGCAGTACTCGTTGCGGTGGCCGGCGAGCAGGACGTGGATCCCGAGCTCGAAATCCTCGAGCAGCGCGCCGTGCCATGGTTCCGCCTCGGGCCCGCCGATCTCTCGCAGCACGGACAGGCGGCTGAACTGGCCGTTGCCGCCCATGCCCACGCTGTCGACCTTGCGACGCAGCAGTTGCATGCCGGCGATCGGGCCGGCGAACTCGAGGTCCTGCAACCGGATGAGCATGGAGTCGCGCTGCAACTCGCTGAGCGGGCCGCCGGGAGCGTCGAGGTGGTCGGTGACCCGGACCTCGATCTGCACCGCACCCACGGCGGGGTCGCCGAAGCAGCCGTCGCCCGCCACGATCGAGCAACACGCAGGGTCGAGCCGCGCGTCGGCGTCGACCACACCGACGATCACGCGGTCACTGTCGACCTCGTCACCGACGAAGGCCGCGATGGCCCGATAGCCCGCGTTCAAGGCAGGGCCCTTCCCCTGGCGGGCCTCGGGCAGCTCACGCGTCACCACGTGGACGTCCGCCAACTCGGTGGCCAGCCGTTGCACGATGGCGGGTGTGCGGTCGGCGCTCGCGTCGTCGACCACCCACAGGTGCGCATCCGGGAAGGACCGGCGCAACTCGACGACGGTGGCCTCGATCACGTACTGCTCGTCGAGGGCGGGGATGAGCAGGTGCCAATCGAACGCAGCCGCGTCGCCCGGCTCGCCGGGCCGGTGCCGCAAGTACGGCACGATGATCATCACGACGTACGCGAGGAACGCGACGCACAACAAGAACGCCGCGGCGTTCAGCGCCGCCAGCAGCGTGGGGCCGCTAAGCACGATGCGACCTCCCCCGCCGGCCCCGCGACACGAAGTAGAAGAACGCCAGCGCGCCGAACAGCACACCGAACGTGGACACCACCGTGCCCAGGAACACGTGGCTGCGCTCGTAGCCGACCCGCAGACCCCACGCGCGGATCGCCGATGCGATGACGAACAAGCGGGCCTGGTTGGCCAAGAAGACCAGCACGACCGCCAGCGCGGTCGATGCGAGGCCACGCCGGACGGTGACGCGGCCCGTCAGCAACATCGCCGCGCCGAGGACGAGGAACGGCGCGACGAGGAACGCCGCCGAGCAGCCGGGGTCGAGCGCGACACCGACGTAGCGGCCCTTTGCCGAGAACAACACGTTCGGGCCGAGCGACCCGACCTGGTGCGCACCGGTGAGCCGCAGGACCGACGCCGCGACCGAGGTCTCGAAGAGGCGAACCGAGCGGTTGGCCGCCACGACGAGTGCCGCCAGCGCGACGAGGCCCGCAGCCAACACCACCGACGGCGGGCTGAAGCTGCGGTGGGACCTCGCGGGGATCACACTGGCGGTCATGGCGGAGTCAGATCAGCGGTTGGCGCTGCGCACCATCGCGACGCGCAACAAGATGAAGCCGAGCGCGATCAGCACCAGGGCGAGGAGGGCGAAGCCGATCACAGGGAATCCGGTCGCCGCCAAGACACCACCCGTGCCGGCCACGGCGCCGCCGCCGAGGACCTTCCCTCCGTACATTCTCATCTCCTCGTCCGCCGCCACGAGAGAGCGGCTCGATGAACAGGCAGGTCTGCTCCCCAGCGCTCTGCCCGCCACACCCCTCAGGTCGTCGCTCGGTCACGAGGGGCGCACCGCGAGCATAACGGATGCAACAGCCCAGATCGGGCATCGGGGACCGAGGTCGGTCGGGCCGCCACGTACCGCGGCGAACAGGCATCCCCCATCGCGGTTCGCGCCTTTCCCTACTCTCTCGCGTGCTGTCGTGCTCCGAGTGCCCGCATCGGGCAGACTGGTGGGCACGATTGTCGGGCACGATCAACCACACGGCACGCCGAGCTGCCGACGGAGCACGCATTGAACTCGATTCCCCCGCCTGCCGGGTTCGGTTGCCCTCGACCGGTCCGGACGTTGCGAACCAGACGCGTTGCGGTCCTGGGCTCCCTCGCGGCCCTCGTGTCGGTCGTCTTGATGGCAACCGGCTGCTCCTCCAGCGGCGGTGGGGTCAAGGTCGCCCGGACCACGACCACCGCCCCCGCGGCCCTCGTGACCGTGACCCCGGCAGGGGCCGCCACCGGAGTGGCCCTCGATGCCGCGCCGAACGTGATCGTGGAGCACGGCCGCATCACGAACGTGGCCCTGGCGGCTCCCGGTGGCCAACCCGTCCCCGGTCAGATCTCACCCGACCAGCACACGTGGAAGGCATCCCCGGGCGTGCTGGTACCGAGCACCACGTACAGCGGCACGGTCTCGGTGCGCGGCGACAACGGCAAGACCATCGCCCAACCGTGGTCGTTCACCACCTCCGCGCCCGCCCGTGAGCTGCACACCGACTCGGTGAACGTCTGGGACGGTGGCGTGTACGGCGTCGGCATGCCGATCATCGTGCGGCTCAACACCGCGATCCCCCAGGCGAAGCGTGCGGAGCTCGAACAGCGCATCACGGTCACCGGGACCCCCACGGTCACCGGCGCCTGGCGCTGGTTCAGCGACACCGAGCTGCACTGGCGCCCCCAGAACTACTGGACGCCGGGCACGAACGTCACCGTCGACATCAACTTCGCGGGTTTCGACGTCGACGGTCAGACCTGGGGCGTCGACGGGCGCAAGATCTCCTTCGCCATCGGTGACTCGCACATCTCGGTGGTCGACGCGGCAACGCACCAGATGGTGGTCCGCACCAACGGCGCCGTCGTCAAGACCATGCCGGTGTCCACCGGACGCGACAAGTACCCGACCAAGTCCGGCATCCATGTGATCAACGAGCGCGCCCAGAAGGTGATCATGGACTCGGCCACCGTCGGGATCCCCAGGAACTCACCCGACGGCTACTACGAGACCGTCTACTGGAACGTCCGCATCTCGAACTCGGGTGAGTTCGTGCATGCCGCGCCGTGGTCGGTGGGGTCGCAGGGGCGAAGCAACGTGTCGCATGGTTGCGTCAATGTCTCCACGGCCAACGCGGAGTGGTTCTTCAACTACAGCCGAGTGGGCGACGTGGTCCAGGTCGTGAACACACCCGAGCAGCTCCAACCGTCCAACGGTTACGGCGACTGGCAGATCCCGTGGGCGCAATGGGCGTCGTGACGCGATGACCGACCACACCGAGCCACTCGGCTCTGGGGCGCCCGCCGGAACGCCCGACCTTGCCAGCCTCCTCGCCGATCCGCCTGCGGGGTTGGTCGACCGCCTGACCGCGATGATCGCCAGCCACCTCGGCCCGCTGGTCGTCGACTCGGTGCGTGCCCAGCTGTCGGCCGGCGCGGCTGCAGGCGCCGCGACACCTGCGGTCCTCGAGCTCGAAGTCTCCGAAGAGCTGCTCGAGCAACTGTCGGGTGCGGTCCGCATCGAGCTCGACCGCACGATGGGCGACCTCTCCCGCGAGGTGTCGGCGCTGCGCGATCAGCTCGACCGCATCGAACAGCGCCTCGGTGGCGAGACGGCGTCGGCCGGGCCACGGGTCGTCTCCGGCCAGGCAACCTTCGGTCAGGCCGCGCCGGGCCAGTAGCGCGCTCGCAGATCGCGCTTGCGGAGTTTGCCGGTCGGCAGCCGCGGCAGTTCGCCGACGAAGTCGACCGACCGCGGGCACTTGTAGGCCGCCAACCGCTCCCGGCAATACGCGATCAACTCGGCGCCGAGCTCGTCGGAGGCGTCGTCGGGGTCCAACAGCTCCACGACAGCCTTGACCTGCTCACCCATCTCGGGGTCCGGCACCCCGATGACGGCGACGTCGGCGACAGCCGGGTGCACCGCCAGCGCGTTCTCGACTTCCTGGGGGTAGATGTTGACCCCGCCCGAGATGATCATGTGCGAGACGCGGTCGGACAGGTACAAGAAGCCGTCGGCGTCGAGCGTCCCTATGTCGCCCAGCGAGCTCCACCCTTTGTCGTTGACGGACTCGCGGGTCTTGGCCGCGTCGTGGTGGTACTCGAACGAGACGCCGCTCTCGAACCAGATCTGCCCCGGCTCGCCAACCGGCTGCTCGGTACCGTCCTCGTCGAGGATGTGGATCGGCCCGAGCAGCGACCGACCCACCGTGCCGGGGTGGGCCAACCAGTCCGCCGGGCTGGCGTAGCAGAAGCCGTTGCCTTCGCTGCCGGCGTAGTACTCGTGCACGATCGGGCCGAGCCAGTCCATCATCGCCGACTTCACCTCGACCGGGCACGGGGCCGCGGCGTGGATGACGGCTCGGAGGCTCGACACGTCGCGCGCGGTGCGCACGGTCTCGGGCAACTTGAGGAGGCGGATGAAATGAGTGGGGACGAACTGCGCGTGGGTCACGCGGTGTCGCTCGATCAGCTCGAGCACCTCCTCCGCGTCGAACTTCTCCATGACCACCACGGTGCCGCCCAATCGCTGGACGGCGATCGACCAGCCGATCGGCGCGGCGTGGTACAGCGGTGCCGGCGACAGGTACACGCTGTCGGAGCCGAACCCGAACAAGCCCTGCAGCATGAGCGTGAGACCCTGGTCGACCTCACCGAACGGCTTCTCCTGCACCGGGTGGACGATGCCTTTGGGTCGCCCCGTCGTACCGGAGCTGTAGAACATCCACGAACCGGTGACCTCACGTTCGAGCCGTTCGGCCGGACTCGCGGCAAGGGCGTTCTCATACCGGTCGAAGCCCGGCACGTCGCCGTCGGCGACGAGACGACTCGTGACGCGGTCGAGTGCCGAGCCGGCCGCCGCCACCACCCCGGCGAGCTTCGCTGATGTCACCAACGCCGTCGCGTCGCAGTCGTCGATGATGTAACCGGCCTCGTCGGCGGTGAGGTGCCAGTTGATCGGCGTGATCCGCAGACCGCTGCGGAGCGCCGCCCAGGTGACCTCGAAGCAGCGCGGGTGGTTCTCCATCATCAGCGCCACGTGGTCACCGGGCCGCAGCCCATCTGCCCACCACCGCTGCGCGAGACGGCACGACCGATCCTCGAGCTGGCCGTACGTCACCGTCTCGCCGGAACCCATCACCACCGCGATGGCGCCCTCCGGCGCGCCGAGCAGTCCTGTCACGGGGAGCGAACTTACCTGCACCTCCGCACGGGGCGCGTGCTGCGCCCGGACCAGGGAGCGCGAACCCGCCGGTACTGTGGCCCGATGTCCATCGCGATCACCGACGACCACGCCGCGCTCGCCGCATCGGTGGCGGGCTTCCTCGAACAGCACAGGTCGCGGGCAGCGGCGCGGGCCCTGCTCGACGGCGCGCCCGACGCACTTCCCGAGTTCTGGGCCGAAGCGGCCGCGCTCGGGTGGCTGGGCCTTGCCATCCCCGAAGCGCACGGCGGATCGGGGTTCGGCCTCCCCGAGGCGGTGATCGTCGCCGAGCAGCTCGGCGCGGCCATCGCGCCCGGCCCGTTCGTGCCCACCATGATCGCAGGAGCGGTCTTGTCGGCCGCCGGTTCGACGGAGCAGCGCGCCCGCCACCTGCCGGGCCTGGCAGCCGGCACGACGGTCGGCGCGGTCGCCACCGCCGGCGACGTCGAGCTCCGCGGCGCGACGGGCGCCAAGACCGCCCACGGCAACGCCGGCGTCGTGGTCAGCGGGGGCCTGGCCGACTTGCTGCTCGTGGCCGCCGGCGCCGACCTCGCGATCATCGACGCCTCGGGCGCCGGTGTCGATATCACTGTGCCGACCAACCTCGATCCCACCCGGCCCAGCGCCCGCGTGCAGCTCGACGGCGCGCGGGCCGACGTCGTGCCCGGCGGGCGACGCATCCTCATCGACCTGGCGCGCGTCCTGTTCGCCGCCGAAGCCACCGGTATCGCCCGCGCGTGCACCGATCAGGCCGCCGCGTACGCCAAGGAGCGCAAGCAGTTCGGGCGGGTGATCGCCACGTTCCAGGCGGTGAAGCACCACTGCGCCAACATGGCGGTGGCCACGGAGCTGGCGACCGCCGCGGTGTGGGACGCAGCACGCGCTGCAGCATCGGATGGCGACCAGCTCACGTACCTGGCCGCCGTCGCCGCCAGCCTCGCCGTCACGGCAGCCGAGCTCGACGCGCAGCTCAACACCCAGGTCCACGGGGGGATCGGGTTCACGTGGGAGCACGACGCGCATCTCTACCTGCGCCGCGCGTCGACGCTGATGAGCGTGGTCGACCCAGTCGTGGCCGCGACCGAGGTCACCGACCAGGCGCGGGCGGGCACCACCCGCGACGGCCACATCGAGCTCCCGCCCGAGGCCGAGCCGATCCGAGCGGAAGTGCAGAAGTTCTTGGCCGGTCTCGACGGGCTCGACGCCGACGCTCGCCGCGACGCGCTGATCGAGTCGGGCTACGCGATGCCGCACTGGCCCAAGCCGTGGGGCCGCGATGCGAGCGCCGTCGAACAGCTCGTGATCGAACAGGAGTTCACTTCCGCTGGTGTGCAACGACCGCAGCTCGGCATCACGGGCTGGGTCATCTTGACGCTCATCCAGCATGCGACGGACGACCAGGTGACGCGCTGGGTTCGCCCGGCGCTGAACCAGGAACTGATCTGGTGCCAGCTGTTCAGCGAGCCTGATGCAGGGTCCGACGCGGCGGGCATCACCACCCGCGGCACCCGGGTCGACGGCGGTTGGCTGGTCAACGGCCAAAAGGTGTGGACCAGCGGTGCGCACCAGGCCGCATTCGGCCTGGCCACCATCCGCACGAACCCCGACGTGCCGAAGCACGAGGGGATCACCACCATGGTGATCGACCTGCACGCCGAAGGGGTCGAGGTCCGGCGGCTCAAGATGCCCACCGGCGACTCCGAGTTCAACGAGGTCTTCTTCAACGACGTGTTCGTGCCCGACGACGACGTCGTGGGTCCGGTCGACGCGGGTTGGACGGTGGCCCGCGCCACGCTCGGCAACGAGAGCGTCAGCATCGGCGGAGGTCAAGGCGGCATGTCGATTCCCGGCAACCTGCTGATCGGGGCGTACGACGCGCACCCCGAGCGGATGGCCGACGGCCCGGCCCGCATCGGTCGTTACATCGCGCAGCAACAGGCGATGCAGCTCATGAACCTACGCAGCGCGCACCGTGCGGTGGCCGGCGCCGAACCGGGTCCCGAGGGCGCGATCACCAAGCTCGTGCTGTCGGAGATCGGCCACGACTCGGCGGCCATCCTCCACACACTCGCCGGTCCCGAAGGCGCGTTCCTCGACGGCGCGACCGACCTCAGCGGTCGGCTCGTCCTGTTGCACCGAGCGATGTCGATCGCCGGTGGAACGAGCGAGATCAAGCGCAACCAGATCGGCGAGAGGATCCTCGGTCTCCCGCGCGACCCGCTGATCAACTGAGGTGCGGTGAGCTGCCGGCGCCGTGCGCGCCAGCAGCACCGCCACCGCGTCAGATCCGCTGGATCAGCGTGCCCGTGCCCAGCCCGCCGCCGCAGCACATGGTGGCGAGGCCGTACTCGCCGTCGCTGCGCTCGAGCTCGTGCAGGGTCTTGGTCAACAAGATGCAGCCGGTGCCGCCGAGCGGGTGGCCGAGCGCGATCGCCCCGCCGTTGGGGTTCACCTTGCCCATGTCCGGCTTCAGGGTCCTGGCCCACGCCAGCACGACCGAGGCGAACGCCTCGTTGATCTCGAACACGTCGATGTCGTCGATCGTGAGGCCCTGGCGGTCGAGCAGGCGCTGGGTGGCGGGGATCGGACCTTCGAGCATCAGCACGGGGTCGCACCCGACCAGGCAGGTCTGCAGCACACGGGCCTTGGGCGTCAACCCCAGCTCCTTGGCCTTGTCGGCCGTGGTGACGAGCACGGCCGCCGCACCGTCGGAGATCTGCGAGCTGCTGCCCGCCGTGTGCACGCCGTCGGGGCGAGCCACCGGCTTGAGGTTGGCGAGCGCTTCCAAGCTCGTGTCGCGCAGCACTTCGTCGACGCCGAACGTGATGGTCTCGTCGAGCCGCTTGCCGTCGGCGTCGACCTGCGTGGCTTCGATCGGCAGGATCTGGCCCTCGAAACGGCCTTCGTCAACAGCCCGCCGGGCGCGGATCTGCGACTCGAGGCCGAACGCGTCGGTGTCGGCGCGGGTGATGCCGTACTTGTCGGCGATGCGCTCGGCGCCCTCGAACTGCGACGTGTACTCGTAGTGCGTGGCGTACGTGCGGTTGATCGGCTTGCCGTGACCGGCCTTGGCGCCGTCCATCGCGTTCGCACCGAGGGGCACCATGCTCATGTTCTCGACGCCGCATGCCATGGCGATGTCCTCGGCGCCCGAGCCAACCAGGTTGACGGCCAGGGCCAGCGCCTGCTGCGACGATCCGCACTGGCTGTCGACCGTCGTCGACGCGACGTTCTCGTCGAGACCCGCGCCCAACCAGGCCGTGCGGGTGATGTTGGCGGACTGCGCGCCGACCTGGTCGATGCAACCGCCGACCACTTGGCCGACCTGGCTCGAGTCGACACCGGCGCGACGCAGAACCTCAGCCTGGACCGGACCAAGCAGGTCGATCGGGTGGGTGTTCGACAGCGTGCCGTTCTTCTTGCCCACGGCCGTCCGGACGGCCTCGACGATCACGACTTCGGGCATTTGCTCCCCCTAGAAAGCGCTCTTCTCGACGGCCTGCAACCTATTCCGTCCCCCCTCCCTCTCACCATTCTGGGCACCTGACGGTGCCCCCTCGGGCGCGCTTACAGATGCCCGGAACGGGATTGGGGTCACAACGGGCTCGGGCGTCAGGTGAAGTCGGAGCCGCCGTCGACGTTGAGGTTGGCGCCGGTCATGTACGTGTTGGCGCGCGAGCCGAGGAACGCGATGACCGGCCCGATCTCCGAGGGGTCGGCGGCGCGGCGCATGTACGCCGGGTGGCCGAAATCCTCGTCGATCACCCGCATGGCGTCGTACAAGTCGTCGGGGTCGACGCCCCGCTCGGGCGGCAGGGACGCCAGATAGCCCTGCAACCCAGGCGACAGGAACGACCCGGGTGACACCGTGTTCACGAGAATGCCCTCGGGTGCGAGGCTGACCGCCAAGTTCTTGCTCACGCTGGTCAGCGCCGCTTTCGACGCGGTGTACGCGGGCAGCGACGGTGACTGCCGCTTGGTCGAGTGGGCCGACACGTTCACGATGCGGGCCCACTCGGCCGCCCGCAGCAGCGGCAGGGCAGCTCGCACGCAACGCACGGCGCTCACCGTGCCGATGTCGAACGTGGCGAGCCACTCGGCGTCGTCGAGCGCGTCGATGGACCCGATGCCCACGCCGACCGGCCCAGCTGCGTTCACCAGCACGTTGACGTGCCCCCAGCGCTGGCCCACCTCGTCGAACGCGCGCTGGACCTGGTCGGTGGACAACAAGTCGGTGGAGATGCCGGCCGCGTCGGCCGCCCCTTTCGCGTGGAGCGCTTCGACCGTGCGGTCGAGGTCGGGTTGGCTGCGTGCCAGCACGACGACCACCGCCCCGTCGGCGGCGAACACCTCGGCCGCGGCCCGTCCCATCCCCCGGCTGCCGCCGTTCACGACGACCACTGCCCCGTCGAGTCCCAGGTCCATGTGCGCCTCCTCGGAGCGAATCGTATATTGAATATGACGCCTGCCACGGAGGACCGCGCCGGAATGAGCCTCGCCGACCTGCTGTTCGCAGCTGACGTCGCCGGCGACACCGTACGGGTCCACCTCGGCGAGCAGCAGACGACGCAAAGCGAGCTCGTCGAGCTCGCGACCGGCCTCGTCGACCAGCTCGCCGCGGCAGGCGTACAGCCCGGTCAGGCGGTGGGGGTCCTGCTCCCGAACTCTGCGACCCTCATCGCGACGCTGTTCGCCGTGCTGCGCGCGGGCGCGGTGTACGTCCCGCTCAACCCGCGACTGCCGGCACCCGAGCTGGCCGAGGTCCTCGGCGCGACACGACCTGCCGCCGTGGTGACCGACCAGCCTGACCGCTTCCCTGGCCGCGTTGGCACGATCGCGCCATCGGGCGACGGGACCTGGCAGCGCAACGGGGACGCTGATCCCACCGCCGACACGCACCCAGACGGCGTGGCGCTCGTGCAGTTCACGTCGGGGACCACCGGCCGGCCGCGACCCATCGAGCTGCGCGCAGAGACGGTGGAGCGGCTCATGGCCGGCGTCGTCAAGACGGTCCGCGGGCGCCGCGACCGCGCGACCGCTACCGCGAAGGCCCCGATGCCGAACTTGTTGCCGGTGTCGCTGTCGCTGTGGGCCGGCCTGTACAACGTGTTGTTCGCGTTCGTCGTCGGCGCCCCGGTGGTGCTGATGGACGAGTTCGACACCCGGGAGTTCGCGAGGCTCGTGCACCGCTACGGGATCCGCTCGGTGATCCTCCCGCCCGCCGCGCTCACGATGCTGACCGAGGATCCGGCCGTCGACTCCCTGGCACCGCTTCGCCTGGTTCGCAGCGTGAGCGCGCCGCTGTCGCCCTTGCAGGCCCGACGGTTCCGCGACCGCTTCGGCGCCGCCGTCCTCAACGGCTACGGGCAGACCGAGCTCGGCGGCGAAGTGATCGGTTGGAGCGCCGCCGACGCCCGCGAGCACGGCGACGACAAGCTCGGCTCGATCGGCCGCCCGCACGACGGCATCGAGGTCCGCGTGTGCGACGAGGATGGCGCCGTGCGTGCCACCGACGAGCTCGGTGAGCTGTGGATCCGCACGCCCGCGACGGCCCGGGCGGTCGAGCCTGCGCTCGCCGATCGGGTCAGCCCCGACGGCTTCGTCCGCACAGGTGACCATGCCCGCGTCGACTCCGACGGGTTCGTCTGGGTCGAGGGCCGCCTCTCCGACATGATCAACCGCGGCGGTCTGAAGGTCTTCCCGGCGCAGGTCGTCGAAGTGCTCCTGCTCGACCCCGCCATCGCCGACGCGGCGGTGGTCGGCGTCCCCGACGATCGGCTGGGGGAGGTGCCCTGGGCGTTCGTCGTGGCCACCGACGACCGGCCGATCGATGCGGGTTCGGTGCAAGCGAGATGCCGGCAGCACCTGGCCGCGTACAAGGTCCCCGTGGAAGTCGTGGCCGTGCCCGCGCTCCCCCGCAACGAGCTCGGCAAAGTGCTGACCCGAGAGCTCGTGGCTCGGGCGCGAGGAGTACCCTTGGACTCGTTCGCCAAGGGGGGCAGCGCCACGCCGCGCGACGCGAAGCCCGACGGCCACGCGGCCGCCGGCACCACTCGAAAGGACTCCGATGGACGCCGATGACCTGATCCTCGTGAGCGTCGACGACCACCTGGTCGAGCCGCCACACCTGTTCGACGGGCGCCTGCCGGCCAAGTACCAGGACCAGGCACCAAAGGTCGTCCAGACCAAGGACGGCTCCGACGTGTGGACGTTCAACGGCTCCGTCATCCCCAACGTCGGGCTCAACGCGGTGGCGGGTCGCCCGAAGGAGGAGTACGGCATCGAGCCGACCGCCTTCGACGAGATGCGGCCCGGGTGCTTCGACATCCACGAGCGCATCAAGGACATGGACGCCGGCGGGATCCTCGGCTCGATGTGCTTCCCGTCGTTCCCCGGCTTCAGCGGCCGGCTGTTCGCCGCCGCCGACGACAAGGACCTCGCGTTGGCGGTGGTGCAGGCGTACAACGACTGGCACGTCGACGAGTGGTGCGGCTCCTACCCGGGGCGCTTCATCCCGATGGCGCTCCCCGTCTTGTGGGACCCCGAACTGGCCGCCGCCGAAGTGCGCCGCCTCGCCGCCAAGGGCTGCCACTCGGTCACGTTCACCGAGAACCCCGCCGCGCTCGGCTACCCGAGCTTCCACACCGACCACTGGGACCCGCTGTGGACGGCGTTGTGCGACGAGAACGTCGTGCTCTCCGTGCACTTGGGCTCGTCGGGCAGGTTGGCGGTCACCGCGCCAGATGCCCCGATGGACGTGATGATCACGCTCCAGCCGATGAACATCTGCCAAGCGGCAGCCGACTTGTTGTGGTCACGGATCCCCAAGCACTTCCCGGACATCAAGATCGCCCTGTCCGAGGGCGGCACCGGCTGGATCCCGTACTTCCTCGACCGCCTGGACCGCACGTACGACATGCACCACTTGTGGACGGGTCAGGACTTCGGCGACCGACTGCCGAGCGACGTGTTCCGCGACCACTTCCTCACCTGCTTCATCGCCGACCCGGTCGGGATCGCGCTGCGCGACATGATCGGCATCGACAACATCGCCTGGGAATGCGACTACCCGCACTCCGACTCCTCGTGGCCGCACGCCGCCGAGGAACTGGCAGCCGTTGCGGCCGACGTGTCCGACAGCGACCTCAACAAGATCACGTACGAGAACGCGTGCCGCTGGTATTCGTTCGACCCGTTCGCACACCGTGCCAAGGAAGATTGCACGGTGGCCGCGCTGCGGGCCGAAGTGCCGGACCACGACGTGTCGGAACGATCGATGGACCACGGCCGCCTCGAGCACAAGGGCCCCGGCAGCCTGGCGGAGCTGGCCGCCAAAGCCTCGGCCTGAACGGGCCGGTCAGACCCGGCCGAGCCGGGATGGTTGGCGGCCAGACGCACCCGAGGCGGTGCGGCGGTCGCAGTCGGTTCAGCCGCCGCTCACGACGCGAACTCGGCGGCGATGGCGTCGAGCGCGCCTTGCAGCGTGGTCGATCCGCCGGGGGGATCCGGCAGCCGCACCGGGCCGTGCTCCCGGCTGGGCAACAAGATCGTCGCGTGGCCCGGGGTGGTGAGCTCGCCGCGCTGGCTCACCGCCGATAGTTCCACGTCGACGGCCGGACGATCGCCGGCGGCGAGGTACTTGCGCACCACCGTGCCGCGCAGCCACTGCGCGTCGCCCACGTAGTTGAAGCGCCGGAACTCGCAGTCGAGCTTCCACAGCCAGGCGTCGTCGCCCATCCAGTCGGTGCACAGGTGGATGAGCCACGTCTCCCGCATGCGCCCGTAGTCGAACGTCGTCGGGTTGCCCGAGCGGCGGGCGAACTCCGGGTCCCAGTGCACGCGCTGCATCACGTCGGGAACGTTCTGTTCGTCGCGGTGGAAGAAGCGCGGGATCCGTTGGCGGTTCTGGTAGCCGAGTCGCAGCGGCTTCACCCCGTACAGGCCCATGCCCATGCCCACGTGCCAGCAGATCATGTCCGTGACGGTGAGCGGCCCTTTCACCATCGGGCCGAGCCCGGCGCCTTCGACCACGTCTTCCCACCACCGCGGCGCCGCGCCACGTGGGCTTTCGGCGGCGTACTGCGCTTCGAGCGCGGCGATCTCCTCGTCGGTCCACACCGCCGGCTCGATCGCGTCGTACTTCTTGCGCGCACGGGCCTTGGTCCGCTCGGTTCGCACCATCAGGCGCCGCTGGGTGGCCAGCAGCGTGCCCGCTCCGTCGCGGAACACCTGCCCGGTCCACTCGTGGATGGCTCGCTCCGCGAACTCGCTGGGCTTGTCGAGGGCAGCCACCAAGGCGTTGCGTCGCAACACCCGCCGGTCCGGTCGCAGCGGCGCCCACCATTCGCGCGCGCTCGCGGCGTAGAACGCATGGACCCCGCGCAGCGGGTCGCCCCTCATGAGGCCACGATGCTCGGCGGGGACTTCGGTGACCTCGTCTTCGCCGATCAGCGTGTCGCCGCCCACCAGCGGGGGCGGCGCGATCGGCCCTTCCCAACGAGTAGCTGCCGCGTACCCCGGGTCGCACCACAGCGGGTTGTCGTCGCCATACGCCTCCGCCACGTGGCGGAACGCGTCGGTGCCCGGCCGTGCGTAGTGCGGTGGCATCGGGTGGGGCTCGGGGATCCCGATGCGGGCCCGGAGGCGGGCGACCCCCTCGTCGGTGATCGTCCCCCCGTCGGCCATCGGCTCGATATTATATACGAATCGGCCCAAGCACAGAGGGCGAGCACCGCGCCGGGTCCGGTCTCGGCGCCCGCCGTCCCCCGACCGGCCCGGAGGTGAGCACATGCCAGCAGAGCGGCCGTCGGAGCCGACCTCGAACGGCCGGCAGCTGGCGGCCGTCGCGACGGTCCCCCGCCTCAGCAGCGGCGACCAGGCGGCGCTCTACATCCGCCGCTTGATCTTCGACGGTCACTTGCAGCCCGGCACGCGCGTGCCGCAAGACGATGTCGCCCGGGCGCTCGGGCTGAGCCGCATCCCGATACGCGAAGGCCTCATCGCCTTGGAGCGCGAGGGCTGGGTCACCATCGAGCTCCACCGCGGCGCGTTCATCAACACGCTCGACCCTGACACCGTGCGCGACCACTACGCGCTGTACGGCCTCATGTACGGGTTCGCCGGCCAACAGGCATTGCAGCGCGCCGACACCGGCAAGCTCGTCGAGACGTTGGAGCCAATCGCCCGATCCGTGCGATCCACGACCGACCCTGCTGCCTTCACGCAACAGACCGTGCAGTTCCATCGGACCGTGGTGGACGCCAGCCACTCGACCCGCGTCCGAGTCGCGATCCGCGGCTTGTCGAGCTTGATCCCGGGCGTCTTCTTCGAGCTGGTGCCGGATGCCATGCCCATCGAGCGGCGTGGTCTCCCCGCCATCACCCGCGCCTTCAAGGCCGGCGACGCGGAGCGGGTGGCCGGCGAATACCAGACGATGATGCGTCGGGTCGGCGAGAAGGTCGTCACGCTGTTCACCGGCCGAGGGCTCTTCGCGGGAGAGGGCGACGCGTGAACGACAAGGTCTACATCCACGAGTACATCGACATCATCGGGCACCACCGCGCCCGTTACATGCACCACATGACGGCCAACTTCAGCCCGATCGGCCAAGAGGAGCGCGACCAGCTCTGCTACGGCGTGTGGGGCGTGGTCGGCAGCACGGGTCGCTGGCCCGAAGTCGTCAACATCTGGGAGGAAGACGGCCTCGACGGTCTGGCGTCGTCGTTCCGCTACGAGCTCGGCCACGCGTCGCTGCAGGACCCCAAGTTGGCACGGTGGTGGGCCAGAGCCGCAGAGTTCCGATCCGGCGGGATCGACCGGCTGCTCCTCCCCGCGCCGTGGACCCGCACGATCACCGAGCTGTGCGCGGACGGCGTGCGCGGCGAGCTGTACGCCCACGACGAAGTGCACGTCGCGCCTGGTACCGCAGCCGACTACCTCGAGCGGGTCCGCGACGAAGGCGCGCCCGCGTTGGGCGCCCATGGCTGGGAGCTGGCCGGCGCATGGCAGACCGTGATGCGCCACGACGACGAGTGCTTCGTGCTGTGGGCGGTGCCCTCCTGGGAGCAGTGGGCCGAGGCCGTCAAGGCAGAGCGAGCAAGCGGGGCGACCGGCGCGTGGCATCGCCGCAACATCGAGTTGACCACGGGGTTCGCCCGCTACTTGCTGGTCGACGCGCCACTGTCGCCGTTACGGATCGGCCGGCAGCCGTCGCGCGACGACCGCACCGAGCTCTGGGACGACTGACCCCGGCACGCCGACCGACCCGCCGCGCGGCGGTGGCGCGTGCCCCTCAACGTCCGCGCGAGCGGCAGGCCGCGCACGTGCCGCTCAACGCGAAGTGGCCCGCGTCGAGGACGAAGCCGTGGTCGCGCTCCACTCGACGCGCGACGGAGTCGAGCAGCCCAGGTGGGACTTCGACGACCCGGCCGCACCGGTCGCACACCAGGTGGTGGTGGCGGTGGTCCGCGTCGGACAGGTGGTATACCGCGGCCCCCGACCCGATGTGGATGTGTTCGACGATGCCGAGCTCGGCCAACCGGTCGAGCGTGCGATAGACGGTCGACTCCTGGAACTCGGGGTCGAGGTCGCGCACGGCACCGGTGACAGCCGCCGCAGTGAGATGGTGATCATCGGAGTCGAGCAGGGCCCGCACCACGGCTTTGCGGGTGGCGGTCACCCGCCCGCCGTCGCGGCGCAGCGACGCGACGATCTCCTCGTAGCGGGCTTCATCCACGGTCGGCAATGTACCGATCTGCGACTTGTTCGCCGTGGTGCCTGCTGACGTGCTCGTGGGAGTGCCAGGTGGCGCCATGGTGGTGGGCGTGGTCGTGCACGAGGTTCACGGATCGCAGCAGGCCGGCATCGTCGAGCACCTCGCTGACGGCCGCGTCGGCCACGAGCCGATGCTCCTCGGAGAAGACCACGGCGCGCTCGGCGATGCACGGTGCCAGCTCGAGATCGTGCGTCGCGACCACGATGGTCTTGCCGGCACCGCGCAGTTCCACCAACAACTCCACCAACCACCCCTGCGTGCGCGGATCGAGCGCCGCCGTCGGCTCGTCGAAGAGCAGCACTTGCGGGTTCATCACCAGCACCGCTGCGACGGCAACGCGCTTCTTCTCGCCGCCCGACAGCTGGTAGGGGGCCCGATCGGCCAGCGCCGACATGCCGAGCAACTCGAGCATCTCGTCGACTCGATCGCCGGCCGCTTCGGGCCCGATGCCCATGTTGAGCGGGCCGAACGCCACCTCGTCACGCACGGTGGGCGAGAACACCTGGGCGTCGGAGTTCTGGAACACGAAACCCACCCGCGAACGGAAGCCTGCGTTGAAGCCCGCGTCGGCCAGTGACGCTTCGTCGACCGGCTCGCCGAAGGCCCGGTACGCGCCGCGGTCGGGGAACACGAGACCGTCGACCACCTTCAGCAGGGTCGACTTCCCCGACCCGTTGGCGCCCAGCAGCGCGACGCTCTCACCGCTGCCGACGCGGAGTGAGACGTCGTCGAGGGCAGGGAAACGGCCGAGGTAGGCGTACGACACCGCGTCGAGATCGAGCAGCGGCTCGCCGGCACCCGAGCGCTCCGAGAGCGCCACGTCAGACACCGACGATCCCGTCGAGCCAGAGCATCCCAGCAGCGACCGCGAGGCAGGCGACCGACCACCCGACGTCGACCAAGCGGACCGTGGCGCCTCGCAACGTGCGGGCGTCGCCCGACCATCCGCGCGCCACCAGCGCCTGGTGCACCTCGTCCGACAGCGCGTGCGCCCGCCCGAACAGGGCACCCGCGCTCGCGGCGACGAACGGGCGACCGCGGGCAGCGGCAGCCTCGGCGTGGACGGTGCGGGCTTTGCGGGCCATGAACATCTCGTCGACGGCGTCGAGCAGCACGAACACGTAGCGGTAGGTCATGGCGAGCACGAGCACGAAGATCCGGGGCACGGCGACGGCGCGCAGGGCGGCCAGCAGCCGAGACCACGACGTCGTCAACGTGAGCAGCACCACCAACGAGATCGACACTGCGACCCTCGCGACGATGAGCGCCGCGGCAGAGAGGCCTTGGCTGGTGACGCCGACCGGATGTCCGAACCACGAGCCCCACGACCAGATGACGTGACCGTGCGTCACGACGTTGAGCGTGGCCGGGAGCACGACGACTCCGGTGAACACGGGCACGGACAGCCACACCCGCTTCACGAAGAAGCGGACCGGGATGGCGGACATCGCGGCGAGGGCGAGCGTGAGGACGTACAAGGCGGCGAGACCAGTGAGGTGGTGCACGAACGCAGCCGCGACGAGCAGTCCGAGCAGCGACACGAGCTTGACCCTGGCGTCGAGCCGCTGGAGCAGGCCCGGCGCGCTGGCGACGTCGTCGGCGCGCAACGCCTGGCGGACCACGCCCGCGCCGCCCGCGAGGGTCTTGTCGACGAACCCGTGCTTGGTGCGCACACCGGTGCAACCGCACGGGCACAGACCCATCTCGGGCGCGAGCAGCCAATCGGGTGTGCGAGTCGACCCCGCGCTCACGCAACGCTCCCCGGCCGCCGTCGCCGCCAGGCGCGCCACAGGAGCCACAGGCTGCACACGACGATCGCGATCGCTGCGAGCCCGACAGCGGCGGACACGAGGTACGCGAGCGCGGGGTGGCGGTCGTTGCGGAAGCTGTAGCCGTCGAAGATCGCGTGGTGGAAGAAACCGGCGTAGTGGCGCAAGCCGTCCGGCACCGCCGTGAGCCCGTACTGGTGAACGGCGAGGTCGTGCGGAGCGACCTCGCCGAACGCGGAGCCTGGGGCGATGAGGCCGAGCGGGGTGAGCAGCGCCATTCCGCCGAGACCGATCCATGCCCAACGCCATCCATGGCTCGCCGGCGCCCGCTCCACCTCGCCGTCGTCGCCAACCGCGGCGTCGTCGTCGGGCACCGCGGCGTGGTTGACGCGCAGCATCGGGACGTTGGCCCGCTGGAGGTACGCGATCACTCCGGCGGTGAGCGCGGCGTCGACGGCACCAGCGATGAGGAGGTGGGCGAGCATCATCGCCGGGATCGCTTGCGACAAGTGGAACGGCGCGTACAACGGCGTGCCATCGGCGCGGTGGAACAAGTCGGGCTGGATGCCGAACTCGATCGCTGCGCACAGCGCCGCGGCGTTCAGGCCGATGTAGGCACCGGCGCCCGCGGCCACGGCTCGCGACGGTGAGGTGAGCGACGCCCGGCGGGCCCCGAGGCGGTACACGCCGTAACCCACGAACGGCATGACGACGGCCATGTTGCAGCAGTTGACGCCATACGCCAGCACCCCTCCGTCGCCGAAGAACAACGCCTGGATCGCCAACGCGATGCTCACCGCGATCACCGCAGCCCACGGGCCCAACAAGCACGCGACCAGAACGGCACCGACGGCGTGGGCGGTCGTGCCGTCGGGGATCGGCACGTTGAACATCATCACCAAGAAGCAGTACGCCGCGCCGATCGCGAGCAGCGGGACGTGGCGGCTGGTGACGACCTTTTCGGCCCGCCGGGCCGCCACGGTCCACACCGGCACGGTCGCGCCGAACCCGACCGCGCACGTCTGGGGGCTCAGGTAGCCATCTGGGATGTGCACGAGCCGACCCCTGTCTGCCGAACCCGTCTCACGATGGCGGCCAGCAACTGCGCATCCTATTCAATTGCCAGTCAGTCGCAATAGGAGCAGGCGGAGTCGGACCCGGAGCTCAGGTCCAGGCGATGATGCGACCGGCCGCGGCCGCGAACTCGTCGAGCGGCGCCGGATCGATGGCGACCGACGCCACACCGACCCGCTGGCCGCGCGCGAGTTCTTCCGCACGGGCCCGATGCGCCGGTTGATCCAAGCGTTCACCCTCAGCCGACCAGGCCTCGACCGCAACGGGCACGCCGAGTCGGCGGGCCGCGTCGAGCACGGCTGCGACCTCGTCCGACGGAGGCCCGTCGACCACCGCGAGTGCGGCCCGGTTCGGTTCGTGCAACCGCGCCACCAGGACACAGGCCGCGGCGAACCCCTCGGACGATCCGTCGGCGGGCACGAGCACGCTCCCCAGCTCGGTCGTGCCGAAGGTCCGAGCCACCCAGAACCCCGCGATCCCGGGGTCGGCCGCGACCAGGCCGCCCGGCCCGAGCGCATCGTGGAGGTCGAGCGTTGCCCGCGCAGGGTGCAGCGGTGACCCGCTGCGGGCCCAGCCCGCCTGCGTGACGGACGCCAGGCGGTCGCGCAGCGGTGGCACCGCGAGCGGCCGCCACGGCCGGCCGACCTGTTCGGCCATCGGCGCCAACGAGCGCGGGTCGAGCTCGACTGCGGGGGCCAACCGCCACCGCTCATCGGGTGACTCGAGGGGATCGAGGCCCGACGCGACGATCAAGTCGGTGTCGGCGAGGCCTGCCAACTCGAAGTCCCGCGCTTGCAGGCCGATCGTCGCCCAGTGGTGGCGGCTCTGCCAGTGCAGGACGCCCTTGGCGCCCCACGTGTTCAACGTGCCAGCGCTGAGCGCGACGGCCAGCGCATGGAAGCCCGACACCATCCCGGCCTGCACCACGCCCGGACCGACGAGCACCACCGGGGCGACCGCCTGCGCGATGCGCGCCACCACGTCGGCCTCCGGCGGTTGCCAGCGCTCCGGGCCCGGCGCGGCGGGCGGCCAGACGTCGTCGGTGGGGCTGGTCGGATCGAACGTCGCGTCGAGATCGACACCCCGCGCGAGCTCCGGAAGGGCATCGACGAGCTCGGTCGGCGCTGCG
The DNA here is from genome assembly GCA_035547835.1 of Acidimicrobiales bacterium. Taxonomy (NCBI): domain Bacteria; kingdom Bacillati; phylum Actinomycetota; class Acidimicrobiia; order Acidimicrobiales; species Acidimicrobiales bacterium. The sequence goes on from DASZTW010000005.1 coordinate 579,417, forward strand.
GCGAGCAGCGGGCGGGCACCGCCCGGGCCATCGTGGTCGGCCGGCGCACCACTCCCCCCTGCGACCCGGAACCGGCCGTCGCCTTCGTGTACGAGCGCGGACCGGTTGCGGACCCGACGGTGCGCCGCCGCCAGCGTCGGTGCGACCGCAGGCGGCACCTCGACCACGTCGAGCCCGGGCCACGGCTCGCCGTACACCACGTCTCCTCCCGCGGCGCGCCACACCCGGCCGAGGAGCTGGCCGGCGGTGATCACGCTCGGGTCACCCCTCGGCGCCCTGGGCAGGAGCCGGCGTCTGCCACCGGGCGGGGCGCCGCTCGGCGAAGGCCTGCGGACCCTCGGTCTGGTCAGGGTGACCCCACATCCCGACCAGCTCCTTCGCCCCCTCTCGGCACGCCTCGCTCAACCCGTGTTCGAGCGAGCCCCACAGCGCCCGCTTGGTGGCGGCCATCGCGGCCGGCGAGTTGCGGGCGATCGTCTCGCCCAGGGTTTGTGCCGCGTCGCGCAACGCGCCGGGCGGGTCGACCACTTGGCTCACCATCCCGAGCTCGTACGCCCGCTGGGCCGACATCCGCTCGTGCGCACCCACCAGCGCCATGCGCATGACGGCCTCGGCCGGCATCTTCTTCATCAACCCGATGGCTTCCAGCGCCACGACTTGCCCCACCGACACATGCGGGTCGAAGAACTGCGCATCGGACGCCGCGATCACGATGTCGGCATCGGCGATCCAGTGAAAGGCACCGCCGGCGCAGATTCCGTTCACCGCGGTGATGACCGGCTTCGACACGTGCTGGTGCCAAGCCGTGAAGTGGAGGTCGTCGTCCACGACGGACTGGCGGTACCGCTCCATGCCTTGACCGTCGGTGGCGAGCTCGGTCACGTCGACGCCGGTCTGGAAGGCGCGACCTTCGCCGGTGTGGACGATCACGCGCACGTCGGGATCGCGGTCGAGCTCGAGCCAGGCCACCGCGAACTCGTCGCGCATGTGCGACGACATCGCGTTGAGCCGCTCGGGCCGGTTGTTGATCAACCAACCCACCGGGCCGTGGCGCTCCACGATCAGCGTGTCGAACGTCGAGAACGTCATGGCTGCGGTTGCTCCTCGTTCGCAGGATGTGGGCTGACCGCGAGCCACACCGGCGCTCGCTTCTCCGCGAACGCGAGCGGTCCTTCGGTCTGGTCGGGGTGGCCCCACATCCCCACCAGTTCCTTGGCGCCGGCGCGGCACGCCTCGCGCAGGCCTGCCTCCAACGCGCCCCACAAGGCCCGTTTCGTGGCGGCCATCGCGGCGGGCGAGTTGCGGGCGATCTTGGCGGCCAGGGCACGGGCCTCGTCGCGCAACCGCTCGGGCGGGTCGACCACTTGGCTGACCATGCCGAGCTCGTACGCCCGCTGGGCCGACGTCCGCTCGTGCGCACCCACCAGCGCCATGCGAGTCACGGCCTCGCCCGACATCTTCTTCATCAGCCCGATGGCCTCGTACGCAGTGACTTGCCCGACCGACACGTGCGGGTCGAGGAACGTCGCGTCCGACGCGGCGATCACGATGTCGGCGTCGGCCACGAAGTGCAGCCCGCCACCCGCACACGTGCCGTTGACCGCCGCGATGACCGGCTTCCAGACCTGGTTGTGCCACGCCGTGATGCGAAGCTCCGCACGCTTGGTGCGCCGTGACTGCTCGCGCAGCGCCTCCGGGTCGCCGCTGAGCTGACGAAGGTCGAGCCCCGTCTGGAACGACCGACCTTCACCGGTGTTCACGATCACACGCACGTCGGGATCGGCGTCGAGCTCCCGCCACGCCCGTTCCAGCTCGGCCAACATCGCGGCGTCCATGGCGTTGGCCGCGTCGGGTCGGTCGAAGACGAGCCAACCGATCGGCCCTTCCCGCTCGACGCGGAGGGTCTCGTACGCCATCAGCTTCTCGGCACCTCCCGCCACGGCGCGTCACGGTACGGGTCGACGTCGCGCGGCAACCCGAGCACGCGCTCGGCGACGATGTTCTTGTTCACCTCGCTGGTGCCCCCTTCGATGGTGTTGGCGCGGCTCCGCAACATGCCCTTCACCTCACGGGGCAACGTCGCTGCCCAGTCCGCATCCGCGCGGGCCTCCCATGCGGTCGATGCGATGCCGAGCAGGTCAGCAGCCAGCTCCTGCATCCGCTGGTTGAGGTCGCCTTGGTGGACCTTGCCCACCGACGTCTCAGGCCCCGGCGACCGCCCCGCTCTCAACGTGGCCCGCACGCGCTGGTTGGTCCAGCTCCGGATCTGCTCCTCCCCGTACACGCGCACGATGGCCTGACGAGCGACTGGGGCGTCGGCCGACCACCGCCCGTCGCGGTCAGCGACCCGGGCCAACTCGAGCAAGTGACCGGCGCCAGAACCCCCGATGCGGTCGACACCCCCCGACCCCGACCCGGACACCATCTGACGTTCCCCCGAGAGCGTGGCGCTGGCGACGACCCAGCCGGCGCCGACCTCACCCACCCGGCAGTCGTCGGGGATCCGCACCTCCGTGAGGAACACCTCGTTGAAGTCGGCTTCGCCGCCCATGTGGCGCAACGGCCGGACCTCGACGCCGGGCGAGTGCAGGTCGAGCAGGAAGTACGTGATGCCCTTGCGCTTGGGCGCGCCGGGATCAGTGCGCGCCAACAGCACTGCACGGTCCGCGAGGTGTGCCCACGTGGTCCACACCTTCTGGCCGCTCACCACCCAGGTGTCGCCGTCGCGCTCGGCACGGGTCGCGAGCGACGCGAGGTCGGAGCCAGCACCGGGCTCGCTGAACAGCTGGCACCACATCTCCTCGTTGCGCACGATCGGCGGCAAGTACCGCAGCCGTTGCTCTTCGGTGCCGTGGGCGAACAGCGCCGGGGCCGCCAAGTTGAGGCCGAGCGGGTTGAGGCGCCCGAGGTTGAACAGCTGGAGCTCGGCCTCCACCACCCGCGCGGCGGACGGCTCCAGATCGAGTCCGCCGTATGCCACCGGCCAAGTCGGGGCCACCAGCCCCGACGCCCCGAACACCGGGTACCACTGCTCGTACGCCTCGCGGGTGCGAATCGCTCGGATGGCGGAACGCCCGCCGCGCGCGGCCGCTTCCCGCCACGGCAACGGCACGTTGGCGTCGATCCAGCGGCGCACGGCCTCGATCGCTTCATCGGCCGATGACCCCGGCGGCATCGCCAAGGCGCGGTTGGCAACCGGCTCCCCCATCGCCCGGTTTGCATATTGCATATGATCCAGCCTACGACTCGGCCCAACTGAGGTCCCAGCCACCGCTCACCCCGAGCGCGGGTCAGTCGCTGTGCAGGCTGGTGCGCAGCAGCTCGCCGAGGTGGTCAGCGTCGGGTTTGCCGGCGTGGATGGTCACCCGATGCAGCGCACCGGTCCACCGAGCAGGCACGTCGTAGTCGGGCGTGACGGGAAGACCCTCGTCGTGACCCAACCGGAGCTGCGTCCCACCGTGCTGCCACGCGAACGGCAAGACGACATCGACCTCCACCTCCGTCAGGTGCCCCGGCACGCCCACCCCGATGACGCTGCCGTCGCCGGCGCGTCGCAGGGTGGCCACCACCGTCTGGTCTCCCGAGCCCAGCCGTTCGGCCGCCTCGACGCGCACGCCGACGCCGCCGACGTTGAGGTCGAATCGGGCGACGCCGCCGTGTACCCACAGCGCGTAGCCCGCGTTCCAGTCGCCGAGCGCGCACAGCACGCCCTCGGGTGCGGGCGCATCCGGTCCCTGCCCGTCCACCGTCACTTCGGCAACGATGGTGCCGCCCCCAGCGAGGAAGGGCACCGACTCGTCGTTCACCGGGCCTCCGGCCGGCACGAACGTGGCCGGGTTCGGTGGTGGGTGGGGCATCGGCAACATCGCGTCGAGCCGCGCCACGAGCCCGTCGGCCAGCGGGAACACCTGGTTGCGGCCGGCTTCCATCATCCACGTCTGTTCGAGCCGCGCCACCACGTCAGGATGCTCCCCGCTCACGTCGTCGGCCTCGGAGAAATCCGCGTCGAGATCGAACAGCGCCCACTGGTCGGTGGCGAAGTCACGGCTGCCTTCCAGCAGGCGCTCCTCGTCAATGACCCCGGTCGACACGTGGTCGGTCGTTGCCTTCCAACGGCCGTCGATCAGCGCTCGCGACCCCAGCATCTCGAAGTACTGCGTGCGGGGTGGGTCGATGGCACCGTCAGCGAAGCTCGGCATCAGCGACCGCCCGTCCACCCTCTGCTGCACGACACCGTCGACGGCCGCGGGCCAGTCGACGCCGCACGCGTCGAGCAGCGTCGGCGCCACGTCGACCACGTGGGCCATCGTGGAGCGCACCGCGCCCCGGTCGGCAATGCCAGCCGGCCAGTGCACGATCAGTGGGGTGCGGGTGCCGCCGAGCCACGTGTAGCGCTTCCACAGCCGGAACGGGGTGTTGCCGGCCCAAGCCCAGCCCCACGCGTAGTGCGGGTACCCGCGCACGCCGCCCCAATCGTCGACATGCTCGAGGTTGCCCGCCACGGACTCCGCGAGGCCGCCCGAGAAGCGATGCTCGTTGTAGGTGCCGAGCTGGCCTCCTTCCGCGCTCGCGCCGTTGTCGGAGAACGCCACGACGATGGTGTCGTCGAGGATGCCGGACGACGCGAGCGCGTCGAGCAAGCGACCGATCTGCGCGTCGGTGTGCATGAGGAAGCCGGCGTACGTCTCTTGCATGCGGGCGAAGAGGCGACGTGCGTCCGCGTCGAGGTCGTCCCACGCCGGAACCCACGAGGGGCGCGGCGTGAGCGTGGTGCCCTCGGGCACCACGCCGAGCTCGAGCTGACGGGCGAACGTGCGCTCCCGCCAGCGGTCCCATCCGTCGTCGTACGCGCCCCGGTACGGCTCGATCCACTCCGGCGCCACATGGTGCGGCGCGTGCATCGCGCCGGTCGCGAAGTACAAGAAGAACGGCTTGCCGGGCGCGGCCTGCTGCTGGGCGATCACGCGCTCGATGGCTTGATCTGCCAGGTCCTCGGTGAGGTGGTACCCCTCGTCGGGGGTGGCGGGCGGCGAGACGTAGTGGTTGTCGGCCACCAGGTTCGGCACCCACTGGTTGGTGTCGCCTTGGAGGAAGCCGTAGTACCGCTCGAAGCCGAAGCCGAGTGGCCACGAGTCGAACGGTCCCGCCACCGACCGGTGACCGCGCGGGGTCAGGTGCCACTTGCCGACCGCCAACGTCGAATAGCCGGCGTCGCGCAGCACCCGCGGGATCGGCGCGGCCGAGCGCGGGAGCTGCGAGGTGTAGCCGGGGCGGCTGAGCGGCATGTCGCACAAGAAGCCCATCCCGACTGCGTGGTGGTTGCGGCCCGTGAGCAACGCGGCCCGCGTGGGCGAGCACAGCGCGGTCACGTGGAAGCGGTTGTACCGCAGGCCCCCCGCTGCCAGGCGGTCGAACGAGGGCGTCGCGATGTCGGCCCCGAAGCACCCGAGCTGGGCGAAGCCGAGGTCGTCGAGCACGATCACCACGACGTTGGGCCGGCGGGCGCGGCGCCCCGGCGATTCGGTCATTGCGTCCTCCGTGAGAGCTGGCCGCGGTTCTACCACCCCCCACCCCCACCGTTCTGGGCTGCCATTTACGCGCTGGGACGCGTAGAAAGCAGCCCAGAACGGGAGCTAACACCTGCGTCAGGTGACGGGGTTCGGTCGTGGTACAACTGACGCCGCTGTCACCCACGCGCGTCGATCAGGGGGACCGATGACCGCAGTCATGGAAGGCGTCCGCATCCTCGAAGTCGCGGAGCACACGTTCGTACCGGCCGCGTCGGCGTTGCTCGCCGACTGGGGTGCCGAGGTCATCAAGATCGAGCACGTGGAACGAGGCGACGCGATGCGCGGCCTCGCGTCGAGCGGCCTGGCGATCTTCGGCGGCGGCGTGCACGTGCTGCTCGAGCACTCGAACCGGGGCAAGCAGAGCCTCGGTCTCGACCTCACCACTCCGCAGGGCCTCGACATCTTGTACAAGCTGGCCGCTACCAGCGACGTCTTCCTCACCAACAAGTTGCCGCAAGTGCGCACCAAGTTGAAGATCGACGTCGACGACATCCGGGCCCACAACTCCGAGATCATCTACGCCCGCGGCACGGGCCAGGGTGAGCGGGGGCCCGACGCACAGCACGGTTCCTACGACTCGCTCGGATACTGGGCACGCTCGGGCGTGGCCATGGGCGTGAAGCGACCCGACTACGACTACGTGCCGGCACCACCCGCGCCGGCCTTCGGCGACTCGATCGGTGCCATGACCATCGCGGGCGGGATCATGGGCGCGCTGTACCACCGCGAGCGCACGGGCAAGGGCACGGTGGTCGACGTGTCGCTGCTCGGGGTCGGCATGTGGTCGATGGGCGCCGCGCTCGCGCTGTCGCTGCAGCTCCAGCGGGGCTGGACCGCGCCACCGGCCGGCGGTTTCAGCGGCAACCCGCTCACCAACACGTACCAGACCAGAGACGGCCGCTTCATCGCCATGACCTGCCTGCAGCCCACCAGGTACTGGGCTGAGGCGTGCGAGGTGCTCGGGATCCCCGAGCTGGCCACCGACGAGCGGTTCGCCGCCACGGGCGGCACCGGCGAGCACGCCCAGGCAGCATCCGAAGCCGTGCGCGATGCCTTCTTGACCCGCACCGGCGAGGAGTGGCTCGAGGCGCTCGCGTCGTTCAGCGGCCAGTGGGCGCTGGTGCAGGACTCGCTCGAGGTGACCACTGACCCGCAAGCGGTCGCCAACGGCTACGTGCAGGAGTGCCACACCAAAGAAGGGGTGGCGTTCGGTCTGGCGGCCGCGCCGGTGCAGTACGACGAACACCCCGCACAGCCCAAGCGCGCGCCGGAGTTCAACGAACACGGCGACGCGTTGCTCGAGTCGATCGGCCTCGACATGGACCAGATCCTCGAGTTGAAAGTGCAGGGTGTCGTCGCCTGACGCGCCCGGCTGTCGCGAGACTTCCGGCTGCCTTGGCGGTCGGCGGTCGCGCCCGAAGCCTCAGGTCGTGACGATCGAGACGCCGGCGGTCCCGGGCGCCCCGTAGAGCTGCGCGTAGCCCACTCGTGGGCTGCCCGGCACTTGGCGGTCCCCCGCCTCGCCGCGCAGCTGCAACACCAACTCGTGGATCTGACGCAGACCCGACGCGCCGATCGGCTCGCCGTTCGCGATCAGGCCGCCGTCGGTGTTCACGGGCAATGCACCGCCGATCTCGAACGCGCCGTCGGCGACGAGCTGCTCTTGTGCGCCGTCCTCGCAGAACCCGTTCTCGGCCAAGTGGATGACCTCCGCGCCGGCGTCGGTGTCCTGCAGCTGCACGACGTCGACGTCGTCGGGGCCGAGGGCGGCTTCCTCGTAAGCCGCTTTGGACGCGTACACCGTGGGGGCATCGTCCTGGTCGACCGCCGCCCACGAGCTGTGGACCTCGAACGCGCCGTACCGCCGGGTGCGCAGCGCAGTGGCCCGCAAGAAGATCGGCGTGCGCGAGGTGTACTGCTCGACCAGGTCGGCGCGGCACAGCACCGCGGCGGCAGCCCCTTCGTTCGGTGCGCAGAACATGTACTGCGTCAGCGGGTAGTTGAGCATCCGTGACGACAAGATCTCGTCCGCTGCGATGGGCTTGCGACGGAAGGCGTTCGGGTTGAGCTCGCCGTTGCGGTACGCCTTGGCCGCCACTTGCGCCAGGGTCTCGTGCGAGATGCCGTAGTCGTGCATGTAACGGTTGATCTTCATCCCGAAGAACTTGGTGGTCAGGAAGTGGCCAACGTCGCCGTACCACGGCGGCGCGCCGTAGTGGACGGGATCCGCGGTGAAGGCGCCCGCGTCGTGCTTGTCCATCCCGACCGCCATGCCGATCTCGTAGTTGCCCGAGCGGATGCCGTCGGCCGTGAGCTGGAGCGCGGTGGCCGCCGTGGCGCAGCCGTTGTAGACGTCCATGAACGGGATGCCCGTGCAGCCGAGCAGGCCGACGACGGCGTCGGGGTTGTCGACCTCGCGGCTGCCACCGAACGCGAACTGGACCTGTGGCCACGTCACCCCCGCGTCGGTCAACGCGGCGCGGGCCGCCTCGGCGCCCATGTCGATGGCGGACTTGTCGCCGAAGCGACCGAACGGATGGATGCCGACTCCGATGATGGCGACGTCGTACATGGCGATCTCCCTGGGGCGCTCAGACCGGCTGGAACGCGAACGTGAGGACTTCGGTGCCGTCGTCATCGACCCGGAACGGCACGATCACGAGCTCCATGTCCATGCCGAAGTCGAGCTTGGCCGGATCGCTCTCGGTGAGGCGCGCCTCGACCCGCACCACGTCGCCGAGTTGCACGACACCCACGCCGAACGGCCGGAACGTCTCGAACGTCTCGCCGCCCGCGTACGGCTCCTTGGGCAAGAACTCCTGGGTCGTGAACGTCCACAGCGTGCCGCGCTCGGGCAGCAGCAACTCGTCGAGGCCGGGCATGCCGCAGCGCGGGCACGACGCCCGCGAAGGGAACACCACCGCACCGCACGCCGCGCAGCGTGCCCCGATGAGACGCGGGTCGTCCGATGGCCACGTGAACACGCCGGGAGCAAAGGCGACCTGGGTCATGGCATCTCCTTGCGGCGCACCAGCTTGGGTCGACCGGCGCCGCGCCGGACGTTCAGTCAGAAGCAGGCAAGGGCTTGGCGCCCTTGACGGGCAGCACCGTGCCGTTGGCGGTCAGCGCGCCGTCGCCCGCCTTCGTGCACAACAGCTCGACACCGAGGTCCTCGTCGGCGTAGCGCTTGCCGAGCGCGGGCCCGTCGCCGAGCGAGGCGTCGAGCGACGCGCTGCCGTCGGCTTGGTCGTCGGGGCCGAGCAAGGGGGCGCCGCCGCATGCCAGCTCGACCTCGTCGTCGGGGGCGCGAACGACGACGACTTGCACATCGGACACGGCGCTCTGCAGCTTCAGGCCTGCCTTCAACTTCATGGGTTCGTCGACTCCTCAGATGGTGCTGCCGGTGCAGTACCGTAGCGTCGATGACGCCGCTGTTAGAAATGCTCGGCCGGCGCGGCGCCGCCCACGAGAGGAGCAAGTGAACATGGGTCTGTTCGACGCCTTCAGGTACGACGGCAAGCGGGCGCTGGTGGTCGGTGGCGCGACGGGAATGGGCGCCGCCACTGCAGAGCTGGTGCGTGACGCGGGGGCCGACGTGACCGTGATGGACCGAGCGGAGATCGAGCTCGGCGGGGTGACGACCGCGCAGGTCGACATGTCCGACAAAGCCTCGATCGAAGCGGCGGTTCGCGCTGTTGACGGCCCGTTCGACGCGCTGTTCTCGTGTGCCGGCGTCGCTGACGGCACGCCCGGCATCGAGCGGATCAACTTCATCGGTCATCGCCACTTCATCAACAAGCTGATCGACGCGGGCAAGCTCGGGCGCGGTTCGTCCATCGGCATGATCTCCTCCGCGGCGGGGTTCGGCTGGCAGGCGAACTTGGAGGCACTCAACGAGTACCTCGACGTCACCGACTTCGACGAAGCCACCAAGTGGGCGGTCGACCACGGCCGCGCCGACTACATGTGGAGCAAGCTCGCGATCAACGCGTACGTCGCCCGCGAAGCGCTGTCGTTCCTCGAAAAGGGCATCCGGATCAACGCGATCCTCCCTGGCCCCACCGACACGCCGCTGGCGCGGGCCAACGAGGAGCTGTGGCTGGGGTTCGGCGCGGACTACCGGGAGCAGGCCGGCGTCGAGGCCAGCACGTCGCTGGAGCAGGCATATCCGCTGGTGTTCCTGTGCAGCGACGCGGCGTCGGTGATCACCGGCATCACGTTGGTCACCGACGCGGGCTACTTCAGCGCCGGCATCACCGGTTCGTTCCCGTCGGCCACGCCGGTCGTCGGGTTCCTCAGCGGCAAGATGTGATCCGGCGGCTCATGCGCCGTCGCGCTGGAGCAGCACCACCCCCGACGGGGTGCCGCCGCCCGAAGTGACGACCGCCGTGCGCGCGTCGGCCACTTGGCGCTCGCCGGCGTCGTGGCGCAGCTGGGTCACCGCCTCGTAGAAGAACCCGAAGCCGTGGGTCCGGCCCTCAGACAACTGCCCGCCGTGGGTGTTGACCGGCAAGTCGCCGTCGAGCGCGATGCGCTTGCCGCCGTCGATCCAGTCCTGCGCCTCGCCGATGCCGCAGAAGCCGAGGCCCTCGAGCCACGACACGGCGTTGAACGTGAACCCGTCGTAGACGAACGCCACGTCGACGTCGTCAGGGCGCAGGCTGGTGCGCGTCCACAAGTGGGCCGACTGGCCGAGCACCTGGGGCTCATGGGTGATCACGCCCTGGTCCCACGACACCCGCTCGAGGATCTGCGTGCCGACGGCCTCCACGCGGATCGCGGGCTTCGGGAGGTCGCCCGCGACACTCGCGTCGGAGACGACCACGGCGACCGACGCGTCGCAGGGCACGTCGCAGTCGTAGAGACCGAACGGCGAGGTGATCGGCCGCGCAGACAGGTAGTCGTCCATCGTCATGGGGTCGCGGTAGATCGCGACGGGGTTCCGCGCCGCGTTGGCGCGGCCGTTCAGCGCGATGGCGCCGAGCAGCTCCCGGTTGGCGCCGTAGCGGTGGAAGTACTGGTTGGCGTTCATCGCGATCCAGTTGCTGGCCGACAGCGCGCCGTACGGCAGCCTCCACTGCATCCATCCCGACACCCGACCGCCACCGCTGTGCAGGCCGAGCGCCGCGTACGTCGATTCCCACACCGTCCGGAAGCACAGCACGTGGCGGCACAAGCCGTTGGCAACAGCGAGCATGGCGGCGACGATCGAGCCGCCCGGACCGGGAATGTCGCCACCGCCGTTGATCCACGTGGGATGCAACCGCAGCGCTTCCTCGACGGCGGTGACCCCGCCCTCGCTCATCCCCATGCCCGCCATGCCCGGGTACGTGGACAGCCCGTCGATGTCGTCGAGGGTGAGTCCGGCGTCGGCGACGGCTGCGAGGCAGGCATCCACCGTGAGCGACAGCGGGTCGACCATCAACCGCCGTCCCATCTGGGAGCGACCGATGCCCGACAGCACTGCCTTGTGCTCGAAGCGGTGGTCGCTGAGCGGCGCTCGCGGCGCGGGAAGGTCCGGCTCGGGCACACGCTCGGCGACATCGGGCTCGCCGGTCGGCTCGAACAGCGCCAACCACACGTCGCCGTGCTCCTCGAGACGCACGGCCACCTGCTGGCCGATGTGCACGTCGGCGGGGTCGCAGCCGACGATGTTCGTGGTCAGTCGGACGCTGGGGTCCTCCTCCAAGGCCACGTTCGCGATCACGTACGGCGGCTCGAACGCCGGGTGCCACATGTGGGCGTTGACGGTGTAGCCCACCACGCTGGCGCGACCGGACACCGGTGTCGGCGCGGACGACGTGCTCCGGCACGACGGGCAGATCGGCACGGGCGGGTGCACCAGCGTGCCGCAGTCCGTGCAGCCCTGGACGCGCAGCACGCCGTCGGCGCCCGACTTCCAGAACCACTCCACGCCAGGCGTGAGCTCGGGGAGTGGGCGGGGGAACGACGGTGCGCCTTCGGGGCTCACGCAGCCTCCTCGTGTCGACGGGTGTCAGCCGAGCGTCGGGATGATCTGCGGGAGATCGACGCTCGTGCGGATGCCGGGATCGGCCGCGCAAACATACGGCACCGCGTTGACCGCCCGGTGAGCGGTGTAGCCGGGCGTGGTCGCCGCGAGCTGGTCGAGCGGCACCGGGAACCGCAAGTCGACTTCGAGCGGCGTGTCGCCCTGCACCGACACGTGCCACCCGTTCGGCTGCACGTCCCATTCCGGATCGAGGTCGGTCGTGCAGTACCACGTGGCGCGGAACTGCACGAGCGGACGGCCGCCGTGCGTGCCGGTCACCGTCGTGCGCTGCCCGGCCACCGTCCCGGCCTCGATCACGCCGGCCAGGATCTCGGTGCGCGCCGCGGCGACAGCAAGGGAGCCGGAGGACTCGAAACCATCGAGCGGCAGGCCGATCGCGTCGCCGACGACTGCAAGCGACGGCGCGAAGCTGTGGAGGAAGTGGTCGGCCCGACGTTGGTCGAACTCGCCCGGAGGGCGGCCGAACCCCATCAGCGAGAACAGCAGCTCGGGTGAGTCGCGCCGCGACAAGTTGGCGAACTCGTCGACCGCGAGGAAGTCGAGCCGGCGCTGGATCGACGCCAGCACGAGCGGCACAGCTTCGGTGATGAAGCCTGGGCTGCTCCCTGTGCTGTGGATCGACGCGCCGCCGGCGGTGCAGGCGGCTTCCACCCGGCGACGCGCGTCGGGATCCATGCTCGCCGGGCGATGGAACTCACCGCGGGTGGTCACGACGTTCTTGCCTGCCGCGAGCAGCGCGCAGATCTGATCGACGTCGCACCCTTGCGGCATGTACAGCACGCAGTCGGCGTCGCCGGCCACGATCGCGTCGGGGTCGTCGGTGGCGAGCACGCCGGTGTCGGCGGTGCCGCACAGCTCGCCCGCGTCGCTCCCCACTTTGTCCGGGCTGTGGACGTAGAGCCCGACGAGGTCGAGGTCGGGGTGCTCGATCACCGATCGCAGCGAACGCGAGCCGATGTTGCCGGTGGCCCACTGCGCGACCTTCCAGCGACGAGGTTGATCTGTGGTCATGGCCCACCTTCCTCCGTGTCGAGGTCGAGCACGACCTTGCCGATGGCTCGTCCCGAGGCCACCAGCTCCAACGCCGCGACCACCTCCGAGAGCGGGAACACGGCTCCCACGTGCGGGGCCACCCGCCCGCTCGCGACCAACGCGCGCAGCTCCTGCTCGTTGCGCTCGAACTCCTCGGGGCGGCGCGCGGTGAAGTCGGCGAACTGGAAGCCGCGGATCTCGATGCCCTTCAACAGCACGAGGTTGAGCGGGATCCGCGGGATCTCGCCCGACGCGTAGCCGACGGTCACGTACCGCCCGCCGGGGCGCAGCGACCGCAGAGCCGGCTCGGCCAGCGACCCGCCCACCGGGTCGACCACCACATCGGTGCCTGCGGGAAGCTGCTCGCGCAGCGCCGCGCGCAAGTCGGCGGCGCGGTGCTTGACGAGCCGGGTCGCGCCACAGTCGCGGGCCACGGCGAGCTTGTCGTCGGTCGACGCCACGGCCGTGACCACGGCGCCGAGCTGCCGCCCGATCTGCACCGCCGCGAGCCCGACTCCCCCGCCGGCGCCGAGCACCACGAGCTCCTCGCCGGGGCGCAGTTCGGCGACCGAGCGCAACACGTGGAACGCCGTGCGATGCGCGACGCCGGAAGCCGCGCCCGCACGAAAGTCCGTGGACGGCGGCAGCGCCGTGACTGCCGCCGCGCCGATCACCGCTTCCTCGGCAAAGGCACCGACGAACGCGGTGCCGGCCACGCGCGCTCCGACGTCGACGCTCGACACGTCGGGCGCGACCTCGGTCACCACCCCGGCAAGCTCGCTGCCCGGGACGAACGGCAACGGGGCCGTCAGCTGGTACCGGTCGGCGACCACCAACACGTCAGGAAAGTTCACGGCCGCGGCGTGCACCCGCACGCGCACCTGCCCGGGCCCGAGCGGCGGCGCCGGCAGGTCCTCGACCCGCACCACGTCGGGCGGGCCGTGTGCTCGGCACACCGCAGCGCGCATCAGCGTTGGTCGTAGTCGGTGGTGGCTGCCAAGTCGGCAGCGGCTCGCATCGAGTCGAGCACGATCGGTCCGAACGCCCGCAGCGCGGGGGTCTCGTCGGTGGCTCGCTGGAAGCCCTGCTCGAGCACGATGGCCAACTTCCACTTGGCGAGGACCAGGTAGTAGTCGATGTCGTCGACCTGGCGGCCCGACACTTCGGCGTAGCGGTCGAGCAGTGCAGCGCGTGGCGGCATGAAGGTCATGTCGACGTAGCCGCCGGGGTCGGCGTCCTCGACGGTCTCCTCGGGCCAGCTCGCGACCACCCACGCCAGGTCGAGCTTCGGATCGCCGACCGTGCCCATCTCCCAGTCGACGATGGCCGCCATCTCGGCCGGCGCGCCGTGGCGGTACATGACGTTGGCGAACTGGTAGTCGCCGTGCATGAGTCCTGGGATGTAGTCGAGCGGTCGGTGGGAGCGCAGCCAGGCCGACGCCTCGTCGAGCCCGGGGATGTCGCGGCCTTTGATCCGTTCGAGGAACGCCAGCCAGCGGTCGACTTGGCGCTCGTGATAGCCGTCGGGTCGGCCCAGGTCCGAGAGCCCACGTGCCTGCCAGTCGACCTTGGAGAGCTCGGCGATCGCATCGACCAGCTCGAACGCCAGCCCTTGGCGTGCATCGGTGTCGGTGTCGAACGGCGCCGGCCACGGCCCCCCTTTGAGGCCCATCGGTGACCAGCCGTCGACGAACCCCATCAAGTAGAACGTGCGGCCCAGCACTGCGGGATCGGTGCAGACCGCGACTGCCGCGGTGTGCGGCACGTCGGTGCCGTCGAGCGCTTCGATGATGCGCCACTCGCGGACGATCCCCTTGTCGCGATCGGCGGGAGCCGTCGGCGGCGGGATGCGCATGGCGCAGTGGAGCTCGCCGCGTCGCAGTTCGTAGATCTCGTTCTGGCTGCCACCGGACACGTACCGGCTCTCGATCGGCGCACCCTTGCCGGGAAGGTCGGTCGTGTCGAGCCAGGCGGCCAGGCCCGCGAGCTGCGCTGCATCGAGCGTCGGGTCGGTGGTCTCGGCAGCGCTCATCGATCTCCCCTTCTGATCGCAGGACACCCCAAGAATAGCGTTCTTCGATAGCAGAACAAGACTTCCCAGATGCGGTTGCCTGTGCCATGCTCGGGTGGTGAACCGCTTCGAGGAGCTGCACGACCTCACCGACCAGGTGTCGATCGTGACCGGCGGCGCCACGGGCATCGGGCGGGCGATCGTCCAAACGTTCGCCGAAGCCGGCGCTCACGTCGTCATCGCGTCACGCAAGTTCGACAAGTGCGAGGAGGCCGCCCGCGAAGTCGCCGCCTCGACCGGACGCAAGGCGCTCGCGGTGCAGTGCCACGTCGGTCATTGGGACCAGTGCGAAGCGCTGTTCGCTCGGACGATCGACGAGTTCGGCCGCGTCGACGTGTTGGTGAACAACGCCGGCATGTCGCCGCTCTACGAGCACATCGACACGGTCACCGAGGAGCTGTGGGACAAGACCGTGGCGGTGAACCTCAAAGGCCCGTTCCGCCTCGCCGCGCTGTGTGCGCGCCACATGGCCGATCACGACGGCGGATCGATCATCAACGTCGGCACCGTGGGTTCGCTGATGGCCAGCGTCGTCGAGTTGCCGTACGCCTGCGCGAAAGCCGGCCTCAACGCGATGACCGTGGGAATGGCCGACGCGTATGCGCCAAAGGTGCGCGTGAACGCGATCCTGCCGGGTCCGTTCCGCACGCAGCTCAGCAAGGACTGGGCGCCCGAAGGTCCCGATGCGCCGTTCGTCCCGCTCAACCGGATGGGTGAGCCGGAGGAGATCGCGCCGCTGGCCCTGCACTTGGCCAGCCGCGCGTCGAGCTTCACGACCGGCGCCATCATCCGCGTGGACGGCGGGGTCACCCGCCGCGTCTGACGGGGTTGCCCCGGCGTCGCCTTCAGCTGGCGGCGATGCCTCGGAACACGAGATCCCAATGGGTCTCGGCTGCGTCGTCCGCACGCGACGGCAACGACACCCCGGCGATCGTGTACGAGAACGCGTTGAACATCACCGACTCGAGCACGACCCCGGCCACCTGCTTGGTGGGCACGTCGCCCCGGATCGCACCCGACGCCTGGGCCTCGCCGAGGATCTCCTCGAACAACGTGACCAGCGGGACGAATGCGCGGGCCGCCTCCACCGGATGGGCGGTGAGGAGCTGCAGCGCGAAATCGACCAGCACCGGAGCGTTCGGCGACGGGGTACCCCCGCCCCTCTTCGGGCGGCTGGCCGGCCGGCACGTGCGGTGGTACTCCGTGACGAAGCGGTGCACCCGCGCGAGCGGCTCGTCCTCCTCGTCGACCACCTCGCGGAGATGGTCCGACGTGGTGCGAACGGACTCTTCGAACAAGGCGAGCAGCAGTTCGTACTTGCCGTCGAAGTACTGGTAGAAGCTGCGCAAGCTCTGGCCCGACCGCTCGACCACCTCTTGCACGGTGAACTCGTTGCTTTCCCCGCTCTCCATCAGCTCGAGCGCAGCGTCGAGGAAGCGCTGCACACGACTCTCGGCTCGGGTGCGGGCCGAGTCGAGCGAGCGGGCGACCGCGAGCTCCCGCCAGCTCCCCGCCTCACCACGGCTCACGCCGCCTTTGCCCGCCTTGGTCCGAGCTGATCCGGCGGCCGACTTCCCACTCGCCTTCGCCACGTGTATCGCTCCTCCGCTCTGAGTAGAGCGTCGATCTCGAAAAGCGATGTTACCGACCCGCGCTGGAGAGAACGCTCATATGCGCTCGGCCGCGTCGTATGCGTCCAGGGCGCCGTCGCGGAGCTGTTGGCGCAACACGAACTTCTGCACCTTCCCCGACGGTGTGCGCGGGAACTCGTCGACCACGTGCAGCGACTCGGGCCACTTCTGCTTCGCCAGCCCGGCTGCGGCGAGGTGCGCACGTACGTCGGCGATGGCCGGCCGGCCGGCACCGGTGCCGAGCCGCAACACGGCGGCCGCGCGCTCGCCGAGTCGGGGATCAGGCGCTGCCACCACGCTCACTTCGACGACACCAGCCAATCCCATCAGCAACTCCTCGACTTCCTGCGCGCTGATGTTCTCGCCGCCGCGGATGATCACGTCGGCCACCCGGTCGGTGATCGTGAGGTAGCCGTCCTCGTCGACCACACCGACGTCGCCAGTGCGGTACCAGCCGTCGTCGTCGAAGGCCTGCTCGGTCAGGACCGGGTCGACGTAGCCCATGAACAAGTCGGGGCCCCGGCTGGAGATCTCGCCCGCCTCGTCGAGTCGGATCTCGACCCCGGGCAAGGGGGAACCATCGGTGGTCATGCGCTTCACTGCTGGCTCGTCGAGGAGGCAGCCAGTGATCGACGGATGCTCGGTGCTGCCGTAGGAGCGGAACGCCTCGATGCCCATCGCTGCCAGTCGCTCCATCACCGGCACGGGGACGCTCGAACCACCCAGGCCGGCGAACGGCATCATCGCCAGGTGCTCGCTCGTGAAGTGGGGATGATCGAGCAAGCTGGTGAGGAAGTACGTGGCGCCACCGCCGACGCCGAGCCTCTCGGTGCGCATCAGGCGCAGCACTTCGCTCGGGTCCCACACATCGATCAGGTTCACGGACCGTTCGCGCAACAACGGCACCAAGAACGCGTTGAGCATCCCGATGAAGTGCCCGACGGGCGCTCCGGTGATCTGGGCGGGACCACCTCTAGGGAACATGTGGTCGAGCTGGCGGGTCTCGAAACCGATCGTGCGGTGCGAGTGGATCACGCCTTTGGGGTCCCGCGTGGTGCCCGAAGTGAACGCGACCAGCGCCGGGCTGTCGGGATCGACCGGAAGCGGACCGTCGAGCGGTTCGGCGTCGACGAGGTCCGGGTCAGCCAACGATGCGAACGGTGTCGCGCCGTCGGGAATCTCGCCGGGCGGGGTGTCGCCGACGACCACCCACTGCGGCGTCGGATGATCGCGGCCGTCGTCGGCGCCGAAGCGGTCGCCGTACAACCCGCCGTAGAGCTCGAGGTGGTCGACGCTGCCGAAGCGGTCGGCGGTGATCAACACCTCCGGTTGCACCGTCCGCACGATGTAGGCCACTTCCTTGGCGCCGTAGAAGTGCACGATGGGGACGACCACGGCGCCGAGGTACGCCGCAGCCCAGAACGTCACGCCCGCCTCGGCCCAGTTGGGGAGCTGGAACGCCACGACGTCGCCAGGCCCCACACCGCGGGCCCGCAGCGACCCGGCGAGGGCACGGGCCGAACGGTCGATGTCGGCGAACGTGCCGCGCCACGGCCGCACCGCGGAGAACACGTTGAACGGCGTGGCGCCGAGCGTGGCCAGTCCGTTGGCGACGGTGGCCCCGAGGCTGTCGTCGTCCCACCAGCCTTCGGCCACGTAGCGGGCGCGCAAGTGCTCGGGCACCGCGCGCAGCGGCCATTGGCGTGTCGGGCGGTCTGCGTCCCCCACCGGTCCCTCCTCGACGGCGATCCAGCCGGCTCACCTTAGGCACGACCCACTGTCCGAACCAGTCTCATTGCCGCATTCCGAGAACTTGGTTATCGTCAGTCGTCATGGCCACGCCGGAACTGCCGCTCGACGACGTCATCGAGATCCAACAGCTCTTGGCGCGCTACGCCGTCGGTATGACCAAGGACGACGTCGAGTCGGTCATGCAGGTCTTCACCCCCGACGGCTCGTACTCGGCGTTCGGCGACACGTACTCGTTGGCCGACTTCCCCACGCTCGTCGCCGCCGCGCCCAAGGGTCTGTTCATGGTGGGCCCGCCCGCACTCGACCTCGACGGTGACGAAGGCCGCGGCGAGCAACCGTTGTGCTTCGTGGAACAACAGACCCACGACATGCGCATCGGCTACTACACCGACACGTACCGGCGCACCGGCGACGGCTGGCGGCTCCACACGAGATCGATGACCTTCTTGCGCAAGAGCGGCGCACGCGATCACGGCCGGGCGCACGACCCCACCCGGCCCGCGCCGTCGGCGGGCTGACCCTCGATGGAGCTCGACGAATTCCGTCCTGCCCTCGACCGTTGGCTCGACGAGCACGAAGCGGAGCTGACGCCGCCATATCAGGGCAAAGCCACGCTCGACGACCAGATGGCGCACTTGTCGACGGTGAAGCGCCTCGCGTTCGACGCTGGGTGGATGCGCCACGGCTGGCCCGAGCGCGTGGGCGGGCTGGGCGGCTCGCCGCTGCTGCGTGCCTATCTCGGCGAAGCGCTCACGTCGCGCGGCATGGTCGAGCCCGGCATCTACTCGATGACCGAGGTCTTGGCACCGACCATGATCCACTACGCACCGGCCGACCTCGCCGCCGTCATGGTCCCCCGACTCCTCCGAGGCGACGAGACCTGGTGCCAGGGGTTCTCCGAGCCCGGCACGGGCAGCAACTTGGGTTCGCTGACGTGCAGGGCGGTGCGCCACGACGACGGCTGGCTCGTCACGGGCCAGAAGGTGTGGACCAGCCTCGCCCAGTACGCACAGCGCTGCGTGCTGCTCACCCGAACCGGCGACGTCGAGTCGGCCCACCGGGGCATCACCGCGCTGTTCGTCGACATGGACTCACCCGGCATCACCGTGCGACCGATCCAGACCATGCACGGCTTCCCGGAGTTCTGCGAGGTCTTCTACGACGACGTGCACGTGCCGCTCGGACGCACGCTGGGCCACGAGGGCCAGGGCTGGTCCGTGGCAATGGACTTGTTGCCGTACGAGCGCAGCACCGCGTTGTGGCACCGCGCCTCGCACTTGCACACCCGGCTCCAGCAACTGCTCGAGACCGCGAGCGCGGGCACACTCGACCCGGCACGTCTCGGCGAGGTGGCCCAGACCCTCCTCGCGTTCCGCGCCCGCTCGCGCGCCACGCAGCACCGGCTGCACAACGGCGAGCGGCTCGGTCCGGAGACGTCGATCGACAAAGTGCTCGTGGCCACCGCCGAGCAGGCCGTGTACGACCTCGCCGAAGAGGCGCTCGCGACCGAGATCACCGTCGGCGACGACCTCCGCAGCGGCGCGTGGCGCAGCGAGTACCTGTACTCGCGCGCCGCGAGCATTTATGGCGGCAGCGCGGAGATCCAGCGCAACATCATCGCCCGGCGGCTGCTCGACCTGGGCGACGACCGATGATCTCCGACGCCGAAGTCGAGCTGTTCGACCAGAGCATCCGCGCCGCGGCCGAACAGCACCGGGGGGCAGATCTCGACCCCGCGCTCGCGGACCTCGGATGGGACGACGCCCTCGCGGATGACCCGCACCTCGCGGTGTCGCGTCTGTTCGAAGTGCAAGGCGCGGTGAACGCGACCTCCTCGGCACTGGACCGGGTGTTGTCCCGCGCACTCGCGCTCCCGGCTGCCGACCGCGACGGGGCCTCTGCCGCGGCCGCGACCGTCGTGGTGCTGCCGACGCTTGGGAGCAGCCAGCCACCCGGCACGCTGACCGACGGCCGGCTGTCGGTCACCAGCGCGCTGACCACCACCGCGCCGAGCTCACGTGACCGCGCGTTGGTGGTGGCTCGCACCACCGAACACGACGTGGCCGTGGTGGTCCCGACCGCGGCGTTGACTTCGGTCGGGGTCAGTGGCCTCGATCCGAGCCTGGGCCTGTGCAGCGTCAGCGCAGCGGGCCTCGAGGTGGGGGCGGTCACCGACGTCGCCACGTGGGAGAACGCCGTTGCCGCCGCACGGGTTGCCATCGGTCACGAGCTGGTCGGCCTGTCGCGGACGATGCTCGAGATGGCCCGCACCCACGCGCTCGAACGGATCCAGTTCGGCCGTCCCATCGCCGGCTTCCAAGCAGTGCGCCATCGCTTGGCCGAAGCGTTGGTCGCGATCGAGATGGCCGACGCGGTGCTCGACGCCGCGTGGCTCGATGGGTCACCCACCACCGCGGCCATGGCGAAGGCCCTGGCAGGTCGGTCGGCCCGCACGGTGGCGCGCCACAGCCAGCAGGTGCTCGCCGGGATCGGCTTC